>NZ_JAPUVQ010000028.1:0-6887 GCF_029255145.1 Accumulibacter sp.
ACCGGGACTCGGCAACCGACTTCGAAGCCCTATCTGTTGCACGCAACGCCCCTCGCTGGTTGAAGATGCTCAAGAAGCACGGCTTTATCCCCGCTGCCGCCTGAGCCTCTCTTCCTGCCAGTTGCGCTCAATGGCATCAAGTGCCAGAGATTCGCTCGCCTTCAAGAGGGTGTTCTTTCACGGTAATGCCATCAACGTTCGTGAACATTGAAACATCAAAAACCGTGGCGCTACTCAGTGCTCCGGGTGCAGGGCGGCCGATGCCGCAGCTGCTCGCCGCTGCGCCGTCAGAACGTTTCGTTCGGCCGCAGGAAGCGCCACTGACCGAGTGGCAAGTCGCCAAGCCGGACGGCACCGATGCGGACTCGCTTGAGGCCGATCACGCGCAAGCCGACCAGTTCGCACATCCGCCGAATTTGGCGCTTTCTGCCCTCGCGGAGAACAAAGCGCAGTTGATCGTCGTTGAGCCACTCGACCCTCGCCGGCTTCAGCTTCCGGTCGTCGAGGCTGAGGCCGTGATTGAGCAGCGCCAGCCCCTTGGCGTCGAGCGAGCCGTCTACGCGGACCAGGTACTCCTTTTCGATCTGCGAGTCGTCGCCGATCAGCTGCCGGGCGACGCGACCGTCCTGGGTCAGCACCAGCAGGCCGGTCGAATCGATGTCCAGGCGGCCGGCGGGCGCCAATCCTCGCAGGCAGGCCGGATGAAAGTTCGGGGTGTCCGGTGTGGACAGCTGATTGGCTGGCTGTATCAGGGTCACCGCCGGAGTACAGCCGGGCTCCGGCTGGCCAGAGACGAAGCCGATCGGTTTGTGCAGCAGGATCGTCAAGCGGCTTTGCTGGTCCGCCTGTCCCTGCTTGTCGAGGGTAATCACTGCCGCCGGGTCGACCCGCGTGCCGAGCTCGCTGACCCTTCGGCCATCAACCAGGACCCAGCCGCGCGCGATGTAGCCATCAGCGTCACGACGCGAACACAAGCCACGTTCGGCCATCAGCTTGGAGATCCGCACGCCCGCTTGCGGCGTGCTGCTGGCTGGCGCGGCAACGACCGTCGGCCTGCCGCCGGGGCGCTCTGGTGGGCGCTCGCGGCGCGTGTTCGGCGCTGCCGCACGGGTGCCGGGCGACAGGCTCGGCGTCTTGCGTGGCCGCTCGGCCATCGGTCAGGCGATATCGAGCAACTCGATTTCGAAGGTTATCTTGGCATGCGGCGGGATCAATCGACCGGCGCCCCGTGCTCCATACGCGAGATCGGCCGGAATGATCAGCCGGCGAATGCCGCCGACGCACATCCCGGGGACACCCTCTTCCCAGCCGGCGATGACGTGTCGACCGTCGAGGGCAAAGCGAAAGGGTTCATTGCGGTCGACGCTCGAATCAAACTTGGTGCCATCGGCAAGCCAGCCGGTGTAATGCACGATCACGTGCTGACCGGAGACCGCGACGGGACCACTGCCGGCGATTACGTCTTCGATCTGGAGACCGCTGGGGGTGGTGACAATTGGCATGGTAGTTCCTCGTAGGCGCAAAAGCCCGCAGTTTAGCCCAGCATGCCGGCGAATGGGGCCGTTTGCGCGGATTCAGCCAGTCGCCCGGTCCTGGTTTCAAGGCGAGCACTATCGGTGCCTAGCAAGCGGTACCGTCGGTCAAGATGCAAGGGGGAAGCGCTCCTGCTCTGCAACGGCAGGGACCGCTTTCCGGTAAACTCGCCTGCAATATCATTTCGGAGGCACGCACCATGGACAGACGGATGCCTACTGCTCCGGTCGTGACCGACCGCGAGGGACTCGATGATTTCATTGAAGCGCTGCGCGAACACGCGCCGAAGATCGAACGTGATGTCGCTCGCCTGCGAAATGCGCCAGGTGAGCGCGAAGTGATCGGCAGCCTGTTCCGTGCGCTGCACAACATCAAGGGTGACGCGGCGCTGTGCAACGTCGACCTGGCGGTGGCCATCGTGCACCCGATTGAAACCCTTCTCGCCCGAGTCCGTAACAGCAATCTGCTGTTCTCCGAGGCAATTGCCGAAACCATCCTGTTGACCATCGATCGCCTGGAGCTGGCCATGGCCCGCATTGCCAGCGGCGATGCGCTCGATACCCTGCAACTCCGACCGCTGGTTGAAGGCCTCGAGAAGCTGGCGATGGCCGCGTCAGCGGAGGTCGACGAGCGCGCCGCCGAGGTGCTTGAGGCAGTAACCGGATTCCGTCCGGTCTTTGTTGCGTCGCTGACCACCCGCGGTGTCACCGGTCTGCGCGCTGCCGCAAAGTCGGAAGCTGCCGAGGATCTGCGTTTTTTTCTCACCCTTGCCAGCCAGTTCGAGGCCAGGTCGCCGCTGTTCAAGGGCCGCTCGACGCGCATCCTGCGCCTGGCGCTGGAAACAAACCAGATGGCCGGTGAGCCGATCGAGCCGATTCAGCTTGAAGCCGCCGTCTACATGCACGACGTCGGCATGATGTTTCTCGCCGAGTCGGTATGGCTGAAGGCCAGCGACATGAGCCCGGAGGAGAAGACGATCCTGCGCGCGCATCCGGGCTATGCGGCTGGATTGCTGTCGCGGATGGCCGGCTGGACGGCTGCCGCCGAGATGGTGGCGCAACACCATGAAGCGCCCCGGGGCAGCGGTTACCCGGCCGGTCTCGATAGCGCGCAGATCTGCTCCGGCGCAAAGGTGCTGGCTATCGTCGACGCCTTCGAAGCGGTGATGTTGAAGCATATCAACCGTGGCCGGAATCGCTCGCTGCTACGCGCGATCGCCGAAATCAATGCCTGTGACAAGCAGTTCGCGCCGGAATGGATCGAGCCCTTCAACCAGGTGATCCGGCGGAGCGTCGAAGCCATATGAGCGAACCGATGGTCGGGCCGCCGCCCGACCCTGCGGCCGATCAGGCGCGCCGTTTCGGAGGTATCTCTCGCCTCTACGGGGCGGCTGCCCTGCGGCGTTTTCAGGATGCGCATGTCGCCGTCGTCGGCATCGGCGGTGTCGGTTCGTGGGCCGTCGAGGCGCTGGCACGTTCGGCAATCGGCAAGATCACCCTGATCGATCTGGACATGGTCGCCGAGTCAAACGTCAACCGGCAGGTGCACGCCCTCGACGGCGAATTCGGCAAGGCCAAGGTCAGCGCCATGGCGCAGCGGGTCCACGCCATCAACCCGGCTTGCGTGGTCACCGAAGTCGACGACTTCGTCACTCCGGAGAACGTTGACACCATCCTCGCCGGGCCTTTCGACCACGTCCTGGACGCCATCGACCAGGCGCGCACCAAGGCGGCGATGATCGCCTGGTCGCGGCGCGTCGCGACGCCGCTGATCACCGCCGGCGGCGCCGGCGGCCAGATCGACGCGACGCGAATCCAGATCGGCGACCTCGCTCTGAGCATTCAGGATCCGTTGCTCGCCAAGGTGCGCTCGCTACTACGCAAGGACTACGCGTTCCCGCGTGAGGCAAAGAAGAAGTTCGGGATTGCGGCCGTCTTCTCGAGCGAAGCGCTGCGCTATCCCGAATCCGAAACCCGGGCCGCCGCAGCCTGCGAACCGCCGCGTGCGCTGAATGGACTGAACTGCGCCGGCTTCGGCTCGTCGGTGTGCGTCACCGCGACGTTTGGCCTGCTGGCCGCTGGCGAAGTGCTGCGAGCGCTGGCCGGCGGAGCCACCGTGCCAGGCCGGCACGGCTGAGCGCGCAGCGCCGCGGCGCCGGCAGCGGGCAACCGATGTGCAGCTACGGGAATGAAGTCAGCCGATCAAGACCCGGTTCTTGCCGGCCTGCTTGGCGGCAAACATCGCCTCGTCGGCACGTTTGCTGACCGAGCCCTGCGTATCGGTGGGCCGGAAATCGGTTACGCCGGCGCTGAAGGTAATCAGTTGGCGGTCGTTGTTGTGCAGGAAAATCCGCCGCGTCAGCTCGCGCTGCAGGCGGACCAGCGCCGTCTGCGCGTCTTCCAGCGAGGTGTCCGGCAGCAGGATGATGAACTCCTCGCCACCGAAGCGGGCGACCGTATCCTGCGGACGCATCGTTTCGCGGATTACCGTCGTCAGGTGGATCAGTGCGGCGTCGCCGGCGTCGTGACCGAGCGAGTCGTTGAGTTTCTTGAAGTTGTCGATGTCGAGCAAGGCGACGCAGAGTGTCGCCCTGCGGCGTTGCGCGCGCGCCGTTTCCTTGTCGAATGCTTCCTCCAGACCACGGCGGTTAAGCACACCGGTGAGCTGGTCGTGCCGAACCAGCGTGCTGGCTTTGTCGAGATCCGCCTGCAGTTCGCCAATGCGCTTCTCGGCGTCCTCGACGCTCTGCTTGGCGGCACGCAACTCGTCACGCGAGCGCTGCGCGTTGAGCTGGATGATCTGGGTCTCACGGATCACTTCCGCGAGCACGTCCTCGAGCTGGGAAATGTCCTCGGCGTTGCTGATCCGGTCGGCGCAGATCGCGATCTTGTCGTGATACTCGGAAGTCGAATCGGCAAACTCCGCCAGGTGATCGACGAAGCCGGCCAGCATCTGTTTGAGGCTTTCCCGGGCTTCGTTCAGACTGTGCTTGAGCTGTGCCTGCTTGAAAATGACCTCTTTCAGCCGGCTTTCGGCGTCGCTGATCGAACGGATGCTCAGCGGGCCGGAAACGATGTCGCGGACGATGTCGATCTGACCGGCAAGCCAGCGGTCCTCGACAACCAGCTCGCCGACGTTTTCGATCAACAATTGCAGCAGCTTGAGCAAGCCTGCACGCAGTTCGACCCGGTCTTCGGCCAGCAGCTCAAGGCGGAACGCGAAGCGCTTGACGCTCGCCTGCAGGCCTTCCATCGCCGCTCGCGAGGTCGCCGTGCGGACCTTGTGGGCGAGCGCCTTGGCGTCGGCCACAAGGTCGGGCTCGTCGGCGAGCTGGGTCGGAATGAGGCCCTCCAGCGAGTACGCGAAGATCTCGCGCAGCTCGTTCGACAGCTCGGCCGCCAGAGCACCAGTCTGCAGCGCATGCGCTGTCGCCACCTGATCGCTGACCGGAGAGCCGTTCGCGGCTTCGGCCACTGCTGCGAGCCCCTCCACCAGAGGCATCTCCGCCGCTTCCGACGCGTTCAGTGACCACGACTTGACCAGTCCTTGCAGGCGCGCGAAGAGCAACTCGCTGTTACCCGCCGAGCCGGCCAGCACACGCTCCAGCGCTTCACGCTTGCGCGCGACGGTGAGGCCGGCCTGCTTGCCCTCCCACTGCCGAAGGAAGTCGCCGAATAACTGATTCCACGGCAGATCCTGCTCCTTACCCAACTGCGCGAACAACTCGGCCAGACCACGCTTGAGCTCGTCCCAGCTCTTGCCCTTGAATGCCTGCTCGAAGCGTCTGAGCAGTCGTTGCTGCTGGGCATTTTCCCTGGGCAACGACGCCAGCAGTGCCTTCAGCTCTCGTTCCGGGAAAGGCGCCGCCTCATTGACCGGGGTACCGGCAATCTCGTGATAGAGCGCCCGGTAGTTGTCGGGTGACGGCGAGATGCGCCTACTGGCCAGCAGGCGCAAGGCCTCGCGGGCAATTTCGGACGGATTCGAGAGGGCTGGCATCGCTTTTCACCGACAAACAGACAGTCGCGGCATTCTATCAGTGGCGGTGCAGCTGCGAAAGAATCCGCAGCCACCGGCGGTGCGCTGCCCCGGACCTGACCGGCAAGACGACGCCATTTCCACGACTGGTGGGGCAGCGGCAGGAGCTTCGCCTGCGCTTGCAACCGCGCCCGACGCGGCCCTTTCTGGCCGCAATCACCCACCTCGGGTGGGTCGGGCAGAATGTGTCCGGGGAAGCACGGCGAGCGCTTGCTTCGGCTATAATCATCGCCTCAGCATGCAGTGTTCGCCCCCGTAGCATGAAGGTCGTGCAGTTGATTTGTAATCATCAGGCGTTGGTTCGATTCCGACCGGGGGCACCAACAGGCAGTTCAAGGCAGTCCGCAGCAGTCCATCGAACCCGCCCAAGTGCGGGCTTTTTCATTGGCTTGATGTCCGCCATGGGGTAACGTGGTTCCATGGCATCCGCGAAAAAACAGGGGAAACTCCCGCGGTAACGGCCTTTGACCCTGGGGTAACTCCCGGATGCGGAACCGCGTTCCGACCGTGAAGCCCGCCATGCCACTGGCCGATACCGCCGTACGCAACGCCAAGCCCGGCGAAAAAACAGCCAAGGCTGTACGATGAGCGCGGGTTGCTCGTCATCGTCACGCCCGACGGCGGCAAGTGGTGGCGCTTCCGGTACGGCTTCGACGGCAAGGAAAAGCTGCTCTCGCCGCAAACTGCTTTGAGCCCGTCTGCCGGGACTGGACGAATCACCGCAAGGAAGCCGTGGCGGCCGGGCGGTACACCAAGACCCTGGCGCGCATGGAGCATGACGTGTTCCCGTGGCTCGGGGCAATGCCAATCGCCGAGATTTCATCGCCCGACGTGCTCGCTGTACTGCAGCGGGTCGACGAGCGCGGCGCGCGCCACACGGCGCACCGGGTGCGCAGCGAAGTCAGCCAGGCGTTCCGCCACGCCATCGCCACAGGTCGCGCCGAACGCGACCCCTGCCCGGACCTGCGGGGCGCGATACCCGCGGCCAAGGCCGGGCACTTCGCGGCCATCACGACAGCCAAGGAAGTTGCCGACCTGCCGCGGGCAATCGACGGCTTTCGCTGTAGGCTGGTTGTCAAGAGCGCGTTACTGCTCGCGCCGCTGCTGTTCGTTCGCCCAGGCGAGCTGCGCCGCACGGAGTGGGCCGGCTTCGACCTGGCTACTGCCGCGCCTATCCAGAAGGGGGAGAAATCCCAATGCTCTCAACGTATCAGAACAAAGTCATACCCCGTTCTTGTAAGCATGTGATAAATGTGGCTTTTGCGTGAATTTTCTGGGGGATGACCGGTTTGGTTTAATCTGGACGAGGTTCTTGA
>NZ_JAPUVQ010000029.1:0-19213 GCF_029255145.1 Accumulibacter sp.
GCCGCGCTCCTCGAGGAACTCACCCTGCAAGATTTCCCGCATCCGGAAACCGGGGCAAGAATGACCTTCGCCCTCGTCTAAAGTGCCAACCGGGTTTCCTCCGAGATCAGGAAATCTGAAATTGCAGGCCCTTGATCTCGACCCGTTCGCCAGCGAGCCCATTCGGTCCGGCGTCGATCCAGCGGCGCTCGACGAGGGAGTCGGTAAGCTCCTGGATCACGGGTGCCTTGAGGTCCTTCACCCCTTCGGGCAGGCCAAGCACCAGGGGCAAGCGCCTGCCCGCCAGCACCGGCGTGCGGAACAGCAACGCGTAGTGGCCGGGGGCCGTCTCCCTGATCTCCAGGTACGCCGGCCGCGACTCATGCGCCTGTGCCGCAGGCAGTCCGGCGAGCAGGACCAGAAGTGCCGCGACGACGTATCTGGCGAGGCCGACCACACCCATCACTTCGCCGCTTCGCCCGATGGCGCGGGCAGCAGCACCGTGTAGTTTGCGCGCATCCCCTTGTACGCCTTCTCCCAGGCAAGCGCCTTCTGCTCGCCGAACCACGCGGTCCTGACGTCGGACTCGACCTCCTCGAATGGCGGTATGCGCCCGGCAACCACGGTGTCTACGAACACCAGATGCCAGCCGAAGCCGGACTCGACGGGCCCCTGCCACGCGCCGGGCGGAAGCTTGGCCACCGCCAGCGCGAAGATCGGTCCGAATTCCTTGCCGAGATAGTCGGGCGCGCGATCACGGTAGTAGTCCTGGAACATGAACGGGTCGGCGAGCGAGTTGGCGATCTTGGCGTCGACCGGCTGGCCGGCCAGCTTTGCCAGCGCGTGCGCGGCATCGGCCCGAGCATGGGCGCCCCGGCGGTCGGGCGAGAAGTACAAATGCCGGAAGCTCAGCCGGGGCGGCTGCGCGAATCTGGCGCTGTGCTGGTCGAACCAGCTCCTGAGATCGGCCGTCGTCGGCTCGCGCGCGGCAGCCACGTCCTCGGCCAGGAACTGCATCTTCTGCGCCATGCGGCGCTTGACGATCTCGTCGTCCTTGTCGAGGCCCATCGCGAGCGCCTCGCGGTAGAGAATTTCCTGCTGGACCTTGTTCTCGACCATGCGCTCGAGTTCCTGCGGCGTCGGCGGGCGGCGCCACTGCGACTGGTAGAGCTGCGCGAGATGGGTGATCTCGTCGAGCGACAGCCGGATCTCCTTTGACGGCGCGGTCGCCAGGCGTTCGGACTGCGTCAGGCTGAAGACGCCGAACAGAACCGCTCCGAGCAGCAGGAACTGCAGCAGTGGCTCGCGCAGCCAGCGCACGACGACGCCGGCCGCGACACGCCGCGGTTGCGCCTCGTCGGCTACAGACACTTCGTTCGCCCGCTGCCCCAGCGCGCCGCCATCGTCCCGCAGACCAGCATCCGGGTCAGCGCGATACCGCCAAATCGGCTGACCACTTCGGCGAATCCCGCGACGGCCACACCGCAGAGCGGACTGACCACGATTGGCGGAGAAGCCACGCGGATGACCCCGGTGGCCGCTTCCGCTGCCGCAGCCCGCTTGAACACTGCCGTCATCGACGCTGCCCCACCGTCGCACCGCACGCGGGCAGGATCCGCCCCGACTCACTGTCCAGTATCGTCATCGCTACTTGTGCACGTCGGAGAACATTGCCGACGCTTGCGATTTAACTTTTTGCAGCGCCGTTTCGGTTGCCTCCTCGATGATCCGTCGCCGCATCTGCTCGCGCATGGTCTGGAATTTCTGCTGTTGCTCGGGATTGAGCAGCGGCGAGATCTTCTCGTCGAAGGAGACGCCGAGCCTGCGCACCGCCTCCACCTTCTTCAGGCCGCTGAGAGAGGCGTTCTTCTTCAGTTCGCCCAACTGCTGCAACTCCTGCTTCAGCACTGGGACGATCTGCTTCTTCTGCCCTTCCGTCAGCCCCAGTTCGATCGAGAACTGGCTGGAGAGCGCAGTCAGCGGGTTCGCGGCGACCTGCGGTGCCGGAATGATCTCGTAGTTGGCGTAGCCGAACTCGTTGCTGCGCGCGGCGTAGTAGGCGGCGCCTTCCCTGTAGAAGGTGAACGAGTACGGCGCCTGCGACACCGGGATGACAACCTTGCCCCCCTCGATCCGGTAGGCGGAGGTCGTCCCCCTGTAGCCGTCGCGCACGACGTTGCCAAAGGCGCTCGGCATGGTCGCGTTCGTGCCGACGCGGAGGACGATCGTCTGACCCTCGGTCGTGAAGCTCTGGAAGAACTGGTCTCCGGTCACGTTGTTGCGCAGCCAGAAGGCCTTGCCGACGATCAGCGCCTTGAGCTGCGCATCATTCAGCGCGTTGCCCCCTTTTTTCTTCAGCTCGCTGACGGTCATGCCTGCCGGAGCGTTCTTGCGCGCCGCGGCCGACGGCGCATACCAGATCGGCGAGCTCCAGGCGCGCTCCTGGCCCGTCAGCGGCACGATGTCGGGCGGCGGCAGCCCCGCCTTGACGGCCTGGATGAGGGTCCAGCGCGGCGTGGGGATCTCCAGCACGCGCGCATAGTAGAAGGCATGCTGGCTGGCGTCGAACTCGGGATCGGTCCACACCGTCTTCAGTTCGGTCGAGCCGACGCTGTTGGCGTAGGTAGCCTTTTCGAGGTCCACCGTGCTCTGGATGGCCGGCACGCGGCCGGACCACTTGTCGGGCTTGCGGTCGCCGGACCACGCGACGTCATAGACCTTCTCGAAGCTCTGGCCGTTCTGCGTCCAGCCCTTGACGATCTGGATCCGGTCGAGATTGCCGGACGTCGGATCCTTCACTGCCCAGACGACGAACTTCGGGGCCGTGCCCTTGCCGCCCGCGGGTAGCGGCGGCAGGTCCGCGCCCATCGGCACGCCGCCCGCGTAGGACTGCTTCACCCAGTCGCCGGCGTTGACGATGTCATTGCCGTAGTCCCAGCCGCCGAAGAAGCGCACCTTGATGCGCGGACCGCTGACGCCGAAGGTCTCCTTGCGGTGCATCGCGTCCCACAGCGAAGCGCGGGCGTTCTCCTCGGCCCACACGCCGGTCAGCCCGCCGGGGTTTTCCAGGCGCACGTCCATGGTGCCGCCGATCAGCACGCCGGCAAAGCGCCGCTCGACCGTCCCGTCCGCGTCGGCGTGCAGGCCGAAGAAGTTGTCCTGGCGGTAGGAGCTGGCGCTGTTGTGCGAGTCGGAGCCGCCGGCCATGCCGAACCTGTACGGGTTGTAGCCGCGCTGGTCCTGCATCGCCAGGCCGTCCTTCAACGCCTGGCGCGCGTAGCTGCCCGTGATGCGGTCGATGCGGCCGACGTCGTCCGGCAGGCCGAGGATGGTCTGGTACATCTCGTAGCTCGCGAAATCGTCATTGGGCGACAGCAGGGGATGCGTCTCCGACTGGCCCTTGCCCTGCTTGATCTCGATCAGGCGCTCGTTGCGGTCGCGCGCCGCCGCCCAGGCGGCGTCGATCGGCCGCCCGGTGGTATTGTCGATGTCGACCGGGTACATCCAGCCGTCGCTCACGTTGGCGTTGTGCGAGATCGCGAGCAGCTCGTTGCCGGCCTTCCGCTGCGCGTCCATCCATTTCCACAGCTCCGTGGGGAGCTTCGAGTCGAGCGCGCTGAAGGGATAGTCCGGCACCTTGCCGCAGTCACGGAAGAAGACGTTGCGATGCAGGTTGCGCTGGTCCGGCATGGAGGTCCACTCGTACGCGCAGAACGCAGTGAACTTGCCGGGTTGATTGGCTTCGTCGGCAATCTTGACGTTTTCCTTCCACACGGTGGAAGTGACCTTCGGCGACATGAGCGACTTCACCGGCGCGCTTCCGGCCAGCTTGAGCAGATACGAGAAGACCGCGTTCTGCTCGGCCGAACTGTTCGGATCCTTCATGATCATCGGCTGCGCGGCAGGCAAAGTGCTCACGTAGGATCCCGGGGTGTTGGCCTGCCTGGTGACGCCGACATACTCCGAGTGATCGGTCACGCCCATGAAGTCGAGCGGCGTGTCGATCTTGATGTCGAAGCCCAGCGGGTGTTTGATGGTCTCGCCCTTCGCGTACTTGTAGGCATCGGCCGGGCCGGTGATGCGGTTGCCCATCACCCAGGCGTCGACCGACCAGCTGGTGTGCAGGTGCGTCTCGCCGAAGTAGGCGTTCCGCTCGGGGTTCCGCTGTTGCGCGAACGCCGGCGCGAATGCCAGCGCGGCTGCCAGCGCAAGGGCGACCCGGGTGTATTCGGGTTTGCTCACATTCATTTCTGTCCCCTTCATCAGGAAATGGAACCCACGGCTCACGGTTTACCGCGAAGTCGGCAGGGATTCCGTGCCATCAGCCGGCGAGCGTCCTTCTCGCGCGGGCCATTCATCTCGGCTCGCCCCGCCCCCGAACCAGCCGCTCCCAGCCCTCGTTCCTCGGCAGAACGAGAAGAGCGCAGACCGGCGTGCTGCACTTGGACGGTCTGCGCCCCTGGCCGGCGACCGCCACCTTAGTCGCTCTTCGCCTTCTCGATCATTGCCGCCTGGAGCTTCTTGATGTCCTCGGGTGACAACTGCGGCCGGTCGACCTTGACCGTCAGCTTGTCGAGCTTGGCGGTCAACGGGAACGGCGGCTTGTAGTCGGCGTCGTTCACGCCGGTCAGCGTGTCGGAGCCGATGTCGAAGCTCTCGTCCCACTGCAGGATCATCGGCAGCGTATGGTCCATCGTGATCGTCTGCACCGCCTTGCCGTCGACCTTCAGCGTGCCCGTGCCGGGCCGGCCGAGGCCGCTCATGTTGTTGAAGGCGAGCGTGCCGACGCCCAGGCCGTCGTACTTGAAGTCGAACTCAAGCGTGTGCTTGCCGGGAGTGAGAGCCTCGGGACCCTCCCACTTGATCCGCTTCAGGTCGACCAGGTTCCACAGGAACACCGGCTTGCCCTTGAGCAGATAGAAGCCGTAACCCGCAAAGCGTCCGCCCGAGGTCAGGATCATCCCTTCGGCGCCACCCTGCGGTACGTCGATGTCGGCGGTGATGGTGTAGGACGAGTTGAGCAGGAACGGCGAATCGCCTTGCGGCAGGCCCACCATCGGCCGGGTGTAGACGAACTCGGTGCGCCCGGCGGTGATGTTCGGACGCGGCGCGACGATGCGCGCGGCGACCGACGCATCCAGCGGCAGGACCTGGTACTTCTTGGCTTCGGCAAGGAACTTCGCGCGCATTTCCTTCACTTTCTGCGGGTGTTTCGCGGCGATGTCGTCGGCCTGGCTGAAGTCCCTGGAGAGGTCATAAAGCTGGAAGACCTGATTGTTCAGCGGATCCGGGTTGGCCGCTCCGAAGGCCTGCCAGGGCGCACGGTTGACCTTGGTGCTGAGCAGCCAGCCGTCGTCGTACAGCGCCCACTGGCCCATCATCTCGAAGTACTGCGTCTTGTGGTGTGATGGGACCTTGGCGTTCTTCGCATCGAAGGTGTAGAGGAAGCTGGTGCCCTCGATCGGCGCCTGCTTGATGCCGTCGACCACCTCCGGCGGACGGATGCCCGAAGCCTCGAGGATCGTCGGCACGACGTCGATGACGTGGATGAACTGTTCGCGCAGTGCCCCCTTGTCCTTGATCCGCGCCGGCCACGACACCACCATGTTCTGGTTGATGCCGCCGAGCCGCGAGGCGTTCTGCTTGAACCAGTCGAACGGCGTGTCGAAGGCCCACGACCAGCCGGCCGACATGTGGTTGTAGGTCTGCTCGGTGCCCCAGACGTCGTACCACTTCATCTGCACGTCGACCGGGAGCTCGCTCAGGCCGTTGAAGAACGCCACCTCGTTGGGCGTGCCCAGCGGACCGCCCTCGGCGCTGGTGCCGTTGTCGCCGTTGATGTAGATGATCAGCGTGTTGTCGAGCTTGCCCAGGTCCTCGAAGGACTGGATCACCCGACCGATCTCGTAGTCGTTGTAGGCCGCATAGGCGGCGAAAATCTCGACCTGGCGGATGAACAGCTTCTTCTCCTCGGCGCTGAGTTCATCCCACGGCTTCAGGACCTCGCTGGGCCAGGGGGTCAGCTTCGAATCCCCGGCGATCACGCCGAGCTTCTTCTGGTTCTCGAAGATGCGCTGGCGCAGCTTCTCGTAGCCGTCGTCGAAAAGGTGCATCGCCCTGATCTTGTCCACCCACTCCTTGGTCGGGTGGTGTGGCGCGTGCGTGGCACCCGGTGCGTACTTGATGAAGATCGGCTTGGAGGGGTCGGTCTGGTGAATCCGCGTCATCCAGTCGATGGCCTCGTCGGCCATGCCGGTAATCAGGTTCCAGCCCGGCTTGCCTTCGAACGGATAGATCTGCGTCGTGTTGCGGAACAGGTTCGGCTGCCACTGGTTGGCGTCGCCGCCGACGAAACCGTAGAAGTACTCGAAGCCCATGCCGGTAGGCCACTGATCGAAGGGCCCGACCTGGCTGGCGGCAAATGCCGGCGTATTGTGGTCCTTGCCGAACCATGACGTGGAGTAGCCGTTGTCGAGCAGGATGCGGCCGATCGTCGCCTTGTCCTTGCCGATGATGCTGTTGTAGCCGGGGAAACCGGTCGACTGCTCGGAGATCACGCCGAAGCCCGCCGAGTGGTGGTTGCGGCCGGTGATCAGCGCAGCGCGGGTCGGCGAGCACAGCGCGGTCGAGAAGACCCGGTTGTAGCGCAGCCCTTCGTTGGCGATGCGGTCCATGGTCGGCGTCGGAATGACGCCGCCGAAAGTGCTGGGAACGCCGAAGCCGGCGTCGTCGGTGATGATCAGCAGGACGTTGGGGGCGCCTTTCGGCGGCACGATACGCGGCGCCCACCAGGGTTTCGACTGCAAGGCGTCGTCCTTGATCACGCCGCCGAACTTCGGATCGGGCGACGGCAACTGCTTGCCGCTGATGCTGGTAGTGGCGCTGGCCGAACCCAGAGCGCCGGTGACCTGCTGCGCCGACGCCGGGCCGGCCAGCGACACGACAGCCAAGAAAAGGCATAGTGCATTGGTGATGCCGCGAATCTGGTGCATGGTTTCCTCCTGCGTGTCGGGACAGTCGGGACTATAACAAGGCTGGCCCTCGGCGGGCCTTGCAATTCCGGACATTTTGATCAGAATTGCTGCTTCAACCAAGGTGGCCAAGGCCTCGACCAGCGGATGCCCTCGGAAAACAAGAACGCGCCGATGAAACCCCTGCCCGCCTCGCGGCAGCCACCTTCGCCGACGATGAGCGCGCCCGGCGAAGTCCGGATCGGGCCAGTGATGGCGATTCCGGCCGTCCTCAGCGACTTGGGCGCCAGCCCGCAGCGGGCGTTTGCGCGAGCCGGCGTCGACCTGCGGCTATTCGACGATCCCGACCGCCGTATCCGGGTCGACGATCTCGGATCGCTGTTGGAAACCTGCGTCGCGCTCACCGGCCGCGAACATTTCGGACTGCTGGTCGGCCAGCGCTTCGGTCTGAACAACCTCGGCCCGCTCGGCTGCCTGATGCGCAATTCTGCCACCGTCGGCGAGGCCGTTCGCAGCCTGCTGCGGCATCTCCACCTGCACGACCGCGGTGCGGCGCCGGTGCTGCTCGCTCCCGACCGGTCGTGCGTCATGCTCGGGTATTCGGTCTACTGCCACGGCACGTCGGCGCTCGCCCAGATCCAGGATGCGGCGGTCGCTATTGGCTACACCATCCTGGCTGAGCTATGCGGGCCCGCCTGGAAAGCACTGCGCGTACAGTTTTCGCACGGTCCACCGGAAAGCAGCGCAGCGTATCAACAGGTGTTCCGCGCAAACGTCAGCTTCGATGCGGAGGTTTCGGGGCTGGTATTCGCTTCTTCCTGGCTCGAAAGGGCGGTAGACGATGCCGACGAGACGCTCCACGGAATCGTCGCCGAGGCGATTCGCAAGGCTGAGGCCAATGCTCCGACGGGCTTCGCTGAGCAAGTGGAACGTGTTCTGCCGCAAATGGTGCTGACCGGCATGACGTCCAGCGAGGCGGTCGCCAGGCTGTTCGCGGTCCACGAGCGGACCCTGCGGCGGCGCCTGGACGCCGATGGACAAAATCTGCGGCGGCTGGTCAGCCAGGCGCGCTTCGAGCTTGCCAAGCAGCTTCTCGATAACACGCGCCTTGGCGTGTCGGCGATCGCCGCGGCCCTGAAATATGACGACCCCAATGCTTTCTCGCGGGCGTTCAGGAACTGGGCAAAGGTCAGTCCCACGGAATGGCGGGCCTGGCAGCTGGCAGCTGGAAGACGTTTCGACCCTGGCAACACTGCCGGTCGAGCACCGGAATAGCTTGAACCAGGCGTGCGCGGGCGACGGCATGGCGCTGACTTGATCCCGGGCGGTACCGCACGCAGAGCGGTTTGCCGCTGTCGTTCCAGCACGAGCGCTCGGCGCTCCCACCAACCGTTGCTGATCGGCGTGTTGCGGGGCGGGGGAACGGGCTACAGCCATTCTGGCCGTTGACGCAGGAGACGGACAAGTGCCGGCCTTCGTGATGGCAGACGATTCGCCACCGCTTGCCGGGGACCGCGTCAAACCGTCAGCTTCCAGCCCCTCCATGCCACGTGCTGGGAACAACCGATTGTGGGGCGACGGATCGCCGTCCTGAGGACCCGCCTCAGTCAGCAATGCGGCTCTTCGACGAAGGCGCGCGGCAGCGTCGCACGGCCGTCAGGATCCCGCGCAGAATCTCGAACGGAGGCGGCGGGCAGCCGGGCACCGCGAGATCGACCGGGATGACATTGGCGACACGCCCGCAGCTCGCGTAGCTCTCGCCGAAGATGCCGCCGTCACAACCACAATCGCCGACCGCAACCACCAGCTTGGGATCCGGAGTGGCATCGTAGGTGCGGCGCAGGGCCAGCGCCATGTGTCGTGAAACGGGCCCGGTGACCAGCAGCATGTCGGCGTGGCGTGGGCTGGCGACGAACCGGATGCCCAGGCCTTCAATGTTGTAGCAGGGGTTGTTGAGGGCGTTGATTTCCAGTTCGCAGCCGTTGCACGAACCGGCATCGACCTGGCGGATGCTCAACGCCTGGCCAAGAATGTCAAGGAGTTCGTGCTGAATGCGCTCAGCTTCGACGCGCAGCTCATCACTGAACTCGGGTGGCGCTTCGCTGCGGATGCCGTTTTTCGCGATCTGTTTGAGAATGCGCCACATCAGAGGTCGTGTCCCGAATAGCTGAGGTTGAAGGATTTGTTGATCAGCGGGAAATCGGGAACGATGTTCCCCATGATCGCGTGTTCGAGGACCGGCCAGTTCTGCCACGACGGATCGTGGCAGTGACAGCGGCGGATGCAGTTGGCGCCTTGCTCGCCGTCCCATTCGAGGGCGACGAAGATCTCGCCGCGCCAGCCTTCGACCCAGCCAGCGCCAAGGGCGACCTTGGTCGGCAGCCGCAGTTCGCTGCGCGTCCGGCCGTCGGGGAGCCGGGAAAGGAGCACGCGAATCAGCCGCAGTGATTCGCGCAGCTCGTCAAAACGCACGCTGACGCGGGCGGCGACATCGCCGTCTCCCCGCGTCGCGAGTCTTACGTCCAGCTGGTCATAGGGAGCCCAGGGCCGGTCGCAGCGCAGGTCGGCGGCTTGGCCGCTGGCGCGACCCGCGAGGCCGGTTAGCCCTAGTCGAGCGGCGAGGTCCGGCGATACCCGACCGGTGGTGAGAAAGCGGTCCTGCAGGCCGGGATGCTCGTCGTACACCTGCTGCAGCTCCTGCACTTGGCGCTCGATCAGCTCGCACTGGCCGGATAGCCGCGCGGCCATCGCCTGGTCGACATCCGTCGCCACGCCACCCGGAACGACAAGGTCCATCATCAGGCGGTGACCGAAAGCGTGGTGCGAAAGGCGAAGCCAGTCTTCCCTGAGCGTGGAGAACTGGGCCAGCCCGAAGGCGAATGCCGCATCGTTGCCGAGCGCGCCGAGGTCGCCGAGGTGGTTGGCCACCCGCTCGCGTTCGAGCAGCAGCGCGCGCAGCCACGTGGCGCGCTCGCCAATCCGGCAGCCCGCCAGCGACTCCAGCGCCATGCAGTAAGCCCACGCGTAAGCCACCGTCGAATCACCCGAAATCCGGCCGGCCAGCCGATGCGCCTGGAACGGCGGCAACTCGGTAAAACGCTTTTCGATTCCCTTGTGGGTGTAGCCCAGGCGTTGTTCAAGACGCTGCACCTTCTCGCCGACGACCGAAAAGCGAAAGTGTCCCGGTTCGATGATCCCCGCATGCACCGGCCCGACCGGGATCTCGTGTACCCCATCGCCATCGACGCGAACGAAGGGATAGTCGGTGACCTCGCGCGGCGCGGCGGCAGATCTCGGCGCTCCATCCCGGCGCAGCGGCAGGTAATCGTCAGGCCAGGCGCCGTGGTTCAGCCACGGCCGTCGATCGCTTGCGCCCTCGGCCGCGACGCCGACCAGATCGGCCGCCGCCCGCTGCATGCGGCCGGCGCAGGGGAAAAACGGCATCAGGTCGGGATAGGTCGCAGCCCGCCCGGCAAGTGGCAAATCGAGCCACAGCAGGCCGTCACGAACGACATAGGCCGCCGAGATCGCGAGACCACCCGACGCGCCCTGCGTGCGATCGGACGCCCACAGGGCAAGCAGCCGCCCGCCAGTCTCGGCCACCGTCCGGGCGACCACCAGCCAGGTCTCGGCGCGCACCGTTGCACGCCAGATCGGCAGCGGTGCCGGCAGGCGTTCGCAATCGAGGCTGAACCCGGAAATCCGCATCGCCTCATCCCCCGATCATCGCCGCTGCCTGACGATACCAGTCGTTCAGGTACGGCGGGATATACAAGCCCAGCATCAGGCCCAGGCCAAGGTGCGCGAACACCGGCAGCAGCGCCGGCGTGTGGCCCAGGGTCTTCCTGAGCGAGGTTTCGCCGAAAACCATCGGCTGGACCCGGCTGAAGACGGCGGCGAACGCCACGCCGAGCGCCAGCAGCAGGAATGGCGTGGCCCACGCGTGGTCGCGCATGGCTGTCGTAAGAATCAGGAATTCGCTGGCGAAGACGCCGAAAGGTGGCATCCCGAGAATGGCCAGCGAGCCGAGCATCATCCCCCAGGCGAGCCGCGGACTGACCTTGATCAGACCGCGGATGTCGGCCATGTTCTGTGTTCCGGCCTTCTGCGTGGCATGCCCGACGGCAAAGAAGATGGCCGACTTGATCAGCGAATGCACCGTCATGTGCAGCAGGCCGGCATAGTTGGCGATCGCGCCGCCCATCCCGAAGGCGAAGGTGATCAGCCCCATGTGCTCGATCGACGAATAGGCAAACATGCGCTTGACGTCCTTCTGCCGAGACAGAAAGAACGCCGCCACGACCACCGACAGCAGACCGAAGCCCATCATCAGCTCGCCGGCGAGCTGGTTGCCCAGCGCCCCGTCGGTGAGCACCTTGCAGCGCAGCAGGGCATAGACCGCGACGTTCAACAGCAGGCCCGAGAGGACGGCCGAAACCGGCGTTGGTCCCTCGGCGTGCGCATCCGGCAGCCAGTTGTGCATCGGCACCAGGCCGACCTTGGTGCCGTAGCCGATGAACAGGAAGGCGAAAGCCAGGGTAATGATGGATGGATCGAGCTGGGTCTTGACCGCGTCGAGATTGGTCCACAACAATGCTCCAGCCTCGGTGCCGATCACCTTTTCCGCGGCCATGTACAGCAGTACCGTACCGAATAGAGCCTGGGCGATGCCGACGCCGCAGAGGATGAAGTATTTCCACGCCGCTTCGAGACTCGCTGCGGTGCGGTACACGCTGACCAGCAGCACGGTGGTCAGCGTCGCTGCCTCCATCGCCACCCACAGGATGCCCATGTTGTTGGTGGTCAGCGCCAGCAGCATCGTGAAACTGAACAACTGGTACATGCTGTGGTAGAGGCGCTGCCGCCGCGGCGTCATCTTGCCGTGATCATGCTCGATGCGCATGTAAGGGCGCGAGAAGATGGCCGTGGTCAGGCCAACAAAGCTGGTCAGGGTGACCAGAAAGACGTTCAGCGGGTCAATGAAGAACTCGTGCCTCCAGACGAACAGCGGCCCACCCGAGATAACCTCCACGGTCAGCATGCAGGTGGCGATGAAAGTCGCGAGGCTGAAGGCGACGTTGATCTCGCGCGCGCCATCGCGCTGCCCGGTAAACGCCAGCACCAGGCTGCCAAGCAGGGGGATGCCGAGGACGTAGAACAGCGTTTCCAGGTCAGTCCTCCTTGAGCTTTTCGAGGTGGCTGATGTCGAGGCTGTCGAACTGCTCGCGAATCTGGAACATGAAGACGCCGAGAATCAGAATGCCGACCAGCACGTCGAGAGCGATGCCGAGTTCGACGACCATCGGCATGCCGTAGGTGGCCGAAGTGGCGGCGAAGAACAGGCCATTCTCCATCGACAGGAAGCCGATCACCTGCGGCACGGCCTTGGCACGGGTAATCATCATCAGGAACGAGAGCAGCACGCAGGCAAGCGCTATGCCGAGCGTGCCGCGGGCGATACTGGCCGACAGTCTGGAGATCGGCAGCGCCAGATCGAAGGCGAAGATGACGAGCGCGATGCCGATGATCATCGTCGTCGGAATGTTGATCAGCGTTTCGATATCCCAGCGCACGTTGAGGCGGTTGATGACGCGGTACAGCAGCAAGGGGATCACGATGACCTTGAGCAGCAGAGTGATGCCCGCCGACAGGTAGAGGTGCGGCTGATCGGTCGCGTAGCCGACCACCAGAGTCGCCGCAACCAGCGTCGCGCCCTGCGCGGTGAACAGGTGAATCAGCGACAGAATCCGCCGTTGGGAGATCATCGCGAAGGCCAGAATGAGCAGCGTTGACGCCAGCAGATTGATCAGTTGGGCGACGAACTCGCTCATCTCACGGCCGCACGAGGATGTGGACGAGCATGCCGATCACCGCCAGCATGAACGCGGTGGCGAGAAATTCAGGGACGCGAAAGATGCGCATCTTGGCGCTGAGCGTTTCGAGCAGCGCCAGCAGAGCGCCACCGATGGCCAGCTTGAGGACCAGCGCCGGCATCGCCAGCAGCAGCGCCAGCGGCGCCTGCGCCTCGGCGACGCCCCATGGGAAGAACAACGCCAGCCCGATGCACGAGTAGGCGAAGAGCTTCAGGCTGGCAGCCCATTCGAGCAGCGCCAGATGACGGCCCGAATACTCCAGGATCAAGGCCTCGTGGATCATCGTCAGTTCGAGATGCGTCGCCGGGTTGTCCACCGGCACGCGGGCGTTTTCGGCCAGCGACACCATGGTGAAAGCGACGCCAGCGAAAGCCAGACTCGGATAGATCGCCAGCTCGCGATGGGCCAGCGTTTCGACGATGGTGGTCAAGGACGTGGACTGCGAGATCAGCGAAGCCGAGAACAGCACCATCAGCAGCGCTGGTTCGGCAAGGAAACCGATCAGCATTTCACGACGGGCACCAAGGGTACCGAAGGAGGTGCCCACATCCATCGCCGCCAGCGAAATGAAGACCCGCGCCAGGCCCAGCAGCCCAACCAGGGCGATCGCGTCCGCCGCCGGCGACAAGGGTAGTTCGGTCGACAGCGTCGGGATGATCCCGCAGGCCAGCGCCATGCAGCCGAAGACGATGTACGGTGCGCCGCGGAACAGCGGCGACGCATGCTCGGCAAGCACCGACTCCTTGTTGAACAGTTTATGCAGCAAGCGGTACGGCTGCAGCAAGCTGGGCGCCGACCTGTTCTGCAGCCAGGCGCGCCATTGATTGACCCAGCCGCCGAGCAAGGGCGCCAACAACAGCGCCAGGACGATCTCCAGCAGTTGCGAGAAGACGCCGAGCCAGGTCATAGCTCGACCAGCAGCAGCACGGCGATCAGGGTGACGAAGCTGTACAGCAGGTAGACCGCGATCCGCCCCTGCTGCAAGAGACCGATCAGCCGCGCCAGACGCTCGACGGCGGCGGTCACCGGCAGGTAGAGCCAGTGCCAGAAGTGGTCGGTAACGCTGACGCGGTAGCGCGGCGCGGCATCGAAAGCCGTTGGCAGTTCGCGCTCCCAACGGAAAAAGGGCTCGAAGATCTGCCGGATCGGTTGTCCGAAACCTTCGGCGGTATCCTGCATGCGCGCGTTCTGCCAGGGGAAGCCACAATCCCAGGGTGCCGAGCGCCGCAAGCGGCCGTGGTAGAAGATGCGCACCAGCAGAAAGGCGAACGCAAAGCTTGCCGCGACGCCGAGCAGGAAAATCGCCGGCCCGTAACTCGCGCGCTCGATCGCCACCGGGGCGAGCAGCCAGCCGCTCGTCCCGACCGTCTCGGCAAGACCAGCGCCCACCAGCAGCTGCGTCACCGGATCGATGAGGGAGATGAACTGAATCGGGAACATCCCCAGCGCGATACAGCCGGCGACCAGCCACGCCATGCCGACGCGCTCCCAGCGTCCGGCATCATGCGCCTGCGCCAGTTTCTCCTCGCGCGGCTGGCCGAGGAAGATGACCCCGAAGAACTTGACCATGGTATATCCCGCGAGCGCTGCGACCAGCGCGATCAGGGCGGCGACCACGGGGATCAGCATATTGAGGAATGAACTCGGCAAGTCCGGCGAGAACAGGAAGCTCTGCAGCAGCAGCCACTCCGAGACAAAGCCACCAAAGGGTGGCAAGCCGGCGCTGGCGAGAACAGCGATCAGCATCGCCCAGGCCACCCAGGGCATGTAACGGATCAAACCTCCGAGCTTGCCGAGGTTGCGTTCGAGAGTGGCGTGCAGGACCGCACCGGTGCCAACAAAGAGCAGCCCCTTGAAGAAAGCATGACTGGCCACGTGGTAGAGCACCGCGGTCAACGCCAATGCCGCCATCACCGGCATGCCCTGGGTGGAGAACAACACCGCCAGGCCGATGCCGGTGAACAGCAAACCGATATTCTCGATTGATGAATAGGCCAGCAGGCGTTTCATATCGACCTGCACCGCGGCGAAGACGACACCGAACAGCGCGGTCGCCAGGCCGAACGCCAGCAGCACCAGGCTCCACCACCATACTGGCGTACCCAGCAGATCGAAAACGACCCGCAGCAAACCGTAGATGGCGGTCTTCAACATGACCCCGCTCATCAGCGCGGAGACAGGCGACGGCGCCGCCGGATGTGCCTCGGGAAGCCAGACATGCAGCGGGACGATCCCCGCCTTGGCGCCGAAGCCGAACAGCGCCAGCAGGAAAGCGATCGACGCCCGGTTGGGCAAGATCTCCTGCGAGCGCATGTTGGCAAACGTGTAGTCGCCGGTATCCGCCTGCAGGATACCGAAGCACAACAGGATGCCGAGAGCGCCGACATGCGCGATCAGCAGGTAGAGGTAGCCTGCTCGCTGGATCTCGACGATGCGGTGGTTGGCGGTGACCAGGAAGAAAGACGACAGGGCCATCGTCTCCCACATCACCATGAACGCGTAGGCGTCGTCAGCGAGAACGACAAGGACCATGCTCGCCAGGAAGACGTGGTACTCGAGCGCCAACAAGCCGGGCGGCGTGCCTTCTCCCTTGCGGAAGTAGCCGGCCGCGAACGCCGACACACCGGCCGCAACGCCGCCGATGATCATCAGGAAGAACGCCGACAGGCTATCCAGGCGAAGATGGAAGGGCAGACTTGGCAGCCCGATCGGCAGCACCGCGACCTCGGGCGAGCTTACCGCCGCGTTCATCGCAACGCCGAACAGCAGTAGTCCGCAAGCGCCACCGGCCGGAAACAGAACTCTGGCGACCAGCGCCAGCCGGCGCAGCGCAAACACCCCGGCCAGTCCGATCAGCAGCCAGGCGGCGATCACCGCGAGGATCCAGTCCAGATGCAGCCACTGCCCCGGGTCAAGAGACAGGGGGGCAGTCATCACACGCGACCGACGTCGGACGGCTTCAGGCAATGCATCGCAAGCCCTGCGGCCGGACGTCGCGGAGAAGCAGCGGGTCTCCCGGAAGATGCGGCACGGAAATCGTCGCAAGAAGCCGGCGGCAGATTGGGGTGTTCGGACGTGGGCAAGCTCACCTGTCTCGACTGGCATTGTTTCTGTGTGTTAATCAGCACCCTATTGTATTCGCCTCTGGTATGCTTGTAATTCTAATTTATTTATCACTTGATGTGATTCGATGGAAAATCGTACGGCACGCCTGACCATTCTCATCGACCCCCGAAAGAAGCAGATCTTCGACGAAATCTGCGCGAGCCAGGATCTGACGCCTTCTCAGGTGGTCAGGAGGCTGATTCGTGAGTACATCATCGAACACGCTGACGGGAGGGAGTTGCCGGAGTGGCTCAAGCGGCCGCCAGCAAGCGACGGCGGCGGAGCAGGCTAAGCGGGACCTTGTCTCGCTGCTCCGGTTCGCCACGAGGCAGGCGAGATCCGTCGCGTTCGCTGCCCGGCGCGCTCGCCCGCAGCGCTGAACTTGAGCGTGAGCGCGTGACGTCCGCTGCCTACCCCGGCCATGCCAGGATTGGCAAGAAAACGATGTTCGTCGATGCCGCTTTGGCGGCACCGACGAACATCGCGCCAAGGGCAAGAGCAATCATTCCCGCCCTGCGCAGCGCGACACCCTGCTCCGCCCTCCTCCTTTGCTGTTGACCGCCACCCGATCGAACACGCAGTTCACCCCGGTGGCCAACGGCCATCCCGATCGCTTCTTGGTGGCAACGGCGCGAAATGGGTGGCCGGCACGGTTCAAGCAACTTTCATACCGCTGAGCCAAGCGTCTGCTTTATTGGCTATTCATTTTTTGGCGAAGAGACCACTGTAAGATTTGCCGACAGTGTGCGGTGGCCGCCGTGCTGGCGAGCGGGCGCCTCCAGCTCCGACGGCGGCAATCGCTGGTGCTAAGATGCTGGCCAGTCGAAACACCGCGCCAACCACTCAGGGAGAAACCGCATGAAGCTCGAAACCCTCGCCGTCCACGCCGGCTACAGCCCCGAACCGACGACCAAGGCGGTCGCCGTGCCGATCTACCAGACTACCTCGTACTCGTTCGACAGCACGCAGCACGGCGCCGACCTGTTCGATCTCAAGGTGGCCGGCAACATCTACACGCGGATCATGAACCCGACGCAGGACGTGCTGGAAAAACGTGTCGCCGCCCTCGAAGGCGGCATTGCCGGGCTCGCCGTCGCCTCCGGGCAGGCGGCGATCACCTACGCCATCCAGACGATTGCCGAAGCGGGCGACAACATCGTCTCGGCGTCGACGCTCTATGGCGGCACCTACAACCTCTTTGCGCACACCTTGCCGCAATACGGGCTCGAGGTCCGCTTCGCCGATTATGCCGATCCGGCCAGCTTCGAGAAGCTGATCGACGGCAAGACCAAGGCGCTCTATTGCGAATCGGTCGGCAACCCGCTGGGCAACGTCACCGACTTCGAGCAACTCGCCGAAATCGCGCATCGGCACGGCATCCCGCTGATCGTCGACAACACCGTCCCGTCCCCCTACCTGTGCCGTCCTTTCGAGCATGGCGCCGACATCGTCGTGCACTCGCTGACCAAGTACATCGGTGGCCACGGCAACTCGATCGGCGGCATGATCGTCGATAGTGGACGTTTTCAGTGGGCAGAGCACAAGGAACGTTTCAAGCGACTCAACGAGCCCGACGTTTCCTACCACGGGGTGATCTACACCGAAGCGCTCGGCCCGGCGGCCTTCATCGGGCGCGCGCGCGTGGTGCCGCTACGCAACATGGGCGCGGCGATCTCGCCGTTCAACGCCTTCCTGATCCTGCAGGGGCTGGAAACCCTGCCGCTGCGCATGGACCGCATCTGTGCCAACACCGAGAAGGTCGCCGCCTACCTGCAGGGACACGCCAAGGTCAGCTGGGTGAACTATGCCGGGCTGGCCGATCACCCGGACCACGCGCTGGTGCAGAAGTACATGCAGGGCAAGGCTTCCGGCATTCTCACCTTCGGCGTCAAGGGCACCGACTGCGGCGGCGCGGAAGCGGGCGGCCGCTTCCAGGATGCGCTGCAGTTGTTCACCCGGCTGGTCAACATCGGCGACAGCAAGTCGCTGGCCTGCCACCCGGCATCGACGACGCACCGCCAGCTGGGCGCGGCGGAACTGGCCAAGGCCGGCGTCTCCGAGGAAATGATTCGCCTGTCGATCGGCATCGAGCATATCGACGACCTGATCGCCGATCTCGAGCAGGCTCTGGCCGCCGCCTGACGGGGCTTTGAGGAGTGGCCAGGCGCCGCGCGATATCGCGGCGCCTGGAGAAATTCTGGCGTAGGATGCAAGGATCGTCCTGCAAGTACGCCGTCCGTCGATGACCGATAGTCCAGACCATCTGCCACTCGTCAATCTCTGTGCCGACGACGATGAAATCGGGCGTTATGCCGAGCTGCTCGATAGCCTCAGCATCGGCTTGCTGGTCTTTGCCACCGACGGCTCCTTGCAGCGGCGCAATACGCAGGCCGCCGCACTGCTCGGCGACACGCCGGCCAGCTGGGAAGACGAGAACGGTCAGCCTCTGGCCGCCGCCGACCGCCTCGAAATGCAGGTGCTGCAGACCGGGCAGGCGATTCGTCAGCGGGCCATCGGAATCCGCAGCGGGGGCTCCAGACCCGCCGCCGGGCCACCGACCTGGTGTACCGCGAGCGCCTTCCCGGTCTTCGCCGCCGACGGCAGCCTGCGGCAGGTTCTGCTGACGCTGGCTGATCTCAGCCGGCACAACTGGCTGGCCAGCGAAACCCGGCAGCTGCCGACGCACGACCCGCTGACCGGCGTCTTCACCGAGCGCTATATCTCGCTCCTGCTCGACGACGAGGGGCGCCGAGCGCGGCGCTACGGGACGCCGTTCGCCCTCGCGTTGATTGCCATCGACCAGTTCCAGGGCCTCTGCGCAGCGCACGGCGCAGCAGTCGGGGAGCGCATACTGAGCGGCCTCGGCCGGCTGCTCGCCAAGAGCCTGCGCGAATTCGACATGGTTGGCCGTTTCGGCAGCGACCAATTCCTGCTGATTCTGCCCAACGTGCGCGTCAACGACGCGATCATCGGCCTTGAACGTTTGCGCGAACTGATCGACAGCAGTCATGCCAACGACCCGCAGGGGCCGCTGACGATCAGCGGCGGGGTAAGCGAATTCACTGGCGAGGAAACGGCGGCGCTGATCGAACGTGTCCGTTCGCTGCTCGCCGCCGCCCGTGACTCCGGCTGCAACCGGCTGTGCGTCAACCTGGACTTCTTCTAGAGTGTGTTGACATTCAAGCGACGCCGGAATGCTCAGCGCCCCCCTCGGTCCATCGAACGAGCGCGGCATCGAGGCCAAGGGTGACCGCTATCAGTCGATTGCCTACGAACTTTCGCGCA
>NZ_JAPUVQ010000030.1:0-18949 GCF_029255145.1 Accumulibacter sp.
CCTTCTTCGCCTCGCCCCAGTCCGTCGCAAGGGCGGACTCAAGGTTCAGCGCCTGATCGCCGCTACCTCCGATACCTTCCGAGCTCAACTACTCGGTCTTCTATAAGATTCATGCGATTGCCCTGAGTGGACAAGGCTGTACGGCTCTGCGGCAGGATTTTTGCGCTATCATGGTCGGCCGAATTCCCTGCAGAGGCACCGATGGCTGGTTTGGACGTGACGACGAAGATCCCGACCGAGATCAAACTTCACCAGAAGTCACGCATCCTCGAAGTGACCTTCGAGGACGGGGAGCGCTTCGAACTGAGCTGCGAGTTCCTGCGCGTCTTCACCCCTTCGGCCGAAGCGCGCGGCCATGGTCCGGGACAGGAAGTGCTGCAGGTGGGCAAGCAGGACGTGGCCATCGACCGCATCGAGCCGGTCGGCAATTACGCCATCCGGCCGGTGTTTTCGGACGGTCACGACAGCGGTCTGTACTCCTGGGATGTCCTCTACAATCTCGGCAGCCACCGCGATGAGCTGTGGCGGGCGTACCTGGATCGCCTGTCGGCGGCAGGCGCCAGCCGTGATCCCACCCAGTGTCCGCCGACTCCGGTGAAGGCGCCTGGCAGCTGCAGCAAGCATTGATCGTCGGCACTCCTTCCGCATGAGCTAGAGCGATGAACGACAGAGGCAAGACCCATTTCGGCTTCCAGGAAGTCGTCGAGGACGAGAAGGCGCAGCGCGTGGCCGACGTTTTCGACTCGGTCGCCCAGCGCTACGACCTGATGAACGACCTGATGTCGGGGGGCCTGCACCGCTTGTGGAAGTCCTTCACGATCGCCAAGAGCGACGTCCGTGGAAGAGCGCGGGTACTGGACGTCGCAGGTGGCACCGGCGACCTGGCGCTGGCTTTCGCCAGGAAGCTGGGGGAAGGCGGTGAGGTCTGGTTGACCGACATCAACAATGCGATGCTCACCCGGGGCCGCGATCGACTCTGCGACAAGGGCGCGTTGGTTCGCGTCGCCCAGTGCGACGCTGAACAGCTGCCGTTTCCCGAGGATTACTTTGACTGCCTGACGGTGGCCTTCGGCCTTCGCAACATGACGCACAAGGACCGTGCGCTGGCCGAGATGAGGCGCGTTCTGCGACCGGGTGGTTGCCTGCTGGTGCTCGAGTTTTCGCACGTCTGGAAGCCTCTGGCTCCGGCGTACGACTTCTATTCCTTCAAGGTCATCCCGCGCCTAGGGCAGATCATTACGCACGACCAGAGGAGTTACCGCTACCTCGCGGAGTCGATCCGGGTTCATCCTGATCAACAAGCGCTGAAGCTGCTGATGGAACGGGCGGGACTCGAAGGTGTCGAATTTTTCAACTTGGCGCTGGGCGTGGTTGCGCTGCATCGCGGGTTCAAGTTCTAGGAGGAACAATCGTGAAGAGGATTTTGTTGGCGCTGACGGTTTGCGTATTGGGCTTTGGTCTGCTGGTTCACGACGCCGAGGCCAAACGCTTTGGCGGTGGCCGGTCGATGGGCATGCAGCGGCAGGCGACACCGCCTCCGGCTCCCGCACCACAGAAGGCCGCCCCAGCCGCTACACCCGCTAGCGCTGCGGCACCCGCCGCCGCACCGAAACGCAGTTGGATGGGACCCTTGGCAGGCCTGGCGGCGGGGCTGGGGATCGCTGCGCTGTTGTCCCACTTCGGCCTCGGCGAGGGGGTCGCCAACCTGGTGATGTTCGCGCTGCTGGCAATGGCAGCGGTTTTCGTCTTCAAGATGCTTTTTCGCCGTAAAACTGAGCTTAGTTCGGCCGCCGAGCCTCTGCAGTTTGCTGGCGCAACTGGCGCCGCCCCGGTGGTGTCACCACCGCGAGATCTGCAGCAGGATCGCTACCCTGCCGATGAGCGGCCGGCTGGGCACGCCGCGCCCGCTGTTGCCAACCTGGCGCCGCAGCCCAGCGCGCATATTCCGGCCGGCTTCGACACCGATGGCTTCCTGCGCGTTGCCAAGCTCAACTTTGTCCGGCTGCAGGCGGCCAACGATGCCGGAAACATGGAAGATATTCGCGAGTTCGTCAGTCCGGAGATTTTCGCGGAGATCAAGTTGCAGATGGACGAGAGAGGTCAGTCCCCACAGCAGACTGACGTCGTGACGCTTGACGCGGAGCTCCTCGAGGTCGTCAGCGACGGCAGCCGCCACATCGCCAGCGTGCGCATGAGCGGAATGATCCGCGAGGACGCGGGCGCGCCGGCGGTTCCGTTCGACGAGGTCTGGAACCTCTCGAAGCCGGCTGACGGCTCCCGGGGCTGGATGGTTGCAGGGATTCAGCAGCTGCCCTGATTCGCGTGTTCAACACGGCAGCGTTCGGATTTGCCAATCACCTCCTGGCGGGTGAAGACTGGGCGCGTCAACGCTTATTGGCGTTTTCCGGGCAGACCGCCGAGCTGCAGTTCGGTTACGCGCTGTTACGGTTCACCATATCGAAAGCCGGCTTGCTCGAGGAAGCTGACGTCGCGGCGGGGGCGCTGGTCCGCATACGTCTTGCCGATGACGCTCCGGTACGCGCCCTTGCCGACCGTCCCTCGCTGTTTTCCAGCGCGACGGTAGCCGGCTCGGCCGAGTTCGCGGAGACCCTAGGTTTCGTTTTTCGCAACCTGCGTTGGGACGTCGAGCACGATCTCGCACAGCTGACCGGCGACGTCTTCGCCCGCCGGGCGCTGCACCTGGCGGTAGCCCTGGGGCGGTGGCAAGGCGCTAGCGCTCGCAATCTCGCGACCAGCATTGCCGAGTATCTGACCGAAGAGGAAGCCGCACTAGTGCCGCGCCGCGCGCTGGCATCTTTCTGCTCGGATGTCGATGCCCTGCGCGACGACTTGGCGCGACTCGAGAAGCGCGTCGATCGTTTGGCGCCCCGCCGGTGCTGAAGGCAGATTACGGCGGGCGAAAGAAAAGCAGCCGAAGCTGCTTTGGTCGGTCGCCGACAAGGTCAGGGCGCGTCGGTGCCCGTCAGTTCGTTCGTCTCAGTGCGGGCCGCGTAGTTTCTTGATTGCCGACAACTGGGCAACCGCTTGCGCCAACTCGGCTTCGGCAGCTGCCAGGCCCATGTCCGAGGTGCGATCACGCAGAGTTTCCTCGGCGCGACGCTTGGCTTCAATCGCCTTGGCTTCGTCGAGGTCGCTGGCGCGCACCGCGGTGTCGGCCAGGACGGTGATCAGCTGCGGCTGCACCTCCAGCATCCCGCCCGACACGTAGACCAGTTCGTACTCGTCGCGATCCGGTATCTTCAGACGAACCGTACCCGGCTTGATACGCGTCAGGAGTGGCGTGTGGCGCGGGAAGATCCCGAGTTCGCCAGCCTCGCCGGGAAATACGGCGAAGTCGGTCTGCCCGGAAAAGATCAATTCCTCGGCGCTGACGACGTCGACATGTACTCTGATTGCCATGCTCTTTCCTTTCTTGGGTAGTTCGCACGCCGGAAGGCGGCGCCTGAACTGCGCGCTTCCGGTGCCGATCTAGAGTGTCTTGGCTTTCTCGAGCACTTCTTCGATGCCGCCGACCATGTAGAAAGCCTGCTCCGGGATGTTGTCGCATTCGCCCTCGACGATCATCTTGAAGCCCTTGAGGGTGTCCTTGAGCGGAACGTACTTCCCCGGCGAGCCGGTAAAGACCTCGGCCACACTGAACGGCTGTGACAGGAAGCGCTGAATCTTGCGCGCCCGATATACGGACAGTTTATCTTCCGGTGAGAGTTCGTCCATCCCGAGAATGGCTATGATGTCACGCAGCTCCTTGTACTTCTGAAGAGTCATCTGCACCGCACGGGCAATGCCATAGTGCTCCTCGCCAACCACCTGCGGATCGAGCTGGCGCGACGTTGAGTCGAGCGGGTCGACGGCAGGGTAGATGCCTAGCGAAGCGATGTCGCGCGAAAGCACTACTGTCGAGTCAAGGTGCTGGAAGGTCGTCGCCGGAGACGGGTCGGTCAGGTCATCGGCGGGCACGTAGACGGCCTGAATCGAGGTGATCGAGCCCACCTTCGTTGACGAGATTCGTTCCTGGAGGCGGCCCATTTCTTCGGCTAGGGTCGGCTGATAGCCAACCGCAGACGGCATTCGGCCGAGCAGCGCCGATACCTCGGTACCCGCCAAGGTATAACGGTAGATGTTATCGACAAAGAAAAGGATGTCGCGTCCATCGTCACGAAACCGCTCGGCCATGGTTAGGCCGGTCAGCGCGACACGCAGGCGGTTGCCCGGCGGTTCGTTCATCTGACCAAAAACCATCGCCACCTTGTCGAGAACGTTCGACTCCTTCATCTCATGGTAGAAGTCGTTGCCCTCGCGAGTCCGTTCGCCCACCCCGGCAAAAACTGAAAGACCGGCGTGTTGCTTGGCGATGTTGTTGATCAGTTCCATCATGTTTACCGTCTTGCCGACACCGGCGCCGCCAAACAGGCCGACCTTGCCGCCCTTGGCGAAAGGGCAAACCAAGTCGATGACCTTGATACCGGTTTCCAGAAGATCGACGGATGGCGACAGCTCGTCGAACTTGGGCGCCAGCTGGTGAATCGCACGCCGCTCTTCGGTGGCGATTGGCCCGGCTTCGTCTATTGGGCGACCAAGAACGTTCATGATGCGGCCGACCGTTGCATCACCGACCGGTACCGAGATGGCGGCACCCGTATCGTTGACCTTCATGCCGCGACGGAGGCCATCGGAAGAACCCATGGCAATGGTGCGCACGACACCGTCGCCCAATTGCTGCTGAACTTCGAACACCAAGTCGGCTTCACACATGTCAGATTCTTCGGCCTTGTCGAGCAGAAGGGCGTTGTAGATGTGCGGCATGGCATCACGTGGGAACTGTACGTCCACCACGGCGCCGATACACTGAACAATGTTTCCTTGATTCATGGTCGTATCCCTAATCAATAAGCTAACTAACGCGTGGTCAGACAGCCGCTGCGCCGGCAACGATCTCTGAAATCTCTTGGGTAATCGATGCCTGGCGCGCCTTGTTGTACACCAGCTTTAGTTCACCGATGACATTCTTGGCGTTGTCCGAAGCCGACTTCATGGCGACCATCCGTGCACTCTGCTCGGAAGCCATGTTCTCGGCAACAGCTTGGTAGATCATCGCCTCCACATACCGCACCAGCAGGTCATCGATGACCGTCTTGGCATCTGGCTCGTAGATATAGTCCCAGCGGTTCTCTCCCCCACCGATGAGTTCTCCCGACAACGGCAGCAACTGATACAGTATCGGCTCCTGCTTCATGGTGTTGATGAACTGCGTGCAGCCGATGTAGAGGACGTCGATCTCACCTTTGATGTAGGCGTCGAGTTGCACCTTGACCGGGCCGATCAGCTTTTCGAGGTGCGGAGTGTCGCCCAGGCCGGTCAGCTGCGATACGACGTCGGCACCGGCGCGCTGCATGAAGCCCAAACCCTTGCTGCCGATCGCGGTAACCCGCAGCTTCTTCCCTTCGGCATCCCACTCTTTCATCTTGCTCAGCGCGAGACGCAAGAGATTGGTGTTCAGGCCACCGCACAGCCCCTTGTCGGAGGTAACCGTGATTAACCCAATGGCTTTCACATGCTCGCGTACGCTCAGGAAGGGATGACGGTAGTCGGTCAAGGCGTGCGAGAGGTTTCCGGCCACCAGACGAATCTTTTCGCCGTAAGGGCGGGCCGCTCGCATGCGGTCCTGCGCCTTGCGCATTTTTGATGCGGCGACCATCTGCATGGCCTTGGTGATCTTGGCCGTGCTCTCGATGCTCTTGATCTTGTTGCGGATTTCCTTGCCGCTAGGCATGGCAATCTCCTCGATAGATCATCAGGCCAGGGTGGCCTTGAACTCCTCGATCGCCTTGGTGAGCTTCTGCTCAGCGTCCGCATCGAGGTCCTTGGTAACTTCGATCTTGCTGATCAGGTCGGCGTGCTTTTGCTCGATGAAGCTTTGCATTTGCTTCTCGACAGCCAGCGCCTTGTGCACATCGACGTCGTCAAAGAAGCCTTTGTTCACCGCATGCAGGGTAATGGCCATTTGGGAGATCGACATGGGCGAGTACTGCGGCTGCTTCATCAGCTCGGTCACGAGGCGTCCCCGGTCGAGCTGCTTGCGCGTCGCTTCGTCGAGGTCCGACGCAAACTGCGAAAATGCAGCAAGTTCGCGATACTGCGCAAGCGCCAGACGAACATGGCTACCAAGCTTCTTGACGACCTTGGTCTGGGCAGCACCGCCAACGCGCGAGACCGAGATGCCGGCATCCATGGCGGGCCGAACGCCGGCGTTAAAGAGGTCGGTGTCGAGGAAGATCTGCCCGTCGGTAATCGAGATGACGTTGGTCGGAACGAAGGCAGAGACGTCACCAGCCTGCGTCTCGATGATTGGCAAGGCCGTCAGCGAGCCAGTCTTGCCTTTGACTTCGCCATTGGTGAACTTCTCAACCCATTCTTCGGAAACACGAGCCGCTCGCTCCAGCAGGCGCGAGTGTAGGTAGAAGACGTCGCCGGGGTAGGCTTCACGTCCCGGTGGGCGGCGAAGCAGCAGCGATACCTGCCGATAGGCCCACGCCTGCTTGGTCAAGTCGTCGTAAATGATCAGTGCGTCTTGGCCACGGTCACGGAAATACTCGCCCATGGTGCAACCCGAGTACGGCGCGATATACTGCAGGGCTGCGGTCTCCGAGGCGGTGGCGGCAACCACGGTGGTGTACTCCATCGCGCCGTTCTCTTCGAGCTTGCGAACAACGTTGGCTACGGTCGAGGCTTTCTGACCGATCGCAACGTAGATACAGATGAGGTCCTGGCCTTTCTGGTTGATGATCGTGTCGATCGCTACTGCGGTCTTGCCGGTCTGCCGGTCTCCAATAATCAGCTCGCGCTGACCACGACCAACCGGCACCATCGCATCGATCGATTTCAGGCCGGTCTGCACCGGTTGCGACACCGATTTGCGCCAGATCACGCCCGGTGCCACTTTTTCGATCTTGTCGGTCAGCTTGTTATTGATCGGGCCTTTGCCGTCGATCGGCTGGCCCAGCGAGTTCACCACCCGGCCGAGGAGTTCGGGGCCGACCGGGACTTCGAGGATGCGGCCGGTGGTCTTGACCGTGTCTCCCTCGCTGATCTGGTCGTACTCGCCGAGAACCACCGCGCCAACCGAGTCGCGGTCGAGGTTAAGCGCCATCCCGAAAATGTTGCCCGGAAACTCGAGCATTTCGCCCTGCATGACGTCGGTCAGGCCATAGACCCGGCAGATGCCATCGGTCACCGAAACGACGGTGCCCTGGGTGCGAAGATCGGCGCTGATGGCAAGATTCTCGATCTTGCTTTTGATCAGTTCGCTGATTTCTGAAGGATTCAACTGCATGGAAATTCTCCTAGTTCTTGAGCGCCAGCCGCAGGCTCTCCAATTTTCCGCGCACGGAAGTGTCGAGGACCTGGTCGCCAACCACAATCTTTACGCCGCCGATCAACGATTGATCGACGACCACGTCGGCAGTCAGCCGGGTCTTGAAGCGTTCTTCCAGGTCCGCGAGCAGGCCCTTGCGCTGCTCTTCGTCGACGGGAAACGCGCTATAGATCGTCGCTTCCTTGACGCCTTCCTGTCCGGCTTTCAACGCCTCGAAGAGGTCGGCGATTTCCGGCAGGGCGGAAAGCCGCTCGTTGGCAGCCAGAACATCGATCAGGTTGGCTTCCCTTTGCGCAAGCGTCTGGCCAGCGAGCGACTTGAAGAGCTCGCTCTTCTGTGCGGCAGACAGTTCAGGGTTTCCGATGCATGAACGCATCTGGCTATCACCGGCAATAGCGGAAAGCATCGACAGCCGCTCCGACCAAACCGTCAGCGCCTTGTCTTCCAGCGCGACTCTGAAAACTGCTTCTGCGTAGGGACGCGCGATGGTAGCGAGTTCGGCCATGGTCTCAGAGTTCCAGCTTCAGTGCAGCCAACATCTCGGCGTGGCCCTTGGCATCGACCTCACGCTTAAGAATGCGCTCGGCACCGGCCACGACGAGATCGGCAACGCGACTACGCAGTTCGGCTCTGGCGTGCTCGACCTGCTGAGCAATTTCCGCTTGCGCCGACGCGACGACCTTGTCGGCTTCAACTTTCGCCGCCTGCTTGGCCTCTTCGATCACCATTAACGCGCGCTTTTCGGCGGCAGCAATGATCTCCGCGGACTTCCCTTTGGCTTCGCGCAGGGAATCGGCAGAACGTTTTGCGGCGAGATCCAGTTCGTGCTTCGCGCGCTCACCAGCGGCAAGCCCATCGGCGATCAGTGCCTGCCGTTCGGCAATTGCCTTCTGCAGCGGCGGCCATACGTACTTCATTGTGATCCAGATGAATACGCCGAACCAGATTGCTTCGCCAAACAAGGTTGCATTGATATCCACGCTAACCTCCTTTTAAGAGTGAGTCAGAAAGGAGCAGCTATCAACCCTTGACGACGGCGATGAAGGGGTTCGCAAACAGCATGAACAGCGCGATACCGACGCCGATCATGGTCACCGCGTCGAGCAGACCGGCAACGATGAACATCTTGACCTGCAGGGTCGGAATCATTTCCGGCTGGCGAGCGGCTCCTTCGAGGAAGCGACCGCCGAGAATACCAAACCCGATAGCAGTACCCAGGGCGCCCGCCCCGATCAGGATGGCGACGGCGATGGCGGTGTTACCAAGCAACATTGACAGAGCGGCTTCCATTTGGTGATTCTCCTAATAAAACATGCTAAATGGGTTGGACAGGGACAACGTGAATCAAACTGGTGACGAAGATTGGCTGGCGATCGCTGACTAACCGTGCGACTCGCTGGCCATTGACAGATAGACGATGGTCAGCATCATGAAGACAAAAGCCTGCAGGGTAATGATCAGGATGTGGAAGAGAGCCCACGGCAAAGCCAGCGGCAACTGCCAGATGCCCAGCAGGGCGATCAGGATGAATACCATCTCGCCGGCGTACATGTTGCCGAACAGCCGCAGCGAGAGAGAGATCGGCTTGGCGATATCCTCGATGATCCGGAACAGGAGATTCAGCGGTGCGAGTTTGGCGCCAAACGGCACGCAGAATACTTCGTGCAGGAATCCGCCCGCGCCCTTCACCTTGACGCCCATGATCATCATGATCGAGAAGACGGTCAGCGACATGGCGAAGGTCAGATTGGGGTCGGTGGTCGGCACTACCTTGAAATAGTGTACGCCGGCCGCGCCGAGAATCAGAGGCAGGAAGTCTACCGGGATCAGGTCCATGGCGTTCATCAGGAAGACCCAGACGAAGATGGTGATGGCCATCGGCGTCACCAGCGCGCTGCGGCCGTGGTAGGTGTCCTTCACCTGCTGATCGATGAAGGTGAGGATGATTTCAATGAAGCTCTGCAGGCTCCCCGGAACACCGGCAGTGGCCTTGCTGGCGAGCTTGGCCATGCCGACGAAGGCGATCAGGCCGATGATCCCCGAGACCAGTAGGGTGTCCAGATGGAAGGTCCAGAAACCTTCACCCACCTTGAGGTTGGTCAGGTGGTGGACAATGTATTCACTGCTTGTCAATGCCTCGCCCGAAGCCATACTTTTCCCCTGTTTGACTAATGCTGCCTGAGCAGCGCCATCCAATAAACGACAATCGTTGCAACATAAGCGAGGACGAGCGGCAAGGCAGCCAGCTGTGCGTAATTCTTGAACACCAGGGCAAACAACACCAGGGTGACCGCAAACTTGTACCCTTCACCGGCGAACTGGGCGTTGAATGCCCTCTTCGCATCGGTCGCCGCCGTCCCCGTTGGCCGCAAAGCCCGCCATGCATACGCTGCCGCGCTGGCGATGGCGATCCCGCCGCCGAGCGCCGCGGACACCGCCGCATGCACCCCCAGGACAAGGCCCGCCCCCAGCGCTGCCACCAGCGTCACCCCGATCTGGCAGCGAAACAACCAGCGAACCTGAGGATGCAAGGCCAGCCCCTCCAAAACATCGGCAGGATACCAGACTCCTATAGAGGAATCAAACCGCATGTGCAAGAAAGTTCAATTTCCTTGATAAAACGTGCCTTGCAGACCGGTTTGTCGGCCTCTGCAACGGCCTCTATGGTGCGCCGCATCAATGGCGCAGCCGCTGCAGAATGCCTTCGAGTTGATCCAGGTCGCCAAACTCGATCAGCACTTTCCCGGCCCCGCGTTGATTGGCCCGAATCGCCACCTGCGCCCCCAGCAGGTCGGCCAGCTCGTCCTGCAGACGCAGCACGTCGCGGTCCGGTTTCCGGGGCGCCAGCTCTTTCGGCGTTCGCAGGGCGTACTGGACAAGGCGCTCGGTTTCGCGAACCGACAGGCCCTTCTGGACCACTCGCTGCGCCAACTGCACCTGCAGCGCACCGGCCAGAGGAAGCAGTGCCCGAGCATGGCCCATATCGACCTCACCGTGCATCAGCAGCTCCTGCACCGGCGGTGCAAGCTGCAGCAGGCGCAGCAAGTTGGACGCCGCGGGGCGCGAACGGCCAACCGCATCTGCCGCCTGCTGGTGAGTCATCGCGAACTCGTCGATCAGGCGCTGCAGACCCAACGCTTCCTCGAGCGGATTGAGGTTCTCGCGCTGGATGTTCTCGATCAGCGCCATCGCCAGCGCAGCCTCGTCCGGGATCTCCCGGATCAAGGTCGACACTTCGGTCAGCCCGGCCATCTGCGCCGCTCGCCAGCGGCGCTCGCCAGCGATGATTTCGTAACGGTCGTCGCTGACCGGACGGACCAGGATCGGCTGCATCAGCCCCTGCATCCTGATCGACGCCGCCAGTTCTTCCAGCGATGCAGCGTCCATGTGGGTTCGTGGCTGGTACTTGCCGGGCTGGATATCGCCGACCGGCAAGGTCCGTTGCTGCTCCTTGTTCTGCGCGTCGTTACCTGCCAGCAAGGCGTCGAGGCCGCGGCCCAGTCCCTTCAATTTCATTACTCCACCCCCAGTACGGCCGTCTTAGCCGCAGCGCTGCCGAGGCACCGGTCGAGAACTTCCTGCGCCAACAGAACGTACGCCTGCGCGCCCTTGGAACTGCGGTCGAAGGCGATCACCGGCTTGCCGTAGGACGGCGCCTCGGCAAGGCGCACGTTGCGCGGAATGATCGTCCGGTAGACCTTGTCCCCGAAATGCCCCTCCAGTTCGCCGGACACCTGCTGGGTCAAGGTCGACCGCGGGTCATACATGGTCCGCAGCAGGCCTTCGATCTCAAGTCGCGGATTGAGATTGGCGCGAATTTTCTTCAGCGTCGCTACCAGGTCGGTCAGACCCTCCAGTGCGTAGTACTCGCATTGCATCGGGATCATCACCCGGTCGGCGGCGACCAGGCCATTGACCGTCAGCATGTTCAGCGCCGGCGGGCAGTCCATGAGAATGACATCATAACTGTCGCGAACGCTGGCCAGGGCGTCGCGCAAGCGGTACTCGCGCTGCGCGATATCGATCAGGTCGATCTCGGCGCCGGCCAGTTCGCGGTTCGCCGGCAGCAGATCGAAGCCGAAATCGGTCGGCAGACGGGTATCACCGATCGTCGAACGGCCGATCAGAATCTGGTAGACCGTCGGCAAGGCGACTCGCTTGACGACCCCGCAGCCGGTCGTTGCGTTGCCCTGTGGGTCGAGATCGATCAGCAGCACGCGCTGGCCGCTTTCGGCCAGGCACGCGGAGAGGTTGACCGCCGTGGTGGTCTTGCCGACCCCGCCCTTCTGGTTGGTAACCGCCAGTACTCTTGTCAAATCAAAGCCTCCCCTCAATGCGCTGCTGGACCGCGCTGATCACCACCAGATGCCGCTCGCCAACGACCCCCGGCACGGCCAGGCGATGCACCGCATCCACCGCCACCTCGTGGGGCAGGAGCGCCAGCTCGTCGTCCGGATAGACGCCTTTCATGGCCAGCCAGCGACCACCGGCCGATAGCAGCTGGCTCGACACCTTCACCAGCCCGGCCAGGTCGGAAAATGCCCGGGCGGTGATCACCGCGAAACCTGCCGGTGACCGATAGGCCTCGACGCGACCGCAGTGTACGGCAATATTCGCCAGACCCAGCTCAATTGCCACCTGTTGCAGAAACGCCGCTTTCTTTGAATTGCTGTCGACCAGCACGACGCGCAGTTCGGGCCGGGCGATGGCCAGTGGAATCCCCGGCATGCCACCGCCGCTGCCGACATCGAGCAAGCTCTCGCCGCCAACGAAGGGCAGGACGGCCAGCGAATCGAGCAGGTGGTGGCTGACGGCCAGAGAAGGATCGCGCAAGGCGGTCAGCTGGTAGGTTCTGTTCCACTTGGTGAGCAGCGCCGCGTAGTCGAGCAGACCGCGCTGTGCGCCCGCCGGGAGATCGATGCCAAGGATTCGCAGACCCTGCTCGAGCTGCTCCCCGGGAGCCATCAGTGATCACTCACAGCTTGCTGGCGGTGGCTGTCGAGACCGCCACGCTTCAGATGGACCAGCAGAATCGAGATCGCCGCCGGCGTCACGCCCTGGATCCGTGACGCCAGGCCGATGGTCTGCGGGCGGCGGGCGATCAGCTTTTGCTGCACTTCGCTGGACAAGCCGCGGACCTTGGCGAAATCGAAATCCGCCGGGAAACGCAGCTCCTCGTTGGCCAGACTCCTGGCTACTTCCTCTTGCTGACGTTCGATGTAGCCCTGGTACTTGGCCTGGATCTCGACCTGCTCGACAACCAGCGGATTGATCAGAGGGGCATCGACCGACGCCTCGCCGATCAGCAGGCTGACCAAGGCCGAGTAGCTCACCTCCGGGCGGCGAAGCAGGTCGTGCAGGCTATATTCGCGCTCCAGCGGGCTGCCGAGAACGCGGGTCAGCTGCTCGTCGGAGACCTTCCCCGGGCGCACCCAGGTCGCCTTCAGGCGCTCCTGTTCGCGGGCGATTGCTTCACGCTTCTTGCAGAAGGTGGCCCAGCGCCGGTCGTCCACCAGACCCAGGCGGCGGCCGTGCTCGGTCAGGCGGAGGTCGGCGTTGTCCTCGCGAAGCGAAAGGCGGTACTCGGCGCGGCTGGTAAACATCCGGTACGGCTCCGATACCCCGCGCGTGATCAGGTCGTCAACCAGCACGCCCAGATACGCTTCATCGCGGCGCGGCGTCCACGCCTCCCGCTCCCGTGCCAGCAACGCCGCATTGGCACCGGCCAGCAGGCCCTGCGCCGCGGCTTCCTCGTAGCCAGTGGTGCCGTTGATCTGGCCGGCGAAGAACAGGCCGCCAATCGCCCTGGTTTCGAGCGAGGCATTCAGACCGCGCGGATCGAGGTAGTCGTATTCGATGGCGTAGCCCGGTCGCAGGATGTGGCAGTTCTCAAGTCCGCTGATCGAACGAACGATCGCCAACTGAACGTCGAAGGGCAGGCTGGTCGAAATGCCGTTTGGATAGATTTCGTGGGTCTTCAGGCCTTCCGGTTCGAGGAAGATGTTGTGGCTGTCCTTGGCCGCGAAGCGATGGATCTTGTCCTCGATCGACGGACAGTAGCGCGGCCCGACGCCTTCGATGACGCCGGTGTACATTGGCGAACGATCGAGATTGCTGCGGATGATCTCGTGCGTCCGCGCGTTGGTGCTGGTGATCCAGCACGGCAGCTGCCGCGGGTGCTGTGCCGCGTCACCGAGGAAGGAGAAGACTGGCAGCGGCTGATCCGAATGCTGCTCGGCCATCACCGAGAAATCGATCGTTCGCCCGTCAAGCCGCGGCGGCGTGCCGGTCTTGAGCCTTCCGACCGGCAGATTCAGCTCGCGCAGCCGGGCCGCCAGAGCGACCGCCGGCGGGTCACCCATCCGGCCGCCGGTATAGTTGGCCAGGCCGACGTGGATCAGGCCATTAAGGAAGGTGCCGGTAGTCAGCACCACCGCCCGCGCCGCAAAGCGCACGCCGAGCTGGGTCACGACGCCAGCGACGCGGTTGCCGTCGACGATCAAGTCGTCGCAAGCCTGCGCGAAAATCGTCAGGTTTGGCTGCTCCTCGAGGCGGCAGCGAATCGCCTGGCGGTACAGCACCCGGTCGGCCTGCGCCCGTGTCGCGCGCACCGCCGGACCCTTGCTCGAATTGAGAATGCGAAACTGGATTCCCGCTTCATCCGTAGCCGCGGCCATCGCCCCGCCGAGCGCATCGACCTCCTTGACCAGATGCCCCTTGCCGATCCCCCCGATCGACGGATTGCAGCTCATCACGCCCAGCGTATCGAGGTTGTGCGTCAGCAGCAGGGTCTTGACCCCCGTCCGCGCAGCGGCCAGCGCGGCCTCCGTGCCGGCATGGCCACCACCGACGACAATCACCTCGAAACGGTCGGGAAAGAGCATGGATAATCCGATCCTTCTCGCGCGGCGGACGGCGCAAAAGAGCGCAATTCTACTGCAGTTCGCTGAAAAATAACAGGTTTCTGAGAGGTTGCGGGCACCTTGGCCGGGCCTGATACCAGCGACCGAACTAGCCGGCCGGGCGCCCGCTGCGGCAGACAGCCGCGGCCCTTTGGATTTCCGAGCTCGCGATCGGCCGGAACATCGCTCCGGAGGCTCCCGAGGCAAGTAGCGTCGCATAGTCATTGGCTATGGCCTGGATTGCCAGAATCAATTGGAACAATGCTGGCGAATCCACTACCATGTTTTGTAGATGCTTTCTTGTTTCTTACCACCAAAAGGAGAACTGAAGATGTCCCTGATCAACACCCAAATCAAGCCTTTCAACGCCACCGCTTTCCACCACGGCAAGGACGTGCCTGTCTCCGATGCCGATCTGAAGGGGAAGTGGTCGGTCGTCTTTTTCTACCCGGCGGACTTCACGTTCGTCTGCCCGACCGAACTGGGCGATCTGGCCGACGAGTACGCGTCCTTCCAGAAGCTCGGCGTCGAAGTCTACTCGGTGTCCACCGACACCCACTTCACGCACAAGGCGTGGCACGATGCGTCGGAGACGATCAGGAAAATAGAGTACCCGATGATCGGCGACCCGACCGGCACCATCACGCGCAATTTCGACGTGATGATCGAGGAAGCGGGCCTGGCGCTGCGCGGCACCTTCGTGATCAACCCTGAGGGCGTCATCAAGGTCTGCGAAATCCACGATCTGGGCATCGGCCGCGACGCCAAGGAACTGCTCCGCAAGGTCCAGGCAGCGCAATACGTGGCCAGCCACCCGGGTGAAGTCTGCCCGGCCAAGTGGACGCCCGGTGACGCGACGCTGTCGCCGTCGCTCGATCTGGTCGGCAAGATCTAACGGCCGCAGTCGATCAGTCCGCCGGCTTCATTCCGGCCGCCTGACCCCGGGTCCCACTGCAAAGGGGCCGCGAAGCGAGCTGCTTGGCGGCCCCTTTTCAATGCCACTCAACAAAGGAAGACTCAGATGCTCGACGACAAAATCAAGGGCCAACTCGCCGCCTACCTCGAAATGCTCCGCCAGCCGATCGAACTGCTCGCCTCACTCGATGGCAGTGAACAGGCACGCGAAATGCGCGGCTTGCTGCGGGAGATTGCCGCGCTATCCGACAAGGTCAGCCTCCGGGACGACGGCGACGCCTCGCGCCGGCCGTCGTTTACCGTCGGGGTCCCCGGCCAGGAAGCGCGCATCAGTTTCGCCGGCATCCCGATGGGGCACGAGTTTACCTCGCTGGTCCTGGCCTTGTTGCAGGTCGGCGGCCACCCGCCGAAGGTCGACGCCGGCGTGATCGAAGAGATCCGCGCGGTTCCCGGCAGGTTTCATTTTGAAACGTTCGTTTCGCTCTCCTGCCACAACTGCCCCGAGGTCGTTCAGGCGCTCAATCTGATGGCCGTCGTCAACCCCGGCATCAGCCACCAGATGGTCGATGGCGGACTGTTCCAGGACGAGGTCGCCGCGCGTCAGATCATGGGCGTGCCGACGGTCCTGCTGAATGGCGAGCATTTCGGCCAGGGCCGAATGACGCTCGAGGAAATCATCGGACGCATCGATCGCAGTGCCCTGCAGCGGGAAGCCGAGAGGATTTCCGCCCGCGAACCGTTCGACGTGCTGATCGTCGGCGGCGGACCCGCAGGCGCCGCGGCGGCGATCTACGCCGCCCGCAAGGGCGTCCGCACGGGCGTCGTCAGCGAGCGCTTCGGCGGGCAGCTGCTCGATACCCTGGCGATCGAGAACTTCATCTCGGTCAAGGCGACCGATGGCGCCAGACTCGCCGCCGGGCTCGAGCAGCACGTCCGCGAGTACGACGTCGATGTCATCGACCTGCAGCGCGCCGAAGCGCTGCTGCCACACGCCGACGGCGAACTGGCCGAGGTCCGGCTGGCCAGCGGCGCGACGCTGCGCAGCAAGACGGTGATCCTGGCCACCGGCGCACGCTGGCGCGAAATGAACGTCCCGGGCGAAAAGGAATATCGCGGCCATGGCGTCGCCTACTGCCCGCACTGCGACGGCCCCTTGTTCAAAGGTAAGCGCGTCGCGGTCATCGGTGGCGGCAACTCCGGCGTCGAAGCCGCGATCGACCTCGCCGGCATCGTCGGCCAGGTCACGCTGCTCGAGTTCGAATCCAGCCTGCGAGCCGACGCCGTCCTCCAGAAGAAGCTCTTCAGCCTCCCGAACGTCCGGGTGATCACCGAGGCGCTGAGCACCGAAGTCATCGGCGACGGCGAGAAGGTCAGCGCCCTGCTGTACACCGATCGACCCAGCGGCGAGGCGCGGCGCATCGAACTGGAAGGGATCTTTGTGCAGATCGGCCTGCTGCCCAACAGCGAGTGGCTCAAGGGAACGATCGCCCTTTCGCCACACGGCGAAATCGAGGTCGATGCCCGCGGCGGAACGTCTCTACCGGGCGTATTCGCTGCTGGCGATGTCACCACGGTGCCGTACAAGCAGATCATCATCGCCATGGGCGAAGGCACCAAGGCGTCGCTCAGCGCTTTTGACCACCTGATTCGCAGTTCGGTCAGCTAAGCGGTTCCAGCCACCGGACGGGCCGTGGCGAGCGGCAGACGGTGCGTGCCGGTAGCCTGCATCTGCCGGCTTGCCGGGCAAAGCCGGGTCAGGTAATGTGCCGTCCATGAAGACGCCCGAAAGCACCGCTGACCTGCTCCAGAAATTGAGCAAGGACCTGGCGCGCAAGAGGGCCCTGCTGGTCGATCGCTTTCCGAATGCGCGCAGCTCGCTGCGCATCATGCTCTCCGCGCTGGGCGTTACCGCCGTCCACAACGCCGGCACCTCGGCCGAGGTTCTGCGGCAGGTCAAGGCACATCACTTTGACATCATCCTGTCCGATTACCAGCTCGAAGACGGCCGCGACGGCCAGCAACTGCTCGAAGAACTGCGCCAGCAACGCCTGGTGGCGCTATCGACCGTGTTCATGCTCATTACCAGCGAACGCGCCTACCACAATGTGATCTCGATCGCCGAGCTGGCCCCTGATGACTACCTGATCAAGCCCTTCACGGCGGACGAGCTGCACGGCAGGCTGGTCCGGGCGCTGTACAAAAAACAGTTTTTCGCGCAGCTGTACGAGCATCTCGACAATGGCGCTTTTGCTGACGCGCTGGCGACCTGCGAACGCCTGCTGGCGCAGGACAGCGGCTTCCAGTTTGACGTACTGCGCCTCAAGGGAGAAATCCTCAACGTGCTCGGGCGCCCAGCCGAGGCGCAGGCGATCTACGAGCAGGTACTTGCGGAACGTATGGTGCCGTGGGCGCGCATTGGCCTGGCAATTTCGCTGCGTAGCCAAAAGCAGCTGGCCGAGGCCGAGACCGTCGGACAGGCTCTGATCACCGATTTTCCCGAATTCATGGCCGCCTACGACTTCCTCGCCGAGGTCCGCGAAGAAATGGGAAAGCTTCCGGAAGCCCAGGAAACCCTGGAATCGGCAGCGACGATCTCGCCCAACAACTCGGCCCGGCAACGAATGGTCGGCGACGTGGCGGCGCGCAACCAGGACTTCAGGACCGCCGAGAAGGCCTACGGCAAGGTGCTGGAACGTCGACGCGGCTCGTCACTCAACAACCTCGACGACTACTCCAACCTGGCGCGGGTGATGCTCGATCTGGGTCACACCGAGGGCGCCAAACGGATCACCGACGAGCTCCGCCGTGACTGGCGCGGCAGCAAGCAGGGCGAACTGGCGGCGTTGGTGATGGAGGGTTTGTGTGCGGACAAGGAGGGCGACCCGACCCGCGCCAGGCTGGCAGTTGAAAAAGCGCTGATCCTGCATGATGCCTTGAACGACGAGGGTAAGGGCGCGCTGGTATCGAGCAAGCTGGCCCTCGATCTCGCACATGCGTGCCTGGCCACCGGCGACGAGGCGAGTGCGCAAGAGGTGGTCCGCAAGGTCGCCGCCGAAAACCATGAAGACCGGGCGACGATCGCCCGGATCCAGGGCATCTACGCCAAGACGGGAAAGGAGAAGAACGGTCAGGCACTGCTCGCGCAGGTCGGTAAGGAAATCGTCGAGTTGAACAACCGCGGCGTCCTCGCGGCCCGCAGCGGCGACCTCGAAGGCTCGGTGCAGCTGCTGATGGAAGCCGCCGAGCGGGTACCCAACCTGCAATTTCTGGTCAATGCCACCAAGGCCATCTGCACCCTGCTCGAACTGAAGGGGTGGAACCCGGCGCTGGCAAAACGCGCCCTCGGTTACCTGCAAACCGCTCAAGACAAGGACATGCGCAACGCCAAGGTCATCTCGGCGGTCGACATGTACCAGCGCATCTCGCGCAAGTACGGGGTCACTGCCGCCACGCATTCCGCTGCACGCGGCGGGGCGCGGACGCCTGGTCCCTAGGCGGCCGCTGACTCTCCGCCAGACCCGACCGCAGGCGTTCTCTGCCGACCCGGCGGTGACGTCGCCGACCGCCTCAGGGAGCCCCGCCAACACCCCGCTATGTCGGCTGCCACGCCCTAGATAGTGCCTGACCGAAAACTCCGGTTTTTGGCGAGCGCGCCGCCTTGAAAATATCGGTTGGCATTGAATTTCTCGTTCGTCCCGAGTTGCGCTGGTCGACTTCTGTCGAATGCGAGCCAAAATGC
>NZ_JAPUVQ010000031.1:0-75769 GCF_029255145.1 Accumulibacter sp.
GCCGCGCTCCTCGAGGAACTCACCCTGCAAGATTTCCCGCATCCGGAAACCGGGGCAAGAATGACCTTCGCCCTCGTCTAAAGTGCCAACCGGGTTTCCTCCGAGATCAGGAAATCTGAAGTTGAAGGCGGGAGACGGTGGGTGCCAGAATCGAAGTTGCCTGAAGGCGACAAGTCGCCAACGGCCCTCTTAATGTGTGCGCTCGATGGCAGCAATCCGGGGTACGAGTCGGTTCAGCGGGTCACGTTAGCTTGCGGGGTCAAGCCGCCAAGACTTTGCGCGACCTCTACTCACCGTTTCCCGACCTGAGCAAAAAAGGGGGGCAGTTTTCGTCAGCGTTGAGGCCAAGAAGGTGCTTGATACAGGTGCCTTCGATGCGGGTGGTAAAGCGGCTGCCGATTTCCGGCGCCAGTTGCGGCGTGATCTGGTTGCCCAGGAAAGTCGCTACCTGCTCGGCCTTGACCGAGAAGATCGCCTGCCGAGAGAGTTCCTCGTAGAGCGGCTTGTTGATCTTTCGCTCCGGCCGCTGGCAACGGGAGCACCCGTAGCGGCAACCAAGCGGCTGAAGCCTCCGGCACCGAGTGCACTTTGATGAACGTGGCGAACATCCAGGCCGTAATGCACACCCGCTTGTAAGGATTGCCGAGCGTACGCGACTGATCGAACAGGTCACGGATATGTGCCGCCGCCGGGACCATTTCATTAACCGCTCGGCGCACGCGGCCGCGTTGGTCGCGTGTCGGCCGAATTTGACGCTCCTTGATGCTGGCTGAGCGGCAGGGATGCAGGAGGATTATCGTTGGCTCTGAATTCACTGCTCCCGGTCCGTGTAGCTGGCGACCGCGAGGCGCGTAATGTTCTACGGTGGTACGGAGGCCGCACATGTTGACCTGCCGAGAGGTTACGTTACTCCTGTCACAAGCTCAGGATCGAAGGTTGAGCACCGTGCAAGGCGTGCGATTGCATCTGCATCTGGCGATCTGCAAGGGTTGCGCAAACTTCGGGAAACAAATGGACTATCTGCGTCAGGCATGCCGGCTGTTCGTCGCCGAGTCCCCGGGGAATGACCCTGCCGCTTAGTCGCTATCGCATGCGGCCGCCGGCCAGGCGTGCCGACCGGGTTCGGTTCGCCAAAATCGGCGGGCCGAACCCGCCGATGCTGTTGCGCACCGATGCGGCGCGCTTAATCCCACTTGATGGCAGTGGACAGCTTGATCGACCCTCCCTTTCTTTCGCTGATCCTGCCGGTGCTGAATGAGGCTGCGACGGTGTCGGCGCAGTTGGCTGCGCTGCAGGGTCTGCGCGCGCGTGGCGCCGAGGTGCTGGTGGTCGATGGCGGCAGCGCCGACGGGACGCCGGATCTGGCCCGGCCCGGCCTGGACCGGTTGATCGACTCGCCGCGCGGCCGCGCACTTCAGATGAACGCCGGCGCCAACGCCAGCCGGGGTCAGGTGCTGCTCTTCCTGCACGCCGATACCGCGCTGCCGGCGACGGCTGATCAACTGATCCGGCAGGCGACCGCAGCCGGGGCGTCCTGGGGACGCTTCGATGTGCGTATCGATGGTCACCACCCGCTGCTGCGTGTCGTCGAAAGAATGATGAACTGGCGCTCGCGGCTGACCGGGATTGCCACCGGCGACCAGGCGATTTTCGTTCGCCGCGATGTTTTCGCAGCGGTTGGCGGCTATCCGGAACTGCCCTTGATGGAGGATATCGCCTTGTCGAAGCGGCTCAAGCGGGTCGGGCCGCCGGCGTGCCTGCGCGAATGCGTGCGAACTTCAGGGCGACGCTGGGAGAAGCACGGCGTCTTGCGCACCATCGTCCTGATGTGGTGCCTGCGGGCGAGCTATTTCCTGGGTGCCGACCCGCAGCGGCTGGCAATTCGCTATGGTTATCGTCCCCGCCAGCCCTGAGCCGCCCGCGATCGCCGTCTTTGCACGGCCGCCGCTGGCCGGTGCGGCCAAGACGCGCCTGATTCCGGTGCTGGGCGCGGCCGCGGCTGCCCGATTGCAGCGGCGGCTGACCCTGCACGCGCTGGCCGTGGCCAAACGGTCTGCGGTCGGTAGCGTCACCCTGTGGGCAGCGCCAGATGGCCAGCAACGCTTCTTCCGCGCACTGCGGCGGCGCTGCGGCGTCGATCTGCGGGGGCAGTCCGGAGACGACCTTGGCCAACGCATGGCGGCAGCCTTCGCCGCGCATGCTGGCCCCCTGCTGCTGATTGGTAGCGACTGTCCCGCGTTGACCGAGGCGCATCTGGCGGCTGCCGCCAGCGCACTGGTCGACGAGCGCCATGCCGGCAACGACGCGGTATTCATACCGGCCGAAGACGGCGGCTACGTGCTGGTCGGCCTGCGCCACCCACAACCGCAGCTCTTTGAACGAATTGCCTGGGGAAGCGAGCGGGTCATGACGCAGACGCGACAGCGCTTGTCGGAGCATGGACTGCGCTGGGTCGAACTGCCAACCCTGTGGGACCTCGATCGGCCCGCCGATCTGGCGCGCCTGGTGACGCTCGCCGGGTTCGCCGGATGGGCGGGGGTGCATGTCGGGTGAGCAGTGGAGGAAATCAAGTCTGCGCCGACGCGGGTCAGCGAGCGCAGGCACCAGCGGCGTTCGGCCTCTGATGCCTGCCAGCAAGTCAAGTCAGTTGCTGGATGCCGGCCAGCACCCAGCCGCCCTTGCCGTCACGCGGCTTGACCAGGTGCCAGAACTCGTCTACCGCCTCCGCTGCGGCCTCCTTGTCTTCGCGAACCAGACCGGTGAAGCGCACGCTGACCACGTAGCGGCTTGCCTCTTCGACGACCTCGAGTACCGCTGCTTCAATGGTCACGACATCCGTTTCCTGCACGGCGTCGCCGCGCTCGGCGATGTTCATCCGGATCTCGGCAAACATCTCCGGGGTCGTGAATTCGCGAATGTCGTCGAGATTGCCGGCGTCGTTGGCGGCTTGCAGACGGATGAAGCTGACCTTGGCATTGCGCACGAAGCTGTCTACATCGAAGTCGGCCGGGATCGTGCCAGCGGTGGTGCCAGCGGCAGTGCCGGGTGCCGCGAGGCCGGAGGCCGCCATCGCCGGTTCCTCGCCGCGCCGTGCCATCGGCGCCTGTTCGGTCGTTGCTGCGGCGTACTGCAAGCCTCCCGCACCGGCCATGGCGGGTGCTCGGGCGGCGGCGCGGCGGCGCATCACCAAGCCGACCACCACCATGACGGCCAGCACCAGCAGGCCGATCATCAGCAGGGAAGCCAGTTCCTCGCCGAAACCGAAGTGGGAAGCCAGCGCCGCCAGGCCCAGACCGGCGGCGAGGCCAGCGAGCGGGCCCATCCACGAACGCTTGGCCTGGGCGGCTGGTGCGGCGGCCGGTTGCGCCTTGGCGGCGGCGGGCGGCGCCGCCTTGTCGGCGGAGACCGATTCGCGCTGCATGCCGGAGGATTTGCCGGCGCCGAAGCGCTTGCTGGCGGCCTCCGCGTCGCCGGTTACCAGGGTGAAGCCGAGAGCCAGGATGGCGGTCAGCAGCGATAGGGTTTTCATGCTTGTCTCCTGCACACACGAGTTGGGAGTGGTCGACAATAGAGGTGCAGAGATGCCTTAAAAAGCAGAATTATTTATGTCAAGACTTCCAAAAAACAGAACTATGCCAAAGCTTCGGCCGGCCCTTGGCGTTGGCTGGCGTGGCAGCACGCTCCTTGCTGCTGGCGATCAGCCCTTCTGCTTCGCCGTCCGGGAGCGCCCAAGCGAGCGCAGCGGAGTCGCGGCGCTTGGTGATTGCTCGTGATCACTCGCGCTGCCGGGCATGGGCCCCCGCGTCGCAGCGCCAAAAACCTCATCGCGTGCCACCTGGATGATGGCGACGATCGCCGGGTGGCTCAGACGGCGCTCGGTGGTAATTGCGAAAAGCTGTTCGGCGATGCTCTCGATCCGACCGACGGCACGCACGCGATACTGTTCGCTGACGTAGGCGGCGATCGCTGTCGGCGCGACGAACAGTCCGGCTCCAGCCTGTCCGAAGGACTTGATCAGCGCGCTGTCGTCGAACTCGCCAATGATTCGGGGATGCAGGCGACGGGCCTCGAACCATTGTTCGAGACGTGACCGGATGGCGACGTCGTCGCCGGGCATCAGGAACGGTGCGCCGTTGAGCAGTGCCGGAAAAGTCCCCTTCAGCGACGGCAGCAGCGTAGCGGCCCCGAAAACCGTCAGATCGCTTTCGCCAAGCGGGTGGCTGTGGCAAGCGCACATTCAGATTTGCCGGCATCGAGCGGTCGGCGATGACCATGTCGAGGCGATGCACAGCAAGATCCGCTAACAGGCCGGTCAGACGCCCTTCACGGCAAACGAGGCGCACCGTTTCCGGGAGGTGCAGTACGGGTTCGACAAGGCGGTGCGCGACCGACTTGGGCACCGAGTCGGCAATGCCGACGGCGAAGCGCAGCGACTTCGTCGCTGTCTGGTCACGGGCAACCTCGAGCAGTTCATCGCCGAGCGCGAAGATCTCCTCGGCGTAGCTCAGGATGCGTCGGCCAGCTTCGGTGACTTCCAGGCCGCGACCCGCGCGGCGAAACAACTCGACCTCCAGTGACTCTTCCAACTCACGCAACTGGCCGCTGATCGCCTGCGGTGTCAGGTGCAGTTGTTCGCAGGCGCGCGCAATGGAGCCGGACTTGGCGACCATCCAAAAGTACCTGAGGTGTTTGAAGTTGAGTGTGGGCATGCCCGTCTCAAAACAACAAAAGTGGAAGTAATTTGACAGTATATACGATTTGTCGGATGTCTTTCCCTGTCCTAGACTGTCCGTTCCGATTCACTCAGGAGGAGAACGTTGATGCAGATCCTTACGCAGGCCAGAGGGTTCGATCTTACGACAGAGGTCCGCGAACACATCGAGCGGCGCCTGCGTTTCGCCTTCGATCGTGCGCATCCGTATGTCAACAGGATTTCCATCGTCCTTTCCGACGTCAACGGACCGCGCGGCGGCGAGGACAAGAGTTGCCGCATCCGGGTGAGCGTCGTGGGCGCCGCTGACGTGCTGATTGACGATTGCCAGAGCGATATCTCCGTCGCCATCGACCGGGCGGTCGACCGCGCCGGGCGGACGCTGGCTCGCCGGTTGGCGCGGCAGCGCGAATACCAGCATGGCTACCCCGATGATCGCCGCACGGCAATTTCAGCGAACGCCGTCGCAGGCGAAGTCGCCTGCCAGGCCGTCCCACAGCTTTGATGGCTGACCATTACAGGAGTTCACAATGAATACCTTCGACAATCAAGCCCCGACGACCATCGACCACGCCAGGGCCGCGCCGGCAACCGCCGCCAACACGGTGATCCGCAACACCTACCTGCTGCTGTCGATGACCCTGCTGTTCGCGGCGTTTACCGCCGGCGCTGCGGTGGCACTGAAATTGCCGCATCCGGGCCTGATCGTGACGCTGCTCGGCTACTTCGGACTGCTGTTCGTCACCAACCGGCTCAGGAACAGCGGCTGGGGAGTGGCGTCGGTGTTCGCGCTGACGGGATTCATGGGCTATACGCTGGGGCCGATCGTCGGTCACTATCTCGGTTTGCCGAACGGCGGCCAGACGGTGATGATGGCCATGGCCGGCACGGCCGCGATCTTCCTATCGCTATCGGGCTATGCGCTGACGACCCGCAAGGACTTCAGCTTCATCGGCGGCTTCCTGATGGTCGGCATCGTGCTCGCTTTCCTCACCGGGCTGGCGGCGATCTTCTTCGATATTCCGGCGCTGTCGCTGACCGTCTCCGCAGCCTTCGTGCTGCTGATGTCGGGCTTGATCCTGTACGAGACCTCGAACATCATTCACGGCGGGGAAACCAACTACGTGATGGCGACGGTGACCCTGTTCGTTGCCATCTTCAACCTTTTTACCAGTCTGCTGCACCTGCTGGGCTTTACCAACAGCAGTGATTGACCGGCACCAAGGGCCGGCAGCTTGCTGGCGCCGCCGATGGGCGCGGTGTGACCGCTCAGGGCGGCGCTGCTCTGCTGGTCCCTCAGTTGGCATGCTGGCGGCGTGCCGCCGCTGATGAGTACGCGCGCTGCCCTGCTCCCGTACGATGCGCAATGCTTCGGGCCAGCGCGAAGTTCGCTATAATCCACCGCGAACCGTTCTCATTTTCGCTCGTCACCGCCAGGCCCCGGGGAGTCTCTCCGATGCGCAATAAATCACTGACGCCAGCAGCCGTTCCCGACGCTCTGGTCGGCTTCACCCCGCCGACTTCGGCGGCGACCTCGAAACACGCGGACGGGACGCTGGTCGACAAGTATGGGCGGCACGTTACTTACATCCGCCTGTCGATCACCGACCGCTGCGACTTCCGCTGCAGCTACTGCATGGCCGAGGAGATGACTTTCCTGCCACGCGCGCAGGTGCTGACGCTAGAGGAATGCCTGCGTATCGCAAGGACTTTCGTCGATCTCGGCGTTACCAAGGTACGAGTGACCGGCGGCGAGCCGCTGGTTCGACAGAACGTCGTCTGGCTGCTCGAACAGATCGCTGCGTTGCCCGGCCTCAAGGAACTGGTGATCACCACCAATGGCTCACAGCTCGATCGCTTTGCGCCGGCCTTGCGTGCGGCCGGCGTCAAGCGGATCAACGTCAGCCTGGACACGCTGCGCGCCGACCGTTTCCGGGCGATCACCCGCGTCGGCGACCTGGCCAAGGTGCTGCGCGGACTGGATGCGGCTCAGGCAGCCGGCTTCCAGCGCCTCAAGCTGAATGCCGTAATGATGCGCGGCAGCAACGACGACGAACTGGTCGACCTCGTCCAGTTCGCCGTCGATCGCGGCATCGACATCGCCTTGATCGAGGAAATGCCACTGGGCGAAATCGGCCACGGGCGTCAATCGACCTACTTCAGCAGCGAGGAAGCGATGGCTCGGCTCGAACAGCGCTTCGTCCTGCTGCCGTCCACCGAAAGTACCGGCGGGCCGGCTCGCTACTGGCGGATTCCCGGTACGGCGACGCGCGTCGGTTTCATCTCGCCGCACAGCCACAACTTCTGCGAGTCCTGCAACCGCGTACGGATTACCGCCCGTGGTGAACTGTACCCATGCCTGGGTAACAACGATGCCATGGCGCTCTTGCCGTTGCTGCGGGAGCATCCTGCCGACGATGGTCCGCTGCGCGCGGCGATCGTTCGTAGCATGGGCATCAAGGCCAAGGGTCACGACTTCGGCAGCCAGATGGACGCGCCGCAGGTGGTGCGCTTCATGTCGATGACCGGCGGCTGATCGGTCGCCGCTGTTGCCGTTCCGATCCGGCGGGCGCACGGCCTCTGGCGCGTCGGCACCAGTCACCCGTTTAGTCGCAGTCCGCCGCCAAGGTGATCCGACATGAGCCTCACTGCCCGATTCAGTTGCCTGAACGAATACGATCCCGACGCACTTTCGGTCGATCAGGCGCGCACTTTCATCCGCAGCCAGTTGACGCCGGTTGGCACGCACGAACGCCTGGCGTTGCGCAGCGCGCTTGGGCGCGTGCTGGCGAGCGACGTGATCGCTCCATTCAACGTTCCGGCGCACGACAACTCGGCGATGGACGGTTACGCACTGCGCCATGCCGAGCTGTCGTGCAATGGCGCCAGTCGCTTGCTGGTGGTCGGTACGGCGCTGGCCGGCAAGGGGTTTGCGGGCAGCGTCGGCGCTGGTGAGTGCGTGCGGATCATGACCGGCGCGCCGCTGCCGGCGGCGGTCGATACGGTAGTCATCCAGGAAATGGTCCAGGCCGATGGCGCCAGCGTCGTCGTGCCGGCGGGGCAGCGGCGCGGCCAGCACATCCGGCTGGCCGGCGAGGATCTGGCCGCCGGCAAGCCGGCGCTGGTTGCCGGGCGACTGATCCGTCCGGCTGATTTGGGGCTACTGGCGTCGCTGGGTTGCGCCGAAGTCAGCGTCCATCGCCGGCTGCGGGTCGCCTTCTTCTCGACCGGCGACGAGCTGTGCTCGATCGGCACCTCGCTGGCCGACGGCGAGGTTTACGACAGCAACCGCTACACGATCTTCGGGATGCTCGGCCGCCTCGGCTGCGAGGTGCTCGACCTGGGAGTCGTGCGCGATCATCCGGCGACCCTCGAGGCGGCTTTCCGCGAAGCTGCCGCGGCAGCCGACGTGGTGATCACCAGCGGTGGCGTCTCGGTCGGCGAGGCCGATTTCGTCAAGGGACTGATGGCGCAACTCGGCGAGGTGCTGTTCTGGAAGATCGCCATGAAGCCCGGCCGCCCGATGGCCTTCGGCCGCCTCGGTGATGGTGCGCACTCGGCGTGGCTGTTCGGCCTGCCTGGCAACCCGGTGGCGGTGATGGTCACTTTCTACCAGTTTGTCCGTGACGCCCTGTACGCGCTGATGGGCGCCGATCCGCTCCCCGTGGTGCCCCTGCTGCCGGCGGTGTGTACTGCGGCGATCAGGAAGGCGCCCGGCCGCACCGAGTTCCAGCGCGGCATTCTGAGCCAGGTGGACGGCCGGTGGTGCGTTCGCCCGACGGGCGCGCAAGGATCGGGTGTCCTGCGCTCGATGTCGGACGCCAACTGTTTCGTCGTTCTTGAGCACGATCGCGGTCAGGTTGCCGTTGGTGACCAGGTCCAGGTGCAGCTGTTTGACGGACTGGTCTGATGCGCGACCCGGCAGGGCCCATACGGCAGTAGCCTCGGCATGCGAAAACGCATTGCTTTCGTCCGATGGCGTCTCGATCCCCGCCAGCCCCTTGCTCGGCACTTCCCCGAGAAATGCCAGGCCGGGCGTTCGCGGGAGACGCAGTGCCTACATCTGCAGTCTACCGGCGTACCCGGTCATTTCCAGGTAGCCACGGCCTTTCAGGCTGCCTTCGAGATGCACCAGACCCTCCCAATAGACCACCGGCAGCGGCCGGCTGGTCGATAGCTCCTGGTCGTCGAGCACCGGTCGCGTGCGCAGCGCCAGTCCGCCGAGACGGATTTCGAGCTGCACCGGGTAACGTGCGCCGCTGCGCGGCGACGGCCAGTTGCGCAGCGGCGTGAAGCTGACATTGGCGGCGTCGAACTGGCGCACGCGGCCAGCGGCATCGCGCCAGGCGGCGTGTGCGAAAAGCGTCGCTCCCTGCACGTCGCGCATGCGGAAAGCCATCAGTGCGCCACCGTCGTCGAGGTTGATGCCGATCCAGTCCCAGCCAACGGCGGCGGCGCCGAGAATCGCCGTCGACCACTCGTGATCGAACCACGCGCGTCCGCTGGCCCTCTGCCGCTTGCCGTCGAGCACCAGCACGCCATCGACCTGCAGCTGCGGCCAGCTGAAGTAGTAGCTGGCCAGTTCCGGCCCGTGTCCCTTGCGTGAATAGCCGCCATCGCCCTGCAGCAGCAGCGGCTGCGACGGCGTCAGGGTGAAGTCGTAGGAGAATTGCGGACTCTGCATCCGCAGCCTGAAGCCTTCGCCCGCGCCGCGGTTTTCGCGGGCGATCCGCCAGGCGCCGATGTGGACGTCGCAATCGAATTCGGAGAAACCGGCGCCGAGGCCGGCGCGGGCGGCGCGTTCGCCATGCCGCAAGCGGTCGCCGGGTACCGTCAGCGCCGCGTGCGCAAACAGGATCTGGCGCGCGGCGAGCGGCGACTGCAGGCCTTCGGCGGTGCCGGGCCGGCTGCGGAAGAAGGTCAGCTGAAAACCGATGTCGGCCCTGGGTGAGTCCAGCGCGCCGGTGACGTACCACCATTCGGTGCGAAAATCGGGGTGCGCACCGTGGTCGCGGGGGAAGCTCAGTGCCACGCCGCGGCGGACCGCCGGGAAGCTGATCGCTGCGCTGCCCGCTGCGTCCGCCGGCGGGGATGCTGGCACCGCGGTCGGCGCGGCGCGCGCCAGCGCCGGCAGCAGCAGGGGAAGCGAGAGGAAGCGGCGGCGGCGCATCGGGATCGGTCGCGCGGCGCTTACTGGGCGCTGGCCAGGACCTGCGCCACCGGCAGCCGGGTCGCTTGGCGGGCCGCGTAGCGGCTGGCGAGAACCGCAGCCGCCAGGGTAAGCGCCGCGCCGCTGACCACCGTCGGCCAGGGGATGTCCAGCGGCATTCGCCAGTGGAAGGCTTGCGGATTGACGACCTGCGTCAGGATCGCGCCGATCGCGACGCCGCAGGCGAGGCCGAGCAGCAGGCCGATGCTGGCGATCAGCGCCCCTTCGAGGATCACCGCGCGGCGCAGCATCCGGCGGTCGAAGCCGAGCGCGCCGAGCGTCGCCAGTTCGCGTGCGCGCAGCCAGACGCTGGCCGCCAGCGTTACCGCCAGCCCGAACAACCCGATCAGCATCGCCGCCGCTTCCAGCGCGTACGTCACGGCAAAGCTCTTGTCGAAGATCGACAGGCTCAACTGCCGGATCTCGGCGCTGTCGGCGAGTTCGAGCCCGTACTGGTCGGCGTAGGGCGCCAGCCAGGCGCTGGCGACGGCATCCTGTCCGGCGAGCGGCCACAAAGCCAGGTCGGTCGGCTGGAAGTGGCCGCCGAGACGCTGGTAGTCCTCGCGGCTGATCGCCACCGCGCCGAACTGCCTGGCATAGTCGCGCCAGACGCCGCCGATGAACACCTCGACCTGGCGTCCGAGCAAGGGCAGGCTCAGCGTCTGACCGGCTGCCAAGCGGTAAATCTCGTGCAGCGGCTCGCTGATCCAGACCACCGGCATCGCCGCCGGCGGCGCGATCACCGGGCCGGTAAAGGGCAGCCGCGCCGCCGGGTCGTGGCGCTCGATCTCGCGCACCAGCAGGGTGACCTTGGGCCGTTGCGGGTCGATGGTCAGCGAGGCATTGGCCAGCCCCTCGACCCTGGCGAACGGCGTGTCGGGCCGGCCTAGCGCGTCGAGCAGCGCTTGTGGCAGCGGCGTCGCCTTGCTGCGCAGGTAGAGCGGCGCCGGCAGGACGTAATCGAGCCAGTGGTCGACGGCGACGCGGAAGCTGGAGACCATGATCACCATGCTGGCGGTCAGCGCGAAGCTGACGATCAGCCCGCTGGCCGCTACCTGCGCCATCAGTGGCGCTTGCGCGACATTCTGTAGTGCGATCCGCTGCGTCGCCGGCAGGGGAAAGCCGCTGAGCCAGCCGAAAATCACCTGCGTCAGCAGTGGTGCGCTGGCGATGCCGACCCCCAGCACCAGGGCAATCGCCACATAGCCGGCCAGCGGCAAGTCGAACAGCGCTGGCAGTTGCGCCAGCCCGACTGCCGCCACCGCCAGCAGCACCGGCAACAGCAGCAATTTGCTGCGCGCGGCGTCGCCGGCACCGGGACGCTGCGCAAAGCCGGTCTTCAGCGCCTGCGCCAGCGGCTGCATTCGGTTCAGGTACGCCGGGTAGCCGGCGCCGGCGAGGCTGGCCAGGCAGCCCAGCGCCAGAAAGACCAGCGCCGGTGCTGGCGCGGGAACGATCAGCGGCGCGCTGCTGGCGAAGTAGCCGCCGCCCAAATCGCCGCCGAGCAGTTGCGTGAACGCGACCGCCAGCGCGTAGCCGAGCGCCAGCCCGAGAAAAGTGCCCGGAACGCCGATCGCCAGACCTTCGAGCAAGACCTGCAACAGGCGCATCCGCGGCGACAGGCCAAGCACGCCGAGCAGGGCGAACTGCGTCGAGCGCTGCGCCACCGCGGTCAGTTGCGTGGCGAAGACCAGGAAGGCGCCGGTCAGCAGGGCCACCAGCGCCAGCACGTTGAGGTTCACACGGTAGGCGCGCGACAGATTCGAGACGCGCGCGCGGTCGTCGTCGGCGGCGCGAATCAGCAGGCTTGCCGGCAGCCGCTGCGTCAGGTCGGATCGCCAGCTAGCCAGGTCGGTGTCGGGTGCCAGGCGGACGCGGCCCTCGCTGACCGCGCCGGCCGGGCCGAAGTGCGCCTGCACCCAGGCAATGTCGGCGACCAGCAGCAGGTCGTCCGGGCCCGCCGCCGGCAGGTCGCCGGCGATCGTCGTGCGCCAGCGCTGCTCGCCGCGCAGCAGCGTGAGTGCCGCGCCCGGCTGCAGCCCGAGCTTGTCGAGCAGCGCCGGCGACGCGTAGACGCCACCCGCGAAAATGTTGTCCGGCGACGCGCGCTGGTCGTGCCGCGGCATCAGCCCGGGCATCACCGCCGCGGCGCTGAAGACGTCGAGGCCGATCAGCGCCACCGGCGTCGGCGAATGGTCGACGCGCACCCGGGTTTCGATCACCGGCGCGACGACCAGCACCGCCGGGTCGCTGGCGACGGCGTTGATGGTCGCCAGTGGCACGCTGCCGGCGCTGTCGCGGGCGGCAATCACCGCGTCCGGGTCGCCCTGGACACTCTTCATCGCGCGGGCAAAGTCGGCCAGCGCCGCGTCGTTGATCAGGTGGATGGCGTAGCCGAGCGCGACGCCGAGGGCGATCGCCAGCAGCGACAGCAGCGTCGCCGCTCGCCGCGTCCTGAACTGCGCGCGAATCAGCCACCAGGCGAGCGTCGCCAGCGCGCGGCCGCTGCTCGGCGTGCTCATGCCAGGCCGTCCGGGGTCAGCGTCAGGATGCGGTCGCAGCAGTGCGCGACCTGTTGCGAATGGGTGACCACCAGCGCGCTGGCGCGCTGCTCGCGGACCCGTTCGACGAGCAGCGAAAGGACCTCGCTGGCGGTGCGTGGATCGAGGTTGCCGGTCGGTTCGTCGGCCAGAATCAGCGCCGGCTGGTGCACCAGCGCGCGGGCGATCGCCACCCGCTGCAGTTCGCCGCCGGAGAGCGACGCCGGCCAGCGCGGTCCGAAGCCCGCCAGCCCGACGCGTTCGAGCAGCGCTTGCGTCCGCTGGCCGTGCTCGCTCGCGGGAGCGCCGCAGAGCAGCAGCGGGACAGCGATATTCTGCGCCACGGTCAGCGTCGGCAGCACATGAAAGGCCTGGAAAACGAAGCCGATGCGCTGCGCGCGCAGCGCGGCCCGCGCGGTGTCATCGAGGCGGACGATGTCGGTCGCCTGCGGGCCGATGCGGATCGATCCGCCGTCGGCGGTCTCCAGCCCGGCGATGCAGTTCAGCAGGGTGCTCTTGCCGACCCCCGATTCGCCGACCAGGGCGACGATCTCGCCGGCCGCGACGGTGAAGCCGAGGCCGCTGAACAGCGGCCGGCTGGCCATTGCGTAGCGCATCTCGAGGTCGGCCACGGCGAGCATCGCGCTGCCGCTGTTCGCCGTGCGCGCCGCGCTCATGGCTGCGCCGGCAGGTAGGACCAATTGATCTTGCGGCGCGGCAACAGGTAATCGAGTTCCTCGGCCGGGCGCTCCTGGAGTCGCAAGGGTCGCTCGACGGTCAGCGCGCAGTCGCGCGCCAGGTCGACGATGATCGACTGCCGGCGGGGTACTTCCGGCGCGTAGATCAGCACTTTCGGGCTCAGTGGCCTGGCGGCGGGCGCCGATCCAACGACCGCGCCGACCCGGCCGTCGCTGAGTTGCACGATCGACCCCGGCGGATAGACGCCCATCGCGCGCACGAAGAGTTGCAGCAGGGTTCCATCGAAGGACTTCTGCTCGCGCGTCCACATCGTCGACAGAGCTTCCGATGGCGACATCGCGCGGCGATGATCGACCGGATTGACGACGTTGTCGAAGCGGTTGGCAATGGCCACCATCCGCGCCGCCAGGGGAATCGCGCTGCCGCTCTGGCGGTCCGGGAAGCCGCTGCCGTCGAAGCGTTCGTGATGGTGCAGGATCGCGTCGAGCATCGGTTGCGACAGGCTGCCCGCGCGCGCGGCCTGTTCGAAGCCGCAGCGGCAGTGCGTCTGATAAAGGGCTTCCTCGTGCCGGTTTCGTTCGTCGCTGCGCAGGATCGCCGGATTAATCGCCAGCTTGCCGATGTCGTGCAGCAGCGCGCCGATGCCGAGCGCCCGCAGCGCCGCTTCCGGCAGTCCGGCCTGTTTGCCGAGGAGCAGCGCCAGGGTCATCACCGACAGCGAATGCGCGGCGTGCCCGTCGTCGTGCGCCTTCTCGGCGATCAGCACGATGGCGCTGTCGGGGTCGGCGAGCAGTGCCGCGGTCGACTCGGCGCTGACCTCGGCGACCTGTTTGATCGACTCGCGCGGGTTCCTGGCGAAGCCCTTGATCGCCCCGCCGACGGCCCTGGCGGCACTCAGGTAGTGCTGCTGCGCCTTGTCCAGCCGTCCCCTCAGTTCGCCCATGACGCGCGAACGTTCGTGCTTTTCGGCGATACCTGCGGCGGCCAGCGCAGCCAGTCGCTGCTGCTCGGCCGCGCGCTCGACGGCGCCTTGGGCCTGGTGGTCGCCGCCACCGTCGTCGGCGGCCGGTGCCTCGCCGGGCTGCGGCAGCGGTACGGTGCATCGACGCGGGTCACAGAACAGCTGCGGCAGCTTCATCGCCGCGATCAGCTGTACCTGTTCGTCATCGATAATGACAAAAGAGTTGAACATGAACTGGTGCTCGATCCACGGCACCGGCAACCTGACGTGCACCCCGGGACGCAGTTGCGATGCGTCGATGCAGATTTCCCCTTCTAGCGGAGTGACGGCATCCGGAGCTGGCGGCATGTCCTGTTCTTTCGGGCAAAGCGGCGTCATGCGGACGACGCCGGGCAGCCGTTACTATAGGACAGTCTGCCGGGAAATCGCCAGCCGCGTTGCGACCGGCTCCGGCGCTTACTTGCCAGGCGGGTCGGAACGCAAGCTGGTCAGCAGTTTCTGTCCGGGGCGACCGTCGGCGGCCATCCGAAGTCGCTGCTGCTCGGCCTTGATCGCCTCGCGTGATTTCGCGCCGATCATCCCGTCGATTTCGCCGATCGGGTACCCGCGGGCGGCGAGCAGGGTCTGCAGTTCGCGGCGCTCGAGGCGGGACAGACCGGCGTCATCGGTTGGCCATGGCGTGGCGAAGGGCTTGCCGCCCTTGATCCGGTCGGCGAGGTGGGCGATCGCCAGAGCGTAGCTTTCGGCGGCGTTGTAGCCGTAGATCACGTCGAAATTGCGGAAAACCAGGAATGCCGGGCCTTTCGGGCCAGCCGGCAAGAGCAGACCGGCGGCGGCATCCGAGGCGGCGATCGGCTGGCCGTCGGCGCGTCGCAGCCCGCGCCCGGTCCAGTACGAAAGCGGCCGCTTGTCGCGGCGTCCGGAGACGCTGGCGTCGAAGCCGGCCGGCAGGACGACCTCGTAGCCCCAGGGCTGGCCTTCGCGCCAGCCACCCTGGTGCAGAAAGTTGGCGGTCGATGCCAGCGCATCGGGGACGCTGCCCATCAGGTCGCGCTTGCCGTCACCATCGCCATCGACCGCTAGCCGCAGAAAGGTCGATGGCATGAACTGGGTATGGCCGAAGGCCCCCGCCCACGAACCGACCAGGTTCTCGGGCGCGATGTCACCGGCGTCGAGAATCTTCAGCGTACTCAGGAATTCGCCGCTGAAGTACGCCTGTCGGCGTCCAAAGCACGACAGCGTGCCCAGCGAGGTGAGCAGCGGGCGCTTGCCGAAGTTGCGTCCGTAGTTGCTCTCCACACCCCACACGGCGATGATCGTGGCCGGGTCAACCTGGTAGCGCGCGCTGGCCACGGCCAGCGCGTCGGCCCATTTGGCGCGCATTTCGAGTCCATCGGCAACGCGTTCGTCGTCGACCAGGCTGGCCAGATAGTCCCAGATCGGCGTCTGGAATTCGGGCTGATAGTCAAGGAACTCGAGCACGCTAAGGTCGGGCGTCAAGCCGTTGGTCAGTCGATCGAACGATGCCGCGGGAACTCCCTTGGACGTGGCCGCCGAGCGCAGGGTCTTCATGCACGAGGCGAAACGTTCGTTCGGCACAGCTTCCTGGGCAGCGATGGCGCTGGTCATCAGCGCCAGGGACACGGTGAGGCAGGTACATTTCATGGCTGATTTCATGGCTGGCGAGTCATCGGTGGATGATTGAGAAGAGGGTGAGCCGCAGCGCGCGGCGCTGCGGCTCTGGCGGCTCAGGCCGGCGTCAGCCATCGTCGCGCGTCGGGCTCCTGTTCGGCTGCTGGCTGCCGGTCGAGGACTCCGGGGCGACTTCGTCGGCATTGCCGCGGACCACTTCGCCCTCGATCACGCGCCCACCCGGCTGCGGTCGAGACCCCGGCCTGGCTGCCTGCTGCTGCATTTGCTCGGCCAGGTCGCGCAGGTCCCGCGGCAGGTGACGCGTCTTCCACTTCAGGTAGGCGAAGAACAGCAAGCCGACGATCAGCACCACGCCGAGCGCCACCAGCGAGAACATGAAGGCGACGACCAGAACGACGATGCCGGCGGCGATCGTCAGCAGCTTGCCGAAGACCCCGACGGGAGGTGCTGCCAGTTGCCCTCGTGGGGAGCCGGACTGCTCGTGGTCGGTAGTCATCGAATTCCTTGTGATCTAAGCCGTGAGAGGTGTGACATCTGCGCTGCGCGCCTGCAACTGATGGACATTGTAAGTGTTGCCGGAGTTGCTGGCGCCGGAACCACGCCTAAAGCGACGCCCGATGGCGCTGCGCCAGGCAAACTGGTGGATTCGACAGTCAAAAAAAGGCCCGCCGAGGGGGGGCTGGGCGGGCCGGTGCTGCTGTCGCCGTGACGCTCCCAACGAGGGGAGGGGGAGGAGGAGCATCGCAGCGACAGCCCGAATGCTACGGACTAAAGCGCTTGGGGTCTGTGTCAACTCTGTTTCACTGTGTGACGTCGTGTAAGAAGCGCTTGGTCGTACGTTGACCGTTGCCTTGCCTTGCCTGCTGCGCACTGCCTGCCAAGCGCCAGCGAGCAGGGCAGGCGACGACCAGCCGAAGCAGGGGTGCCCAGTGCGTTGCCATTGCTCTGGGCGACCTTGTCACCGGCTAGGGTGCAGCCTGCCGCAGGTCGCATGCGAGTAGTGCCTCACAACGCGAAGGGCCTGACCACACCCGCGAAGAGGTTCCCCAGCAGCCGCTTTTCCTTGCCGTCGATCGACTCCAGGAAGTCGGTCGCCGAACCCATCGCCCGAAAGGCATTGAAGCCGCGTTCGAGGAATTCGTGCAGGTCGCCAAGTCCGGCCAGCTGGGCGGGGCGGCGCATCAGCTTGAGCAGGCCGGTAAGCACCGGCTTCCGGGCCAGCTTGTCGAGCGCCCGGCCGGTCTCGCCAATCAAAACGATCTGGCGCTGGCGTTCAGCCTGGCAGCCGACCGCGCGGTAGGCCGCGGCGTACGAGTCCTCGTCGATCTGCTGGCCGCGCTCCAGGACCCCGGCCCGGCAAAGCTCGGCGACCATCGCCGCGTCGAGCTGCTCGGTCAGCGCGTCGAGCTCGACGGCCAGCGCGACGGTGCGCAGCGCCGACGCCGGCAGCATCTTGACCAGCAATGGCAGGATGCGCTCGACTTCCTCGTCGCGGCTGCTGAAGTCCTTGGGGCCGTAGAGGTCCGAAATGAAGAACTGCGCGGCCTGGCCGAAGCGCGGGCTGGCGAGCAGATCGGCATGGCTGCGCGCGAGCCGGGCGGCCTGCCATTGGCGCAGCGCGAGCCGCTGGCGTGCCCCGGTCGGGTCGAAGTTGATTTGCTCGCGCAGGCTCTTGGCGGATTTCAGGTGCCGTCGCAGCGCCTCGGTGCTCTGTTGTCTCTCGTTCGAGCTGGTCGTATCGTTCATGGCGATGAGTAGTCCAGGAAGATGTCCGGGATTATGCATGGCCCGCCGGCGGCTGTTTAGAGGGCTTCGCCTAACGGCAAGTGGGTGCGCAGCATAAACTTGCCCTGGAAATAGACTCTGCCACTCAGGAAGGAGCAAGCGATGCCTCATCTCGACTCGCTGGCGGACCGCTTTGCCCGCCAGCAGCGTGCTGCACGCAGCGACCAGAATCCGGGACGGACGGTGCGTGAGCGCCGTCTGTTGGCGCTTGAGCGCCTGTTGCGCGACAACGCGCCAGCGATCGCCGACGCGGTCAGCCGTGACTTCGGTCACCGCTCGCCGGCCGAAACGCGGCTGCTCGAGCTTTTCCCCAGCCAGACAGCGATCCGTCACGCACGCCGGCATCTGCGTCGCTGGATGCGTCCGCAGCCGCGCTCGGTGTCGCTGTGGTTTCAGCCGGGTCGCGCCGAATTGCGCTATCAGCCGCTCGGTGCGGTAGGGATCATCGTCCCCTGGAATTATCCGGTCTTTCTGGCCATCGCGCCGCTCGCGGCGGCGCTGGCGGCCGGCAACCGGGTGCTGGTCAAGATGTCCGAGATGTCGCCGCACACCGCCACGCTTTTCGCCGAGCTGATCGGCAGAAGCTTCGCCGAAGACGAATTGTCGGTGGTCGAGGGTGACGCCAGCGTCGCGCAGGAATTCTCCAGGCTGCCCTTCGATCACTTGCTGTTTACCGGCTCGACTGCCGTTGGCCGGCAGGTGATGCGCGCCGCGGCCGACAATCTGACGCCCGTGACCCTCGAACTCGGTGGCAAGTCGCCGGCGATCATAGGCCCCGGGCTGGCTTCTACTCCGCACTTTGAACGGGCGGTCGAGCGGATCATCATCGGCAAGTGCATGAACGCCGGGCAGACCTGCATCGCGCCCGATTACCTGCTTCTGCCGGCCGGTCAGGAACAGGCTTTCACAGCCCGCGCGCGCTGCGTCGTCGCCGACTGCTACCCGGACATCGCGAACAACGCCGACTACTCGACGATCATCGATCAGCGTCATTACCATCGCCTCTGCGCCTACGTCGACGAGGCCAGGGCCGGCGGCGCCAGGATCGTCGATCTCGCATCGGGGGCGGTCGCCGACCCGGCCATGCGTCGGCTGCCGCCATTGGCGCTGTTCGACGTCGGCGACGGGCTGCGCGTCATGCAGGAGGAGATCTTCGGGCCACTGCTGCCGATCCGGACCTATCGCCATCTCGACGAGGCGATCGCTTTCGTCAACAGCCGGCCGCGACCGCTGGCGCTGTACTACTTCGATGACGATCGGACGAACATCGCCCGCGTCCTCGATGAGACGGTTTCGGGCGGCGTGACGATCAACGACACCATTCTGCACATCGCCCAGGACGACCTGCCGTTCGGCGGCGTTGGTCCGAGCGGCATGGGTTGCTATCACGGTTTCGAGGGCTTCCAGACCTTCTCGGCCAGGAAGGGCGTCTTCCGGCAATCGAGCTGGTCTGGCATCGGCCTGTTCAAACCGCCTTACGGCGTGCTGTTCGACAAGCTGACGCGGATCATGATGCGATGACGCCCGGCCGTCGGCAATTCATCAGAACGGGTCTGGCGGGTGGCGTCTTGCTGTCTCTTGCCGGCTGGCTCAACGCCGCCGGCGCACGTCGTCTCAGCGAGGCCGAGCGCGAGATGCTCGGCGCGGTGGTCGGTGCGATGCTCGCCGGGGTACTGCCGAGTCAGGGCCCGGAGCGGCTGCGGCTGGTGGCGCTGACCGTCGACGGCGTCGCGACCGCGGTTTCGGGCCTGTCCGTGGCGACGCAGATCGAGCTCGGTGAGTTGTTCGGGCTGCTGGTCATTGCGCCGGCACGGCTGGTACTCGCCGGTGTCGGCAAGCCGTGGCGCGAAGCCAGCGTCGACGAGGTCGGCGAGTTCCTGCAGGCGTGGCGGTCGAGTCGGCTGAAGTTGCTGCAGACCGCCTACGGGGCGCTGCACGACCTGAGCTTCGGCGCCTGGTACGGGCGTCCCGACAGCTGGCAGGCGATCGCCTATCCCGGACCACCCAGGGGGTATTTCTGATGGACGATCCGATCCGTATCGGGCTGGCCGGCGGCTGGAAGCACATCGACGCGTCGACGCTGGCCAGGAGCCAGACTATCGACACCGACGTGCTGATCGTCGGCACCGGCGCCGGTGGCGGGGTGACCGCCGACCTGTTGAGTGCCGCCGGTCTGCGCGTGGTGCTGGTCGAGGAGGGGCCGCTGCGCTCGTCGACCGACTTCAACATGCGCGAGAGCGATGCCTACCCCGAGCTGTATCAGGAATCGGCGGCGCGCAAGACCGCCGACAAGGCGATCAACATCCTGCAGGGGCGCTGCGTCGGCGGTTCGACGACGGTCAACTGGACCAGCAGCTTTCGCACGCCGCCGGAAGTCTTCGACTTCTGGCAAAGCCAGTTCGGGTTGCAGGAATTGAGCGCCAGTTCGATGAGTTCGTGGTTCGCCGTAATGGAGCACAAGCTGTGGGTGCGTCCCTGGGATACGCCGCCGAACGCGAACAACAAGGTCCTCGGGTCCGGAGCCGAAAAACTCGGCTTCGAGGTCGGCGGCATCAAGCGCAACGTCAAGGGCTGCTGGAACCTTGGCTACTGCGGTATGGGCTGTCCGACCAACGCCAAGCAGTCGATGCTGTTGACGACCATCCCGGCCGCGCTGAATCGTGGTGCTACGCTCTATACCCGGCTGCGTGCCGAACGCCTGCGTTTCGATGGCAGCCGGGTCGCGGCGCTCGACTGCCACGCGCTGCAGCCCGACGGAATCCACCTCGCCGGCCCGCGGCTGCATTTTCGCGCCCGCCACTTCGTCGTTGCCGGCGGCGCCATCGGCAGTCCGGCGTTGCTGCTGCGCAGCAGCGTTCCCGATCCCTACCGCCTGCTCGGCAAGCGCACCTTCCTGCACCCGGTGGTGATCTCGTCGGCGCTGATGCCCGAGCGGGTCGATGCCTACGCCGGCGCGCCGCAATCGATCTACTCGGATCACTTCCTGCGCCAGGCGCCGATCGATGGACCGCTCGGCTTCAAGCTCGAAACGCCGCCGCTGCATCCGGTGCTCTACGCGACGACGCTGCAGGGCTACGGCGAAGCGCACGCCCGCCTGATGCGCGAATTCACCCGGGCCAACGTGATCCTGGCGCTGTTGCGCGACGGCTTCAATCCGGACAGCCGCGGTGGCCAGGTCCGGCTGGGCGCTGACGGCCTGCCGGTGCTCGACTACCCGCTCGGCGAGGTGATCTGGGAGGCCGCGCGGCGCGCTCTGCTGGCGATGGCGGAAATCCAGTTCGCCGCCGGTGCGCGCTGGGTCAACCCGGTGCACGAGAACGCCCCCGGTTATTCGACCTGGGCCGAGGCCAGGAAGGGGATTGCCGCCTTGCCGCTCAAGCCGCTCCTGTGCCGGGTAGTCAGCGCGCACGTGATGGGCGGTTGCGGAATGGCCGATGCGCCGCAGCGCGGCGTCGTCGATCACCGCGGACGGCACTTCTGGCTGGATAATCTGTCGGTGCATGACGGCTCGGTCTTTCCGACCAGCCTGGGCGTCAATCCGCAGCTGTCGATCTACGGCCTGGTTGCCCGCAATGCCAGCCTGCTGGCCGCCGAATTATCCGGCAAGCCAGTGCCCGCCATCCCCTGAACGAAACCGGAATCGACCGCCGATGCTCGAACTTGCGCTCCGCCTTTCCCTGCTGCTTGAGATGGCGTTCTACGCCACCCTGGCGATGCACTACGGCGATACCTCGCTCGCCACCGCTATCGCGCTGGCCTTGCTGGCGATGCTCGCGCTGCGCGCGGCGGCGATCGCCGTGACCTACGCCTATGCCTGGGCCTATCGCGGTCCCTCGCCGAGCCTACCGCTGCGGCAGACGCTGCTGATGGTGCTTGGCGAGTACGCGGCGATGCTGTTCACGTTCATGGTGTTGTCGCCCTTCGAACGTTTGTGGATGGGTGCCGATCGTTTGCCGCCTCGCGCCGGCACGGCGCGCCTGAACGAGCGGGGGGCTGGCGCGGCCGGCGAAGCGCTGGGCCGGCGACCGCCGATCTTGCTGATTCACGGCTACGGTTGTTCGCGCGCCGCCTGGTGGTGGCTGCGTTCACGCCTGGAGGTCGCCGGCTGGAGTGTGGCGACGATCAGCCTCGAACCGATCTACACCAGCATCGACAACTATCTCGAACCGCTCCACCGCCGGATAGACGACGTTCTCGCGGCAACCGGCGCCGAACGCGTGGTGCTGGTCGGCCACAGCATGGGCGGTCTGGTGGCCCGTGCCTACCTGCAGCGCTACGGCGCGGCGCGGGTGGCGCGGCTGCTGACGCTGGGAACGCCGCATCAGGGCAGCGAACTGGCGCGCCTCGGCATCGGCGAGAACGGCCGGCAGATGCGACCGCAGAACGCCTGGCTGCAGGCGCTGGGCAAGCCGTCGCCAGCGCTCGACGCGCTGGCCATCTACAGCCCGCAGGACAACTTCGTGATGCCGGCGTCGCTGCTCGAATTGCCGGGGGCCCGGAAGCAGGAGATCGTTGGTCTCGGTCACCTGGCGATGCTGTACTCGCCGCGGGTGGTCCTGGCGCTGCTGGCGGCGCTTGACGAGCCGCGCGCCGAACGTGGCGAGGGCGGCGAAAGCGAGACGGAGCCGCAGCCCGGCCGCGCGGACCAGGTCAAGGCTGGCAGCGGCGACGCCAATATCACCGACGGCACCGCCTAGCCGAGCTGCAGAAAGCCCGCCAGGAAGTCGAAGAACAGGCAGTACAAGGCGATTGGCAGCGGCAAGCCGAGCAGCGTGCCGAGCATGTACTCGCGGAAGCCGACGCCCGACATCGCCAGCGCGTAGTTGAGCGCCGGCACCGTCTGAAACAGCACGCGCAGGATGACGATGCTGCGGATCGGGCGCGCATCGAGCTGCGCCAGCAGGCGTAGCGCGATCCGGCTCTGCAACTGACGCAGCGCGTCGCCGCCAAGCACGCGGATGGTCACGAAGGTCAGCGCGCACGAGGCGCTGGCGGCGACGTAGGTGAGCGCGCCGCCCCACAGCTGGCCGAGCGCCAGCACCGCCGCCGCGAGGAAAACCCAGCCGGGGATCTGGATCAGGTTGCCGAGCGAGAACAGCAGCACGAAAATAAGCACGCCGTTGAGCTTGTTGCCGACGAACTGGTCGTGCAGGAAAACCAGGCTGAAGTGCGCGCGCATTCCGGACAACTCGAACGCGGCAAAGAGCACGCCCAGGAACAGCCCGACGGCCAGCAGCCGCGCGCAGGGAAAAATTCCGCGCTTCAGCATGCGGTGGACGGGCGACGGGTGTTCATCGTCTGGACGGCGTTCGGAGTGATCAATCTCTGACATCGATGGCGCCCTTGCTTTACGCGGTTGGTGCCGAACCGGATTCGCTTTTTGCTCAACTGTAAGCCATCGCCGGGCCGCGACGACCATAGCCGTATCATCGCCGCGAACCAGCAAGGCATTCCAGCCGCGTCAACCACTGCACAGGAGTCACTCGATGCGCGCCGTCCCGCTCTCGCCCGCTCACCGTGATCTGCCGTACGCCCGCCGGCGTGCCGCTGAACGCCGATCACCGCGCCAGCCGCGGCATCACCGCCGCAGCCCGAGCGTCGACCGTCCGCATGGTAGCGCCGCCTTGCCGCGCAGCCCGGAAATAATCGCCGCTGCGCCGGGCGTCGGCAGCGCGGCGTTTGCGGGCGCCCGCGGCAGCTCGCTGGCGCGATGTGTCGCCACCGCGCTCCTCGTTAATTCCGCCGCCGCCTGCAGCGGCGCCCTATCGATCCCAGCCCGCGGGAGAACACCGAAATGAACGGCAGCAACGCCAGCACCACCCTCGACGATTTCCAGGGCCTGTTCTTCTGGGGCTTCCTGCTGCTCTTCGGAGCGGTGATGTACCTGGTCTCGCCGCGCACCCGCGACGACGCCGGCTTCTTCCGCGGTCACGACGAGCAGGGCCGCCCACCCTCCGAATGGGCCTTGATGATGAGCGTCTTCATCAGCTGGATCTTCGCCAAATCGGTGACCAACGCGGCCAACCTCGGTGCCGCCTACGGCATTGTCGGCGGTCTGGCCTACGCCGCCTACTGGCTGTCGATCCCGGTCGCCGGGCTGGTCATCTATCGCTTGCGAACTCGCGAAGGCGCGACCGGGCTGGTCCCCTTCCTGATCGGCAAGTACGGACGCGGCGCCGCGCTGGCGTTTTCGGCGGCGATTCTCGTTCGCCTGTTCAACGAGGTCTGGAGCAATACCGCCGTCGTCGGCGGCTATTACGGCGCGGCCGGGTCGGCGGCGTTCATCGGCGCGGCGCTGCTGTTTACCGCCGTCGTCCTGTTCTACAGCCTCAAGGGTGGCTTGCGCAGTTCGATCTTCACCGACGTCATCCAGGCCGTCGTCTTCCTGGTCTTCCTGGGCGTGGTCGTCGGTCTGGTGCTGCCATCGCACCGCCCGGCGCAGTTGCTCAGCGAGGGGACCTTCACCCTCGGCGGCGGCGTCGACCTGCTGCTGGTGGCACTGTTGCAGGTGGTGTCGTACCCATTCCACGATCCGGTCCTGACCGACCGCGGTTTCATCTCGGAGGAGAAAAGCATGCTGCGCGCCTTCGTCGTCGCCGGTGTGCTCGGCTTCGTGTGCATCGTCGCTTTCAGTCTGGTCGGCGTGCATGCCCGTCTCGACGGAATCACCAGCGGCAGCAACATCCCCGCCGACGTCGCGCGCGGGCTCGGTTTCGCCGGCTTCTTCGCGATGATCGCGGTGATGGTCTCGTCGGCCGCGTCCACCCTTGACTCGACCTTCTCGTCGCTGTCGAAATCGGTCGCGCAGGAACTGCCAATGCTCGCCGGACGAGCGCCCCTGCCGCGCGCGATGCGCATCGGCGCGCTGACGATGGTGGTTTTCGCGCTACTCGGCAACCTGCCGATGCTCGCCGGAACCGACATCCTGAAGGCGACGACGATCAGCGGCACGATGGTCATCGGCCTGGCGCCGATCTTCCTGTTGTCGCGCCTGGTCGGCTATTCGCCGCTGTCGTTCCACCTCGCGTTCTGGACCGGCATGGTGCTTGGCGTCCTGCAGGCGATCAACCTGATCCCCGCGAGCTGGGCGATCGGCGACGGGAAGTACGCGATCCTGCTCGGTACCAACCTCTACGGCCTGCTGCTGTGCTCGACGGCATTCCTCCTGCCGCTGTTGGCGCCGCGCTATCGACTGCGTGGCTGCGAAAACGTGGCGTGAAGATCCTGCGCCGGTACGGGTGGAGCGCTCAACACCGTTGGCCATCACGACTGAACTGGAAAATACTGGTCGAGGCGCTGCTGGCGGAGTGTGGCAAAATGCCTTGATCGCTTGCCGCCTTGATGGCGAAATGTCGCTGCCGTCGGCCGCTGGCGTAGCAAGGAGGCAGGATGGGCATTCGGTACTTCACTGGAGTGAACTGGCGGCGGGTCTCGGACCACGGCCGGTGGGCTGGAGTCCTGTGCCTGGCGTGGCTCTGTACCGCTGGCCACGCCGTCGATGTCGGACTGGCCGGAGTGTTCCCTGGAAAAGCCCTGCTGACCATTGACGGTGCGGCGCCGCGAACGGTCCCCGTAGGCGTGACGACGGGCGAAGGGGTCAGGGTGCTGTCCGTAGATGGTGACTCGGCGACCATCGAGAGCGATGGAAAGAAGCGTACGCTGCGGGTAGGACAGAACGTCGTCTCACAGTCTTCGGGGCAGGGCGGCGACCGAGCGGTATTGACCGCCGACGGCAGTGGCCATTTTGTAACCACCGGAAGCATCAATGGCACGACCGTTCGTTTCCTGGTCGATACCGGTGCGACGATGGTCTCGCTGGGGGCCAGCGACGCACGGCGGGCTGGCATCGACGCCAGCAAGGGGCAGCCGGGAGTGGTCACTACCGCCAATGGTCAGGCGCCAGTGTCGCGGGTCAAGCTGGAAACCGTTCGCGTTGGCGAGATCGTGCAGCATGGCGTTGATGCGCTGGTGCACCAACAGGACATGCCGGTCGTCTTGCTCGGCATGAGTTTCTTGAACCGTTTGGAAATGCAGCGTGACGGTCAGACAATGACCCTCAGAAAACGATATTGAGAGGAGTTGAGCATGCGTCAGCGCAGCGAAAAAGTAACCATGTTGGGGCGGGAACTCGACATTCTGATGGGCGAGCGGCAGGTTCTGCTACAGGTGGTCGGTGCGACCGCTGTGCTGATTGCGTCGCTGGACAGTCGCCACTTGCCGGCGGCGGCGATGAAGTCTGCTGATCTGGTGGCAACGACGATCAACGCCTTGCCCGACGAGACCTTGCGCGATGCTCTGGCTGCCGTGCGAGCCGAGATCGAGGAGGAAGACCAGCGTGTTGTTGTCAGCCACTGACGCGTTGCCCGGCCTGGCAAGCGCTGCCAGTGGCGGCGCCGTCGATGTCGAGCGCCTGCAACAGGCCTTGTGTCCGCAACCGTCAGAGACGCCCTTCGTCCTCGAAGACGGTGTCGGCGACGAGGAACTGACGCCGGCAGCGGTGCTCTTTCCGATCGTTCGCCGGCTGGACGAGTTGACCGTCTTGCTGACGCAGCGTACGGCGCACCTGAAGGATCACCCCGGCCAGATCAGCTTTCCCGGCGGGCGCTGCGAATCGACGGACGCTTCACCGGCCGACACCGCGCTGCGAGAGACAAACGAGGAAATCGGTCTGTCGTCGGCGCACGTGGAAATTATCGGCTATCTGCCCGAATACCGTACGGCGACCGGTTTCCGGGTGACCCCGGTGGTGGCCATGGTGACCCCGCCTTTCGACCTGCGGCTCGACGCTTTCGAGGTCGCCGAGGCGTTCGAGGTGCCGCTGTCGTTCCTGCTGGATCCGGCCAACCACCAGCAGCACTCGCTCCACTACCGCGGCAAACTCCGACACTACTATGCCATGCCCTTTGGCGACTACTTCATCTGGGGTGCCACCGCGGGAATGATCATGTCCCTCTGCCGGGCACTCGAAAGTTCCTCGCGCTAGTCGAGAACCAGCGCGACTTTCTCCAGAAACTGAGCGGCCTTTTTCTGGTCGGCGGCCGTTCCGACGAGTGCCCGCAGCTTGCCGAAATGCTGCCGCAGTTCGTCCAGGGTGGACGACTTCTCGATCTCTGCCGCCAGCGCGCGGGCGTCAGCACCCAACAGTTCGTGCAGCGTGCGGATGACGTAGCTCTTGGCGAGGCTGATGTCCTCGTCGGGCACCGCCGGGTGAAGGCGGGCCTCCGGCGCAGATCCCGTCGCTGCGGACGGCGTTTCCCGAATGAAGCCGCCGTAGAGCAGGGCTGCGAGGTGCCGCTTGCCTTCCGCCGCAGATGTGCCGAGCGCCAGCAGCTGGGTCCCCGTGCGGTGGCCGTCGACCATGATCAGCAGGGCGCGCACGCGCGCCGGCAGGCGATGCGCGCGGCTGGATATCTCGTCCAGGCCCTTCGCCGTCTTGCTATATACAGACGCTAGTTCCATCCTGAAAAGCTTTCTAGATGCGCCAGAGCGATGTTGCGTGAAGGGACGTGTTTCTGCAAGCCCCAGGAATTATGGTATGGTGCCCGTTTAGCTACGGAGTGGGCGCGAACTGCCCAGCGCCGACGGCGCCGCCCAAGCAAGACTTCCGGATGACCCTTCTTTCCCTGCTTGCCGTCTTGCTGGTCGAACAGGTATGGCCTCTGCCTTACCGTCAGTTTGTCCAGGAACCCCTGTCTCGGCTCGCCGTTTTTCTTGAAAGCCGGTTCAATGCGGGTGAAAGTCGGCATGGAATCGGCGCCTGGCTGGTCGGCATCGGCGGTTTGGTGATCGTCTCCGGCGGCGTCGCCGTTGCCTTGTCCCAACTCAGCCCGCTGCTGGCGTGGCTGTGGAATGGTCTGGTCCTGTATCTGACCATGGGGTTCCGACGTTTCAGCCACTATTATACTGACATTCGCCTGGCGCTTCGCATGGGCGACCTTGTGAACGCACGCAAGCTGCTGGCCGAGTGGCGCGGACGTCCGGCTGATGGCCTTTCCGCCTCTGAAATCGCCAGATTGTCGATCGAGGAGGCACTTTGCGCATCGCATCGCCATGTCTTTGGCGTGCTGGTTTGCTTCGTCTTGCTGCCGGGCCCCTGCGGCGCCATTCTCTACCGCGCGAGCGCCTTTTTCGCCGCTTCCTGGGGTAGGGCCGACGACGCGGACGCCGCGGCCTTTGGCGGTTTTGCGCGGCGAAGCTTTGCTATCATTGATTGGTTGCCGGTCCGTCTCACCGCTGCCAGCTTCGCAATCGTCGGCAATTTCGAGGATGCTTTGTACTGCTGGCGGACGCAAGCCGAAAAGTGGCCCGATGATGGTCTGGGCATCATCGTGGCAAGTGGCGCCGGGGCGCTGGGGGTTCGTCTTGGCATGCCGGTGCGGGTCGCCGGTGAGCTTGCCGACCGGGCCGAGGTCGGTACCGGTGACGAGGCCGATGTCGATTTCATGGAGAGCGCCGTCGGGCTGGTCTGGCGTGCGCTCGTACTGTGGATGTTGTTGTTGATGTTGTTGGGGCTTGCCAATCTGGTAGGCGGTTGATCGATTATTTACAGGAGTTTCTTCATGAGCAGAGAAGTCGTCGTACTAAGCGCAGCCCGTTCGGCCATTGGCACCTTCGGTGGTTCCCTGGCCAACATGGAGCCGCATGAACTGGCGGGCATGGTGATGAAGGAGTCGATCGCCCGTTCGGGTGTCGATCCGCAACAGATCAACTACGTCACTGTCGGTAACTGCATTCCGACCGATGGGCGCTTTGCCTACGTCGCGCGGGTGGCCGCGATTCAGGCCGGTCTGCCGATGGATTCGGTGGCCATGGCGGTCAACCGCCTGTGCGCGTCGGGTCTGCAGGGTGTCGTAAGCACGGCGCAGAACATCATGCTCGGCGACTCCGATTACGGCGTCGGCGGTGGCGTCGAAGTGATGTCGCGCGGCTCGTACATGCTGCCGGCTATGCGTTCCGGTGCGCGCATGGGCGATGCCAAGGCGATCGACATGATGGTTGCGACGCTCAGCGATCCCTTTGGCGTCGGCCACATGGGAGTCACCGCCGAGAATCTCGCCAAGAAGTGGGATATCAGCCGCGAAGAGCAGGACGCGCTGGCGGTAGAATCGCAGCGCCGCGCCGCTGCGGCAATTGCCGAAGGGCGCTTCAAGTCGCAGATCGTGCCGATCGTGATGAAGACCCGCAAGGGCGACGTGACTTTCGACACCGACGAGCACGTCAAGGCGTCGACGACGCTGGAAACGCTGGCCAAGATGAAACCCGCTTTCCTCAAGGACGGGACGGTCACCGCCGGCAACGCCTCGGGGATCAACGACGGTGCCGCCTTCATGGTCCTGGCTGCCGCCGACGTCGCCGCGGCGGCCGGCCAGAAGCCGATTGCTCGCCTGGTTTCCTACGCCGTTGCCGGCGTGCCGAACGAGATCATGGGCGAAGGCCCGATCCCGGCGAGCAAGCTGGCGCTCAAGAAGGCTGGTCTGACGCTCGACCAGATGGACGTCATCGAGTCCAACGAAGCCTTTGCGGCGCAAGCCATCGCGGTCAACAAGGCGCTCGGCCTCGACCCGGTCAAGACCAACCCGAACGGTGGCGCGATTGCTCTCGGCCACCCGGTAGGCTGCTCGGGTGCGTTCATCGCCACGAAAGCGATCTACGAACTGCAGCGTACCGGCGGCAAGTACGCGCTGGTGACCATGTGCATCGGCGGTGGACAGGGCATTGCGGTGATCTTCGAACGCGCCTGATCGCGATCTGCGGTAGCGCTTCAGAGCGCTTCAGAAAGCAAAAAAGCCCGACCGCCTGCGGTCGGGCTTTTTTGCGCAGCGGTCAGCGCGCCCGGTCCGGCATTTGCAGCAGTGTAGCGGCTTGCTCCGGCGTCGTCCCGTACTCGACGACGCCAAGCAGAGGTGCCGCGATCCGCGCCTGCAAGGCAGCCCGGTTCTCGGCGAAGCGGGACATCGCCGGATCGATGCGGTTGGCCACCCAACCGGCCAGGGCCAGCCCGCGGGCAGCGATCGCCTGCGCGGTCAGCAGCGCGTGGTTGATGCAGCCAAGGCGCATGCCGACGACCAGAATCAGCGGCAGTTGCAGCGCCGCCGCCAGGTCGGCCGTGTCGCAGGTGCTGCCGAGCGGCACGCAGAAACCGCCGACGCCTTCGACCAGCACCACGTCGGCCAGCGCCTGCAGTTGCTCGAACGAAGCGACGATCCGTGGCAGCTCGATGCTTCGGCCTTCTTCCGCCGCAGCAATGTGCGGCGCGATCGCCGCAGCGAAACCGTAGGGATTGACCAGTGCTCGCGGCGCTTGTACGGACGACGCCGCGAGCAGGCGTTCGACGTCGTCGTTGCGTCCGTGCTCGTCGAAGCCGGCAGCGACGGGCTTCATCGCCAGCGCGCTCAGGCCGCTGCGGCGCAGCGCGTGCAGCAGCGTGCAGGCGACAAAGGTTTTGCCGATTTCGGTGTCGGTGCCGGTGATGAACCAGCCGGCCCTGCGTTGTTCGGGTCGCGCGGGCGGCGCTGTCGGCTCACTCATCCGGGATCGCTCCTCACTCATTTTCTGGCGTACGCAAGAATCACATCGTAACGCGCCGGCAAGCCGGCTGGCGTGCGGTGTTGCTCGTAGGCGGCCTGTACCCGCTGCCAGGCGCTACGGCCGAGCAGGCCGTTGCGCGCGCCTTCGCCGACCGAGTTGGCGCCGATCTCCTTGATTGCCCGCAGCAGCGTCTTCAGATCGGGGTAATGCAGGCAGACCGTCTGGCGCTGCAGCTCGATCTCGGCAAAGCCGGCGCGCAGCAGCGCGTCGCCGATCGCCGCCGGCTCGCTGAAGGTCAGCGTGTGGCGGTGCCGGTCGACGTCCTTGAAGGCTTCGCGCAACTCGTGGAAGGTGTCGGGGCCGAGGGTACTCAGCGCCAGTCGTCCGCCGGGACGCAGGACCCGCCGCGCTTCTCCGAGCACCTGGTCGATCGCGCACCACTGGACGGTCAGGTTGGACCACCAGGCGGCGAAGCTCTCGTCCTGGCAGGGCAGCGCCTGGATGTCGGCGGCCAGGCAGACGTCTGCGTCATGGCGCGCGACGGCCAGCATGGTCGCCGCGAAATCGATGGCGGTGATCTGCAACTGCGGCCAGCGCGCGCGCAGCAGCCGGGCGCCGTAACCGGTGCCGCAGCCGGCGTCGAGGAGATCGAGCGGCGGCGGGTCGACGGCGAAATTGGCCAGCAGCGCTTCGCAGACCTGCCGTTGCAGCACCGCGGCGTCGTCATAGGACGCCGCGGCGCGCTCGAAGGACTCTCGAACCCGCTGGTTAGCGGCTGGCAGGGGCATCGCAGAAGGCGTCCAGCAGGCGCACGAAACGATCCGGGTCGGCCAGGAAGGGTGCGTGTCCGGCGCCGGCGAAGACTTCGATACGCGCGGCCGGCAGCCGTTCCGCCAGGAACTGCGCCGCCGCCAGCGGGTTCAGCGCGTCGTTCTCGCCGTGGATCAGCAGACTGCGGATACCAAGGCCCGGCAGCAGCGGGCGCAGGTCGACGTCGCGAAGCCAGTCCAGGCCGCGGCGCAACACTTCGCTCGCGGGCGTTTGACTTTCGCGCAGGCCAGCCAGCAGGCAGCGGCTGATCGCCCGCGCAGCGCCGTCGCCCTGGCTAAGCAGCGCGGCGAAACGCTGCAGCGTCTGTTCCGGCCTGGTCGAAACGCTGGCCGCAAAGCTGTCGAGCAAGGCCGCTGGCTGCGCTGTTGGCCAGTCGCTGCGCTGCACGAAACACGGTGTGGCACCGACCAGTACCAGCCCGGCGAGACGTTCCGGCGCCAGCACTGCGGCGCGCATCGCCAGCATCGCGCCGAGCGACCAGCCGCATATCGTCACCGCGGTTGGTAGCGTGTCGAGCAGCGCCTGCGCAGTGGCCGTGAAATCGCCGCTGTCGGTCGCTGCCTGGCCGTAGCCGGGCAGCTCGACCAGATGCACCCGGTGGCGTGGCGAGAGGGCCTCGACCAGTGGCTGCCAGACCCGGCTGCCGAGTCCCCAGCCGTGAATCAGCGCGAGATCCGGGCCACTGCCGATGACGGTGCTCATTCCAGATCGCGCAGCGCATCGACCAGCCGGGCAAGGTCTTGCGGCTGGTGCGCGGCGGTCAGCGAGACGCGCAGCCGCGCGGTTCCCCTGGGCACTGTCGGTGGCCGGATTGCCGGCACCCACAGGCCGCGCTCGTAGAGCGCGGCGGCGACTCGCAGCGCGGCATGGTTGTCGCCGATGATCACCGGCTGGATGGCGGTCGGCGACGGCAGCAGCTGCCAGCGGCTGCCGGCCAGGCCATCGCGCAACTGCGCGGCGAGTTGCCGCAGACGATTGCGCCGGCAATCGCTGTTGGCGATCAGTTCGAGGCTGGCGGACAGCGCGCAGGCGATCGCCGGGCTGCCGGCAGTGGTGAAGATGTAGGTTCGGGCATGCTGCTGCAACCATTCGATCACCGTCCGGTCGCCGGCGACGAATGCGCCGGCGGCACCGGCCGCCTTGCCAAGGGTACCCATATACACCACGCGGCTGGCAGCGGGCATTTCGAAATGCGCCAGGCTGCCGCGGCCCTGCGCACCGAGGACGCCGAAACCATGCGCGTCGTCGACCACCAGCCAGGCGTCGAAGCGCTCGGCAAGTTCGAGCAATCCCGGCAACGGCGCCAGGTCGCCGTCCATGCTGAACACCGCGTCGGTCAGGATCAGCTTGCGGCTGGCACGACTGGCAGCGAGCAGCCGTTCGAGCGCCGCCAGGTCGGCGTGCGGGTAACGCTGGCTGTCGGCACGCGAGAGCTGCACGGCGTCGATCAGCGAGGCGTGGTTGAGCCGGTCGGCGAAGACCGCGTCGCCACGGCCGACCAGCGCCGGGACTATTCCCAGGTTGGCCATGTAGCCGGTCGAGAAGAGCAGGGCACGGGCAAAGCCGGTGAACTCGGCGAGCCGCTGCTCGAGTGCGGCGTGCGGGCCGAGGTGGCCGCTGACCAGATGCGAGGCACCGCTGCCGACGCCCCAGGCCCTGGCGCCGGCACACGCCGCGTCGATCAGCGCCGGCTCGTTGGCCAGCCCGAGGTAGTCGTTGCTGCAGAAACTGAGCAGGCGGGCGCCGTCGACCTGTGCTGCCGGCCCACACGGTGACTCGAGGGTGCGCCGCGCCCGCCGCAACCCATCGCGCTGCAGGGCGTCCAGTCGGCCTTGCAACTGATCCAGGATCATGCCGCCAGCGCCGCGTCCAGGGCAGCGATCGCGCCGGCGACGAGAAAGTCGCATTCATCGTGGCTGAGCACGTAGGGGGGCATGAAATAGACGGTGTTGCCGATCGGTCGCAGCAGAATCTCGCGCGCCAGTGCCTGCTTGTGGAAGCGTTCCGGGAACTGGCCGTCGTCGCTGAGCACGTCGAAAGCGGCGATCATTCCACGCTGCCGGAGGTGGTGGACGCGCGGGTGGCTGGCCAGCGGGCGAAGGCAGTTGGCGAGGTGCTCGGCGAGCTGGCGATTGGCGTCGATGACCCGGTCTTCGGCGAAGATGTCGAGCGTCGCCAGCGCCGCGCGGCAGGCCAGCGCGTTACCGGTGTAGGAGTGCGAGTGCAGGAAGCCGCGGCTGATCCGGTCGTCGTAGAACGCCGCGTATACGGCGTCGGTGGTGAGCACGATCGACAGCGGCAGATAGCCGCCCGAGATGCCTTTCGAGAGGCACAGGAAGTCGGGCCTGATGCCCGCCTGCTGGTGGGCAAAGAAAGTGCCGGTGCGACCACAGCCGACGGCAATTTCGTCACAGATCAGATGCACCTGGTAGCGGTCGCACAGGCGGCGCGCCAGACGAAGGTATTCCGGATCGTACATCGCCATGCCGCTGGCGCACTGGATCAGCGGCTCGACGATCAGCGCGGCGATCCGGCGATGGTGTTGTTCGAGGTGGCTTTCGAGGGCCGCGGCAGCGCGCCGGGCGACGTCGGCGGGAGTCTCGCCGTTGGCCGCCAGGCGCGCGTCGGGCGAGGGCACGGTAGCCGCCGCGCGGATCAGCGGCGCGTAGGCGTCCTTGAACAGCGCGACGTCGGTGACCGCCAGTGCGCCGACCGTCTCGCCGTGATAGCTGCCGCTCAGGCAGAGGAACTCCGTCTTGTCTTCCCGGCCGCCGTTGCGCCACGAGTGGAACGACATCTTGAGCGCGATTTCGGTCGCCGAGGCGCCGTCGGAAGCATAGAAGCAATGGCCGAGAGTGCCGCCGGTGAGTGCCGAGAGGCGCTCGGAAAGCTCGACCACCGGCCGATGCGTGCAGCCGGCGAGGATCACGTGTTCGAGTTCGTCCAGCTGCTCGCGTAGCGCGGCATTGATCCGCGGGTTGCAGTGGCCGAACAGATTGACCCACCACGAGCTGATGCCGTCGAGAAAGCGGTGGCCATCGAAGTCGTAGAGCCAGACGCCCTTGCCGCGGGCAATCGGAATCATCGGCGAGGCGGCGCTGGCGTGCTGCTTCATCTGCGTGCAGGGGTGCCAGACGGCGGCTAGGCTACGCTGCAGCAGGTCGCTGTTGCCCATCTTTGGTGCCGGCACGGCTCAGTGCAGCGTCTGCGAGGGCGTGTCGTTCTGCTCCGGCATCTCGGCATGGACGGTTTCCCCCTCGACATTGGGATAGAGCGGTGCGCCGCAGTCGTCACAGAACTCGTAGGGGAACTGCTGGTCCAGCACCACCACTTCCTTGAGGCCGGCCTTGCGCAGAACGCCCTCGATTTCACCAGCGATGTCGGTCGTTTCGTCTTCGATGCCCAGCAACGGCCAGACCACGCCGTGGTAGATCACGTCGCTGTCGCGGGGGCCAAAGCCGATCCGGTACTCCTCGAGCCGCTTGTCGTGGAAGCTGCCGACGATCGCGCGCAGTTCTTCGGGCGGCCGGCCGAGCGTCGCTTGCAGGAAGGCCACCGAGGCGTTCAGCGAGTACGGGCGCGAGGCGCTGTCGGCTGCCCGGCACGCGGCATGATAGGCATCGGCGAGCAGCGGCTGATAGGCGCAGCCGGTCAGTACCGGTTCCAGGCAGGGACCGCCCTGGCGTACCCACTCCTTGAGGCAGCCCTCACGGGTACTCTTGTCCTCCTCGTTCCAGCGGAACAGTGGCAGGCCGCGCGCGACGGCGAGTGCGCCAACCAGGTAGCGGGTGTCGGAGAGGAAACGGTTGGTCTCGGGCATGCTCGATCCATCGACGCTGAGGTCAGCGCCGGCGAGGGCGGCGGCGCCGAGTTTCTGCAGCAGTTGCCAGGTCTCGACAAAGCTGTGCGGCAGTTGATCGGGGCTATACAGATAATCGGCGATCGCGAAGCGGGCTCCGGCGGCGAAGACGTGCGCACCGAGATGGACCTTCAGCGTCTGCAGGATGCTTTTCGGGATCGTCGCGGCGGGGATCGAGAAGCGCGACCAGCCGAGCACCGGTACGGCGATCAGCAGGACATCGAATTGCTGGCCGCGATCCGACATCACGCACGATTCGGCCTGCGCCTCGACGATGTCCGCGAGATCGTCATGGGCCATCGCGTGCGTATCGAACAGGCGGTCCAGCGAGGCCGTCAGGTCATCCTCGGCGCCGTCGTGGAACAGGCGATCGATGAGTTCCGCCAGGCGGTTCTGCCAGAAGAGATCCTCGAGCCTGCTGCCGGACTCGGCCAGGCCGATTGCCAGCCGACCCAGTTCGGTGGCGTCAGCGGAAATTCGCTTGCGGGAGGAGAAGCGGTTGCGTTTCATCGTCGGGAGCCTGCGGCTGGGTCAATCCGCCATTGTATCAAGCGGACGCCCACCGCGTTCGCGCGCGTGCATCTTCTTGCGAATGCGGGGCACCCGGATACGCCAGCCAGGCGGCCGGCAAGCCGGACACGGTGTCGGGACTGGCCGCGGCGCACGGGCGTCGGCTGCGGGCAAACGCCGCCAGGCGGTCGCCCGAGGGGCGCTTCAGGCGATGCGCAACTCGGCCAGTGAAGCGACCGCGTTGCCGTTGCCGATATCAGGGGTAATGATCAGTTCGAGCACATTGACCGCGGCAAGCTCTACCCGATGGTCTTCCGCCTGGCGGTTCGCGCCGTCCGGGCTGAAGTTCCATTGTTGCCGGACGATCTCCCGGAACGACTGTCCGCCGTCGGCAGACCAGCGCAGCACGTACTCCTGCGTGCGCGGCACCGAGGGCTCGAAAAAAGAGAGCCAGATCCGCCGCAGCGCCTGCGGTTGCGGAAAGAGCAGGCGAATGGTCTGCTTGCCCGGAGCCGCTGCACGCCAGCCGCCGCCCTCGCCAGGCAGCAGCGCAGACTCGATCGGATGAGCTGCGTCCTCCGAGCTGATTTCCACCTCGGCCAGGTCTTCGAGCTTCAGCCAGTCGCCCGTCGCCGCAGCGGCGGCGTCTCTGGCATCGGCGATCACGCGCTTGCGCATTCGTTCAATCTCCCATCAATGGAAGGCGTTCCGCGGCGCGGAACGCTTGACACCATGCTTGCTACTCGCCGAGTTGGGCAGCGATCTCGCTTTCGGCCTGTGTCCAGTACGCCGTTGCGTCGCCCTGGAAACCGTCTTTTTCGGCAATGAAGTAGGCTGCCGACTGGACCATGCAATAGCGCTCTTCGGCGCTTGGCTGCACTGTAGCGGCCTTGGCTGCGGTTGTCCGACGCTGAGTTGCAGCACGCGGCGGCGTGCTCGACGCAGCAGCCGTCGTTGGCTCCGCCGTTCTTGCCGGTGCCTTCTTCGCCGTGGCGACGGGCGCAGCCTTGGCCGCAGCAGCTGCCTTGGCTGGCGCAGCGGCGCTCGTTGTGGCGACGGTCTTCCTGGCGGTGGCCTTCTTTTTTGTGGTGCCGATTTCTTCGGTCATGATCATCCCTTGTCTTGCGGTCATTATGTTGCGGTTGGTGAGGTCGGCTCTGGAGCGGCTGGATCGACGCTGAAGCACCTCCGCAGGATAGGAAAATAGGGCCTGTCGGTCAAGGCGAACGCCGATTTCCGATGGTTTTCGCAATCGCCAGGCCGTTCCTCAGCCCTCCTGGAATGCCGCCGTGCGCCGCCGTGCCACCGCCGGCGCTGCGGCCGCCAGAAGCAGGGCCAGCGCCAACAGCAGCAGGGTCAGGCTGATCGGTTGGCTGACGAAGATGCCTGGATCGCCGCGGGAGATGGTCATCGCGCGGCGCAGGTTTTCTTCCATCATCGGTCCGAGGACGAAGCCCAGGAGCAGTTGCGCGGGTTCGCAGCCCAGTTTGGAGAAGACGTAACCCAGCGCGCCAAAGATGGCCATAACCAGCACCAGGAGCGGCGAGTGGTTGACGCTGTAGACGCCAATCACGCAGAGCATCAGGATGCTCGGATAGAGCAGGCGGTACCTGATGCTCAGCAGCTTGACCCAGAGCCCGATCAGCGGCAGGTTGAGGATCACCAGCAAGGCGTTGCCGATCCACATGCTGGCAACCAGTCCCCAGAAGAGTTCCGGATTGCTGCTTATCACCTGCGGACCCGGCTGGACGTTGTGGATGGTCATCGCGCCAATCATCAGCGCCATCACCGGGTTGGAAGGCAAGCCGAGGGTGAGCATCGGGATGAAAGCGGTCTGCGCGCCGGCATTGTTCGCCGACTCGGGTCCGGCCACGCCCTCGATCGCGCCGTGGCCGAAGCGCTGCGGCTCGCGCGCAAGCTTCTTCTCAAGCAGGTCGGAGGCGTAGGACGCCAGCACCGCGCCGCCACCGGGCAGGACGCCAAGCAGTGACCCGAGCGCCGTGCCGCGCAGGCTGGCCCGCCAAGCACGCCGGCTGTCTTCCCGCGGCGGTCGCCACCGGTTCAGGCCGCGCTCAGCGCTGCTGGCGACCTGGCGGTCCGCCTGCCCGGTCTCCAGGTTACGGATCACCTCGGCAACGCCGAACAGGCGCATGGCGACGGCAACGAAGTCGACCCCGTCCGCCAGCTCTGGGATACCGAAGACGAAGCGCTGGCTGCCGCTGGTGACGTCGGTGCCGATCAGCCCGAGCAGCAGCCCGATCAGCACCATGGCCATCGCCTTGATCACCGAGCCTTGCGCCAGCGCGACTGCAGCGACAAGTCCCAGGAGCATCAGCGAACAATACTCGGCGGGGCCGAATTTCAGCGCCAGAGCGCTCATCGATGGCGCCACGGCGGCAATCAGCAGGGTCGCCATACAGCCGGCGAAGAAGGAACCGAGCGCAGCCACTGCCAGCGCCTGCCCGGCGCGTCCCTGTCGTGCCATCTGATGGCCGTCGAGCGCGGTGACGACCGAGCTCACCTCGCCAGGCAGGTTGATCAGGATCGCCGTTGTCGAGCCGCCGTACTGGGCGCCGTAGTAGATACCGGCCAACATGATCAGCGCCGTGGCCGGTTCGAGTCCGTAGGTGAGCGGCAGCAGCAGGGCGATGGTCGCCAGTGGCCCCAGGCCGGGCAGGACGCCGACCAGCGTACCGAGCAGCGTTCCCAGCAGGCAGTACAGCGAGTTGTCGAGGGTCAGCGCGACCGCGAAGCCGAGGGCGAGGTTGTTGAGCAGGTCCATGGCGGTCGCTCAGCCGCTTCGCGTCAGCACCGGCAGCAGCGGCAGCTGGAGGCCGAGCCCGCAGTGGAACAGGACGGTGCAGAAGGCCGCCAGCGCCACCGCCAGGAGAACGGTTTCCCGCCAGGCATACTCGGCGCGGGCAAACCGGCTCAGGATCACCACCGCCAGCGTGGTGACGATCAGTCCGGCCTTGGCGATGCAAAGCGCGAACAGCGCGATCGCCGCCAGTACCAGCAGCAAGGGCCGTCCGGCGAAGGAGGGCAGCGGCAGCGGCCCGGAGCGCAGCGCCCGGATGATCACCAGCACACCCAGGATCAACAACACCGCGCCGAGCAGCGTCGGAAAGTAGGCCGGTCCCATCTGCGACGCCGACCCCATTTCATCGGCGCGGCTGAGCAGTATCGCCGCCGCGCCGACGGCGCCAAACAGTAAACCGGCGGCCAGTTCCTGCTTGTTTGTCCGGCGCATCACTGGCGTCTCCCAGATACGGTGTCGCGCGCACAGCGGCGTCGACGGCTGGGCGGGCGGCAAGCGCCCGCGGCGTCGGCTGCGTTCACCGCCGCGTCGCCACGATGACCGAAAAACCGAGTGCCAGAGCGTGCTCGGCGGCGACCGCGAAGCCGGCCGCAGTCAGCAGCGAATGGTACTCCGCCAGTTGGCGTTCGCGACCGCCGACTCCCACCAGCATGTTCAGGTCTGCCCGGGCGACGGCCTGATCGGCGAGCGACCCGGTCATGCGCGCTGGCAGCAGCCGTTCGACAATCAGCAGCCGCGAGCAGTGCGCCATGGCGCGGTGACAATTGGCCAGGAGCAGCGCGCAGCGCGCATCGTCCCAGTTGTGCAGCACGCTCTTGAGGATATAGATGTCCCCGCCGCCCGGGATGAAATCAAAAAAAAACTGCCGCTCAACAGCTCGCAGCGCTGCGCCATCCCGGCTGCGGCAATTCGCCCTCTGGCGCCATCAAGCGCGTGCGGCAGGTCGAAGAGGATCGCCTGCAGCGTCGGATGCGCCGCCAGAACCGCCAACAACAACTCGCCGTAGCCACCGCCAACATCGACCACCCGCTCTGGCGCCAGAGCAACGACCACGCCAGCGACCTCGCCGGCGACCACGCGGCTCATCTCGACCATCGCCTGGTTGAACAGTGCCGCGACCTCTGGGTCCATTTCGAGATGCTGGTAGCCTTGGTGGCCGGTCGCCAGGCGGCGCGCGCTGTCGCCGGTCTTGACGCTGTAGGCCAGGTTCCCCCACCATGACCATTGATGTCGTCCCCACCAGATCGCCCACGAGCGCAGGGAGTTGCGGGCATCCGTGCGCAGCAGCGCGCCCATCGCGGTCAGCGCATAGGACCCGTCATCGTTTTCAAGGCACAAACCGAGGCTGGCCAGCGCGCGCAGCAAGCGCAGCAAGGAGGTCGGCTGGCACCCGGACGCTGCGGCCAGGGTGTCGGCGTGCTGATCGCCCTGCGCCAGCAGGTCGGCGATCCGCAGCTCGGCGGCAGCGTACACCGCCTGCGACATCCAGCTCGCGCCAATCATCTCGTTCAACTTCGCCGCATTTTCCAGATCGGCGCCGGCGGGTGTCTGGCAGCAGTCGAGTGGCGTCCGAACTCCGATCGGCTTGACGCCGGCAGTCGCGCTCACCGTCATCACTCCTTGGGGAGGCGGTTGTCGACGATGAACTCCTCCCAGCGCCGCTGATCTTCCGTGATCGCCGCGGCCAGCGCCGCCGGCGTCGAGCCATCGACCTGAAAGATCTGGCGCTCGAAGCGGGCGCGCAGTTCGGGGTCGAGCAGCGCCCGCGCGACGTCTCGCGCCAGTCGGTCGACGATCGCCGCCGGCAGCGCCGGTGGTGCGAAGACGGCTTGCCAGGTTGGTACCGAAACGCCGGGCAGGCCGGCCTCGGCCATCGTCGGAACGTCGGCGATGACCGCGCTTCGCTGCGGCAGAAGGCTGGCAAGCAGGCGTAGCTGGCCGCTCCTGACGTACTGAATGCCGCCCACGACAGGGCCGAAGTTCACCTGTACGCGGCCTTCGATCAGGTCGGGCATCGCCTGCGCAGTGCCCTTGTACGCTACCCGCACCATGCTGACGCCACTGCGCTTCATGGACTCCGACGCCGCCATGAATTCACCCAGGGTACTCGTGGCGTAGCTCAGCTTGTCCGGGTTGGCGCGGGCGTAGGCGATGAACTCGGCCAGCGAATTCGCCGGCACGCCGGCATTAACCGTCATCGCGAACGGAAAGCGCCCGATCATCGCGACCGGCGTAAGGTCCGCCAGCGATCGAAACGCGGGTTTCTTCTGCAGCAGCGGCAGGGCGACCATCGAGGCGACGCCCCAGAGTAACGTGTAGCCGTCGGCACTGGCCGTAAACGCCGCCTGCGCGGCGATTGCACCGTTGGCGCCAGGCCGGTTCTCGATGATCGTCGGTTGTCCGGTCGACTTGGCCAGGGCGTTCCCGAACGTTCGCGCGGCGCTGTCCGACGGACCGCCGGCCGGGAACGGCACGATCAGCCGGATCGCCCGATCGGGATACGCTGCCGACGTCGGGGCGACGACCGCGCCCAGCCCGAGAGCCAGCAGCAAGGTGGTAAGGACGGCTTTCATATGGACCTCCGCAGGTTGTCTGGTAGGAGCGACAGTTGCACCATAAGCCCTGCGACGTGACGCGGGAATATGCCGCCGGGCAAGGTTGGCTTCAACCATTGGTTAACGTATTCTTGGGTCACGGATCGTCGCCGGCCGCTGATTGGGAGAAGCGCCATGGACAAGTTTCGCGCTCTGCAGTATTTCATCTCCGCCGCGCAGGAGGGCAGCTTTTCGGGTGCGGCGCGTCGCCTGGAAGTCAGCGTTCCCGCTGTCGCCAAGCTGATCGGCTCGCTGGAGCGCAGTCTGGGGGCAAGTCTGTTCGATCGCAGCGTGCACGGCCTGACCCTGACCGCCGACGGGCAGCGCTACCGCGAAGCCTGTCAGCCCCTGCTCGACGAACTCGCCGCCGCCGATCAGGCCCTGGCGGGTGTCGAGGCCGGCAGCAGTGGCACCGTGGTGGTCGGCGCGCCGCCACACATTGCCCAGCATTGCATCCTGCCGGCCTTACCGGGCCTGCACGCGCGCTATCCGGACCTTCAGATCGACCTTCGCGGCATCAGTCGACCGAGCGATGCCGACGGCGGTGCGGTCGACGTGTTCGTCGTCCTCGGCTGGCCCGATGGCGCCGATCTGGTGCACCGCCGCCTGGCCACGACGCGTGTGCTGGCCTGCGCGGCGCCGGCTTACTGGGCGGCGCATGGCGTCCCGGTGCGTCCGCAGGACCTTCGGAAGCACGCCTGCCTGCTGTTTAGAAACCCCGAAGGAACGGTCATCGACCTCTGGCAATACGAGCGCAATGGCCAGGCGGAATCGGTCGCCGTCAGAGGCTGGCTGATCAGCAACCACCGCGACGTGATTCTCGACGCCGTGCTCAGCGGCGAGGGCGTCGCACGCTTGACCGACCTCTCCGTTCGCGCACAGATTTCCGGTGGGCTGCTGGTGCCGGTGCTCCTCGACTGGGAGATGCAGGATGCGCCACCGGTCAACCTCCTGTACCGCCCGAATCACCGAGACATCCCGCGGGTGCGGGTAGTCATCGACTTTGTCACGCGCCTGTTCCGCGAACTGGAAGACGAGCGCAACCTTGGTGCCGGTCCGGCCTGCTCGATGGACCGCCCGTACTGGCATCTGCGGCACCACGGACGCGCCTCCGCGGTGCCGCGCAAGCGACTTTGAGCAGGCGCCGCCGCGCGTTCAGCGCGGGCGGGCGGGGGTGTCGAGCAGCGCGCGCACCGCGCCGTCCTGGTCGTAGATGTCGCTGCGAAAGGACACTGTCCCCAGCTCATCCGCAACCGCCGTCCGGTAGAGCAACAGGACCGGAACGTAGCGCCCCACCGGAACGGATTGTGTTCGTCGGCTGGCGATCGCCGCGTCGAGCGCGTCCTTGTCCCAGCGCTGCGGATCGTCGAGCAGCAACAGGGCCAGCTCGCGCGGTTTTTCGAGCCGCACACAGCCCGAACTGAGTGCCCGCACCGGCTTTTGGAACTGCGCAGGCGACGGCGTGTCGTGCAGATAGATCGCGTAACCGTTCGCCAGCGCGAACTTGATCCGGCCGAGCGCTCCGTCGGCACCGGACTGTTGCTCGATCCGGTACGGAAAACCTGTCCGCCGCACGCCGCTCCAGTCGATCAGCTCCGGCGCGACGACCTGCCCGCTGCGGTCGACGACGCGCAGCTGGCGCTTCTTGAGGTAGGCCGCGTTGGCGATCATTCCGGGGATGACGTCCTCGCGCAGGATGGTCGGCGGCACCACCCACTTCGGATTGAGCACAATGTGCTGGACCTCGTCGAGCAGCACCGGCGTCTGGCGGGCGGGACGCCCAACCACCACTTTCGACGACCACCGCAGCGCACCGTCGAGATGGAGTTCCGCGTTGAAGCCGGTGATGTCCACCGCCAGGCGATCGGCGGGCATGTCGCGCGCCACCCAGCGCAGACGTTCGAGGTTGACGCGGATCTGCGCCGCGCGGTCGGCGGCACTGACGTTCAGCGCGGCGAGCGTGAGAGGGCCGACCGCGCCGTCCACGGCCAGGCCGTGGACGCGCTGGAAGCGCTCGACTGCGGCCGCCAACGCCTTGTCGTAGCGCGCGGGGTCGCTGCCCGGCGCGGCCGCCAGGTCGGCGGCCGGGTCCTCGGCCTGCAGCCGGGCGCGCAGTGCGCGGACGCGTGCCTCGCGCTCGCCGGGACGAAGCGTCGCTCCGGCGGGGATGCTTGGCCAGCCACCGCTTGCCGCCAGCTCAGTGAACCGCGACAGCCCCTTCTGGAGCGCCCGATAAGCCTTGTCTTGCGGCGCAAGAGCCGCCAATGCCGTGGTCAGCGAGTCGGCTTCAAGCAGGTCGGTCAGCATCTGCGCGCGCTCGCTGGCGTCGGGAAGCGGGGAGAAATTCCAGATCGAATACAGCGCACGGGGATCGACCTTGCCATAGTGCAGCTGCCGCGCCAGGCGCGCCAGCGCACCGGTGAACAGCAGTTCGCGACGGACGATCGCGTCCCGGTCGCCGCCGCCACCTGCGGCCTCGCGCCGCAGCGCGTCGATCGCGAAATCGGCCGGCGCCAGACCGTGCGCCCGGCTCGCCTCGACCGCTGCCAGCACGGCGCGGGTACGCTCGTTGCCGGTCCACACCGGGCGATAGCCGCGCGCGTGGTAGAAGAGGCGGATCACCGCTGCTTCGGGCGAGTCGGCAGGTCCCCCATCGCTGCTCGACTGATGGAGCGCCTGCTCGATGCGCAGCGGCAGATCCGCGGGCGTCGGCAGCGAAGCCGAAGGGATCGCACGCTCGCCGAGAGGCGGTGGCGGCTCGACTGTCGTCTGTGCCAGGAGCGGCGAAATGCCAGCGATCAGCAGGCTCGCGGTGGCGAAAAAGCGCAGCAACTGGTTCAACACCAGAGCGACATCGGGTACGATGCCGCCTTCAGGTGCCTTTCCGGAATGAAAAAAACCCATGCTCCATAACTCCATTAATGGCGCCAGGCGGCGCGAAACCGCGACACACCGTCGTTTGTTCCTGAAGGGACTGGCTGCCCTGCCGCTCGCGGTGCCCTTCGCTTCAGCTCGCGCTACATCTTCCGCCGGCAGTTGCGAACTGAAGTTTCGCCACACCCACACCGAAGAACGCCTCAATGTGGTTTTTCGCGACAGCCGCGGCTACGTGGACTCCGCGATCGCGCGCTTGAACTGGCTGCTGCGCGACTTCCGCACCGGCCAGATGGCGTCTATGGACCCTCGCCTGTTCGACATTCTGCACGCGCTAAGCTTAACCTGTGGGGGAGATGTCTTCGAAATCATCTCGGCGTATCGCTCGCCCGCGACGAACGCGAAGTTGCGCAAGACCGGTGGCGGCGGTGTGGCAAGACACAGCCTGCACATGGAAGCGCGTGCCATCGACCTGCGCCTGGTCGGCTTTGACACGGCTCGCCTGCGCGAGGCCGCCGTGGCACTTGGCTTTGGCGGCGTCGGCTATTACCCGGAATCGGACTTCGTGCATGTCGACACCGGCAACGTGCGTACCTGGGGCCCGGAGCCAACGTGATCGGCAGCCGAGCGGCCTGCGACGCGCACAAGGCGCACCGGTCGCGGCCACCCGGCGGAAGGTGATTCCTCCTTCGGCCACGTCCGCCCCCGGCACAGCAGGCCAGCAGCGCCAGGTCCGCTTTCGCCGCGCCGATGATCAGCGGTCTTCACCGTCACGCTGCACGGGCACGCTGCCGGTGATTCCGAGCAGAGCGCCACGCCGCAGTTGTGCTCCGGGCGCCTGCCGGACGGGATGCCGGCGAAGCCGGCGCATTTCACAATGCGGCACAGCAAACTCCGAGGTCATTGATTTTCCGGTGTTTCCGATGGTTTTCGACTCGTTTTCCGTCCTATAGACGCCATACGGCCGCGCTGCACATGCCACGCCAGGCAGACCAGCGTCCACTCGCCGCTGACCTCCTTCAACTCGCGCCGGGAGAAGCGGCGATAGCCCATTGCCGACTTGATGATCGCGAATGCCGCTTCGATCATCGCGTAAAGCGTAGCGCGCTCGTCCGGCCTTGGTCTTCAGGCAATGGGACCCTCGTCGCCAACCCTGTTCTCGATCAGGCGGTGCATTTCATCCGGCGTTGGCGGGCGCTGCCGTTTCACCGCCCGGACATCGCCAGTTGCCGCAGATCGTCCCGGGTCAGCCGGACCTGACCGGATGCGGATGATGCACCAGCCTGCGGGTTGAGTGCGCCATGAACGGCGAACAGCACGCGCCGCCAGCCAAACAGCAATGGCTCGCGCAGCCATCGCCCGACACGCGACGGCTGCACCTGGTAACGCACGGTCGATGCTCACTCTTTCAGCGGCTCGACCTCGTAGTTGGCGTAGCCGAATTCGTTGCTGCGCGCCGCCAGGTACTTGTCGCCCAGCTTGTAGACCGCTACATCGAACTCGGTACCGTTGATGTCCGTGCGCAGACGCCCGTCGCGGATCTCGTAGTCCTGGTCGCCGCCGTGCATCATCTCGCCCGCCCCGGTCAGCGCGGCCGGTCTTCCGTTCACCGTGGTGATCAGGCGGCGACCGGTGGTGCCGTGCAGGATCTCGAAGCGCTCGCCGGTGACCGCGTTCCGTACCTTGACCGTCTTGCCGACCAGCAGCTCCTTGAGCTGCGCGTCGGACAGCGCCAGCGAACCCTGCTTTTTCAGGTCGGCCACGGTGACGCCGGGCCGGGCGGTCTTGCGCGCCTCGGCACTGGGCGTGTACCAGATCGGCGAGCTCCACGCGCGCTCCTGGATGATTGCGGAAAATCCCGGACCGCTCGGCGGAACCCTGCCCAGCTTGACGGCCTGCATGGTGCTCCAGCGTGGCGTCGGAATCTCCAGCACCCGCGTGTAGTAGAAGGCATCGAGGCTCGGATCGAATTCCGGGTCGGTCCACACCGCCTTCAGCTCCACCGCGCCGATGGTATTGGTGTAGGTCGCCCTCGCGAGGTCCACCGTCGAGCCGACCGGGGGTACTTTGCCGGTCGCCGGGTCGGGCTTGCGCGCGCCTGCCCAGGCGACGTCGTAGACTTTCTCGAACGACTGGCCGTGCATGCTCCAGCCCTTGACGATCTGCACGCGGTCGAGATTGCCGCTGTCCGGGTCCTTCGTGGCCCAGACGGCGAACGTCGGTGCCCGGGCGTTCTTTGCCGGCAGGTCGGCGCCCATCGGGACGCCCCTGGCGTAGGCCGACTTGACCCAGTCCTTCTGCTTGAACATCCCGGCATCCAGGGACCAGCCGCCAAAGAAGCGCACCGCTACGCGCACGCCGCTCGTCGAGTAGGTCTCCTTGCGCTTCATCGCGTCGAATATCGCCTCGCGCGTGTTCTCCTCGGCCCATACCGCGCTGAGACCCGCTGGGGTCACCCAGAGGCTGTTGAGTCCGAGCACCGTGGCGCCGTCAATGCGCTTTTGCGGCGAGTCGTCGACGGTCCCGTGCACGCCGAAGAAGTTCTTCTGGCGGTAAGGCACGACGCTGACGTGCGAGTCCGAGCCGCCGACCACGCCAAACTTGAAGGGGTTGAAGCCGCGCGCCTGCTCCATGGCAACGCCGTCCTTGTACGCCTGCCGTACGTAGCTGCCGTACTCGCGCGGGGGCGGTCCTTTCCTGCCCAGGAGGTGCCAGACGAAGACCTCGTAGTTGGCGAACTCGTCGTTTGGCGAAAGTCCCGGCGTCGTCTCCGACTGGCCCTTGACCTGTTTCATCTCGGTCAGCGGCTCGTTGCGCAGCCGCGCTTCGGCCCACGCCCGGTCGATCGGCCGGCCGGTGTGATCGACCTCGGTCGGAAACATCAGGCCGTCGCTCAGGTTGGCATTGTGCGAGATGGCGAGCAACTCGTTGCCCGCCGCGCGCTGCTGGTCCATCCAGTTCCAGAGTGCGCTCGGATCGGTCGAATCGAGCGGCGTGAACGGCACCTGCGGGACCTTCGTCGAATCCCGGAAGAAAATGTTGCGGTGCAGATTTTTGGAATTCGGCGTGGCGGTCCACTCGTAGGCGGCGAAGGTCGTGAACGTGCCGGGCTGATAGTACTTGTCGGCGATGTCGACGATCCGTTTCCAGACCGGTGCGGCGACCACCGGATTGGCCAGTTGCTTGATCGTCTCGCCCTTGGCGATGGTCAGCGACAACAGCTTGAAAGCTAGCAGCGGATCGGCACGCACGCCCGCCTTGAACGCTTCGGCGACGACCGGCGAGTTCTTCCGCAGCGGCGACCCGGGGTCCATCGCCTCCTGGATCATCCCCATGTACTCGGCGTGCTCGGTTACCGCACCCCAGTCGAGCGGCTTGGTGATCTTCACCTGATAGCCACCCGGGTGGGCCACCGGCTTGCCGAGCGAGTACTGGTAGAACGTTTCGGGCCCGGTGACGGTGTCGCCGAAGGCGAAGGCATCGAACGACCAGCTGGTGTGGACGTGCGTCTCGCCGTAATAGACATTGCGTTCCGGGTTCTTCTGCTGCGCCAGTGCCAGCGGCGCCGTCAGGCTAAGGGGTCCGGCAGCGAACAACGCCGCGGCCAGGTACTTGAGTTTGCGATCCATGCGTGTTCCTCTCTTGACGGGAAACCGGTTCAAATCGTTGGCTGACGCGAGACCAGCAACGCCGATGGAAGCGTACGATCGGTGTTGGTGCGCCGGGCCGGCATCGGCTTGCCCGCATCTTCCCGCACGAGTTCCGGGCGACGCGTGGTCGGCCGCACCTTGTTCAGCGTCCTGGCGAACCTGACTCTCGGCGGGCCGTCCCGGTCCGCTGCCGTCTCGCCAGTGCCGCCCCGGAGCAGCGCTAGAACTTCCAGTTGCCGTAGACACTCATCACCAGCGTTCCGGTGTTGTCGTACGAACCGATCAGGTTGCCGCGCCCGCCAACGGCGACCGGTGCGGTGGTCTGCAGGTCGGTCTTGAGCGTCCCGCCGTATATGTATTCCGCTGCCAGGCCCCATACCGAAGTCTTGCTCAGCTGTTGCTGGCCACCCACACCGAAACGCCAGGCGGTGTTCAGCGGCATCAGCGGCGAGACGGTCGAACCGTTCGGCTGGAAACCCGAGTCGTACGCGATACCGAAGTTGAGCAGCCACGGATTGCTCAGCCGATATTGCGCGCCAGCGGCCAGGTGCCAGGTGTCCTTGAAGGGGATGTCGGTGGTCAGGCTGACTGGATTCGAGGTGTCTTCGATGCCGATGTTGACCCTTCCGAACTTCGACCACTGTTGCCAGCCGACGCTGCCGAGCGCCGCCCACTGCGGGTTGATCTGAGCGAAAACGCTGGCCATTACCTGCTGTGGAACCTTGATGCCGATCTTGAGATTCGAGTTCAGCAAGCCGGCCTTGTTCAGCCCGCTGGCAACAATTGGCGAGAGGTTCGAGAACTCTGGAGAGGCCTTGAAGTCGAGGTCAACCTGCGAGTTCCAGGTCAGCCCGATGCGGTTTCCCTCGTCGATCTCGTACATCAAGCCAAGGTTGGCGCCCCAGCCCCAGCTGTTATCGTCGTACTTGAGTCTGCCATCACCAAAAGCCGGGATGGGATTGTTGATCGCCACCTGGTCCTGGTAGATCCCGTACATGGCGTTCAGGCCTGCGCCAAGCGAGAGCTTGTCGTTGACTCTGTAGGCGATGGTGGGAAGCAGCGAAACGCCAAGCAGCGTCGTGCTCTGGATGTAATAACGGCCCGCCCAGTCGTTGTCGTACTTCAGGGGCGCACCGAAATTACCGGCCACCGCGAAGCCGAGCTTCAGGTCAGGGGAGACGCTGTAGCTGAAAAAAGCGCCACCACCGGGGAACCAGCCGCTCGATCCGATCGCATAGCCGCCGTTGTCGCTGCCGAGTAGGGGCGAGGTGCCCGAACCGATCGAGTACCTGGTGTTGGCCCACAGCAGTTGTCCCGAGGCGAGAGCCTGCTTGCCTTCCAGCCGTGTCATGCCGGCCGGATTGGTAAACACGGTTGATGCGTCCTGCGCGCGCGCGTTGTAGCCAGCCGACGCCAGGCCGACATCGGCCGTCCCGAGTTCGTAGGCAATCATGCCGCCAGCGAACGCCTGACCGGTCGCCACGGTGGTGGCGCAGATGACGACCAACGAACTGAACAACCGGGGAAACCCGGGACGCCTGGCGGATCGAGTCGATCCGGGTCGATGCTGGAATGACATGCTTGCCTCCAGGAAGACGAATGAAGTCCAGATAGTCCAGATAGTCCCGCTGGTCTCTGTCTGGCCGTGTGCGCGCCGGTGAAGGACGGCGCAAGTGGCCCGCCCATGACTGTCGTGGCGCGGGGACCGCTGGCAAGGAAAGAGATATTACCTTGCAGTGGATCAGGAAATAAAGCCAATTCTGACTTCGAGCGACTGCTGGCGACTAGGCGGCTCCTTGGGAGGTCGTCCACCTGGACTCGCTGGCTTGGCCTTCGGCCGAACGCGCCAGCCGGCGCGTGATTGTAGCGCCCGGCCAGATCGAGAAGACGCCCGGAAGCTGACCGACGGTGCGCTCGATGACGAACGTCCGGCCAGCGTCGCAACGGCAAGCTCGCATCCACGGGCTCGGGCTCGGGCTCGGGCTCTGGCTCAGGCGCGGTCCGGGGCAATGGCCGTCGCGGCCGGAAGGTGGCGCAGGAACCAGTGCGCGGCTTCACCCGCGACCCACTCGCCCGCGGCGGCGGAGTCGGGCGCACCGACGCTGCCAGGCAGCCGCTTCAACTCCTTGCGGCCTGACAGCTCGCGCAGCGCTCGCCGGTTGCTCGCGACAACGTTTTCGTCATCGGCGTTGACCAGCACCAGCAGCGGCGAAGCCAGCGAGCGCAGGTAGAGCATGCCGGCGAGGTCGATCAGGCCGCCCCGGCAAACAATGGCGAAGATGTCATGGTCACGCAGGGCGGCGACCCGCAGCACCACCGGCGAGCAGTCGCCGGCGGCACAGAGGCCGATTGGCAAGGCCGGCAGCTGTTCATCGCGCATCTGCCGCTTGATCAGCGCCAGGGCGTCGAGCAGCCGCCGGGCAAGCAGCGGGACGTTGTGGTGGTTGTCGGCAAAGCGTTCTTCGGCAGGCGTCAGCAGGTCGATCGTCAGTGCTCCGACACCGGCGTGTCGGAGTGCCATGGCGAGCATCTCGTCACGCTTCTCGGGAGTTCGACCGGCGTGGCTCAGGACGATCAGCGCCGACGGCCTAGCGGGCAGCGACAGTAGACCATGCAGCGGTTCGTGACCGTGGCCAGCGTCGATCGAGATCGGCGTCTCGCCGGGAAGAGCGATCTCGTCGATCAACGACGGACCAGTCTGACCGGTACGCGACGCGGTCCGAAAGGCTTGTCGAAGCGCGCGAAGTGGCCGGCGATCGGCATTGCGCAGTGCGGACACTGGCCATTGCTCGGCAGGTCGTAATGACGAATGTTGTACCAGTCGCGCTCGATCAGCGCCGCCTGGCAACCCGGGCAGAAGGTGGTGCCGCCTTCGGTGTCGTGCACGTTGCCGGTATAGACGTAGTGCAGGCCGGCGTCGATGGCGATGCGCCGGGCCTGCGTCAGCGTCGACGCCGGCGTCGGCGGTAGCTCGCTCATTTTCCAGTCAGGGTGAAAAGCGGTGAAGTGCAGCGGCACGTCGGGCCCCAGTTCACGCGCCACCCAGTCGGCGAGGTCCTTGATCTCGGCCGCCGAATCGTTGCGACCCGGAATCAGCAGGGTGGTGATTTCGAGCCAGCACGTCGTTTCATGATGGATGTAGCTCAGGATGTCGAGCACCGGTTGCAGGTGGCCACCGCAGAGTTTGAAGTAAAAGTCGTCGGTGAAGGCCTTGAGGTCGACGTTGGCGGCGTCCATCACCGCGTAGAACTCGCGTGCCGGCTCGCGATGCATGTAGCCGGCGGTTACCGCCACGCTCCTGATGCCCAGCGCACGGCAGGCAACGGCGGTGTCGATCGCGTATTCGGCGAAGATCACCGGGTCGTTGTAGGTGAAGGCCACGGACTGGGCACCGTAGGCAGCGGCCGCGGCGGCGATCCCTTCCGGGCTGGCGGCGTCGAGCAGGCGGTCCATGTCCTTCGACTTCGAGATGTCCCAGTTCTGGCAGAACTTGCACGCCAGATTGCAGCCGGCGGTGCCGAAGGAAAGAATTGCCGATCCGGGATAGAAGTGGTTCAGCGGCTTCTTCTCGATCGGATCGATGCAGAAACCCGACGAGCGACCGTAGGTGGTGAGCGCCATCTGGCCGCCGGTATTCTGGCGAACGAAGCAGGCGCCGCGCTGGCCTTCGTGCAGCTTGCAGTCGCGCGGGCAGAGGTCGCACTGAATCCGCTGGTCGGCGATGGCGTGCCACCAGCGACCGGGGTGTTCGGATTCTGGCGTTTTCGGCGAGGCGCTCAGTTCTCTTTCCATTTTTTTGCTCCATAACGCGCCAGGGTGAGCTGCTCGTCCCAGAAGTCGGCTGGCAGACCGGCCTTCAGTTTGAGTTCGGCCAGGAACTGACGCGGGTCGGTGAGCGACTCCCATACCTGCGGCAGGAAGGTCGCGCGGCGATGGCCGCAGCTCAGGATCAGGCCATCAATGCCGGGTCGCAGACGGGCCAGTGCGTCCGCCTCGCTGCGCACCGGGAAGGGCTCGGGCGGGGTCAGCAGCGAGACCTCGACACGCGTGCGCGACAGCTCCCGGGCGCTCAGTGGTGCGAAGCGCCGGTCGCGAAAAGCGGCAGCGACGGCGTTTTCGGCGACGTCGTCGGCCAGCGGCCGGTGCGCCTCCAGACTGCCGACGCAGCCTCGCAGGCGGCCGTTCTGGGTCAGCGTGACGAAAGTCGCCGCCGGCTCGGCGAGTTCCGGAAGCGAGCTGACGGGTAGCGCCGCGATCCCGAAGCGTTCGCCGATGGCGTTGCGCGCGCAGATCAGCAGCGCGCGGCCGAGCGGCTCAGTGGACATTGGCGCTCGCCGTAGCGAAGGCGAAGGCACCGTAGCCGACCACCCGCGAGCGGTCGCCGGCGGTGTCTCCGGAATTGCGCAGGTCGATCAGTTGCGCCTGCAGCCCGTGCCGACTCGCCGCCAGCAGCAGGCCATTGACCGGCGTCGCGCCACACGCCTGCTGGTGGTCGAGCGGCGGGTCGAGCGCGACGATGCGCCGCGCGGTCTCGGCGTCGGCTTCACGAGCGACCGCGTAGGGCAGGTAATGCGACAGATCCGAGCTGATCACGATCAGCGTCTCGTCGCCGCCCCACAAACGTTCGAGGACTTCGGCAACCTGCGCCGCCAGCGCGCGGCCGACCGCCAGCGGCACCAGCGTGAAGTCGTCGAGCACGCTCTGCAGAAAGGGCAATTGCACCTCCAGCGAGTGCTCCATGGCGTGCGCGGCGTCGCTGACGACGACCTGCGGCAGCGCTGCGATGTCGGCAATCGCCGCGGCGTCCAGCGGCACCACGCCGAGCGGCGTGGCAAAGCCGCTGGTCGACGGGAGCGCCAGTCCATTGACCGCGACGCGGTGCGTCGGGCCGAGCAGGACGACGCGGCGGATGCTCGCGCGCAACGCCCGCAGCGGGCCATAAACGCTGGCGGCAATCGGCCCGGAATAGACGTAGCCGGCATGCGGCGCAATGATCGCCTTCGGCCGCCAGGCCTTCGCCGCCGAGGCGCCGGCCAGCAGCACGCGCAGATCGCGGGCCAGCGCGCTGGCCGATCCGGGGTAGAAGGCGCCAGCGACTGCGGCTGGCCGAATGGCAGGTGTTGCGGGTGTCGAGTGGGTCATGCGGGCGATCCTCGAGATGGGTTGGGCGGCGAGCGAGCGGCTTGGCGAGGCCAGCCTGGCGGTGATTGCCCGGCCGACGTGCCGCGCGTTCATTTCGCCAACCCCTTGCCGTATTTCGTTAAAATTACGCCATGCTACGCCACTACGCAATCGTCCCCGCCGCCGGCAGCGGATCGCGCTTCGGCGGCGAGACGCCAAAGCAGTACCAGTCGCTCGCCGGCCGTCCCCTGATCTACTACAGCCTCGCCGCCTTGTGTCGCTGCCAGCGCGTCGATCGCGTCTGGGTGGTGCTCTCTCCAGACGATAGATGGTGGCGGCAGTACGATTGGACAAGCCTCGGCCACAAGCTGGAGAGCGTTTATTGTGGCGGCGGCAGCCGCTCGGAGAGCGTCGCCAACGGCCTGCGCGCCGCGGCGACGGCGGCCCATGACGACGACTGGGTGCTGGTGCACGACGCCGCGCGCCCCTGCCTGTCGCAGGCCAGCCTGCTGGCGCTGTGCGACGAATTGGCCGATGATCCGGTCGGCGGCATTCTGGCGGTGCCGGTGGCCGACACCCTGAAGCGCGCCGACTGGCAGCGGCGCGTCGCGCGCACCGAGTCGCGCGATGGCTTGTGGCAGGCGCAGACGCCGCAGATGTTTCGCTACGGCTTGCTGAAGCGGGTCCTCGCCGAACACCCCGACGGCACCGACGAAGCGTCCGCCGTCGAGGCCGCCGGCCTCAGCCCACGGCTGGTGCGCGGTGACGCCAGCAACTTCAAGGTCACCTATCCGGCCGATCTGCTGCTGGCCGAACAGATCCTGCAAGGGAAGACGCGGGTGGACCAGTGATCCGCATCGGACAAGGCTGCGACGTCCACGCGCTGGTTCCCGGCCGGCCGATGATCCTCGGCGGGGTCAGGATCCCGCACAGCGCCGGCCTGCTGGGTCACTCGGATGCCGACGCGCTGCTGCACGCGATCACCGATGCGCTGCTCGGCGCAGCCGCGCTGGGCGACATCGGCCGCCACTTTCCCGATACCGACCCGCGCTATCGCGGTGCCGACAGTCGCCAGTTGCTGCGCGCCACCGTTGCGCTGCTGCTCAAGGCCGGGTGGACGGTCGGCAACGTGGACGCGACGATCATCGCCCAGGCGCCAAAGCTGGCGTCGTATCTGCCACAGATGACCATCAACATCGCCGGGGACCTGCAGGTGCCCAGCAGCGCAGTCAACGTCAAGGCCAAGACCGCCGAACGACTCGGCTTCGTCGGACGCGGCGAGGGCCTCGCCTCCGAGGCGGTGGTCTTGATCAGGCACGAGGATTGAGGCTGGCGGCCGCGTGGCGCCGCCTCGCCGGCCGAACGCCCACGCTGCACCCAGGGCGGCGCCGGATCCGGCGGAGGGCGTACGAGGCGTTCGTCGGGTGGCGGTCGGCTGGCGCCCGGGAGGACCACTAGTTGGCTCGGCAAGTGCACCAGGATGGACAGATCGATAGTCCGCGTCTGGCCAGGAACAACTTCGACCTGCTGCGCCTGTTGTTCGCGGCCAGCGTTTGCCTGGTACATGCCCAGGAACTCTCCGGATTCCAGGAACTGGCGCCGGTCACGCGATTCCTGTCGGCGGCGGTCGCCGTGAAGGCTTTTTTCGTGGTCAGCGGCTTTCTGATCGTGATGAGCCATGAACGCTCGACATCGCTCGCGTCTTACGCCAGCAAGCGCGTCCGGCGCATCTATCCGGCGTATTGCACGGTGGTGACGCTCTGCGCGGTGCTTCTGGTCGCGGTCAGTTCGAAGACCGCCGCCGACTATTTCTCGTGGGCATGGGTCAAGTACCTCGGCGCCAATCTGGTCTTCCTGAATTTCCTGCAGCCAACGCTTCCGGGTGTTTTCGAGGCCAACAGGTTGACCGCGGTCAACGGGGCGCTATGGACGCTCAAGATCGAGGCCATGTTCTACCTGCTGGTGCCGTTCCTGGTTTTCCTGTTCAGGCGATTTTCGCACCGATCGGTGCTCTTGCTGGTGTATTGCGCGTCGGTGGCCTATTCGCGTCTGCTGGCGCTGGCCGCAGAGCATGATGGCTCGGCGCTCTACCTCGAGCTTGGCCGTCAGCTCCCCGGGCAGCTCTCGTACTTCATGGGCGGCGCCTTCCTGTATTACTTCAGGGAGCTGTTCGAGCGGCGAGTCGGCTACTTCCTGGTCGCGGCCCTCGCCGTCCTGGCGATCGACACGAGGTACTCGCTGCCACTGCTCGAGCCCCTGGCGCTGGCGATCGTGGTCGTCTTCCTTGGTCTGTTCCTGTATGTCGGCAATTTCGCCAAGTACGGCGATTTTTCGTACGGCGTGTACATCATTCATTTCCCGATCATCCAGCTTCTGGTGCAGGCGCGCTGGTTTGAGGAAAGTCCCTGGCAGTTCTTCGCGGTATTCGTGCTGACCACGGCGACCGGCGCGATCGCCCTCTGGCACCTGGTCGAGAAGCGCTTCCTGTTGCGTGGCAGCCATTACGTCACTGCCACCCCCTGAGCTGACGACGACCGACCCGTTCAGTCAGTTCGACTTGGGTGTTCGCGCCAGGCGTAGCGGGCGTTCGGCCTGTTTGCTGTTCAGCCACAGGGTGCCGGTCATGGTCGTGCCATCGGCACCGAGCGTGGCGTGCAGGTTGCCGGTATCGGTCAGCGTGTCGCCCGGACTGCTGACGATCTGCAGGGCGATGTCGATCACCAGGCGGTCGCCCGGCAGGCTGCTGGCGCTACCTTTTCCCCGGTAGGTGACGAAGTCGAGTTCGCTGCCAAAGCGCTCGCGCCAGAAACGGCGGTAGTCTGCCCAGTCCGCACGCCGGCTGATTGCCACCGGCCGGCTGTTCAGTTCGACCTGGTCGCCGGATTGCCGCAACGACAGCGAGAGCGTCTCGTCGGTGGCGAGCGTGGCCAGCCAGGCGCCGGTGACGTCGCCAGGATCCGTCGCGGATGTCCGTGCTGCTGCCGTCGTTGGCGACCGCTGAACGGCGTACCAGCCGACGCCGAGGGCGAACACGGCGCCGGCTAGCGCCGGCACCAGCCAGCGGCGGCGCGCGCTGGCGGTCGGCGTGGCGGACTGGCCGCCATTTGTTGCCGCTGGTCCCGCCGCGACGATGCCGAGCGCGCGCAGGTCGTCCACCAGACGCGCGAGGTCGTGCTGCCAGTCGTAGGCGCGCAACGGCCGCCAGGTGAACTCGCCGATGCGGTTGAAAGGCTCGGGCAGGTCAGCGGCCGTTGGTGGCGCATCGAGGCCGTCGCAGAGCAGCGGGATGACGTGCGCGCCGCCGGTCAGCGCGTCGCTCAGTTCGCGGCGAACCGGGTCCGCCGGGTCGGCGATGCGCAGGCGCCCGTTGCCGTCGATCGCGGTCAGCAGTTCCGGCGTCAGCAACAACAGGAGCACCGGTCTGGCCCTGAGTGTCGCGGCGATCTCGGCGCGCCAACTGACGCCGGCGCGCAGGTCATCCTTGTCGAGAAAGACCTGTTCGTCACCGAACAGGGCGCCGAGATCGCGCGCCAGGGCGGTCGCCTTGTCCTTGCCGTCGGAGGTCCGGTAGCTGATGAACAGTTGGGCCACGATGCCAGTGCTGCCGGTGGCCGTTCAGCGACCGGTCAGGGATTGGCATCGGGTCAGGCGCGCAGCGCATGCTCGCTGTTTGCCTGGCGCGCCGCGCGGACTAGACATCGCCGGCCCTGGCCTCGCGTTTCTTCGCCCGGCGCCCCTTTTTCGTCGGCTTGCCCTTGCCGGCGCGCCCTCTCAGCCTGGTGGGAGCAAAGGTCGGGTCGGTGGACGCTGGCCCGGCGACGGTGAATCGCGCCACGGCAGCGTCCCGGGTGTTGCCGACCGGGGCGATGTAGGCGTTGCTGACCCAGCCCTCGACCTCGGGGTCGGCAACGACCTCGACCTGACTCCAGCGGTCACGAGCATCCAGGAGCAGTAGCTCGGTGCCACTCTTCAGTGGCGCGGCGGCGCGTTCGAAACTCGCGTCCGGGCCCTTGCGGATGTTCAGGGAACTGGCGGTGACGACGTAGCGGGGCGGTTCATCGTGTTCGCGACCGAGCACCCGGCTGCGCACCGCAGCCAGCGGAAAGGCCGGACCCGGGTCAACCTTGCGGCCCGGGGCGATGTCCTCGTGACCGAGGACATCCTGCAGGCCGTAGTGATCAACCAGCAATTCGGCGAGTTCGATTGCCCGCTCGATCTGCACCTCGGTGTATGCATGCCATGGCGACACCGGTCCACCGTTGCGATGCGCGGCGAGCGTCACCTCGTCGTCCGGATAGACCTTGGCGAACCAGGCCTGGTACTGGCTGCCGACCCTTTTCAGCAGACCGGCGTTGTCCATTTCGATACCGATCGAGTGCGAATTGAGGCCGACCAGTCCCGCCCACTGGCTGACTCCGGCGTGCCAGGTGACGACATTGAAAGGTGCCAACTGGACGATTCTCCCGTCGCGCCCGAGAACGACGTGCGCCGACGCGTTGCCTTGCGGTTTCCGGGTGCACAGCGACTCCACCGAGCTTTCGAGCGAACGACCCGCCGTGTAGTGCAGGATCAGATAGCTCGGGGCCATGATGCCGCCACGGTTTGGCGTGTCGCGATGGCTGACCTGGTCGCCGACCAGTTGGTGGTTCTCAATTTTCAGAGTCATGACTGTCCTCGCTGTGGTTGGGTAAGGTCGAGCACGGGGCACCGGTCAAGCCTCATCGGAAGCCTGCCAGCGAATTGCTGAACGAGCGAATCGTCGATTCGTTGCATCCTAGCACCATCCTTCGTCGCCGGCTCGTGACGGCTGCTCCGGGAGTTGCTGGCGGCGTCGCGTGCGCAGGCGTGAGCAATGCTTTAGACTCGCCGCTGAGGTGGGTCGGCGGCTCGCGACTCGTGGCTGCACATGGGCAGGCAATCAAGACATCACTGGGGGAGTATCGCTATGAATCAGAGGAATCAAGAGCCGGGTGAAGCACCGGCGGCGTCGGACGCCGCGCCGCTGGTCGGGCATGACAACCGGCGCATGGGGCTTAGCGTCGACGCGCTGAAACGCGCCTTTCTCGACAAGCTGGTGTATTCGCAGGCGCGCTTTCCAGAGGTGGCGACGCGCCATGACTGCTTCCAGGCGCTGGCGCGGGCAGTGCGCGACCGCCTGCTGCAACGCTGGGTCCAAACGGCCCGCACCTATCGGGATCAGGGCAGCCGCACGGTCTGCTACATGTCGGCCGAATTCCTGATCGGTCCGCAACTCGGCAACAACCTGATCAATCTCGGCATCTTTGACAATGCCCGGCAGGCGATGAGCGAACTCGGACTCGACCTGGAGATCCTGCTCGATCAGGAGGAAGAGCCGGGGCTGGGCAACGGCGGTCTTGGCCGTCTCGCCGCGTGCTATCTCGATTCTCTGGCCACCCTCGAGATTCCGGCCATTGGCTACGGCATCCGCTACGAGTTCGGGATCTTCACGCAGGCCATCCGCGATGGCTGGCAGGCCGAACTGACCGACAAGTGGCTGCGTGCCGGCAGTCCGTGGCTGATCCACCGGCCGAGCATCGCTTTCGAGATCAAGCTCGGCGGCCATACCGAACATCAGTACGAGGCGACGGTCAATCGCCGCTTGCGTGTGCAATGGGTTCCGGCGAAGGTGGTACGCGGTACGGCCTGGGACATGCCGGTGCTCGGCTTCGGCGTCAACACCCCCAACCGGCTCAGGTTGTGGAGTGCCGAGGCGCCCGAATCGTTCGATTTCGCAGCCTTCAATGCCGGCAACTATTACCAGGCGGTGGACGCACAGGTGTTGTCGGAGACGCTGACCAAGGTGCTCTACCCGAATGACGAAATGGAAGCGGGCCAAACCCTGCGTCTCGAGCAGCAGTACTTCTTTGTCTCTTGTTCGCTGCAGGACATGATTCGCCTGCAACTGCAGCGCGAGAAGAACCTCGATCACTTCCATGACAAATTCGTCGTCCAGCTAAACGACACCCATCCGTCGATCGCCGTCGCCGAGTTGATGCGCCTGCTGGTGGACGAATACGAGATGGTCTGGGACCAGGCCTGGTCGATCACCCAGCGCACCTTCGCGTACACCAATCACACGCTGCTTCCCGAGGCGCTCGAGAAGTGGCCGCTCAAGCTGTTCAGGAAGGTCCTGCCGCGGCACTACGAGATCATTTGTGAAATCAACGAGCGCTTCCTTGACGAAGTGCGGATTCGTTTTCCGGGTGACGACTCGCGGCTCAGGCGGATGTCGCTGTTCGACGAAGATGGCGCACGCTACGTGCGCATGGCGCACCTGGCGGTCGCCGGCAGCTTCGCCGTGAACGGCGTCGCCGCCCTGCACACCGAGCTTCTGAAGTCCGACGTCCTGGCGGATTTTTACGACCTGTGGCCGGAGAAGTTCCGCAACAAGACCAATGGCGTGACGCCGCGCCGCTTCGTTCTGCTTGCCAATCCGGCGATGTCGAAGCTGATCGACGACAGCATCGGTCGGGGCTGGGTGACCGACATGAGCCGGCTGCGCGAACTCGAGCCCTACGCCGAAGACCCGGCGTTCCGCGAGGCCTGGCGCGCGATCAAGCGCGGCAACAAGGAAAACCTGGTGCGCACGATCAAGCGCTTTGCGCACGTCGATGTCGATCCCGCGTCGATGTTCGACGTCCAGGTCAAGCGCATCCATGAGTACAAGCGGCAGCACCTCAACCTGCTGCACGTGATCTGGCTGTACAAGCGCCTGAAGGACAACCCGCACCTTGAGATGGCGCCACGGACGGTGATCTTCGGCGGCAAGGCCGCACCCGGTTACCGGATGGCCAAGCTGATGATCCGGCTGGTTACCGCGGTTGCCGATATCATCGGCCGCGATCCGGCGATGCGCGGCCGTTTGCAGGTGGTCTTCTTCCCGAACTACAACGTCAAGAGCGGCCAGTTGATCTTCCCGGGTGCCGATCTCTCCGAGCAGATCTCGCTGGCCGGCAAGGAGGCGTCCGGAACCGGCAACATGAAGTTCCAGATGAACGGCGCGCTGACCATCGGCACGCTCGACGGGGCCAACGTCGAGATTCGCGAACAGGTCGGCGACGAGAACTTCTTCCTTTTCGGGATGACCGCCCCCGAGGTCAAGGAACTGCGCAACTGCGGCTACCGGCCACGCAGCTACTACGACGCGAATCCGCAACTGCGGGAAGTGATCGACCTGATCGGCTCGGGCTTCTTCACCCGCGGCGACCGCGACATTTTCCGGCCGCTGGTCGATCACCTGCTCCACCACGACGACTACATGCTGCTCGCCGACTTCCAGTCGTACATCGAGTGCCAGGAAAGGGTCTCAGAGGCCTACCTCGATTACGAGCGCTGGTCGCGAATGTCGATCATCAACGTCGCGCGTTCCGGCTTCTTTTCGTCGGATCGGGCGATTCAGGAGTACTGCACCGAGATCTGGAAGGTTCAGCCGGTGCGCATCGAGCTCAGCGAACTGTCGGCTCAGGACATGCAGTTCAAGCGCTTCGCGGCCGGATCCGACTGAAGCCGGGGGGCCGGGGACTTTCTCCCCGGCCGCTTGCTTACCAGCGGCGGATCTTGATGATGTGCGCCATCGTGGTGTGCGGGCTGAGTTCGACGTAGGCGGTCGGGCCGCTCCAGCGGTAGCTGCGGTCGGTCAGCAGGTCGTGCGCCTGGTATTGTTCGTCCCAGGCGATGCCGAAGGTGCCGAGCGGGATCTGGACGGTTGCCGCCTGTTGGTGAAATGGATCCAGGTTCACGGCGCAGACGACGATATCCGAGCGGTCGTCGGTCATCTTGGCGTAGACGATGATATTCGGATTGTCGGTGGCCAGGAAAAGCACATTGTTGTAGCCGTGCAGGGCAGGGGACTCGCGCCGGGCTTGATTGATGCGGGTGATGATGTCGACAATGTTGCCTGGTGATCGCCAGTTGCGCACCTTGATTTCGTACTTCTCCGAGTCCAGGTATTCCTCCTTGCCCGGAATCGCCGCGTTTTCGCACAGTTCGTAACCGCTGTAGATGCCGTAGACCGACGACAGCGTGGCGGCCAGTACGGCCCGCATGATGAACGCCGGCCGCCCGCCAACCTGCAGGATCGGCGGCAGGATGTCCGGCGTATTGGCGAAGAAGTTGCCGGTGAAGTAGTCCTTCATCGGGCCACTGGTCAGCTCGCTGACGTACTCGGTGAGTTCCTCCTTGGTGTTGCGCCAGGTGAAGTAGGTGTAGGACTGCGCGTAGCCGGCTTTGGCCAGCAGCCGCATCATCTTCGGCTTGGTAAAGGCTTCGGCCAGGAAAATCACGCCGGGGTGCTGCAGATGCACCTGGCCGATCACCCATTCCCAGAATGCGACCGGTTTGGTATGCGGGTTGTCGACACGAAAAGTGGTCACCCCCTTGTCGATCCAGAACAGGAAGATCCTGAGCATCTCCTGCCACAAGCCCTCGCGGTCGCTGGTCCCGAAGTTCAGCGGATAGACGTCCTGGTACTTCTTGGGCGGGTTCTCGGCGTACTTGATCGAACCATCCGGCCGGTGGAAAAACCATTCCGGATGTTCGCTGACGTAGGGATGATCCGGCGAGCAGTTCATCACGTAATCGAGGGCTATCTCGATCTGCAGCTCACGACAGGTGGCGACGAACAGATCCCAGTCGTCCCAGGTGCCAAGCTTTGGTTCCAGCCCGGTGTGGCCGCCATGCTCGTTGCCGATCGCCCACGGACTGCCGACGTCGTTGGGGCCGGCCTCGAGACTGTTGTTCTTGCCTTTGCGGAAGCTGTGCCCGATCGGGTGAATCGGCGGCAGATAGACGACGTCGAAGCCCATCGCCTTGATGTCGTGCAAGCGGAGGATGCTGTCCTTAAGCGTGCCATGGCGATACGGGGCGCTGCCCTGCGAACGCGGAAAGAACTCGTACCAGGCGGCAAAACGGCTGATCGGCCGATTGACCATGATCTTCAGCGCTGGCGCCAGTTGGTAGCCCTCGCTGCGATCGGGGTACCTGGCCATCAGGCTGCGCAGCACGCCGCCGACGCCAAGATCGACCGCGCCCTGCTGCTCACCCGCGGCCATCGCGCTTTCGATCGCCGAGACGATGCCGTTGATGCGCGCACGGTCCTCGCCTTTGGCGGCGACCGCCGATTTTCTGATGATCGCGAGTCCCTCGAGCAACTCGCTTTCGAGCTTGGCACCGGGGACGTTTTTCTTGCTGATTTCTTCCACCCAGGACAGGTAGTGATCGGCGTAGGCCTCGATGGTGTACTCCCAGGGGCCGATCTCGGTGACCGTGAACTCACCGCTCCAGTCGTCGTTGAGAGCCAGCGTCATCGGGCTTTCCTGCCATTTCTCATCGCCCACCCTGCGCGCCTTGAGGATGGCAGCCAGCTTGTCGTGCCCTTCCTTGTAGATGTCGGCACTGACGGCAACCCTTTCGCCGACGACGCGCTTTATCGGGTAGCGGCCGCACTCGATCTGTGGCTGAACGGCTTCGATATTTACACGGGGGTAGTCTTGAGGAATCATCGTTGCAGCTCCTGAATACTGAACCGGCGGCGCCGGAGGGATGCGATCAAGGCAGATCTGTTCTGATCCGAATGGGAATGCACGGTCGGGCTGACGGTCGGCAGCCCGTTCGACCCCGATGCCTGCGGCCGGGCGGCAGCAAGGGGGTCTATTTCAGCAGCGAATCGTAGAGAGTCTTCGTTTGTTGGGCAATGCTCGACCAGCTGAACACCTCGCGAGCGCGTTGCTGGCCGGCGGCGGCCATTGACTCGGCGAGTTCGGGGTTGTCGAGGATCTTGTTGATTGCCGTTGCGAGATCACGCGAGAAGGCGTCGGGGTTCACCGGCTCGAAGGGCGCCACGTGCAGTTGTTCGAGCGGTACCAGATAGCCGGTGACACCATCGATGACGACCTCCTTGATGCCGCCGACCGCACTCGCGACGACCGCCGTGCGGCAAGCCATGGCTTCCAGGTTGATGATCCCGAAAGGCTCATAGATGGATGGACAGCAGAATACCGTGGCATGCGAATAGAGCTGGATGACTTCGGGTTTGCTGAGCATCTCCTGAATCCAGATCAGGTTCCTGAAGCCTTCGTGACGAACCGCCTTGACCGCGTCTTCCATCTCGGCGCGCACTTCCGCGGTATCGGGCGAGCCCGCGCAAAGCACCACCTGCGCCTCGGGGTTGATGTAGCGGACCGCGTTCACCAGGTGCAGGATGCCCTTCTGGCGGGTGATCCTGCCGACGAACAGGACGATCGGTTTTTCCGGGTCGATGAAGTGCTGTTCGAGGGCGCTGGCATTGGTCGTTGGGCGGTATTGCTCAACCTTGATGCCGTTGTAGATGACGGAAATCTTGTCCGGATCGATGTCGAAGTGTTCGAGAATGTCGGCCTTGGTCCCTTGAGAGACGGCGATCACCGCATCAGCCATGTTCAGCGAGGTGCGCTCGATCCACGAAGACATGTCGTAGCCACAGCCCAGCTGCTCGCGCTTCCACGGGCGCAGGGGTTCCAGCGAATGCACGGTATGGATCAGTGGAATGCCGTACAGATTTTTCGCGAGGATGCCGCCGAGGTGGGCGTACCAGGTGTGCACATGCACCAGATCGGCGTCGACCTGTTCGCTCAAGGTCTCGAGGTTGGTTTCGAAGGTATCCAGCGCGCCACTGAGTTTCTTGTCGACGTGGGCGAAACTGCCCTTGCCGAACGGGTAGCCCTTGACCCGCACACCGCCGCTGACCGTGTCCTGATCACCAAAACAGCGCACTTCGACGTGCATCAGCCGGGCCAGTTCGTCAGCCAGATACTCGACATGCACGCCCGCTCCGCCGTACACGTTGGGGGGGTATTCCCGGGTCAATAGCAGTACTTTCATCGCGACACTTTCAATGCTGTGGTTGTGAGATCGAACGCGATCCCATCGCGTCCGCAGGAGCCCTTCTATTCCCTCCCATTGTATCGGCAAAGGCCCCGAGCGGCCAAACCGGCGGCCAGCAGCGGCTTGCGGGTTGCTTCGCGGGTCAGAAGGCCGGTCCCCGCCTGACGCTTCCAGCGGCGTTGGCAAGCGCCCGCCGGGAGACATGGCAATGGCTCGCGCTAGGGCATACAGGCGACGGCGGCGACCAGGACGGGTAAAATGCGGCGCATGAATCTGCTTGCCATCGAGACCTCCACCGAGCTGGGCAGCATCGCCGTCTGGCGCGACGGCGAGGTGTTGCGGCGTCACTGCCCGGTCGGCGTTTCGCACTCGGAGACGCTGCTGCCGCTGATCCAGGCGACGATGCGCGAAGCAGGCCTGCGCTTTGCCGACCTGCAGGCGATCGCCTTCGCCGCTGGCCCGGGTTCGTTTACCGGTCTGCGCGTCGCCTGCGGCGTCGCGCAGGGACTGGCCGTTGCGCGCGAGCTGCCGGTCATTCCGGTCGGCACCTTGGACGCCATGGCGCTGGCGAGCGCCGGTCAACGGGTGATCGTGGCGCTCGATGCGCGCATGGGCGAGGTCTATTACGCCCTGTTCGCCGACGGCATGCCTCTGGCTCCGGTGGTCTTGTGCCGGCCGTCGGAGGCGTCGCTTCCCGACTCGGCCGATTGGCTGGCCTGTGGCAATGGACTGGCGGCTTACCCGGAGCTGCGCGATCGCCTGGCCATCTGCGTGCAGGCGTGGCAGCCCGAACTGATGCCGGATGCCGGCGCCGTCGCCCGCCTCGCTGCGGCGTGCCTGGGGCGCGGCGAAACCGTCGATGCGGCCGACGCGGCGCCGCTGTACGTGCGCAACAAGGTCGCGTTGACGGTTGCCGAACGCCTGGCCACCGGTGGCAAGGCGTGAGCGCCGTTCTCGCACCGCGGGTGGAGATCCTGCCGATAGGCCATGGCGACATCGACCAGATGCTGGAAGTCGAACAAGGCGTTTATCCGTTTCCCTGGACGCGTGGCAATTTCGTCGACTCGATCGCCGCCGGCTACAGCAGCTGGGGGTGCCGGGTTGCTGGCCAGCTGGTCGGCTACTACGTGCTGATGCTGGCTCTCGATGAAGCCCACTTGCTCAACCTCAGTGTTGCCGAGAGACGCCAGGGGATGGGCTTCGGCGCCCGCCTGCTGCGCCACGCGATGTCGGGAGCCCGCCGGGGAGGAGCAACGACGCTATTGCTCGAGGTACGGCCGTCGAACGGCAAGGCGCTGACGCTGTACCGGCATTTCGGTTTTCAGCAGATCGGCGTTCGGCGCGCCTACTACGAGGCCGAAATGGGCCGTGAGGATGCGCTGGTGCTGCGGCACGCGCTGACCGAGGATTCCGCATGAGCGCCCGCAATCCCGGACACCAGGGCCTGACGCGTGCCGAGTTGCTGCGCGAGATGGGGCTCGGGCCACAGTGGTGTTTGCGCGCGCAGGCGTCGGTCGAAAGCGCGACGCAGGCGCCCTTGGGCGCGCCTGCGGCCGATGATCGTCGCCAGGAGGTGGCGGCAGGCGCGGCGGCGGCCAGTGCCGTTCTGCAGCCGCCAGCCAACCGGGCAGCGGCGATCGCCGCCATGGGCTGGGAGCAGTTGCAGCAAAGCGTCGCCGCGTGTCGCGCCTGCGGGCTCTGTCAGGCGCGACGGCAGGCGGTGCTCGGTGTCGGCGACGTGAACGCCGACTGGCTGTTCATCGGCGAAGGACCGGGGGCCGAAGAAGACGCGCGCGGCGAGCCTTTCGTCGGGCCGGCCGGCCAGCTGCTTGATGCGATGCTGGAGGCGATCGATCTGCGACGCGGCAAGAACGTCTATATCGCCAACGCAGTGAAGTGCCGCCCGCCGGGAAATCGCACCCCGGAGGCTGCCGAGATGGCCACTTGCGCGCCCTACCTGCAGCGCCAGATCGCGCTGATCCGCCCCCGGTTGATCGTCCTCCTGGGCCGTGCGGCGGCGCACTCGGTCCTCGGCGAGACGGGCTCGCTGGCCAGTTTGCGGGGCAAACCTTTCGCCTACCGGGGAACGGACAGCGCCGGCGCCGGCATCCCGGTGGTGGTCAGCTATCATCCTGCCTATCTGTTGCGTACCATGTCCGACAAGGCCAAGGCCTGGGAAGACCTGTGCCGCGCCCGCGCGCTGCTGCGTGCCGCCAAATCGGAGGAACCGGCGGAACCGCCATCGCACTGAGTGCCTCGCGCCATCTTGAGAAATCGCTGACCGTCGCCATCTGACCATCAGCCTGTTCATTTGCCTTGAAGGAAGCTGCCATGCGCATCCGCCTCATGACCCTCGTCATCGTCCTTTCCAGCCTGCTCTCCGGCTGCGGCTACAATGCCTTCCAGACCGGTGACGAGGCGGTCAAGTCAGCTTGGGCCGAGGTCATCAACCAGTATCAGCGGCGCGCCGACCTGGTCCCCAATCTGGTCAGCACCGTTCAGGGCTACGCCAGCCACGAAAAGGAAGTGCTGACCCAGGTGACACAGGCGCGCGCGCAGGTGGGAGGCATTCAGGCGACGCCGGAACTGGCCAATGATCCTGCCGCTCTGGCCAGGTTTCAGCAGGCGCAGGCCGGTCTGACGAGCGCTCTGTCACGACTCCTGGTGGTCGCCGAGAATTATCCGCAGCTCAAGGCGGACGCCGCCTTTCGCGACCTGCAGGCGCAACTGGAGGGGACCGAGAACCGGATTGCGGTGGCCCGCAACCGCTACATCAAGTCGGTCGAAGCGTACAACGTCTCGGTGCGCACTTTCCCGAACAACCTGACGGCGATGATCTTCGGTTACAGCGTCAAGCCGAACTTCACGGTCGACAACGAGAAGGCGATCTCGACCGCACCGAAAGTCGATTTCTCGGCGCCGGCCGCCGCCGGCAAGAGCGCCCCGGCTCCCTCGTATTAGCCGCATGCCAGCGCGTAGCCGCCGATGACCACTTTCTTCCTGCGGCTGCTGGCCTGGCTGCTGGCCGTTTTCCTGCAGTTCGGGGTCGGTTTCGCGTTCGGCGCGCAATTGCAGCCGATCCCGCCGCTGGGCGGGCGGGTCACCGACCTGACCGGCACCCTCGCCGCCGAGCAGCGGACGATGATCGAGGCGAAGCTGGCGGCGTTCGAGCGTGCGAAGGGCGCGCAGGTCGCCGTACTGGTCGTTCCGACGGTACAACCCGAAGCCGTCGAGCAATACGCGCTGCGCGTCGTCGAGGCGTGGAAGCTGGGCCGGCAGGGAGTCGACGACGGCGCGCTGCTGCTGGTCGCCAGGGACGACCGGAAGCTGCGCATCGAGGTCGGCTACGGTCTCGAGGGCGCGCTGAACGATGCCACCGCGAAGCGCATCATCAGCGAAACGATCAGTCCGCGTTTCAAGCAAGGGGACTTTGCCGGCGGTATCGATGCCGGCGTCGACGCGATGCTCAAGGTGATCGGCGGCGAGCCGCTGCCGCCGCCACGGGCGGCGGCGAGCACGCCGACTGGCGGCCAGGAACCCTTCGAGACGCTGCTGATCGCCGGCTTCATCCTGGTGTTCGTCGTCGGGCGCGTGCTGCGCGCCATTTTCGGGCGTTTTCTGGCGGCTGCCATGATTGCCGTAGCTGCCGGAGTGATTGCTGCGATGCTGCTCTCGTCGCTGCTGGTGGCGGCGCTCGTCGGCCTGCTCGCCTTCCTTGCCGCGCTGTTTGCCGGAGTTCTGGGTCCCGTTGTCGGGTCTTCGCGCGGCGGTCCGTGGGGTGGTGGCGGGGGCGGTTCCGGCGGCTTTTCAGGGGGCGGCGGCCGTTTTGGCGGCGGCGGCGCTTCGGGAGGCTGGTGATGCAATTGACAAGGCTCCTGCGGCACCTGCTGCTGCCCGACTGGTGGGTACTGCGCGCTTTCTCGCCGACGCTCCTGCGCCGCATCGAGGAGGCCGTCGCCGCTTCGGAATCGACGCATCTTGGCGAGTTGCGGGTGGTGGTCGAAGCCAACCTGCCGCTGCCGGGACTCTGGCGTGATCAAACGCCGCGCCAGCGCGCGATCGACCTGTTCGCCCAGTTGGGAGTGTGGGACACGGCCTGCAACAGCGGCGTGCTGATCTATCTCCAACTGATCGACCGACGGGTCGAAATCGTCGCCGACCGGGGGATAGACGCCAGGGTCGGGGGAGAGTTCTGGCGCGGTGTCTGCCGGAAGGTGGAGAGCGCTTTTCAGGCTGGCGAGTTCGAACGCGGCACGCTACTGGCGCTGAACACGATTACGGAGGCGCTGCGTGAACACTTTCCCGCACCGGGCGAGAACCCGGACGAGCTGCCGAATGCGCCGCTGCTGCTCTAGCGCTGCGGCGGCAGCTTGCGGAAGCCGCGGACGCTTCTAGTCGTCGGCGTAGCGGACGCGCTGGCGCGGCTTGCTCGGCTGCGTCAGGTGACCCAGAGGCATGATGTGCGTCTGCTTCACGGTGTGCAGCGCGATACTGGTCTTGATGCGGGCGACGCCTGGCAAGCACAACATGCGCTTCATCATCAGCTCCGAGAACGCCGCCAGATCGGGAACGACGATCCGCAGCATGTAGTCGGCGTCGCCGCTGATCGAGAAGCAATCAAGGACTTCGGGCATCGCCGCGACCGCGGATTCGAAGGTCTCGCTGGCGGTGTCGCCATGGCTTTCGAGGATCACCTGGGCAAAGGCGGTAACCCCCAGTCCCAGCGCTGGCGGGGCGAGCAGGGCGACGTAACCGGCGATGATGCCGTCTTCTTCGAGGCGCTGGATGCGCCGGCTGATCTGCGACGCCGAGAGCTTGATCTGCTCGCCGAGCGTCGCGTTGGTGGCGTTGCCTTTGCGCTGCAGTGCTTCGAGCAGTGCAAGGTCGTAGCGGTCGATGGTGATTTTGGACATCAATTGGCCGTTTCGCGCATGAAATGTGCGCAGTATAGGGGTTTTCGCCACCATTTCCAATGCATCTTGCGCGGCATTGCTGTCATCATGTGGCCTTCCACGAGACGGGAGAAATCGCGATGAACCTCACGGAATCGCTGCTGCACGCGCTGAAAGCAAATGGCGCCCGGCAGATTTTCGGCATCCCTGGCGATTTTGCGCTGCCTTTTTTCAAGATCATCGAGGAATCACGGATCCTGCCGCTATACACCCTGTCGCACGAACCGGGCGTCGGTTTTGCTGCTGACGCGGCGGTCCGGATGGTCGGCGGGCTAGGCGTCGCCGCCGTCACCTACGGTGCCGGCGCGCTGAACATGATCAACCCGGTGGCTGCGGCGTATGCCGAGAAGTCGCCGCTGGTGGTCCTTTCCGGCGGACCGGGCAAGAACGAGTCGAAGGCCGGTCTGCTGCTGCACCATCAGGCCAAGACGCTGGATTCACAGTTCCAGATCTTCCGGGAGATTACCTGCGACCAGTTGCGGCTTGATGACGCCGGGCGGGCGCCGGCCGGCATCGCCCGCGTCCTCGGCCATTGTCTGCGCTACTCGCGGCCGGTGTATATCGAACTGCCGCGCGACATGGTCGGCAAACCCTGTCAGGCGGTGCCGCCGCCGCGCGTGCCGGCAGTCGATCAGGACGCGCTCGAGGCCTGCGTCGACGAGATTCGTGCACGCCTGCAGCGGGCCAGCAGGCCGGCGTTGATGGTCGGTGTCGAGGTCCGTCGCTTCGGGCTTGAAGAGCGGGTGGCCGAGCTCGCTCGCCGACTTGGTTTGCCGGTGGTCACCAGTTTCATGGGCCGCGGCCTGCTGGCCGATGCCGACGTCCCATTGGTCGGCACCTACATGGGCGTTGCGGGTCTGCCCGAAGTTACCGAACTGGTCGAGAACTCGGACGGGCTGTTCCTGCTCGGAGTGATCGTCTGCGATACCAACTTCGGCGTTTCGGCGAGCAAGATCGACCTGCGCAAGACGATTCAGGCGCTCGATGAGCGGGTGACGATCGCCCACCATACCTACCCGCAGATTCCTCTGACGGCGCTGGTCGATCGGCTGCTGGAGCGCGTTCCTGACGGCGAACAGGCTTATGCAATGACGCCGCGCAGTTTCCCGCGCGGGATGCTCGCCGATCAGGCGACGCTGACGCCGACCGACATTGCCGCGGCGGTCAACGACCTGATGGCCGAATACGGCAAGCTGCCGATCGCCTCGGACATCGGCGACTGCCTGTTTACCGCCATGGACATCGAGCACACGGCGCTGGTCGCCCCGGGGTATTACGCGACGATGGGCTTCGGCGTGCCGGCGGGGCTGGGCCTGCAGGCCGCGACCGGGCAGCGACCGCTGATCCTGGTCGGGGACGGGGCATTCCAGATGACAGGCTGGGAACTCGGCAACTGCCAGCGCTACGGCTGGGATCCGATCGTCCTGGTGTTCAACAACGCCAGTTGGGAAATGCTGCGCACCTTCCAGCCGGAATCGTCGTTCAATGACCTCGGGCACTGGGGTTTCGCCGAAATGGCGGCCGGACTGGGTGGTGATGGCGTACGGGTGGGTAGCCGCGCCGAACTCAAGGCGGCGCTCGATCAGGCGGTAGCGACGCGCGGTCGCTTTCAGCTGATCGAGCTGACGATACCGCCGGGCGTCCTGTCGGCGACGCTGGCGCGCTTCGTGGCGGGAGTCAAGCAGCTCAATGCCGCGAAGTAGCGGAGTCGGTGGCGCCGGGGGAGCGGCTCAATGCTTGCCGTCGTCGAGGTGGATCACGTCATCGTGGTGGCGCTGGTTGGCTTCGTGGAGGCGTTTGACGAGGAACATCGAGCTGCTGAGGAACAGGCCGAACAGCGTAATCACCAGGTAGATCGACATCTCGGAGCGGACCATCAGGAAGTAGACGCCGGTCATCGCCAGGATCGACAGGTTCTCGTTGAAGTTCTGCACGGCTATCGAATGGCCGGCACCCATCAGGATGTGGCCACGGTGCTGCAACAGGGCGTTCATCGGCACCACGAAGAATCCCGACAGCGCGCCGATCAGGACCAGTAGCGGTATCGCCAGCCACAGCTGCTGCACGAAATTCATCGCCAGCACGATCATCCCCATGGCGATTCCCAGCGGGATCACGCGTACCGCCTTGCGCAAGGTGATCATGCGTGCGGCGCCGACGGCGCCCAGCGCGACACCGATGGCGACCACGCCTTGCAGCATGCTCGACTTCGAGAGGTCGAGTTGCAGCGCGCTCTCGGCCCACTTGATGACGATGAACTGCAGGGTGGCGCCAGCGCCCCAAAACAGCGTCGTCACGGCCAGTGAAATCTGGCCCAGGCGGTCGCGCCAGAGCAGCAGCAGGCAATGGTTGAATTCACGCAGCAGATACCAGGGGTTCTTGTGCAGCACCCGGTGATCGACACCGGTGTCGGGAATGCGGAGGTTGAACAGCGCCGCCAGCAGGTAAAAGACGGCAACGAAACAGATCGCCATCTCGCCGACCGTATCGACGCCGGTGTCGATCACCGGGAAGTCGAGACGGAGCATTGCCTCGGCGATGTCCGGCCGGATCAGCAAGCCACCGATGACGACGCCAAGAATGATCGCGCCGACCGTCAGTCCTTCGATCCAGCCATTGGCGACGACCAGCAGTCGGTGTGGCAGGTACTCGGTCAGGATGCCGTACTTGGCCGGCGAGTAGGCGGCTGCGCCGAGGCCGACCACGGCATACGCCAACAGCGGGTGAACATCCCAGTACATCATCGCGCAACCGACGATCTTGATCGCATTGCTGATGAACATCACCCGCCACTTGGGCATCGAGTCGGCAAAGGCGCCGACGAAAGCGGCGAGAAGCACGTAGGAAACCGTGAAGAAGGTCTTCAGCAGCGGTTCATATTCGCTCGGCGCGTGCATGTCGCGCAGGATCGAAATGGCTACGATGAGCAGAACGTTGTCGGCCAGCGCTGAAAAAAACTGCGCAGCCATGATGATGTAGAAGCCGAAAGGCATGGAATATTCCGGAGGGGGCGGTTTCCGATATGCTGGGCTTATACCATGAAAGGCCGCAACTTGTTACGACAGGCTGTGGCGTCGCAGCGAATCGGGCAATAGGCTCTCTGTCCGGCGCCCCGCTTTTGTGTTTGAATACTGGAATAAGTCGAAACCGGGAGAGGGCTTATGGCGGATCGTCGCCTGCAGGTGTTTCACGCTGTCGCCAAACATCTTTCTTTTACCAAGGCCGGGGAAGCGCTGCACATGACGCAGCCGGCCGTGACCTTTCAGATCAAGCAGCTCGAGGAGCGCTTCAATACCCGCCTCTTCGACCGCGGCGGCGGGCGCATCTCGCTGACACCGGCCGGCGATCTGGTTCTCGATTACGCCGAGCGGATCCTCGCACTGTCCGCCGAGCTCGACATCCGCGTCGCCGAGATGACCGGGCAAATGAGCGGCAGCCTGCTGGTCGGCGCGAGCACGACGATCGCCGAGTTCATGCTGCCGCCGATCCTCGGTGAGTTCAACGTCCGCTATCCGCAGGTGCGGGCGCGGTTGACGGTGGCCAACTCGGAAGCGATCAGCAATGCCATCGCCGCGCATACGCTCGATATCGGCCTGATCGAGTCGCAAGTGACGCAGCCGAGCCTGCAGAGCGAGGTCTGTGGCGACGACGAATTGCAGGTGGTGTGCACCCCGAGTCATCCGCTGGCCGGGCAGCAGGAAGTCGACGCGCGGAGCTTGCTGGCGCACGATTTCATTGCCCGCGAGCCTGGTTCGAGCACTCGCGAAATCACCGACAGCTACTTGCGCGCCTGCGGCGTCGAGCCCGAACAGCTGAGGACGGTGATGGAGTTGTCGAGCCCGGAAGCACTGAAAGGCGTGGTTGCCACCGGCCTGGGCTTTTCGATCGTCTCGCGCGCCAGTTTCGAGAAGGAGCGCCAGCTCGGGACGCTGGTCGGCGTGTCGCTGCGGCCAGCGCTGAAGCGGACGCTGTCGCTGATCTATCCCAAGGAGCGCTTCCGCTCGCAGGTCGTCCTCAGTTTCGTCGAATTCGCCCGCAGCAAGCTGAAGGAGCTGTCGAGCTGATGCCGCGTCCGATCGAGGCGCGCATCAAGCTTGCCGCGCTACGTCACAATTACCTGCTCGGCCGCAGGCACGCCGCCCGCCACAACAGCGCAGCAAAGGCCTGGGCAGTGGTCAAGGCCAACGCCTACGGGCATGGTCTGCTGCGAGCTGCCGCGGCGCTGGGCGACGTCGCCGACGGATTTGCACTGCTCGACCTCGACGAGGCGGTTCGGCTGCGCGAGGCGGGCATCCGGCAGCCGATTCTCCTGCTCGAGGGGTTTTTCGAGGCCGCCGACCTGAGCGTTTGCGCCGCCTACCAGCTGACCGCCGTCGTTCATTGCCTGGAGCAGCTTGAGATGCTGCGGCTGGCGCCAGCGCCGCTTTGCCTGCCGATCTATCTGAAGCTGAACACCGGCATGAATCGGCTCGGCCTGCGCGCCGAGCAGCTGCCGGCCGTCAGGCGCAAGCTGGCGGCGTCGCCGGCGGTCGGCGCGGTGACCTTGATGACCCACTTCGCCGAAGCCGATGGTGACGGCGGCGAGCGCTGCATCGCCTGGCAGCTCGAACGCTTCACGGCGATGATTTCCGGCTGGACGGACGCCGAGCGCTTGCCGGTGTCGCTGGCCAACTCGGCGGCGATCCTGCGCTATCCGCAAACCGCCCATGACTGGGTGCGGCCAGGAATCATGCTCTATGGTGGCAGTCCATTTGCCGATCAGGATGCCGCCAGCCTCGACCTGCTGCCGGTGATGACCTTGCGCAGCCGGATCCTGGCGGTGCAGGAAATCGGCGTCGGCGAGCGCGTCGGCTACGGCGGTACCTTTGTCGCGCGGGTGCCGACTCGGGTCGGCGTCGTCGCCTGCGGCTATGCCGACGGCTACCCACGGCACGCACCCGGCGGGACACCGATCCTCGTGGCTGGTCGCCGGACGCAGACCCTGGGGCGGGTATCGATGGACATGCTGGCCTGCGATCTCACCGAACTGCCAGAGTCTGGCGTGAACAGTCCGGTGGTGCTGTGGGGCGAGGGGCTGCCGGCCGACGAGGTGGCGACCGCAGCGGGGACCATCAGTTACGAGCTGTTCTGCGCGCTGGCCCGGCGTGTGCCGGTGGTCGAAGGCTGATCATGGCCAGGGCCGGCGACCGGCAGAATACCATTTTCTCCTGTACCGAGTGCGGCGCCAGCGCCGCCAAGTGGCAGGGACAGTGTCCCGGCTGCGGGGTCTGGAATACCCTCGTCGAGACCGTCGCCGAAGCGGCGGCGACCAGCCAGCAGCGGCGTTTCGCGGCGCTGAGCGGCACTTCCGCGGTGCAGACGCTCAGTGAGATCGACGCCCGCGAGGAAGACCGCCTGCCGACCGGTATCGGCGAGTTCGATCGGGCACTCGGTGGTGGACTGGTCGCCGGTGGGGTGGTGCTGATTGGTGGCGACCCGGGAATCGGCAAGAGCACGCTGCTGCTGCAGGCGCTGGCCGAGATGTCGGCGGCGCGAAACGTGCTCTACGTCAGCGGCGAGGAATCGGGCCAGCAGATCGCCATGCGCGCCCGGCGCCTGTCGCTGGAGACGCGGGCGCTGCGCCTGCTCGCCGAGATCAACCTGGAAAAAATCCTGGCCACGCTGCAATCGGTACAGCCGCAGGTGGCGGTGATCGACTCGATCCAGACGCTGTGGTCGGATCAACTCAACTCGGCGCCGGGATCGGTCGCGCAGGTACGCGAATGCGCCGCGCAGTTGACGCGCCTCGCCAAACAGACGGGAATCACCGTGATTCTGGTCGGACACGTGACCAAGGAGGGTGCGCTGGCCGGGCCGCGGGTGCTCGAACACATCGTCGACACGGTGCTCTACTTCGAGGGCGATACCCACTCCAGCTTCCGCTTGATCCGCGCGGTAAAGAACCGCTACGGCGCGGTCAACGAGATCGGCGTCTTCGCGATGACCGACCGCGGCCTGAAGGGCGTGAGCAACCCCTCGGCGATCTTTCTGTCGAAGCACGGCTACGACGTTCCGGGTTCCTGCGTGCTGGTCACCCAGGAAGGCACCCGGCCGCTGCTGGTCGAGGTCCAGGCGCTGGTCGATCAGGCGCACGGCAACCCGCGACGGCTGACGGTCGGTCTCGACGCCCAGCGTCTGGCGATGTTGCTGGCCGTTCTGCACCGCCATGCAGGCATCGTTTGCTTCGATCAGGACGTTTTCGTGAATGCCGTCGGCGGCGTCAAGATCAGCGAGCCGGCAGCGGACCTCGCGGTTTCACTGGCGATCGTTTCATCTCTTAAAAACAGAGCGTTGGCGGAGAAACTTATTGTATTCGGTGAGGTAGGTCTGGCGGGCGAGATACGGCCGGCGCCGCGTGGGCAGGAACGCCTCCGGGAAGCCGCCAAACTCGGGTTTACGCGTGCCATGATCCCCGAAGCCAACAAACCCAGGCAGGCCATCGCCGGCATCGAGGTGATCCCGGTGCGGCGGGTCGAAGAAGCCGTACAAGCCCTGCGCGATCTCGAATGAATGGCGCCGAGCGGGTGGCAGGGTCTCGGGGTGAGGCGCACGGTTCAAGGCCGAAGGCGTAACCGGCAGCACCACGGACCGGTCAGCGTGGCTGGCTGCGGGAATTCTTCTCGGGCAGTGCCGACCCCCTGAACGACCCCTGGTCGGCGGACGGAGCGATGAAGACGCGGTTGCGTCGCTGCTTCTTGGCCTCGTGCAGCGCTTCATCGGCTCGCTTGAGGGACGTCGTCAGCGATCCGCGGCTGGCGTCCGGCCAGTCCCCGGCTCAGGGTGATCGGCAGGCAGACGCCGTCGCTCAACTGCAGCGGGTTCTTGGCCACGCGATGGCGCAGGCGCTCCGCCAGGCGATGCGCTTCGACCAGGCTCGTTTCTGACAAGAGGAAGGCGAGTTTCTCGCCGCCGTAACGACACGCACAGTCAGACTGCCGCAAGGTCTTCGTCAGCAGTTCGGAGATCGACGTCAGCACCAGGTCGCCAACCGCATGTCCGTAGCGGTCATTGACCTGCTTGAAGAAATCGAGGTCGGCCATGGTGACGCAAACCGGCCGGTCGTAGCGCTGCGCACGCTTGACTTCTTCCTCGGCAAGCGCCATGCAATGCCGGCGGTTGAACATCCCGGTCAGATCGTCGGTAGTCGCCGGAAAGATCAATTGCTGGCGGGCCTTCTCGTTCTCGTGCATGACCTCGCGCAACTGGCCGATCGCCCCCTCGACGGCACCGATCTCCCGCATCGCAGCCGGCGCGAACGGTTTGACCGGGGCGCCGGCACGTAGCGCCGACAGCGCCTCGTCCATCATCTCTAGAGGGCGAATAAGATGGCGATGGATCAGGAACAGGACCAGACCGGCAAGAGCCGCGACCAGCGCGAGAACGACCGCCAGTTTGACGCGACTTTGCACCATGATCGCCGACATCTGGCACAAGTTCAGATTTCCTGATCCCGGCCGGGAATGTAGGTAGAATTCCGGAATTGCGAGTAGCACTTTATTTCGAAGGCCATAATTTTCGTATGGCATAGACCAAGCGTCGCTAGGAGTGCAAGGA
>NZ_JAPUVQ010000032.1:0-15574 GCF_029255145.1 Accumulibacter sp.
GCCGCGCTCCTCGAGGAACTCACCCTGCAAGATTTCCCGCATCCGGAAACCGGGGCAAGAATGACCTTCGCCCTCGTCTAAAGTGCCAACCGGGTTTCCTCCGAGATCAGGAAATCTGAACTTAAACTGAGTTGATATTTGTCTTGACTATGGGGACCACTTTACTAATCAGGTTGAGAAATAACATGTTCCGTATCGGAATCGACCTTGGCGGCACTAAGATCGAACTGCTGGCCCTCGGCAACGAGGGCGAGGTACTGCTTCGCCGGCGCTGCGCGACGCCGCAGGGCGATTATCATGGCACGCTGAGGGCGCTCGGCGGGCTCGTCGAAGCCGCCGAGCAGGTACTAGGCCGCAAGGGCACTGTCGGCGTCGGCATGCCAGGCGCCGAATCCGCTGCCGGCGGCCGGATCAAGAACGCCAACTCGACCTGCCTGAACGGACGGCCGCTGCGCGACGACCTGCAGGCGCTGCTGCAGCGCGAAGTGCGGCTGGCCAACGATGCCAACTGCTTTGCCCTTTCAGAAGCCATCGACGGCGCTGGCAAGGACACCGAAGTGGTCTTCGGGGTAATCCTCGGCACCGGCGTTGGCGGCGGCATCGTCGTTGGTCAACGCGTCCTGGCCGGGGTGAACCACATTGCCGGCGAGTGGGGCCACAACCCGCTGCCGCTGCCGGGCGAGGAAACCCTGCCACCCCCGCGTTGCTACTGCGGGCGCTCCGGTTGCGTCGAAACCTGGCTTTCTGGCCCGGGGCTCGGCGCCGACCACTTGCGCCATGGGGGCGAGGCGCTCGGCGCCGAGGCGATCTGCACCCGCGCCAGCGCTGGCGATCAGGCTTGTGAGCAGACGCTGCGGCGCTACGAACGGCGGCTGGCCAAGGCGCTGGCGCAGGTGGTCAATATCCTCGACCCGGGGGTGATCGTGCTCGGCGGTGGCCTGTCGAACATCGAACGGCTGTATGATGCCGTGCCGCGGCTGTGGGCGGCGGCGATCTTTTCGGACACCATCCGGACCCGCCTGATGCGCAACGTCCATGGTGATTCGTCGGGTGTCCGCGGCGCGGCCTGGCTGTGGAACGATAGGTGAGGAGTGACGTGGCAGAGGTTCTGTTGTTCTCCGGCGGGCTGACGCGGATAGCCGACCAGGGTCAATCGACCGGGATCTGGAAGTGCGCCGTCGCCGGTCCCGTCCGCCTCGGCTGCGAGGGTCTGGCCGGCGACGTCCAGGCCGATCGCCGGGTGCATGGCGGTATCGACAAGGCGCTCCATCAGTACGCCGCTGAGAACTATCGACGTCTCGCCGAGGCCTTTCCGGCGATCGCCGCGCAACTGCTGCCGGGCAGCATTGGCGAGAATGTCTCGGCTGGCGGATTCGACGAGGACAGCGTTTGTATCGGCGACGTCTTCCGCCTCGGCAGGGCCAGGCTGCAGGTCAGTCAGCCGCGCAGCCCGTGCTGGAAGATCGATCATCGCTACGCCACCGACGGCGTTGCCAGATTGATCGGCGAGCAGGGTCTGACCGGCTGGTACTATCGCGTTCTCGACGGCGCCGTGGTTTGCAGCGGCGATCCGCTGGAAATGATCGACCGCCTTCCAGGTGCCGTTTCGCTGGCCGGACTGTGGCAGGTGTGGCGCCAGCACCGGCCCGATCCGGCGACGCTCGAACGCTTGTCCGCGACGCCGGGCCTGAATACCGGCTGGCAGAAGAAACTGCTCGATCGCGTGCGCTGGCTGCGCGCCAATGGCGATCGATCGGCGCCGGTCGACGCGACGTTCCACTCCCGCCCGCGCTGAGCGAACGGACGCTGCGCGAGCCATGCTCTGGCTGAGACTCTTCCTGCCGTTCGCCGGCGGCTATTTCCTCTCTTACCTCTACCGCACGGCGAACGCCGTGATCGGTCCGGTCCTGACCAGCGAACTGGCCCTTGGCGCCGGCAGCCTGGGGCTGCTGACCAGCGCCTATTTTCTGTCCTTCGCCGCGGCGCAGCTGCCGCTGGGGATGCTGCTCGACCGCTTCGGCGCTCGCCGCGTCGAGTCCGGGCTGCTGTTGATTGCCGCCGCCGGCGCGGCGACCTTCGCCCTGGGCACCAGCATCGGCGAGCTGGCGATCGCCCGCGGGCTGATCGGACTGGGCGTGTCGGCGTGCCTGATGGCCGCTTTCAAGGCCTTTTCCCTGTGGTTCCCGCTGGAACGGCAGGCGTCGCTGACCGGCTGGATCATGACCTCTGGCGGGCTCGGCGCGCTGGCCGCGACCGCGCCGCTGGAAGCTGCCCTGCAGCACGCCGGCTGGCGCGAGATCTTCCTGGTGCTCGCCGCGATGACCCTGGCGGTGGCGATCTGGCTGTTCGTCAGCGTTCCCGAGCGCGCCAGCGGTGCCGACCCCGAGCCGCTGGCGGTGCAGTGGGCCGGGGTCAGGGAAGTCTTCGGCAGCAGGCACTTCTGGCGTTACGCGCCGCTCGGTCTGGCGATGACCGGCGGCTTCCTGGCGGTCCAGAGCCTGTGGTCGGTTTCCTGGCTGATGCAGGTCAACGGCCATACGCGCGCAATCGCCGCCGAGCACCTGGCGGCGATGAGCGTGGCGATGCTCGTCGCCTATGTTCTGATCGGCCTGCTGGCCACCGGACTGGCCCGCCGCGGGCTCGCCCCGGTGACCCTGATGGCCACCGGACTTGGCCTGTCGTTGCTGATGCTGGCAGTGATCGCCAGCGAGGCGTGGTCGCAGACGGGCATGCTGTGGGTCGCCTACGGGACTTTTTCGAGCTTCGGCACGCTGGCTTTTTCGCTGACCGCAGCCGGCTTTCCGGTGGCCCTGTCGGGACGCGCGACGACCGCCTTCAACCTGATGGTCTTCGTCGGCGCTTTTGCCGCTCAATGGGGGCTCGGTCTGCTGATCGACCTGCTGCAGGCGCAGGGGCAGACCGCCGCAGCGGCGCACCGTCACACCTTTCTGACCCTGCTCGCGGTACAGTTGCTCGCCTACGCGTGGTTCCTGGTTGGCGGGCCCCGCCGGCGCCCCGCGCCAGGCTGAGTCAGAGGGGCCTGCGTGCGGACAGCCGCCGGCCGGCGCTCAACGGTACAGCGGCAGGGCGTCCAGGCGACCCTCGATCTCGGTCATCAGCCGCCGATAGGCAGCGCTGCCGGTACCGCCGTAGCGACGCTTGAACTCGGCTTCCGAAAGGTACTCCGGCAAGCCGGCCAACGACGGCGCCACGTCGGCGTCGCCGAGGCCGGAGCGCAGGGCGTGCTGCAGGCGTGGCGAGTCGGCAGCGACGAGTTCGCCGAAGCGTGTGCCGGCCCGGTCAGCGGCCAGATCGCCGAACGAGAAGCCGCTGCCGCCACGCGAGTCGTCGATCTCCTTGTACACGCCGATCGCGTTCGCCGCGGGTTCGCCAGCCCAGGCCGCCAGCGCGGCCGAAATGGCAAAGTGCTGGGCGCTGTCGGAACGGCCCATGAGCGTCAGATTGACCTGGCGCGGGCGCGGCCACCCGCTCGCTTGCGGCAGCAGCGTGCTCAAACTCCTTTCCGACAGATACGCGGCCAGGACCAGCAAGGCCGCGCGATCCTGCGCCGGCGCGTGCTCGGCGGAGCGGGCCAGCAGTGGCGCCAGGATGGTGGCCAAGGGGACGTGCGATCGCGGCGGGTAGCTTTCGAGCAGGCTCACCAGCGAGCGCTGGGCGGCTTCGATGCGGACCATCTGTGGCGGGGAAAAGACCATCGCGCGGGCACGATCGAGCAGCCCGGGGTCCCAGACGTAACTGACCACGACCATGCCGCTGGGCGAGGCGAACAGCAGCCGGCGAAAGGCCTGTCGCGCGAGTCGCCAGTCGCCGTCAAGGCCGCTGTGGTCGATCGCCGAGGCGATCAGCCACTCGGCCAGAGCGGAGGGGATCGGCAGCGCGCCGATCGACGCCGAAGCGACTCGCGGCAGGCCGTCCACGGTCTTCAGGAGCATCCGCAGGTTCAGATAGCGTGGCCCGGGCACTCCCGGCGCGGCGACGCTGAAGCTGACTTCGGCGGCGTCGTGGACCAGGACGAAAGCACCACGCCCCCGCAGGTTGCGGCTGGCCAGATGGTTGAGCGCTTCGTCGATCAAGGTGGCCGGGATCAGCGCCGTCCGTTCGTCGCCGCGACGCAGCTGCCGTGGGTCGTTGCGGGCCAGCAAACCTCGTGCTTCGGCGACCGACGCCGGCGAGATCGTCGCCTCGCGACTGACCAGCGGCGCCGCCTGCAGAGCGGCCGCCACGAGCAGCGCCGCTGCCAGCAGCGGCACCAGCAAGAGCGCCAGGAGCGAGGCCAGAAAGCGCATCAGCGATGCGCCACCAGTGCCGACTCGTGGCGAATCGCTGCTGCTGCGCCGGCCGCGGGAAAGCCGTCGCCGGGCGGGCCAGTGCCGTCAGCGGGGCTGGTGCTCACGGTACCTGAGCCGCTGACGCCGCGCTCGCCGCAGGCGCTGCCGTCGGCGCTGGGTGCTCGCTGTTCTCAGTGCAGCGCAAGCGCAGTGCGAAACCCGCTTTGCGCAGCAGCCGGGCCTCGATCTGCAGGTCGGCGCGGGTCAGCGGATGCTCATCGAGCCAGCTCTGCGGGAAGTGCAGCACGATCCGCCGCCGGTCGACACGCAGCGCGATCGCCGGCAGCGGCTCGCTGCTGCGCCCGCGGTGCAGGACCACCGCCAGGCGCAGGAGAACACACAAACGCGGCGCCAGCCTGGCCCACTCCTTGGGCAGATGGGCAAAGGCCCTGGCCGGAAAAGCGCGGCGCTGGCGCCGGACCAGCGCCGCCAGCAGCAGCTGGTCGTCGCGCGAGTAGCCGGGCAGATCGGAATGTTCGAGCACGTAGGCGCCGTGTTTGTGATGCCGGTCGTGAGTCAGCAGCAGGCCGACCTCGTGCAGGCGTGCGGCGCGGCCGAGAACCTCGGCCGCGTCGCTGCCGGGCAAGTGCCATGGCACGCGCACCTGCCGCAGCAGCGCCAGCGCGGTCGCGCTGACCCTGGCGGCCTGCGCCTGGTCGAGGCTGAAGCGCGTGATGACGTCGGCGATGGTCCGGTCGCGTACGTCTTCGTGGCGGATACGGCCCAGCAGGTCGTAGATCAGGCCCTCGCGCAGGGCACCTTCCGAGACCTGCAGGTGGTCGATGGCGAGTGCCTCGCAGAGACCGTGCAGGACCACGAAGCCGCCGATGAAAACGCGTGCCCGCGCCGGGTCGAGCTGCCAGCGGCTGGCGATCGCCGCCGTGTCGCGCACCTCGAGCAACGCCGCGCGTAGTCGCCGCAGCCCTTCCAGAGTGATTCCCTCGCGGCTCCAGCCCTCGCTGATCAGCACGTCCTGGATCGCCTTGATCGACCCGGAAGCGCCGGTCGCCACCTCCCAGCCGCGCGCCAGGTACTCCGCGCGTACCGGTTCGAGGTTCAGCTGCACCAGCAGCTCGGCTTCGCGCAGGCGGCTGGCGGTCACCCGCCCATCGCCGAAACAGGCGCGGCTCATGCTGACGCAACCCATCCGCAGGCTTGCCAGATGCAGCGGGTCGAACTTCTCGCCGATGATCAGCTCGGTGCTGCCGCCACCGATGTCGATCACCAGCCGTTGACCAGTGACGTCACCGACGCTGTGCGCGACGCCCAGATAGATCAGGCGCGCTTCTTCCTGGCCGCGGACGATCTCGACCTTGTGTCCCAGCACCTGTTCGGCGCGGGCCACGAACTCGGCGCTGTTGCGCGCCTGCCGCAGCGTGTTGGTGCCGACAATACGCAGCTGCTCGGCCGGGATCTGTCGCAGTCTCTGGCCGAAGCGCGCCAGGCAATCAAGCGCGCGCTGTTGCGACTCTGCGGACAGCCGGTTGCGGCTGTCGAGACCGGCAGCCAGCTGCACCATCTCGCGCAGTCGGTCGAGCACCTGCACCTGGCCGTTCGCCAGGCGGGCGACGATCATGTGAAAACTGTTCGAGCCGAGGTCGATTGCCGCCACGAAATCGGCAGACACGTCGGGATTTTTCACCATGGTCGAATGCACTCCTCAAACGATGGGCTGCGGGACGGTCTCCTGCCGCGGCAGGCGCGGCAGCGGGAAGCCGGTGCTGCGCGCGTCAGGCCACGATAGACCAGGGGCTCGCGCGACGCCGTGAAATCGCTCACGTTGCGCGAGCAGCGAGCGCCAAGACAGGCGGAGTATCCCTGTCGCCGCCGCCGTCGTCAATTGTCGAATGACCGGCCAGAGGATGCCCGGGGGACCGGAAAGACGGCAAGGGGTGGGGTGGCGCCGGCCAACCGACGCCCCCGAGCTGACCGCTACGCCGCCTGTTTTTGCGGAGTGGCAACCTGAACGCTTGACTGCATTCGGTTGATGCCATTGATCAGGGCTCCGATCGAGGCGGTCACGATGTTGGCGTCCACTCCGGCACCGTAGAACTCGCCGGCTCGGCCGCCGGCAGAGGCGCCGACTCCGGCAGCCGCGGCGACTTCAACGAAGGCGCAGGCCCTGGCGTTGCCACCTTCAGCGCTGGGACTCATCGCGCGCTCTTCGTAGCTGCGCACCTGGACGCCGATGCCGACACTCTGGAGAGCGTGTACCGCCGCGTCGATCGGGCCGTTACCGGCGCCGCTGAGCAAATGGGGAACGCCATCGATGTCCACACCGAGCCGGATCCCCTGCCCGTCGCCGTGCTCGAACAGGTGGTGTTCGCGGTAGTGAATCGGCGCCGCGGTATCGAGATAGGTGGCCGAGAACAGTTGCCAGATCGCGGCGGCACTCATCTCGCCACCGTGCCGGTCGACGTGTTGCTGGACGACGCCCGAGAACTCGACCTGCAGGCGGCGCGGCATGACCACCCCGTACTCGGTTTCCAGCAGATAGGCGATGCCGCCCTTGCCCGACTGGCTGTTGACCCGGATCACCGAGTCGTAGCTGCGGCCGACGTCGGCCGGATCGATCGGCAGGTAGGGCACGTTCCAGAACGTGTCGGTCGGCTCGACGGCAAAGCCCTTCTTGATCGCGTCCTGATGCGAACCCGAAAACGCCGTGAACACCAGGTCGCCGACGTACGGATGGCGCGGATGGATCGGCAACTGGCTGCAATGCTCGAAAGTGCGCGCGACCGCGTTGATGTCCGAGAAATCGAGCCCGGGCGCGACGCCCTGGGTGTACAGGTTGAGCGCCAGCGTCACCAGATCCACGTTGCCGGTCCGCTCGCCGTTGCCGAACAGGCAGCCCTCGACGCGCTCAGCGCCGGCCATCAAGGCGAGTTCGGCGGCGGCGACGGCGGTGCCGCGGTCATTGTGCGGGTGCAGGCTGATGATCACGCTGTCGCGCCGGTCGAGATGGCGGTGCATCCATTCGATCTGGTCGGCGTAGATGTTCGGCGTCGCGACCTCGACGGTGGTCGGCAGATTGAGGATGACCTTGTCCTCGCGCGTCGCGCCCCACGCCTCGGTCACCGCATTGCACACCTCGAGCGCAAAGTCGAGTTCGGTGGCGGTGAAGGTTTCCGGGCTGTATTCGAGTGTCCACTCGGTCTCCGGCGCCGCCGCGGCGAGTTGTCTGATCAAGCGGACCGCCGACACCGCCATGTCGACCACTTCGGCCCGGCTCATGCCGAAGACGGTGTCGCGGAAAGGCTTCGAAGTGGCGTTGTAGACATGCACGATCGCCTGCCGGGCACCCTTGAGCGATTCCATCGTCCGCCGGATCAGGTGCTCGCGCGCCTGCGTCAGCACCTCGATGCGGACGTCGTCGGGAATGTGATTGCCCTCGATCAGGCCGCGAACGAAGTCGAAGTCGGTCTGCGAAGCGGACGGGAAAGCGACCTCGATCTCCTTGAAGCCGATCCCGCAGAGCATGCGAAACATGCGCATCTTGCGTTCGACGTTCATCGGCTCGAACAGCGACTGGTTGCCGTCGCGCAGATCGGTGCTCATCCAGGTCGGCGGTTGAGTGATACGGCGGCTGGGCCACTGGCGGTCGGCAAGGTCGACCGGCGGGAATGAACGGTACTTGGTGGCGGGGTTGGGCAACATGTTCGCGGCTCCTCGGCTTCAAATGATCAATCGATGAGCGCCATGGTAATCAAAACCGGCCCGCAGGTGCTTGCGTTTTGTGCTCTGCCATTGGCCAATGTAGCAATAAAATTGCTATTTTATAAACAGCTGTAAAGTAGTATTGCCGTTTATCGGAAATTTCCCTAGATCATGCAGCTCGACCGCTACGACTGGCAGATTCTGCGTGTCCTTCAGGACGATGGCCGAATCAGCAACCAGGACCTCGCCGACCGCATCGGCCTGTCGCCATCTCCCTGCCTGCGCCGGGTACGCGCGCTCGAGGAATCGGGGCTGATCGCCGGTTACCGCGCACTGCTCGACGCCAGGAAGCTCGGTCTGTCGCTGATGGCGCTGATCCACATCTCGATGGACCGCCACACGCCCGAGCGCTTCACCGGTTTCGATGCCGCCATCGCCGAGATCCCGGAACTCCTCGAATGCCTGCTGATCACCGGGCAGGACGCCGACTACCAGCTCAAGGTCGTGGTCAAGGACATGGACGCCTACCAGGAGCTCCTGCTGGATCGCATCACCCGCATCCCCGGTGTTACCGGCGTCCATTCGAGCTTCGTCTTGCGCCGGGTAGTCGACCGGACGGCACTGCCGCTTTCGGGCCCGGCGACTTGAGGGCAACGGCCCGCACTGCGCCCTTGACCTGGCGGACTAGGCGTCGTCGCCCGTGCCAGGGCAGTGGCCGGCTCTTGGTTACTGGAGGCCGCCGCCGGCCGCCTGGGAGGCGACGATGGCGCGTTGTCCTGACCCGGGTCGCCGTCGTGATCTTGACGCCCCGCTCTTCACCCCGGAAAATCACTGGGGCGGAACTCTCGCGCTGATCGGCGTACCTGCTTTTTTCGTTCCTGCGCTGGCTGCAGACCAGGCGGCGGCGATTGATTTCGCGGCGACGAGCGGCTGTCGCAACTGTCACACCATCGACAAGAAGCTGGTTGGTTTCGCCTCCGCAGAGCAACTGACGCTCAGGTAAGCGCTGCCGCTCGGTCCACCCTCCGGAAGCCGGCCGTAACAGCGAAGTGAGCGTAACGAGCAGGGCGCGCGCTGCCAAGCTCAGCGGCGGAAACATTCTTCGGCGATCGCATCCGCGACCTCGCCGGTCGGGCGTTCTTCCTGGCGCGCGCTCGAGGATCTCCAGCAGGTTGTCGTAGATGGCATCGATGTAATGCAGCAGGGCAGTACGGTCGAAGCCGATGCGCTCGTGATAGATGTCGATGATGCCGCCGGCGTTGATCACGTAGTCCGGCGCGTACAGGATGCCGCGGTGCATCAGTTGGACGCCGTGCCGCGCTTCGGCCAGCTGGTTGTTCGCCGCGCCGGCGACGATCTGCGCCTTGAGCTGCGGAATCGTCTGGTCATTGAGCACCGCCCCCAGCGCACAGGGCGCGAACACCTCCACGGCTTGCGCGTCAGTCGCGTCGGCGGGAACGACCGTGGCGGCTAGTTCATTGCGGGCGCGATCGAGCTGTTCGGGGTGGATGTCGGCCACCCACAGCCTGGCGCCGGCCGCACGCAGCTGGGACGTCAGATCGAAACCGACATTGCCGATACCCTGTATGGCAACGCGCAGGCCGTCCAGCGAATCGCGACCGAGCTTATCCTTCACCGCGGCACGGATGCCGACAAAGGTGCGGTAGGCGGAGGCCGGCGAGGGGTCGCCGCTACGCATCCCGACGTCGCTCTGCTTGTCCTCGATGCCGGCGATATGCGGCGTGATCTGGTGCATCAACTTCATGTCGGCGACAGTAGTCCCGGAATCCTCGGCGGCGATGTAGCGGCCGTTGAGCCGGTCGATCGCGCGTGCCAGCGCCTGTAGCAGCAGCGGCGTTTTGTCGGTGCGCGGATTGCCGATCACCACCGCTTTGCCGCCGCCCAGTTTGAGCCTGGCCATCGCCGATTTCTAGTCATCCCGCGCGACAGACGCAGCACGTCGCGCAGCACGTCGCGCACCGCGTGCTCTTCGCTGGCATACGACCACATCCGGCAACCGCCGAGCGCCGGGCCGAGGTTTGAATTGTGAACGGCGATGATTGCCTTAAAGCCGCTCTTGTCGTCACTGCAGAAGACCACTTGTTCGTGGTCGGCGAAATCGCTCAGTGAAAATACCGCCATCGCTGTCTCCTTTTGGGTCATCGAGGGTGTGCCGGGCCAGTCGCCGCCGCTGGTGGCGGTGGCGACCGAGCAGTCACCGGTTTTGGTGTCGCGCGCGCAGCGCCTTAGCTTGATCCGGGACGTCGGCGACTCAGCCAGGAATTACCGCAATCGTCTTGCGCGGGCGCGCTTGCCCGCTGGCCGCGGGCGCTTCCATGTTTCGGAAGGCCGCCAGCAGCAGGGCCTCGCGCTGTTTGGCCGAGGCGTGGTAGCGCTCGCGTACGTGACCGAAGCCACGGATCTGCTCGGGCAGGCTGGCCAGCTCGACGGCAGCTTCATGGTTGGCGGGGTCCAATCCGGCAATGATCTCGGCCACCGTCGCCTCGTAGTCGGCAATCAGCTGCCGGTCCAGGCGGCGCTCGGCGCTGCGCGCGAAAGGATCGAGCGCGCCGCCACGCAGCAGCTTGAAGCGCGTCAGCAGACGCAGCGCCTTGAGCATCCATGGACCGTAGCTGCGCTTCACCAGGTGGCCGTTGGCGTCCTTCCTGGCAAGCAGCGGCGGCGCCATGTGGAAGACCAGCCGGTAGTCGCCGTCGAAGCTCTCCTCGACACGCTTGAGGAAATCGCCATCGGTGTACAGCCGCGCGACTTCGTACTCGTCCTTGTACGCCAGCAGCTTGTAATAGCCGCGTGCCACGGCTTCGCTGAGCAGCGTGATGCCCGGCGCCACGGCGTCTTCGGCCTGGCGCACGCGCGCCACCAGGCGCGCGTAGCGCTCGGCGTAGGCGGCGTTCTGATAGTCGGTGAGTTGCGCCGTACGGCGGGATATGATTTCGTCGACGCTGGTGGACAGCTGATGGTGCGCCGGCAAGCCGCTTTTCGGCCGGGCTGCTTCGATTACCGCTGCCGGATCGACCGCCGTGCGGCGACCCCACTGGAACGCCGCCTTGTTTCCGGCGACGGCAGTGCCATTGATCTCGATGGCGCGCATGATCGCGGCCATGCCGAGCGGCACCAGTCCCTGCTGCCAGGCGTAACCGAGCATGAACAGGTTGGTGGCGATCGAGTCCCCCAGCAATTCGGTGGCCAATCGGGATGCATCGAGGAATTCGACGCGATCTTCGCCGACCGCTTCGACAATTTGCTGTTCCATCGAGCGGCCAGGGAAGATCGGGTCCGGGTTGGCCTGGACGTTGCCGGAGCGCGCCTGCGCGGCAAAGCCGCGCACGAACTCGCTGGTGTTGGTCTGGTCGCGGTTGATCACCACGCGGGTGAGTCCCAGGCTCATCTTGGCCAGCGATTCGTCGCTGGCGGCCACCACCAGATCGCAACCAATGACCGCGTTGGCCTCGCCAGCGGCCACCCGCGCCGCGTAGAGTTGCTCCTGGCGGTCGGCGATACGTACGTGCGACCAGACCGCGCCGCCCTTCTGCGCCAGACCGGCCATGTCGAGCACCGAAATGCCCTTGCCTTCGAGGTGCGCCGCCATCCCCAGCAGGGCGCCGATGGTGACCACGCCGGTGCCGCCGACGCCGGTGATCAGCAGGCCCCACGGCGTGCTGGTGGTGGGCAGGACAGGCGTTGGCAGGCGGTCAAAGGCGTCGCCGCCGGCCTGCGTCGCCTTGCCCTTGCGCAGCTGGCCGCCCTCGATGGTGACGAAGCTCGGGCAGAAACCCTTGATGCACGAGTAGTCCTTGTTGCACGACGACTGGTCGATCGCCCGCTTGCGGCCAAACTCGGTGTCCACCGCCACCACCGACATGCAGTTGGATTTGTCGCTGCAGTCACCACAGCCTTCGCACACGCGGTCGTTGATCACCACCCGCCTGGCCGGGTCCGGGAAGGTGCCGCGCTTGCGCCGGCGGCGCTTTTCCGCGGCGCAGGTCTGGTCGTAGATCAGCGCCGAGACGCCCGCCACCTCGCGCAACTCGCGCTGCACGTCGTCGAGTTCGTCGCGGTGCCGGATCGGCACGCCGTCCGGCAGGCCGGAACGCTCGTAGGCGCGGCCGGTGCCGTCATTGACCACGACGATCTTCTGCACGCCTTCGGCCGCCAGTTGGCGGGCGATGATCGGCACCGACAGATTGCCGTCGTGCGGCTGGCCACCGGTCATCGCCACGGCGTCGTTGTAGAGGATCTTGTAGGTGATGTTCACCCGCGCCGCGACCGCCGCCCGGATCGCCAGAATCCCCGAGTGCATGTAGGTGCCGTCGCCGACGTTGGCAAACACGTGGCGGGTGCTGGTGAAGGGCGACTGGCCGATCCAGGGAGCACCTTCGCCGCCCATCTGGCAAAAGGTCGAGGTCGATTCCGGAGACAGCCAGGTGGCCATGTAGTGACAGCCGATGCCGGCCAGCGCGCGCGACCCCTGCGGCACCTTGGTCGAAGTGTTGTGCGGGCAACCCGAGCAATAGTGGGGCACTCGCTGCAGCGTCAGGCGCGGCTTGGCCAGCGCCGCTTCCTTGGCTTCGAGAAAGGCCAGGCGGGTCTTGATGCGCTCCGAGGTGTAGAAGCGTGCGATGCGGGCGGCGATCACCCGCGCGATCATCGCCGGCGTCAGCTCGCCGGCCGACGGCAGCAGCCACTCGGCGTGCGGCAGAGCCCATTCGCCGGTTTCGTCGAACTTGCCGATCACCCGCGGACGCACCGATTCGCGCCAGTTGTAGAGTTCTTCCTTGATCTGGTATTCAAGAAACTGGCGTTTCTCCTCGACCACCAGAATCTCGTCCAGGCCATCGGCGAAGGCCCGTACGCCTTCGGCTTCGAGCGGCCACACCATGCCGATCTTGTACACCCGCAGACCGATCTCGGCGGCGACACGGTCGTCGATGCCGAGGTCCTCCAGCGCTTGACGGACGTCCAGATAGCTCTTGCCGCTAGTGATGATTCCGAGCCTGGCGTCCGGGCTGTCGATGACTATCCTGTTGAGGCCGTTGGCGCGGCAATAGGCGAGCGCGGCGTAGAGCTTGTGATGCAGCAGGCGTTCCTCCTGCACCAGCGGCGGGTCGGGCCAGCGCAGGTTCAGGCCGGCAGCCGGCAGCTGAAAGTCAGTCGGGACGACGGTGCGCACGGCGAAGGGATCGACGTTGACCGACGCCGACGTTTCGACGGTGTCGGTCAGCGCCTTGAAGGCCACCCAGCAACCCGAATAGCGCGACAGCGCAAAGCCGTGCAGGCCGTATTCGAGATAGTCCTGGATCCCTGCCGGGGCGAGCACCGGCATCATCAGCGCCTTGAACACGTGTTCGGTCTGATGCGGCAGGGTGGACGACTTTGCCGCGTGGTCGTCGCCGGCGATCACCAGCACGCCGCCGTGCCTCGAAGTGCCCGCGGCGTTCGCGTGGCGGAAGACGTCACCGCTGCGGTCGACCCCCGGACCCTTGCCGTACCAGATCGAAAAGACGCCATCGTAGGTGGCGTTCGGGTCCAGGTTGACCTGCTGCGTGCCCCACACGGCGGTCGCCGCGAGGTCTTCGTTGAGACCGGGCTGAAAGCGGATGTGCTGCGGTTGCAGGTACCTGGCGGCTTTCCAGTATTCCTGGTCGACGCTGCCCAGCGGTGAGCCACGGTAACCGGAGACGAAGCCGGCGGTGTTCAGTCCCGCGGCCTGATCGCGCATGCGCTGCATCATCGGCAGGCGGACCAGAGCCTGAATACCGGTCATGTAGGCGTATCCCGTAGTCAGGGTGTACTTGTCTTCGAGGCTCGAGTTGCGCAGCACGGCCGTGCCGGCGTCGGGGTGGGGCTGTTCCATGACGTGTCTCCTTGTAGGTGCTATTTTTCGTGCATGGTACAAACGCTATCTGCTATCGTAAATTCACAAATATACTCTTCAGGTATTCGAAAAACAGATGACCAAGGACGTCTCGCTCAGGCAAATGCGCTACTTCGCCGCCGCCGCTGAAACCGGTTAGTTCTCGATGGCGGCGGCCAAGTTGTCCGTGTCGCAATCGGCGATCGCCAACGCAATCCTGCTGTTGGAGGGCCGACTCGGTGTAAAGTTGTTCGAACGCCATCCTTACGGCGTCTCGCTGACCGCCGAGGGGCACAGCTTTCACCAGCACGCCCGGCATATTCTCGATTCGCTTCAGGACGCCTTGCGCGAACCGCGATTTCGCGCCAGTCACCTCGATGGCAGCATCCGTATCGCCGCCAGCTACACCGTCCCCGGCTGCTTTCTGCCGCCACTGCTGGCCCGCTTTCGCGCCAACTATCCGGCCGTCGATCTCGATCTGCACGACATGACCCGGCGCGACATCGAGTGGGAGGTGGCAAGCGGTTCGCTTTAGCTGGGCGTCGCGATCCTCTCCAACGTCGAGGCGCCCGAACGATTCGGGCACCACGTGCTGATGCACTCACGACGCCAGTTGTGGGCTGTGCGGCCGGTCACCCGGTGCTGCGCACGCCGTACCCGTCGCTGGCGGACATTGCAGCGCATCCCTACATTCTGCTGACGGTAGACGAAGGCGAGGAGTCCAACCGCCGCTACTGGGTCGAGCGCGGCATCAGGCCGTCGATCGCCTTCCGCACCAATGGTATGGAAGCCTTGCGCGGCCTGGTGGCGCACGGTTTTGGGGTGAGCATCCTGGCCGACATGGTGTATCGGCCGTGGTCGCTGGAAGGAAAGAAAATCGAGGCGCGGCCGATTGTCGATGTGCTTCCCTGCATGGAGGTCGGCATGCTCTGGAAGCAGGGCGCCGAACTCGCCGCGCCCCCCGAGGCCTTGCCGCAGTTCCTCATTCAGGTCTGCGGTAGCTGACAACCGCGACGAAACCGACCTCGCGGCCTTGCCCGGCCGCGCAAGCGGTAGCGGCCAGGTACCAACTGGACCGCTCAAGGAGCGACGTTGACCATCCACGGCACGCCGAACCGGTCCACGAGCATGCCAAAGGCTGGCGACCAGAAGGTCTTTGCCAACGGCATCATGACCTGACCGCCGTTGGCAAGTGCGCCGAAATACTGTTCCGCCTCGGCCACGTCGGCCGCCGGAATGGATAGCGAAAAACCCTGGAAGGCGGGCGATCCGGAACACCGCCCATCCGACGCCATGAGCAGTGTTTCACCAATCCGAAAAGCCGCGTGCATTACCTTTTCCGGGTCTTGCCCGGGATCACAGCCCGGGGACGGCTGCTCGGGGCTGTCTTTGTAGCGCATCAGCATCTCGACTTCGGCGCCGAGCGCTTGCTTGTAGAAGTCGATTGCTTCCTCGCATCGTCCCTCGAAAGTCAGGTAGATTTGGATCATGGTCGCACCTCCATCTGTTGGACTACAGGCCGGGAAACCGGACGATGCCATCGATAGTATAGGTGCCCGTAAAGAGGGGTCTAGCAGCCTGTCGGACTTTCCCGGCGCCAGATCCATATATGATATAATCATGCCTCTTCGAACCATCGAGTCGTCGCATGTCAAACTTTATCGTCGCTGACCGCCAGACGGCCTATCTGCTA
>NZ_JAPUVQ010000033.1:0-5751 GCF_029255145.1 Accumulibacter sp.
CGTCGGCTTCTACAACAGCACCCGCCTGCACTCGAAACTCGGTTACCTGCCGCCGAATGTCTATGAACATCAAATGGCAGAAAAACAACCTATCCCGGTGTCCGAAATTACTTGACCACTACACCACGACTGCTCCAGTTGCTACCGGCCGGAGCGAAAGTTGCCGGGCGGGATTTGCACCCGCTGGAAAACAGCGCCTTGGCACGGCGCACTCCGACAGGCTGCTAGAGCGTTTCAGTTCGAAAAGCCTCGGCCGCGATAGAACTGCGATCGAAATACCAAAGGAACGCCTCTCTGATTTCTGCCTCTGCTTCGGGGAGAATTTCGACTGCGAAGCGTGTCACCGAGCGCTCAGCCTCGCTCTGGCTTCCGCCCAAGAAGCGGCCGCAACTGTCCCTGCCCGAAGGGCCGCTTGCCGCGCCCTGATCTCCTGCCGCCACGCTTCCGTGATTGAGGAATCGTCACTGCCTTCGAGACTATCGAGTAGCGCTACCGTCAAGGCCGAACGCTCGTCGGGAGGCAATCCGAGAGCTTCGTCAAGAATGTGGTCTACGTGGGCGTTCATGGGGCTAAATTTAGCACTCAAGCCGTGCTCGGTCACTGCCTGCTTCGAGCCGCCGCCCAACCCTGCCATTAACCGGACCTCGCGCAAGTAGCCGCGCGAGGCCGGTAATCTTGAACGTTGAACGTTCGCCCCCAGTGAAGACGAAGGTTTCCTTTGGCTCGCAACCAGCCAGCCGACTTCCACATGGAATCCAGCCGCCATGGCTCGCTTCCCCGGTCCGGTCCGGGGCCAAGACCACCCACCTTGCTGACCACTTCAAAGTGACCTCTTGCCAGACACCAGATACCCGCCCTCGCTCTGTAAGTCGTCCGGACTGCGCGTGCCCGGTCCAGGGGCGAAGCCGCTTCGGCGGACGCTGGGCGGCGGCCAACGATCTACCCCTTGGCGTGTCTCTGGCGCTGGGTTACGCTGCGGCTGTCGCCATCCCGCATCGAAAGGCTGCGCCATGTTCCTGCCATCAAGTCCCGCCCCTACCCTCGCCTGCAAGCTCGCCTGTCTGGGTGCCGTTGCCATGCTGCTGTCCGCCTGCGGCAAGGAACCCGAAGTCGCTGCGCCCCCGTCGGCGGTTGCCAAATCCGCGGTCGCCACCGACACCGAGAAGGTGCTCAATGTCTATAACTGGTCGGATTACATTGACCCGGATACGGTCAGGAACTTCGAGGCCAAGTACGGCATCAAGGTCAATTACGACGTCTTCGATTCGAATGAAGTGGTCGAGACCAAGCTGCTGGCGGGCAATACGGGTTACGATCTGGTCATGCCATCGGCGCAGTTCATGGAACGTCAGATCAAGGCTGGCGTGTTTCAGAAGCTCGACAAGTCGGTGCTGAAGAACGTCGGCAACATGGATCCGGCGATCATGCGGCGCGTCGCCTTGCACGATCCGAACAACGAACACGCGATTCCCTATATGTGGGGAACCGAGGGCATCGGCTACAACGTCGACAAGGTCAGGAAGATCATGCCGGACGCGCCACTGGACAGCTGGGCGCTGGTGCTCGATCCGAAATACGCGGCCAAGTTCAAGGATTGCGGGATCTCGATACTCGATGCGGCGTCCGACATCCGCAGCATTGTCCTGATCTATCTCGGCAAGGATCCCAACAGCCAGGACGCCGGCGATCTGAGGCTGGTCGAAGAGCAACTGATGAAAATTCGTCCGTACGTGCGCAAAGTCAATTCCTCACAGTACATCGAGGACCTGGCCAACGGCGACCTGTGCCTTGCCGTCGGCTACAGCGGCGATGTGTTGCAGGCGCGCGATCGCGCCAGAGAGGCGGGCAAGGGTGTGCAGGTGGCTTATGCCCTGCCGAAGGAAGGCAGCATCATCTGGTTCGACATGATGGTCATTCCAGCCGATGCCAAACATCCGAAGAACGCGCATCTGTTCATCGACTACCTGATGCAGCCGGAAGTGGCGGCGGCCAATTCGAACGCCGTGCACTACCCGAACGGCAACCTGGCTTCGGAGCAATTCATCAAGCCCGAGGTGAAGAACGACCCGAGCGTCTTTCCGGGCGCCGAGGTGAAGGCCAAGCTGTCGCCGGAGCTGGCGGTCAGCGACGATTACAATCGCCTGCTGACGCGCACCTGGACTCGTTTCCAGACCGGTCGCTAGGCCACCCGGGAGGTGACATGGCTACCTCCGAAGTTGCTTCGCCAGGCGTCCGGCAGCCGTGGAACGACCCCGCGGCGAGACCGTACATTCGGCTTGAACGAGTCACCAAGAGCTTTGCCGACTTTGTTGCCGTCAACGAGGTCTCGCTGAACATCTTTCAGGGCGAGCTGTTTTGTCTGCTGGGTGGTTCCGGTTGCGGCAAGACGACGCTGCTGCGCATGCTGGCGGGGTTCGAGGAGCCGAGCAGCGGCAGGATCTTCATCGATGGCCTGGACATGAGCGGCATCCCGCCCTACGAACGTCCGGTCAACATGATGTTCCAGTCGTATGCGCTGTTCCCGCATATGAGCGTCGAACAGAACGTCGGCTTCGGCTTGAAGATGGAGCATCGGTCGCGCTCCGAGATCGCCGATCGGGTGGCGCAGATGCTCAAGCTGGTGCGCCTCGCCGAGCTGGGACAACGCAAGCCTGACCAGTTGTCCGGCGGCCAGCGGCAACGCGTCGCCCTGGCGCGGGCGCTGATCAAGCAACCCAAGCTGCTGTTGCTCGATGAACCGCTGGCCGCACTCGACAAGAAGCTGCGCGAACACACCCAGTTCGAGCTGGTCAATCTGCAGGAGCAGTTGGGAGTCACCTTCGTGGTGGTCACCCACGACCAGGAAGAAGCGATGACCCTGTCGTCGCGAATCGGGGTCATGGAGCGCGGCAGGATCGTTCAGGTGGGGACGCCCAAGGAGATCTACGAGTTCCCCGGCAACCGCTTTGTCGCCGAGTTCATCGGCTCGGTCAACATGTTCGAAGGCCAGCAGACCGCTGATGAGGCAGGTCTGCTGCGCATCGCCTGCCCGGAACTCGAACGGCCGGTGCAGGTCGCGAACGGCATCGCTTCAACGCCCGCAGCCAGGGTCTGGGTGGCCATTCGGCCGGAAAAGATCCAGCTGTCGCTGACGCCACCGCAGGCGGCAGCCAACTGGACGCAGGGCCACGTCAAGGAGATCGCCTACCTCGGTGACCTGTCGGTGTACCTGATCCGCCTCGCATCGGGCAAGACGATCCGCGTGACGCGCCCCAACGTTCGGCGTTGCGACGACCAGGACATCACCTGGGAACAGGAAGTGTTCCTGCATTGGCACGACAGCAGCCCGGTACTGGTCGGCGCATGAAGCCGGCCGTGCAGCCAGGCGGCAGCCAGCGCGTCGGCGCCGCTGTCCGGCGCCTGTCTGGGGCGGCCAGGAATCTGCCGCCGGTTCGCTGGACGCAGGCGCTACTGGTGCGCCTGGGAGTGCGTGGTCGGACGGCGGTGATTGCCGTGCCATATCTGTGGCTACTGCTGTTCTTCCTGGTGCCGTTCGTGATCGTGCTGAAGATTTCCTTTTCGGAAGCACAGATCGCCATGCCGCCCTATCAGCCGCTGCTGAACTGGGCCGGCGACGGCCTGGCCGACATCCGGCTGAACGTCAATCCCGGCAACTACCTGTACCTGTTCGAAGACAGCCTGTATCTGCGCGCCTTCGCCAATTCGCTGCAGGTGGCGGCGCTATCGACCGCTCTGGCGCTGGTGATCGGCTACCCGCTGGCCTATGCGATCGCGCGTGCCGGCGCCCGCTGGCGTGGCATCTTGCTGATGCTGGTCATTCTGCCTTTCTGGACCTCGTTCCTGCTGCGCGTCTACGCCTGGATCGGCATCCTGAAGAGCAATGGCCTGCTCAACAATCTGCTGCTCTGGCTGGGAGTGATCGATCACCCGGTGGTCATGCTGCAGACCGACTTCGCGACCTATCTGGGCATCGTCTACTGCTATCTGCCCTTCATGGTCATGCCGCTCTATGCCAACCTGGAAAAAATGGACCTGAGCCTGCTGGAGGCCGCCGAAGACCTCGGTTGCCGCCCGCTGCGAGCGTTCATCAGCATTACCCTGCCACTGTCGACGCCAGGCATCGTTGCCGGCTGCATGCTGGTATTCATACCGGCGGTCGGCGAATACGTGATCCCCGCCTTGTTGGGGCCAGCAGACTCCTTGATGATCGGCAAGGTCTTGTGGACCGAGTTCTTCAACAACCGTGACTGGCCGGTGGCCAGCGCGGTCGCCATCGCGCTGTTGCTGGTCCTGGTGGCGCCGATCGTGTACTTCCAGCGCCTCCAGGGGCGGGCCAGCGGAGCGCGCACGTGAAGTCGAAAACCTCGCTCGCCAGACTGTCGTTCCTGGTCTTCGGCTTTGCCTTCCTGTATGTCCCGATCCTGTCGCTGGTCTTCTATTCCTTCAACAAGTCGCGGCTGGTGACCGTCTGGGGCGGTTTCTCGACCGAGTGGTACGGCAAGCTGTTCGAGAACCAGCAGATTCTCGACGCGGCCTGGCTGTCGCTGCGCGTCGCGGCGATCAATGCCACCGGCGCAACAATCCTCGGCACGCTGGCCGGCCTGGCGCTGGCACGCTTTGGGCGCTTCCGTGGTCGCACGCTGTTCACCGGGATGATCACCGCGCCGCTGGTGATGCCTGAAGTGATTACCGGCCTATCGCTGCTGTTGCTGTTCGTCGCCACCGAACACGCCTTCGGCTGGCCCGAGGGCCGCGGCGTCAGCACGATCACGATCGCGCACATGACACTAACGCTGTCGTACGTGGCGGTGATCGTGCAATCGCGCCTGGCATCGCTCGACGTGTCGCTCGAAGAAGCGGCCATGGACCTCGGCGCGCGGCCGGCCAGAGTGTTCCTGCTGGTGACCCTGCCGATCATCTCGCCGGCGCTTATTTCCGGCTGGCTGCTGGCGTTCACCATCTCGCTCGACGACCTGGTGATCGCCAGTTTCGTTTCCGGTCCGGGCTCCAGCACGCTGCCGATGGTGATCTTTTCAAAGGTTCGCCTCGGCGTCAGCCCGGACATCAACGCGTTGGCGACGATCATGGTCGCGCTGGTTACCGTCGGCGTCGTGGTCGCGGGACTGGTGATGCTGCGTCAAGCGCGAGTCCGTCAGCGCAACCTGCAGATGGCTGCAGGTATCGGTTGGCAGCAGGTCTGAAACGCCGGGCGGAGTCCGACTGTGATCTCTCCGATAGCGACGCCCTCCAGTGCACACCGTCAACGGTTCCTTGGGAGGAAATCTTCGATTGACTGCCGAGGCCGTGGCCCGTGATACTTTCGGGGCTGGCGTCAACTTTCATGCTCTTTTCTCCCCCACCCCGATGATCATCCGCGCACTCCTGCTGACCTTCCTCCTCTCAAGCTGCGCCGACAATCTGCTCGTCGGCTTTGGCGCGGACACCAACTATCTGACTTTCGATCACGCGAATTCGGACAAGGTGATTGCCGACGTTCGGGCCAGGGCAGAAAAACTGTGCGCCCAACGAAAACAGGTGGCCATCAAGACCGCAGCCGTCTGCTCCCTGACAAGATGCACGACCGACTATCAGTGCGTCGACAGCGGGGAGATAATCAAGGACGGGCTCTAGAGTGTGTTGACATTCAAGCGAGCCAAATGACGGATGCGGCGAGGGCGATGAAGGAAGCGAAACGCTCGGCGAGTTTGTCGTAGCGTGTGGCGATACGTCGAAATTGCTTGATGCGGCAGA
>NZ_JAPUVQ010000034.1:0-3060 GCF_029255145.1 Accumulibacter sp.
AGCAGATAGGCCGTCTGGCGGTCAGCGACGATAAAGTTTGACATGCGACGACTCGATGGTTCGAAGAGGCATGATTATATCATATATGGATCTGGCGCCGGGAAAGTCCGACAGGCTGCTAGCCGGACAACGCTCGGACTGCTCGTTCATTGCAACCACTTGAGCAGGCTCACCGACGTTTCCGGCTGCGAGAAGTAGGAGGTATGCATCACGCCGCGGCTGGCCGGGAAGTCGAGGAAGCGCTCGTCGGCGATGTGTAGCGCGCCGTTCCAGTTGCGCATGCCGGCGGCGGGCACGACCAGATCGTTGGGTGCATCGTCGAAGACGCGGTCGATCAGCGAGTCAGCAGCGCTGCAGAAAGCGGCACCGAGGCCGGCACGTGCTGGCTCGAAGTCGCCGCCGAGCCCGAAAAGCGTGCAGTCCGAAAGGGTTGCGCGGTCTAGCTCGTCGAGGAATTCGTTGCCAGGGCACATCGACGCGAGTCCTTCGAGGCCGGTCAGGCCAGCATGGCCGGCGACCTTGACGATCGTCAGCAGGCCTTCCATGACGTCGGTTACGCCGTTGTCCGGAAAGACGTTGAGCGCCGTCGTCATGCGGTCTAGGAAGCTCACCATGTGCTCCGGGTTGGCGAGTAGCGTGCCCTGATTGGGGACCCCGGCGAGGACCAGGCGGCGAACGCGGAAGCGTGCCGGGTCGATGCCGTAATCGGCGGCGCAGCCGGCGAGGCAGCGGCTGAGCAGTCCGCCGCGGCTATGGCAGACGATGTCCACCTCGAGCGCCACGCCGGCCGGCATTTGCGAGAAGAACCAGCGGGCGTTGTCGCGGGGATGTTGCGACAAGGTCGGGTGTTCGAAGGCGAAGAGCCGGCCGCCGTAGCGTGCGGCCAGGGTTCCCAGAGTCGCCTCGGGAATGCCGCCAAAGGCCGAGCGGGCGGTGCTGAAGGTGCCATGAACGAACAGCAGCGCGGGTCCTCCGGCCAGCGCTTGCCAGTCCGTCGGAGTCAGCACGGCGTCGTTGCCGGGGATAAAATGGCGGACGCCAGGCGGCCGCCGGTGGGCCTCCCAGCGGCCGACGGCGAAGTCGGTAAGCGGCCCGAGCAGCGTATCGGTCACCGGGTAGATCAGCACCTTGAGCAGCTTGCGACCGACGAAGCTCACCAGACCGCGGGCCCCGGGCGAAGCGGTGCTGGCAGCGGCCGGCGGGGTGGCGACCTCGCGTGGAATCAGGAAGGTCCTGCCGCCGCCGGCGCTGCGGCTGATCGACGGCTGCAGCTTCCGTTCGTCGTCGACAGCGAAATGCCAGTGCATGGCGCCTTGCTCATCGATCGCCAGAACCACCTGGCCGTAGTCTGGGCCAAGGTCGGGAACCCGCAGTTCGAACGCGTAGGCGCCGTCGGGGCCGCGTAGCGGCGCCGCGGCTCTCGGGAAAGGCGACGATGAAACGGCGAGCTCAATGGCCGTGACTTCTTCGATGCCGGCGTCAGCGAAAGCGCGATCGAAGTCTTCGGTGGCCTGTTCGGGGCCACGGCTGCCGGGTGCCCTGGTCCCCAGGACACGCGCGCTACCCTTGAGACCGGGCGCCCGCAGGGTATAGCCGCCGCCGAGGTTGACCGGCGCGGTGCCGCCGTCGAGCTGATGGATGTCGGGCATGTCAGGTCTCCTGTATTCGGTTGAGGGCGAGGCCGGGGTGGCCGTAGAACACGTAGGCGAGTCGCGTCGAACTGTTCTTCTCGCGGTCGGGGTCGAAGCGGCCGCGCAGCAACGCCGCGACCGCTTCGCGTAGCTTGCCAGAGGCGCCGAAAACGCGCTCGTAGAACTCGACCGCGATGTCATGGGCGATGACGTCATCGACCGACCACAGCGCCGCGAGGAAGCCGCTGAAACCGCCTTTCAGCGACTCGTCGGCGAAGCCCGAGAACGAGCCGAGCAGTTCGCCAGCCTTGCCGACCTGGCTGGCGTTGAGGAACAGGAACGGATGGTATTGCGCGCCGAGATGCGAATCGGTCAGATACTCCGGGTCTAGGTGCTGCCCCTCGTCGAGGATCACCGCTGCATTGAGCGGGTGTCCCTGGATCGCTTCGCCATGGCAGACGATATGCACCGCCTCGGCACCGCCGCAGGCGTCGCCCACTGTCAGTCGTGTGTTCAGCAGTTGCTTGATTTTCGGCGCCGCTGCCAGGCGAATGACGTGATAACGCGTGCTGGTCGCCGCGCCTTCCAGCTCGGCGTTTTCCAGTTTGCGCCAGCCCGAGCGGGCGGCATAGTCGCCGACGACCACCGCCATGTGGTGTACGGCGACGCGGGCAGACGGGTGCAGCGCCGGGTTGCCCGAGTCATTGAGCGGCCAGTGGCCGGTGTCGACCTGGCAACCCAGATAGAGTGGGGCTGCGGCGTCCAGCGGCCCGGGCATCCTGGCAAGCTCCCACGGGATGTGCGCTTCGGCGGTGAGCAGGAGGACGCCGGGTTTCCGCCCCGGGGTGGCTGCGCTGCCGGCACGCCTTCCGGGGCCGGCCTGGATCAAGTGAAAGCGCCTTGCGGGCGGGGAGAGCCGCTTCACAGGCCGGCGCTTGCTGAACGCCAATTTTCCTGTCGCGTCCGGCTTCCGGTTGAGAGCGGCGTCTTGCGTTCCGGTGAGAATGGCCCGCTGGCCAGGCTTCCACTTCAAGCTGAAGAGCGGCGGCTGCAGGCCATTCCGGTCTCCGGAAGGCGCCCGGGAGGTGGCGTCCTGCTCGTTTTCATTGGTCGCCGAACGGATCGTTCGGCGCCTTCCCGGGGGCTTGGCGACCAGCGGTCGGTGCACGGTGCCAGCTGGGCGAATGCCGACGAAGCGTGCCCCGTCGACGACTACCGTGTCGGCGTCGGGCGGTACCTTGCGCGCGCGGCTACCGATGTCGTGTACCGGGCTGGCAATCCGCTTGTTCAGTTGCAGTGCGTGGCTAACGGTCATTGCAGTTGCGGCCGCCCCGGATCATGAAAGAAAATGCGATCTGGGAAACGGTGGGTAGAGGTCGCGCAAAGTTTTGGCGGCTTGACCCCGCAAGCTAACGTGACCCGCTGAACC
>NZ_JAPUVQ010000035.1:0-9042 GCF_029255145.1 Accumulibacter sp.
CCACAGTAGGGAAAATGAGGGGAAAACCCTCGGAAAAGCCGGAAAATCACGAAAATCCGGCTTGATTGTTGCGTATGGTGAAACGCGCCGGCTTAGCCAGCGTGAAGTCCGACAGGCTGCTAGGGTACCCTTATGGCCACGTCGTTCCCGGTTTGCCCGCTGTGCCGCTTTCCTCCGCCTCGGCGTGTGGAGAGTGACGTATGTGTCGCCGGGCGATGGACTTCAGCACCGTCGTGTCACCAGCCGCCGACCTCCTACCTGACGCGCCAACGCCCCCGGGAGAACCCAACCATGCCGCAACTCCTCGACTTTTACTTTGACTTCTCGTCCCCCTACGGCTACCTGGCGTCGGAGAAGATCGACGCGCTGGCCGAGCGCCACGGGCGCCAGGTCCGCTGGCGGCCTATCCTGCTCGGTGTGGTGTTCAAGCAGACCGGCGCCGCGCCGCTGACGCTGGTGCCGCTCAAGGGCGAGTACTCGCTGCACGACTTTGCGCGCTCGGCGCGTTTCCTTGACGTGCCCTATGCGCATCCGGCGAACTTTCCCCTCGCCACGCAGCACGCGGCACGTGCCTGCTACTGGCTGCACGATCAGGACGGCGAAACGGCCCGGGCCTTCGCGCACTCGGTGTTTCGCGCGCTTTACGTCGAGGGGCGCGACGTTTCCGACCTCGACGTGGTTCTCGATCTGGCCGCCGGGCACGGCGCCGACCGTGCTACGCTGGCCAAGGCGCTCGCCGGGCCGGCGCTGAAGGAGCGCCTGAAAGCCGAGGTCGATTCGGCGCTGGCCAAGGGCGTCTTCGGATCGCCGTATGTCGTCGTCGATGGCGAGCCTTTTTTCGGGGTTGACCGGCTGCCGCAGCTCGAACGCTGGCTGGCCTGTGGAGGTTTCTGATGTCTGTCCTGCAAACCCAGATCAACGCGCGCAGCACGGAATTCAAGGCCAATCATGAAGCGATGCGCTTCGTCGTTTCCGATCTGCGCGCGACGGTCGCCCGGATCGCCCTTGGCGGTCCCGAAGCGGCGCGCCAAAAACACCTGGCGCGCGGCAAGCTGCTGCCGCGCGAGCGCGTCAATGCCCTGATCGATCCCGGTTCGCCTTTCGTCGAGCTTTCGCAGCTCGCCGCCTACGGGATGTATGGTGGCAAGACGGCGAATCCATTCGAGGTACCGGCGGCGTCGTTGATCACCGGCATCGGCCGGGTCAACGGCGTCGAGTGCATGATCGTTGCCAACGACGCGACGGTCAAGGGTGGCACCTACTACCCGCTGACCGTCAAGAAGCACTTGCGCGCGCAGGAAATCGCCGGCGAGAACCGCCTGCCGTGCATCTATCTGGTCGACTCGGGTGGCGCTTTCCTGCCGATGCAGGAAGACGTCTTTCCCGACAAGGAGCATTTCGGTCGCATTTTCTACAACCAGGCCAATCTGTCGGCCGCCGGCATCCCGCAGATCGCCGCGGTGATGGGCTCGTGCACCGCCGGCGGCGCTTACGTGCCGGCGATGTCCGACGAGTCGATCATCGTCAAGGATCAGGGGACGATCTTTCTCGGCGGCCCGCCGCTGGTCAAGGCCGCGACCGGCGAGGTGGTGACCGCCGAAGACCTCGGTGGCGCCGACGTTCACACACGGATCTCGGGCGTCGCCGATCACTACGCCGAGAACGATGCGCACGCGCTGGCGATCGCCCGCCGCATCGTCGGCAACCTCAACTGGCGCAAGCGGCCGCCGCTGAGTCTGAGCGAGCCGCGCGCACCGCTGTACCCGGCCGACGAACTGTACGGGGTGATTCCAACCGACACCAAGAAGCCCTTCGACGTTCGCGAAATCATCGCCCGGATCGTCGACGGCTCGGACTTCGACGAGTTCAAGGCGCGCTACGGGACGACCATCGTCTGCGGCTTCGCGCGCGTCTGGGGCTATCCGATCGGCGTCGTCGCCAACAACGGCATCCTGTTTTCCGAATCCTCGCTGAAGGCAGCCCATTTCATCGAGCTCTGCACGCAGCGCGGCATCCCGCTGCTGTTCCTGCAGAACATCACCGGCTTCATGGTCGGGCGCAAGTACGAAAACGGCGGCATTGCCCGTGACGGGGCCAAGATGGTCACCGCCGTGGCGTGCGCCAGGGTGCCGAAATTCACCATCGTGATCGGCGGCTCGTTCGGTGCCGGCAACTACGGCATGTGCGGCCGCGCCTATTCGCCGCGCTTCCTGTGGATGTGGCCGAACGCGCGCATTTCGGTGATGGGTGGCGAGCAGGCGGCGGCCGTTCTGGCGACGGTCCGACGCGACGGCCTCGAAGCCGCCGGCAAGACCTGGAGCGCGGTCGACGAGGAGGCTTTCAAGGCGCCGATCCGTGAGCAGTACGAGGCTCAGGGTCACCCCTACTACGCCAGCGCGCGCTTGTGGGACGATGGCGTGATCGACCCTGCCGATACCCGTCGCGTCCTCGGTCTCGGCTTGTCGGCGGCAATGAACGCCGAAGCCGAAGCGACGAAGTTCGGCATTTTCCGGATGTAAGGGCCATTGATGAGCGACTACCAATCGATAATTACCGAGGTCGACGGCGCCGTCGGCATCCTGACCCTGAACAAGGCGTACCGTCACAACGCCTTCGACGAGGAACTGATCACCGAGATCACCGTCGGGCTGCTTGAACTCGAGGCCGACGAGAACGTTCGCGCGGTGGTGCTCTCGTCTACCGGCAAGAGCTTCTGCGCGGGTGCCGACCTGAACTGGATGCGCGCTGCCGCCGGCTACTCGCCGGAGGAAAACCTGCGCGACGCCCACCGCCTGGCCGAGCTGCTGTCAACGCTCAACGAGCTCTCGAAACCGACCATCGCCCGCGTCCAGGGTCCGGCTTACGGCGGCGGCGTCGGCCTGATCGCCGCCTGCGACATCGCGGTCGGCAGCTACGACGCGGTCTTCGCGCTCAGCGAAGTGAAGCTCGGAATCGTTCCGGCGGTGATCAGCCCCTACGTGCTGGCGGCGATCGGCGAGCGCTACAGCCGCCGTTACATGCTTACCGCCGAGCGCTTTTCGGCTGCCGAGGCGTACCGAATCGGCTTGCTGCACGAGATCGTCCCCGGCGACGAGCAACTCGACGAGGCGATCGGCGAGATTCTCGACAGTCTCCTCGGCAATGGCCCGAAAGCGCAGGCCGAATGCAAGTCGCTGATCCGGGTGGTCGCCGGCCAACCGATCGACGAGCAGACGATAGCCGAGACCGCGCAGCGCATCACGCGTGTCCGGGCCAGCTCCGAAGGCCAGGAAGGCCTGGCGGCCTTTCTCGAAAAGCGGCGGCCGAACTGGCTTGCCGAGTGATCTGCCAGGGCGCCCCGAGTTCGGAATCTGGCTCCCGGCAGCTGGCAGCATTTGACTGGTGACCCTGCCTGCACGGCGCGCGAGCGGCGTGGGGGCGAAAGGTACTTCGATGTTTACAAAGATTCTGATTGCCAATCGCGGTGAAATTGCCTGTCGGGTGATCAAGACGGCGCGCCGTATGGGCGTGCGTACCGTCGCCGTGTATTCCGAGGCCGATGCCAACGCCCGGCACGTGCGGATGGCCGACGAGGCCGTGTGCATCGGGCCGGCTGCCGCCCGCGAATCGTATCTGGTCGGCGAACGGATCCTCGATGCCGCCAGGCGGACCGGTGCGCAGGCCGTCCATCCGGGCTACGGTTTCCTTTCCGAGAACGACCGCTTTGCCGACGCCTGCGCGGCCGCGGGAATCGTCTTCATCGGTCCGCCGGCGGACGCGATCAGATCCATGGGTTCGAAGTCGGCGGCCAAGGCGATCATGAGCGCTGCCGGCGTCCCGGTGACGCCGGGCTACCACGGCGACGACCAGGACCCCGCTGTGCTGCAGCAACAGGCCGACGCCATCGGCTACCCGGTGCTGATCAAGGCGGCCGCTGGTGGCGGTGGCAAGGGCATGCGGCTGGTCGAGTGCAGCCAGGATTTTTCCGCCGCGCTCGCTTCTTGCCAGCGCGAGGCGATTTCGTCGTTCGCGTCGGACAAGGTGCTGATCGAGAAATATCTCAGCCGTTCGCGGCATATCGAATTACAGGTTTTCGCCGATACCCAGGGCAATTGCGTCTATCTTTTCGAGCGCGATTGCTCGGTCCAGCGTCGCCACCAGAAGGTCCTCGAGGAGGCGCCGGCACCGGGAATGACGGCCGCGCGCCGTGCGGCGATGGGGCAGGCAGCGGTGGATGCTGCCAGGGCGGTCGGCTACGTAGGCGCCGGCACCGTCGAGTTCATCGCCAGCGACACCTTTGCGCACGACGGCGCTTTCTACTTCATGGAGATGAATACCCGCCTGCAGGTCGAGCATCCGGTAACCGAGATGATCACCGGCCAGGACCTGGTCGAATGGCAGTTGCGGGTTGCCAGCGGCGAGCCGCTGCCACTCCGCCAGGATCAGCTGGACATCCGCGGCCATGCGCTCGAGGCACGGATCTACGCCGAGAATCCCGAGCAGGATTTCCTGCCGTCTACCGGGCGTCTGGTGCATCTCTCGCCGCCGGCACAGAGCCTCAACGTTCGCGTCGATACGGGAATTGAAGAGGGCGACGAGATCACCCCGTACTATGACCCGATGATCGCCAAGCTGATCGTCTGGGACGTCGACCGCGACGCGGCGCTGGCGCGGATGTGGCAAGCGCTGGCCGACTACCGCATCGTCGGGGTGAACACCAACGTCGACTTCCTGTCGCGCCTGGTCGTCTGTCCGGCCTTTGCCAATGCCGATCTCGACACCGGCCTGATCGAGCGTAGTCGCGACTTCCTCTTTCCGGCGCACAGCGAACCGCCGAAGAATGTGTTCTTCATCGCCGCCGTCGCCGGCCTGCTGCGCGATCAGGCGGCGGCGCTCGCCAGGGCCAGCCACTCGGGTGACCCGTGGTCGCCGTGGAGTTCGCACGACGGCTGGCGGCTGAACATCCAGGCGCGGCGGACGCTCACCTATCGCACCGGCGACACTCTGCACGAGGTCATCGTCGCCTACGAGGCGGACGGCTGGCGATTGACGCTGGGTAACGAATCGGTGCTGGCACGCGGCCGCTTTCTCGACAGCGGCCGTTTTGCCGGGCAACTCGCGGTCGAGCTGGACGATCGCCGCCTGGTGGCCAGCGTCGTCGCGGTCACCGAAAGGCAGGAACAGAAGCGCCACGTTTTCCTCAACGGCACCAACTACGTCATCCAGCGCGACGACCCGCTGCATCTGGTCGAAGCCGGTGGTACACACGGTGGCGGTCTGACTGCGCCGATGCCGGGCAAGGTTGTCGCCTTGCTGGCAGTGGTCGGCCAGCGGGTGGACAAGGGTACGCCGCTGTTGATCCTCGAAGCGATGAAGATGGAACATACCATCACCGCACCCAAGAACGGCACCGTCAAGGCTTTCTGTTACGCGGCCGGCGAACAGGTCGTGGACGGTGCCGAACTGGTCGACTTCGCAGCGGAGAAGTGAAATGGCGTTCCCGACGAGAGTGAAGCTGGTCGAGGTTGGCCCTCGTGATGGCCTGCAGAACGAGTCGCAGATCGTTCCGGCGGCGATCAAGGTCGAACTGATCGAACGCCTGGCCGACGCCGGGCTGTCGGTGATCGAGGCCACGTCCTTCGTCTCGCCGCGCTGGGTGCCGCAGATGGGCGACAACGCCGAAGTGCTGCGCGCGGTGCTCGCCAGCCCGCGGTACCGGCCGCAGGTCTCCTACCCGGTGCTGACTCCCAACCTCAAGGGTTTCGATGCGGCGATCGAAGCCGGTGCGCAGGAAGTTGCGATCTTCGGCGCGGCTTCGGAAACCTTCTCTCAGAAGAACATCAACTGCGGCATTGCCGAGAGTCTGAAGCGCTTCGCTGCGGTGGTGGATGCTGCCAGCGCGCTCGATATCCCGGTGCGTGGCTACGTCTCCTGCGTCGTCGCCTGTCCGTACGAGGGCGACGTCGACCCGCAGCGAGCCGCCTGGGTGGCCAGGCGGCTGCTTGACATGGGTTGCTACGAGGTCTCGCTCGGCGACACCATCGGCGCCGGGACGCCGACCGCGATCAAGCGGATGATCGAGGCCTGTGCGGCGGTGGTACCGATCGAACGCCTGGCAGGGCATTACCACGACACTTACGGGATGGCCATCGCCAACATCTACGCCTCGCTCGAAATGGGCATGGCGGTGTTCGACAGCTCGATCGCCGGCCTCGGGGGCTGTCCTTACGCGGCCGGCGCCAGCGGCAACGTGGCGACCGAAGACGTCGTCTATCTGCTGCGCGGGCTGGCGATCGAAACCGGGGTCGATCTCGACGGCTTGCTCGCCGCCGGTCAGTTCGTTTCGCGCTACCTGGGCCGCGAATCCGGCTCGAAGGCTGCCCGTGCGCTGCTCGCCCGGCAGGCTCCGGGCTCGGCCGGCGTCCGGGTGGAAAGGAGTGTATCTTGACGCAAGTGGTCGCCTCGCCGTGTATCAACGTCTGCCGGATGGACGATCAAACGGGTTTCTGTCTCGGGTGCTTTCGGACGATTGAAGAAATCGCTGCCTGGAGCGCTGCGGCGGATGCGCAACGCGCGCACATTCTGCTGGCCGTAGAGCGTCGGCGTGTCGATCACGATCCAGCGGGTTGTTCGTCCGGCGGCGAGTTTCGTGGTGATTGCGAGCACTGACCATGAGCGGAACTGAAGACGGCTATCTTTGCGTCGGCGTCTGCATGTTCGACCCCGATTCCGGTTACTGCCTCGGCTGTGGTCGTCCGCCAGAGCCGGCATCGGAGGCTGGCCAGGGAATCGTCGTCGAGGAGGCGCGCTCGCTGCGGATCATCGATGCGGGACTGGACGGCGACTCGCCGGGCAAGTCCTGATGCTGCCCGGCAGTCTGCTGGTTCTGGAACGTGGCTGGCTGTCGTCGAACAATATCGTTTTTCTCGAAGGCGACCAGGCGGCGCTGATCGACAGCGGTTACGTCAGCCATGCTAGCCAGACGGTGGCGCTGCTCCAGCACGCGCTTGGCGGTCGCCGGCTCACCCGGCTGCTGAACACCCATTCGCATTCCGACCACATCGGTGGCAACGCTGCGGTGACCGACGCTTTTGGCTGCCGGGTGATCGTTCCGCAGGGGATCGACGCGACGATCGCCGAGTGGGACGAAGAAGCGCTGCTGCTCTCGCCACTGGGCCAGTCTGCGGCGCGCTTCCGTCACGATGCGACGATCGCCGCCGGCGACGAGCGCGAACTCGGCGGCCTCAATTGGCGGGCGATTGCGGTTCCCGGCCACGACATGGATGCGCTCGCTTTTCACAACCCGGAGCGGCGCATCCTGATCTCGGGTGACGCCTTGTGGCGTAACGGCTTTGGCGTCATTTTTTCCGAACTGCTGGGTCATCCCGAGGATGGTGGCGGCCTCAAGGCCGCGCGCGAAACGCTCGACGCGCTGGCGCGTCTGCCGGTCGAGGTGGTGATTCCCGGCCATGGAGCACCCTTTGTCGAGGTCGACGATGCTTTTGAGCGCGCCTACCGGCGGCTGGCTGCCTTCGAGCAGGATATCGACTTGTTGGTTCGACACGCGTTGAAGGTCATCCTGGCCTTTGCCCTGTTGGAGAGGCGGCAGCTGCCGCGCGCCGACCTTCCCGCTTTCCTGTCCCGTTTGAGCTTTTGCCAGAGCGTCAACGCACGCTACCTCAAGCTCGACAACGCGGTCCTGGCGCATGAGCTGGCCCGAGACCTGATCCGCGTCGGGACCCTGCGTGACGAACAGGGAATGCTGGTCGCCGTCTAGCGGTGGCGCGGGTATAGCTCGGTTGCGGAAGGACTAGAACGCTCCCGCGCGGCTACAGATGCGACGCAGCTCGTCTTTCCCAAGCCGCTGCAGGTCGAGGTCTTCCTGCCAGCAGCGTCGCTCCACGCCTGACGATACGTACTTCTGACATTGTTCTGCGGTTTGCTCCAGGAAGGCCTCCAGCGTTCGCCGCAGGTGACTCGGTGTCGGCAGCATGGTGCCAAAGAAGAGCGTCCATTGCCGACGTTTGATCAGCAGCGTCGGGAAGTTCTCCACGTCCAGATCGCCCAGCTCGTCCGCGTGTTCCTCAATATCCAGCCAGTGAAACGCCGCCGCCGGAAACTGTCTGGCAACTTCCTTGAAGCCGTCGCGGTATTCACGGCAAACGCCACACCACTCGGCACACAGGCAGACGACGACGAATTCGCCGGCCGTCGGGTCAGTGTTCTCCTGCTGCACCGGTACGGGTTTCATGGTGCGTTTGGTGCTCCGCGCTGCCGGTTCATGCGCGTCGACGAGCAGGCCGCCGTCGGCACGTGCTCAAGCGCCGTTGCGACCGACCACCAGCCGCTGAATGTGCGCAATCAGCTGCTCTTCGGGGTACGGTTTTCCGAGCAGCACGTCGACGCCGGCCGCGTCTGCTTCGCTGCGCAAGTCATCACTGTCGGAGGTCACCATGATGATCGGAATGTGCGCCGTGCGTGCATTGCCGCGTAGTTGCCGCACCAGTTGCAGACCGGTCATTCCGGGCATATCCACGTCCGTTACCAGAACATCGGGTAGTGAATCAGCAATTTTCTGCGCTGCGTCGAGTCCGTCTTCGGCCATCAGGACCTGATACTGATTCGCGGTGAGCAGCCTGCCCGTCTTGACGCGGACGACTTTTGAATCGTCGGCGATCATTACCACCGTTTGCCCGGGAGTCTTGGCCTTGCCTGGTTCAACGGGCGCAGCGCTCGCGGCCTCGCGGCGCGCGGCTTCCTCCGATGCCTGGCGCTCGGTCTCGCGAGCGATGGCTTCCTCAACGGCCAGACGCTCCGCTTCTTCCTGACGCAGGGCCTCTTCCACAGCCTGGCGCTCGATCTCGATGCGGGCGGCTTCCACGGCGGCCTGGCGTTCGGCCTCGACGCGGGCGGCCTCCACGGCGGCCTGGCGCTCGATCTCGACGCGGGCGGCCTCCACGGCGGCCTGGCGTTCGGCCTCGACGCGGGCGGCTTCCACGGCGGCCTGGCGTTCGGCCTCGACGCGGGCGGCCTCCACGGCGGCCTGGCGTTCGGCCTCGACGC
>NZ_JAPUVQ010000036.1:0-2594 GCF_029255145.1 Accumulibacter sp.
CCTTGCACTCCTAGCGACGCTTGGTCTATGCCATACGAAAATTATGGCCTTCGAAATAAAGTGCTACTCGCAATTCCGGAATTCTACCTACATTCCCGGCCGGGATCAGGAAATCTGAACTTGGGCGTAGGTCTTGCCGTTTACTGCGGCGTTGCTGCTGCTGATCACGGTGCTGGGCGTGATGCCATTGACTCCCGCCGTTACACGCGACAGGGCCGGCAGAACCAGTCCAGTGACGTAGGTCGCCTCGCCGCCACCCCAGATATAGCCGATGCCGCTGCCACTGATGTTGGCGTTCTTTCCGTCGCCGCGGTTGTTGGAGATCGATACCGTGCCGGCGTCCTGGAGAAGAAAGCCGAGGGCCTGGGTCACGTTCGCCGAATAGTTCTGACCATTCCAGCCTACCGGCTTGTAGCTCTGCTCGGTAAAGGCCAGTAGCGCCGCCGCGGTGTCGGCGGCGCAATAACCGGACTGACACCAGCTTCCATTGGCAGCCTGGTTGCTGGCCAACCAGGCCAAGCCGCTGTCGATGGCTGCCTGCTTCTGTGCTTCCGTGGAAGCCATGACACTGCCTGTGGACAGGGCGGCAATACTCACAGCCGCGAGCGCCGTGAGCTTCTGCATCGGTTTCATGACGATTGACTCCTCTTGAAGATGGTCAAATTAAACGCACTTGGGAACAACCCGGCAAAGCGTCCCGGCCGATTTACGCTCAAGTAAAAGATGGTTGTTCCATCGAACAACAAGCATTAACCATGCCACTAAAGTATGTATGGAAAAGACCATATAAATCTAGTAGTTACTTTCGGCAACGCCGGCAGCCAGCCCCTCGCGAGCAGATGCGGCAGGCAATATGTAAAGAATGCCGACACCACGCCGTGACCCTGGCCGAAGGCCCAGTGCGGTAGTTCCCACATCAGTCGCTGCTTTGACCATAACTCTTCCGTGGTCCTCCCACTTCACTGCGGTTTAGGTTCGACGAAAAGCGCGTCGCCTCGCAAGGCGGGTTCCAGCCAGCCAGATCGAGTGTAAGAAATTTCGACACCCGTATCCGACAAGCGGATGGCGACGTTTGACCTGAAGTCGTACCATGGCCACTCCCGCTGACTCAGTCAGGTTGACGGGCACAGCCTTGTTACAGATTTGCCGCCCGTCTCCCCGGACACGGCGCGGCAGCGCCATTACTGGAAGCGCGAGTCCGAAGAAAGGAAAACCATGCGTCAACTGCTCCTCAGTGCTGCCCTTGCCACGCTCGCCGCCCTAAGCGGATGTGCGAGCACCCCGCCACCGCCGGTCGTCCAGCCCGTCCAGCCGGCGCAGGCCGCCAAACCAGTCAAGCTGGCACTCGCCTTGGGCGGCGGGGCGGCTAGAGGTTTTGCACACGTCGGGGTGATCAAGACGCTCGAAAGTCAAGGCATTTTCCCCGACATCATCGTCGGCACCAGCGCTGGCGCGGTGGTCGGCGCGCTCTACGCCGCCGGCAACAGCGGCTTTCAGCTGCAGAAGCTCGCGCACCGACTCGACGAGACCAAGATCAGCGACTGGTCCCTGCCTGATCGGGGCGTGCTAAAGGGAGAATCTCTGCAGCAGTTCGTCAACGAAGCCGTCGGCCAGCGGCCGCTGGAGGCCCTGAAGAAGCCTTTCGGAGCAGTCGCCACCGACCTTCGCAGCGGTGAGAGCATCGTCTTTCGAACCGGCAACACCGGCATGGCGGTCCGCGCTTCAGCGACCGTGCCCGGGGTCTTCCAGCCGGTTCGGATCGGCGGCCGGGAATACGTCGATGGCGGCCTGAGCAGCCTGATCCCGGTCCAGGCGGCCCGGCAGATGGGCGCCGACGTAGTCATCGCGGTCGACATCTCGGCGGTTCCCGGCAACCAGCCGGTGCGCAGCACCTTCGACATCCTGATGCAGACCTTCACCATCATGGGCCAGAGCCTCGCTCGCTACGAGCTCAAGGAAGCCGACGTGGTGATTCGCCCGCAGGTCGGCGCGGTCGGATCGACTGAGTTTCAGGCGCGCCACGACGCGATCCTCGAAGGTGAAAGAGCTGCGCAGGCAGCACTGCCAAGAATTCGCGAGGCATTGCGCAAGGCCGGCCGGAACTGAGCCGCGACGGCGCACCTCGACAGCTGCCACGACCGTCCGTGTCGTCGAAACGTTCGATGTTGTCGATATCGTTGATCGTAGCGATTGTGCCCGCAGTGAAGGCACGCGACTGATCGTGCATTTCTCGGCTTCGGGGCTGATCGCAGACTTCGTCGCAGTCTTGGTCGGCCTCACAAGTTCGGTGGTGATCGTTTTCCAGGCCGCCCGGACGCTGCACGCGACAACAGCCGAGGTCGCCTCCTGGATGTGCGCCGTCGGACGGATCTTCCTCACCCATAGGGCGCACACCTGACGTGAGAGTTGCGCGCGGCTGCTGCCGGGGTGGGCCTCGATCATGCCGCGGATCGTCTGCCGTTCGTCGGCGCTAACGGTCATTGCGTTTGCGGCCGCCCCGGATCATGAAAGAAGATGCGGGTTGGGAAACGGTGAGTAGAGGTCGCGCAAAGTTTTGGCGGTTCGACCCCGCAAGCTAACGTGACCCGCTGAAC
>NZ_JAPUVQ010000037.1:0-34108 GCF_029255145.1 Accumulibacter sp.
CAGAGTCCCCATCGCCCCGCCTCCCTTGCTCTCCAAATAGGTGACTGTCTCAGTAACCTCACTCTATCCAAGATCAAGGCTTGGCGGGGCATTCCCGCTATCTATTCAGATTGAATCGCGGAACCCGGGAAGTGATTGGCCAGGATCTTTCGCTGCCTCCGGCCGGTGCCGGTCGCCGTCCGTTCGCCGCCGCCAGCGGTGCGCTGCTTGGCCGCCTGACCGGACGGCCAGCCACTCGGAATGAACGCCATATCGACTGCCAGCACTGTCTGCAACAACATTAGCGCAGCCGACACCAGAATTGCGTCGACCCGGTCTTGAAGGTAGTATCCATGCCGCGCGCCGGATGATTGGTCTGGTCCCGTCGTCTTGCCTGTTCGACGTCTCGATCCGAAGTGCCCGGTGGTCGTGAATGGACACCGCCTCCGCTTCCTGACAAGGGTCCCTATCCTAACTTCGCAACTTCCCCTACCGTTACCAGAATGATTCCCGGCCTACTCAAGAAGATTTTCGGCAGCCGCAATGACCGGCTGATCAAGCAGTACTCGCGGGTTGTCCGCAAGATCAATGCGCTGGAAGCGGGCATCAGCGCCTTGTCCGACGAAGATCTGCGCGGCAAGACGGTCGAGTTCAAGGAACGTGTGGCCAACGGCGAGACGCTGGACGAGTTGCTTCCGGAAGCTTTCGCGGTCGTTCGCGAGGCCGGACAGCGCTCACTGGGCATGCGCCACTTTGACGTGCAATTGATTGGCGGGATGGTTCTGCACGACGGGAAGATTGCCGAGATGCGTACCGGCGAAGGCAAGACGCTGGTCGCGACCCTGCCTGCCTACCTCAATGCGCTGGCTGGCAAGGGCGTCCATATCGTCACGGTCAACGACTACCTGGCCAACCGTGATGCCGAATGGATGGGACGACTGCACCGCTTTCTTGGCCTCTCGGTCGGCGTAAACCTCTCGCAAATGCCCCACGACGAGAAACAGGCCGCCTACGCTTCCGACATCACCTACGGCACCAACAACGAATTCGGCTTCGATTACCTGCGCGACAACATGGTTTACTCGTCCGACGAGCGGGTGCAACGCAAACTGAGCTTCGCGATTGTCGACGAGGTCGACTCGATCCTGATCGACGAGGCACGCACGCCACTGATCATCTCGGGGCAGGCCGAGGACCACACCGACCTCTACGTGCGCATGAACAAGGTCGCGCCCCTGCTCGAACGCTGCCAGGAAGAAAACGGTCCCGGCGATTACTGGGTCGACGAGAAAGGTCATCAGATCCTGATGACCGAGGCGGGTCACGAACACGCCGAAGACATTCTGGCGGCTGCCGGCCTGCTTCCCGACGGCGGCAGCCTCTACGACGCCAGCAACATCCTGATGATCCACCACCTTTACGCCGCCTTGCGGGCTCACAATCTGTTTCTCAAGGATCAGCAGTACGTGGTGCAGAACGGCGAGGTGATCATCGTCGACGAGTTCACGGGCCGCCTGATGTCGGGTCGTCGCTGGTCCGATGGCCTGCACCAGGCCGTCGAAGCCAAAGAGGGCGTGCGGATTCAGAACGAGAACCAGACGCTGGCCTCGATCACCTTTCAGAACTATTTCCGGATGTACGGCAAGCTGTCGGGAATGACCGGCACCGCCGATACCGAGGCCTACGAATTCCAGCAGATCTACGGCCTCGAAACGGTGGTCATCCCGCCCAACAAACCGATGCGGCGAACCGACAACAACGATCAGGTCTTCCGCACCGCCAAGGAAAAGCACGCCGCGATCATCGCCGACATCCGCAGTTGCCGCGAACGCGGACAACCGGTACTGGTCGGCACGACGTCGATCGAAAATTCGGAACTGCTGTCGGCTCTGCTCGATCACGAGAAGCTGCCGCACCAGGTCCTCAACGCCAAACAGCACGCGCGCGAAGCGGAAATCGTCATTCAGGCTGGTCGCCCGGGGGTGATCACGATTGCCACCAACATGGCCGGGCGCGGCACCGACATCGTGCTCGGCGGCAGCATCGAGAAACAGATCTCGGCCCTGCGTGACGACGAGACACTGGCTGCGGGCGATCGGGATGCAGCGATCGCCGAGATTCGTACGCAATGGCAAGTGCTGCACGATCAGGTGGTGGCGGCTGGTGGCCTGCATATCATCGGCTCCGAAAGGCATGAATCGCGCCGCATCGACAATCAGCTGCGCGGCCGTTCGGGCCGCCAGGGCGACCCCGGTTCGTCGCGCTTCTACCTGGCGCTCGACGATGCGCTACTGCGCATCTTTGCCGGCGAACGCCTGAAGGCGATCATGGAGCGCCTGAAGATGCCCGAGGGCGAACCGATCGAGCATCCGCTGGTCTCGCGCTCGCTGGAATCGGCGCAGCGCAAGGTCGAAGCCCGCAACTTCGACATCCGGAAGCAGTTGCTGGAATACGACGACGTTTCCAACGATCAGCGGAAGGTCATCTACGCCCAGCGTAACGAACTGCTGGAGAGCGACGACATCTCCGAAACGGTGACTCCGATGCGTGAAGGGGTGTTGCACGACACCTTCCGCGCCTACGTCCCAGCCGACAGTGTCGAGGAACAGTGGGATCTGCCGGGGCTGGAACGAGCGCTGGCCGCCGAACTGTTGCTGCAGGTGCCGATTGTCGAGTGGTCACGCGACGAGCCGAATCTGCGCGACGAAGAGATGCTGGCGCGGATCGTCGAAACGGCGGCGGCATCCTACGCGGCCAAGGTCGAAATGGTGGGCGCCGAGGGCTTCCACCAGTTCGAACGCAACGTCATGCTGCAGAGCATGGACACGCACTGGCGAGAGCACCTGGCGGCACTCGACCACCTGCGGCAGGGGATTCACCTGCGTGGCTACGCGCAGAAGAACCCCAAGCAGGAGTACAAGCGCGAAGCCTTCGAACTTTTCGAGCGGCTGCTCGAAAACGTCCGCGGCGACGTGACGCGCCTGCTGATGACGGTACAGGTACGCCAGCAGGACGTCGAGGAGACCGCTCCGCACGCGGAAGTGCAGAACGTACGCTACCAGCATGCGGATTACGACGAAGCGCTGGGGACCGGCGATCGGGAGGCATCTGCGGGCGCCCAGAAACCCCTGCCGAGCGGTCCAAAGGTCGGCCGCAATGAGCCCTGCCCCTGCGGCTCCGGCAAGAAATACAAACTTTGTCACGGCAAGCTGTCGTAGACCTCGCGTTCGAGTCAACCGGCTGGGGTGCCGCGATCCTGCCGGGCTGCCCGGGACCTGTGGATCGGCGTCCTGCCGCCTCCATCTCCGCCTGTCTTCGCTAGCGAGCTTGCCATGCCCGTCAATTACCAGACCCCCGCTGCCACAGACCTGCTGCCGGTAGCGGGCGTCCGTCTCGGCGTTGCCGAGGCGGGAATCCGCAAGCTCGACCGGCGGGATCTGGCCGTTCTCGCGCTGGTCCCCGGCTGCCGGGTCGCTGGCGTGTTCACCGCCAACCGCTTCTGCGCCGCGCCGGTACTGGTCTGCCGCCGCCATCTGGAAATCGGCAGCGACCTGCGGGCGCTGGTGATCAATACCGGCATCGCCAATGCCGGTACCGGTGAGCAGGGCTGGCAAGCGGCGACCGAAACCTGCGCCGCCGTCGGCCGCTTGCTGGACGTTGACGACCGGCAGGTGCTACCGTTCTCGACCGGCGTAATCCTCGAACCATTGCCCGTCGACCGCCTGATCGCCGCCCTGCCGAGGTGTATCGCCGACCTGCGAGAAGACAACTGGCACGCCGCAGCGCAGGCGATCATGACTACCGACACGGTCGCCAAGGCGGCCTCGCGGCGCCTGCAGGTAGACGGCCGCAGTGTCACCGTCACCGGCATCAGCAAAGGCGCCGGAATGATTCGGCCAAACATGGCGACAATGCTCGGCTTCATCGCCACCGATGCCGGGATCGCCACGCCCTTGCTGCAACAGCTGTTGCGGGCAGCGGCCGACGAGTCGTTCAACTGCATCACCGTGGACGGCGACACATCGACCAATGATTCCTTCATCCTGATCGCCACCGGTCAGGCCGGTGTCGAGTTCGCCGACGCCTCTACGCCCGCCTACGCGGCGCTGCGCGACGCCGTCATCGCCGTTGCGGTGGAACTCGCGCAGGCGATCATTCGCGACGGCGAAGGAGCCAGCAAGTTCATCACCATCGCCGTTGAAGGTGGCCGCGACCGCGCTGAATGCAAGCGGGTGGGCTATGCCGTCGCCCACTCGCCGCTGGTCAAGACCGCGTTCTTCGCTTCCGATCCCAACCTCGGCCGGATCCTGGCCGCGATCGGCTACGCCGAGGTCGACGACCTTGATGTCGATCGGGTCAGCGTCTGGCTAGGCAGCGCCGGCAGCGAAATTCTGGTCGCCGAGAAGGGCGGGCGAGCGGCTTCGTATCGTGAAGAAGACGGCGCGCGGATCATGCAGCACGCCGAAATAAGCGTCCGCGTCGCGCTTGGACGCGGCACCGCCCGAGCGACGGTATACACCTGCGATCTGTCGTACGACTACGTCAGGATCAACGCCGACTACCGCAGCTAGACCCGCCGCAGGCGAATCAGGCGGAACCAGCCGGCAGCCAGCGCCGGCTCATCGCTCTCCAGGACCAGGAGCGGCGTCTTCTCCAGCAGATCTTCGAAAACCACGTCGAGTCGCGTCGCGACCCGGCGGACCAGCGGGTTGAGCAGTCGCCGCAGCGGCGCCGCCTGACCTGCCTGCAGGAACTTGTCGAAGATCAGCACGCTGCCTCCCGGCGCCAGCACGCGCGCCGTCTCGCGCAGACCGGCCAGCGGGTCGGGCAGGACGGCGAGGATCAGGTGCAGGATCACGTGCTCGAAACTGCCGTCGGCAAAAGGCAGCCGCTGCGCATCGCCCTGAACGCAGCGAAAATCGAGTGCTGCGGCGCGCGGCAGGGCGCGCTGCAGCATCGCCCGGGTCAGGTCGATGCCGGTATAGCGGTGCTGCGCCGGCAGCAGCGGCAGATCAAGGCCGGTGCCGACACCGCTCACCAGGATCTGCGCTGCATCGTCCGGCAAGCCCGCGATGCTTCTTGCCCGCAGCGAGCGGGTGGCAGCAGCCAGCGCTGCATCGTAGAACGGGGCGATCAGCGTATAGCTGTGCTTGAGGCTCAAGACCGCGAATCAGTGCAGGACGCGAGGAACCGCCAGCGTGAACTCTGGAACTTGGGCCTCGAACTGCTTTCCGTCCACGGCCGTCATCTGGTAGCTACCGCGCATCGTGCCGACCGGGGTGTCGAGCTGGCAGCCACTGGTGTATTCGAACTTCTCCCCCGGCTGCAGCAGTGGCTGCCGGCCCACGACGCCAAGCCCTCGCACTTCCTGGACCTCGCCGCTGCCGTCGGTGATGATCCAGTGCCGCGAAATCAACTGCGCCGGCACGGTCCCGACATTTTCAATGGTAATGGCATAGGCGAAGACGTAGCTGTCGCTGGCTGGGTCCGACTGCTCGGCGATGTACTGCGGGATCGCGGTGACCGCGATCTCGTATTTCTTGCTCTCGGCCATGTTTGCTCGATGTCGGGACAATCAGAACCGGCATTGCACACCAAAGAAGGCCTGCTGACAAGCCCGGCGGCGCGCGCCGGCCCTCCGCCAGCGGGCTGAGCCTTTCTCTGGCAGCCAGAACCGGCTGTTTCGCGGTAAAATGAAACCCGGTTTTCGCAGGGGTTCCTGTCATGTACGTCATTGCACCCAGCATTCTCTCTGCCGACTTTGCCAGGCTTGGCGAAGAAGTCGTGAACGTGATCGCGGCCGGCGCCGACTGGATTCACTTCGACGTCATGGACAATCATTACGTACCGAACCTGACCATCGGCCCGCTGGTCTGCGCGGCCATCCGGCCGCTGACGCAGGCACCGATCGACGTCCATCTGATGGTCAGGCCGGTCGACCGGATCGTCCCCGACTTCGCCACGGCCGGTGCCAACATCATCACCTTTCACCCGGAAGCCTCGGAGCACGTCGACCGTACGCTGGCGCTGATTCATGAATGCGGCTGCCAGGCTGGTCTGGTCTTCAACCCGGCGACGCCGCTTCACCACCTGGACCACGTCATGGACAAGCTGGACATCGTCCTGCTGATGAGCGTCAACCCGGGCTTCGGCGGCCAGAAGTTCATCCCGGCCACGCTCGCCAAGCTGCAGGCGGCGCGCGCCAGAATCGACGCCTACCAGCGGGCAAGCGGCCGGCAAATCCGGCTTGAGGTCGACGGCGGGGTCAAGGTGGACAACATTGCCGACATCGCCCGCGCCGGTGCCGACGCTTTCGTTGCCGGCTCGGCGGTATTCAGCGCCGGCAGCGTCGGCGACGCCAACCGCTACGACACGGTGATCGGCGCGCTGCGGGCCCGCCTGGAGGGCGTCTGATGGTACAGCCGCTGGCCGTGCGCGCGGTCCTCCTCGATCTGGACGGGACACTGCTCGACACGGTACTCGACCTGCACGCCGCGGCCAACGCCATGCTGCACGATCTCGGCCGCTCCGAGGTATCGGTCGCCGCGGTCCGCAGTTATGTCGGGCGCGGGATCGCCAATCTGGTCAAGCGGGTTCTGGCCGGAACGATGGTCGCCGCCGAGGACCCGGCGCCACCACCGCCGGCAGCCCTTGACAGCTTCAGGAGGCACTACGCCAGGGAAAACGGTCGCCACGCGCAGCTCTTCCCGGGAGTGCTCGAAGGCCTTGAGCGGTTCCAGGCACTCGGCCTGCCGCTGGGGGTAATCACCAACAAGGCCGAAGCGTTCTCGCTGCCGCTCCTCGAACACGTCGGCCTGGCGTCGTTCTTCAAGGTGGTGGTGAGCGGCGACCTTCTACCGCGTCCGAAGCCGGACCCGATGCCCTTGGTCTGGGCCAGCGGCCGCCTTGGTGCCCCGCCCGCCGAGGTCCTGATGATCGGCGATTCGGTGCATGACTATAGCGCCGCGCGTGCCGCCGGCTGCCACGTCTTTCTGGTTCCCTACGGCTACAACGAGGGCCGCGATGTTCGCGAACTGGCAGCCGATGGTATAGTCCCGACCCTTGCCGACGCCGCACAGCATATCCGTCACGCATGAACACCCGCCCCTGCACAACGCACCTGCTGCCCGCCGGCCGGGCGGAGGCCTGGCCCTGGCGCACCCGGCGCCACTAGGCGGCGCCGAGCCGCCGTGCCCCGCAATGTGCCACGCTCCGATGGACTCCTGGCACCGCCACATCTCCCGCCGTGTTTACTTGTGGATTTCCAATGACTGCAGCGTACTTCAATCGGCTGGCAGCCGAAGGCTACAACCGTATCCCGGTGACCCTCGAGACCTTTGCCGATCTCGACACGCCGCTGTCGATCTACCTGAAGCTGGCCAATGGGCCCTACACCTACCTGCTGGAATCGGTGCAGGGCGGCGAGCGCTTTGGCCGGTACTCGATCATCGGCCTGGCCAGTCCGACGCGGATCGTCGTCAACGCCCATCAGGTGCTGGTGCTCAATGGCAATCGCATCGCCGAACGCGAGGACGACACCAACCCGCTGGACTTTATCGCCAAGTACATGCGGCGCTTCCGGGCTGCCCCGACCGCCGACCTGCCGCGCTTTTGCGGCGGCCTGGTCGGCTGCTTCGGCTATGATACCGTCCGCTACATCGAAACCCGGCTGACGCGCTCGCAGAAAGCCGACGACCTCGGCATTCCCGACATCGTGCTGCTGCTTTCGGAAGAGATCGCGGTGGTCGACAACCTGTCGGGCAAGCTGACGCTGGTCGTTTATGCCGAGCCGGGTGTCCCCGGTGCCTACCAGAAAGCGCGGGCAAGGCTGAAGGAACTCCTCGCCAGGCTCCGCGAACCGGTGCACATCCCCGCCGAAAAGCCGCACGCGTCGCAGCCGGCAACGTCGATGTTCGGCGAAAAGCAGTTCAAGCAGGCGGTGCTGCGAGCCAAGCGCTACATCACCGAGGGCGACATCATGCAGGTCGTCCTTTCGCAGCGCATGAGCAAACCGCTGGCTGCCAGCCCGATGGCCCTGTACCGCTCGCTGCGCTCGCTCAATCCGTCACCGTACATGTTCTACTTCGACTTCGAGGACTTCCACGTCGTCGGCGCGTCGCCGGAGATTCTGGTGCGCCTTGAAGGCGATACGGTCACCGTCCGGCCGATCGCCGGCACCCGTCGGCGTGGCGTTTCCTTCGAGGAGGATCAGGCGCTCGCCGCCGAGTTGCTGGCTGACGAAAAGGAACGCGCCGAGCACGTGCAGCTCCTTGACCTCGGTCGCAACGACGCCGGTCGCGTCGCGCGCGTCGGCACCATCAAGCTCACCGAGAACATGATCGTCGAGCGCTACTCGCACGTGATGCACATTGTCTCGAACGTCGAAGCCAAGCTGCGGCCCGACCTGACCGCGCTCGACGTGCTCAAGGCCACTTTCCCGGCCGGCACCGTCTCCGGAGCGGCCAAGGTACGGGCGATGGAAATCATCGACGAACTCGAACCCGTGAAGCGCGGAATCTACGCCGGCGCCGTCGGTTACCTGGGTTTCAATGGCGACATGGATCTGGCGATCGCGATCCGAACGGCGATCGTCAAGGACGGCCAGCTGCACGTGCAGGCCGGTGCCGGAATTGTCGCCGATTCCGACCCATCGTCGGAGTGGCAGGAAACGCAGAACAAGGCGCGCGCCGTTCTGCGCGCTGCCGAGCTCGCCGAGAACGGCCTCGACACACAACTTTGAGCAAGTGGCTGACGACCGGCCAGTAAGCATCGGCCGGACCCTCGGCCGCCGACGCGGCAGTTCGCCCTCGGTCGACAGGCAAGCTGAGCGGCGCCAGCGACGTACCGGCAGCCCTTGCCGGACACCAACCACCGCAGCAACCAGCGAAAGGGAGAAGCGCTGATCCGACCGTACCTGAAGGACGGGGAGACGCCGGCGCAAGCGCTCAAGCGGCTGCATGTGCAAAGCCAAACTGATCCACAGCCGATTTCTACCGCCTCAGCTGAGCAATTCAACGCGGACGAGTGACGTGCCACCCCAATGGGTGCGACAATTCCAACCCGATCTGAACGGACGTTTCTCCGTCCAGCGCCAGAAAAAACGGGCATGGACAAGCGGCATTGACGCGTGCCGGTAACGCAATCAACAGGATAGGCCGAAAATGCTCTTGATGATCGACAACTACGACTCCTTCACCTACAACCTCGTCCAGTACTTTGGCGAATTGGGGCAGGACGTCAAGGTGGTTCGCAACGACGCGATCTCGATTGGCGAAATCGCCCGCCTGGACCCCGCCTTGCTGGTGATTTCTCCCGGCCCCTGCGCGCCAGGACAGGCCGGAATCTCCCTGGCGGCGATTCGCGAGTTCGCCGGCAGGATTCCGCTGCTCGGCGTGTGCCTCGGCCATCAGGCGATCGGCGAGGCCTTCGGTGGCCGCGTCGTCCACGCCCGACAGCTGATGCATGGCAAGGTATCGTCCGTGCATCACGGCGAGCGGGGGGTCTTTCGCGGACTGCCCAATCCCCTGACCTGCACGCGTTATCATTCGCTGGCCGTTGAGCGCGAGTCCTTGCCGGACTGCCTGGAGATCACCGCCTGGACCGATGATGGCGAGATCATGGCTTTGCGCCATCGTCATCTGGCCGTCGAAGGAGTGCAATTCCACCCGGAGTCGATTCTCACCGAGCGCGGCCACGACCTGTTGAAGAACTTTCTCGAGGAGCACGGCCAATGAAGCCGCAGGACGCCCTGGCGCGGGTCATCGAACACCGCGAAATCTTCCATGACGAAATGGCCTCGCTGATGCGCCAGATCATGGGCGGCGAGGTGACGCCGGTGATGATCGCGGCGATCGTCGTCGGACTGCGGGTGAAGAAGGAAACGATCGGCGAGATCGCGGCCGCGGCCGAGGTCATGCGCGAGTTGTCGACCAAGGTGCAGGTCGGCGACCGCTCGCGCCTGGTCGACACCTGCGGCACCGGCGGTGACGGCGCGCAGACTTTCAACATCTCGACCGCGGCGATGTTCGTTGCCGCCGCGGCCGGCGCGCGAGTCGCCAAGCACGGCGGACGCTCGGTATCGTCGCAGTCGGGCAGTGCCGACGTTCTCGAAGCGCTCGGGGTGAATATCAACCTGACGCCGGAGCAGGTCGGACAGAGCATCGACGAGGTCGGTATCGGCTTCATGTTCGCTCCCAATCACCACAGCGCGATGAAGCACGCCGCGCCGGTGCGCCGCGAACTCGGCGTGCGCACGCTGTTCAACATCCTCGGCCCACTGACCAACCCGGCTGGCGCGGCCAACCAGGTGCTCGGCGTCTTCCATCCCGACCTGGTCGGAATCCAGGTGCGCGTCCTGCAGCGACTCGGCAGTTCGCACGCACTGACCGTTTTTGGCCGCGAAGGCCTGGACGAAATATCGATCAGCGGCGAGACGCTGGTCGGCGAGTTGAAAAACGGTCGTATCGACGAATACACCATCCACCCCGAGCAGTTCAACCTGCCGGTGCACGACCCCGGCGTTTTGCGCGTGGCCAACGTCGAAGAGTCGAAAGCAATGCTGCTGGCAACCCTCCAGAACCGGAGCGGCGGTGCTCGCGACATCGTCGCGCTCAACGCCGGCGCAAGCATCTACGTCGGTGGCCTGACCGAAACGCTCGCCGACGGCGTTGACCGGGCCTTCGAGGCGATCGCGTCGGGCGCCGCGCTTGCCCGGTTGGACGAGTTGGTCGCCTTCACCCAGCGCTTTTCGGCCTGACCGACGCTTTCGCTAGGGAGAAAAGTGATCGCCATTCCACAAGCTGAAAAGCACTTCGACACCGCGGCTTACCTGGCCTGGGAGGAAACGCAGGCTGAACGTCACGAATACGTCGCCGGCGAGGTATTCGCGATGGTCGGCGTGCGCCAGTCGCACAATGTAGCCACCGGAAATTTGTATGGCAGCTTGCGCCGAGCGCTCAGGGGCAGCCCTTGTCGCGTCTTCATCGAATCGGTCAAGGCGCGCATCGAAGCTGCCGACTGCTTTTTCTATCCCGACGTACTGGTCACTTGCGATCCCCGCGACCGCCTGACGCCGGACTACGTCAGCCACCCGCTGTTGATTGCCGAAGTCCTGTCGTCATCGACCGCGGCCTTCGATCGCGGCGGCAAGTTCGCCGCTTATCGCAAGCTCGAAAGCCTGCAGGAGTATGTGCTGGTCGACCTCGCCGCGCGGCGCATCGAGGTCTTCCGCCGCGACCCCGGGAATCACTGGGTTCTCTACGACCATGGTCCGGGCGACAGTGTCGAGTTCGCTGCACTGGCATTGCAGGTGACAGTCGACGAACTGCTCGAAGACACCGACGAAGACGTGACGGCACAAGCCTCGGAAGCGGCTCCGCGATGAGCGACATCCTGAACCGGATTCTCGCCGTCAAGCGTGACGAAGTCGCCGCCGCACGGGCGGACGTATCGCTTGCGAGCGTACGTGCCGCAGCCGAAAAAATGTCGGCGACGCGAGACTTCGTCGGCGCCATCCGCGGCAGGATCGCCGCCGCTCAGCCGGCGGTAATCGCCGAAATCAAGAAGGCCAGCCCGTCCCGCGGAGTGCTGCGAGCGGACTATCGGCCGGCCGAAATCGCCGCCAGCTATCGGCGGCACGGCGCGGCGTGCCTGTCGGTGCTCACCGACGCCCAATTCTTTCAGGGCGCGCCGGCATACCTGCAGGCGGCCCGCGCCGCCTGCCCCTTGCCGGTATTGCGCAAGGACTTCCTGGTCGACGCCTATCAGGTCTACCAGACGCGGGCGATGGGCGCCGACGCGATCCTGCTGATCGCCGCCGCGCTCGACCTGCCCAGCATGCGCGACTTCGAGGCCATCGCCGACAGCCTGGGCATGGCGGTCCTGGTCGAAGTACACAATGGCCGCGAGCTCGATCTCGCCCTGCAACTCGCCACACCGCTGATCGGCATCAATAACCGCAACCTGCGCAGCTTCGAAGTCAGCTTGGCGACGACGCTCGAACTGCTGCCGTCGATTCCGGAAAATCGCGTCGTCGTCACCGAGAGCGGCATCCTCGCCAGAAGCGACGTGCAATTGATGCGCAACAGCGGCGTCAACGCCTTTCTCGTGGGTGAAGCGTTCATGCGCGCGGCCGAACCGGGCGAGGCGCTGGCCGAGTTGTTCCTCTGACCGGGAGGCCGCCGCGCGCGCTACCGACCAGCCGTTGATCCGGCAGGGCGAGCAGTCACTCGGCGCGCCTCCACAGATGTTGCAAAAAACCAACAATCACTCCGCGACCAACAGCGAAAGCGTTCGGGGCGCTTGCTCCGCCTGTCTGCGCTTGCCACAATCACTCCAACTTCTCGTCATCGAGAGGCCCAGTTTGATGAAGCACCAGTTGGATTCATTGATCGCAAACCTAGAGGAGATTCACCATGCAGAAGAAAATCATCGCGCTGGCCGTCGCCAGCCTGGCCTCGGGCGCTGCTCTGGCCCAGACCAACGTCACCGTTTACGGTATTGCCGACGCGGGCTACATCTACAGCACGGGCGGTACGCCCCCCCTGGTCAACGGCACCTACACCTTCAGCGGCATCCAGTCCGGCCTGCTGAGCGGCTCCCGCATCGGTTTCAAAGGTGAGGAAGCGCTGGGCAATGGCCTGAAGGCGATCTTCACCCTCGAATATTCGCTGACCATCGACAACAACACCGGTATCGGCAGCACCGGTGGCCTCAACGCCCGCCAGCAGTTCGTTGGCCTCTCCAGCGACAAGCTCGGTACCGTCGCCCTCGGCCGTCAGTATTCTCCTGGCTATCTGGCCACGGTCAACAATGACCCCTTCGGTGGCGCCGCCTTCGAGCCGCAGTCGTTCCTGAGCGCCCAGGCTGGCAACACCATTACCCCGAACAGCGCGGCCCGTTGGGATAACGCCGTCACCTACACCTCGCCGAACTGGAGCGGATTCACCGCCAAGGCGATCTACGGTTTTGGTGAGAGCAGCCTCGGTGGCTACAACAACGCCAGCACCTCCGACAACGGCAAGTTTGCTCTGGGTGGCAACTACGCCAACGGCCCGCTGAACATCGATCTGGTCTACCAGACTCGCCAGAACGTCATCACGACCTTCCCGACCCTGCCAGGCCAGGGCAACGACATCAACGAAGGTTATATCGGTGCCAGCTATGACTTCAAGATGGTCAAGATCATGGGCTCGTATCAGCAGCAGAACGACAAGAACGCCGTCAACCTGGACAACACCGTGTGGCAACTGGGTGCAGTCATTCCGGTGATGGCGGCCAGCGCGATCCGCGTCGGCTACGCTCAACTGGAGTGGGATCAAGGCAAGTACCTGCTGAACAACAGCAGCCAGTCCGCCGCCCTGGGCTGGACCACCGACATGTCCAAGCGTACCACCCTGTACGCTGGCTATGTCTGGACAAAGAACGACAACCACAGCACGGGCAACGGCCCTGTTGCCGGCATCGGCGCCCCTGGCGAGAGCAACAACACCTTCCTGGCCGGTCTGCGTCACTCGTTCTGACCAGCAAGGATCACTTGTATCCCAAACGGGCGCTTCGGCGCCCGTTTTTTTTTGTCACTGCAACCGCTCGCACGGTTTGCCCGCTTACGGCGGGGCGGGCGAAAAACCAAACCATGGATCGCCCGAGCGCGCTGCGATTGGCCAGCCTGCAAGTGGTCGTGGTTCACAGGGTGGCCTTGACCATCTTTGCACCCACTCAAGTCAATGGGTCGCCAACCCGCCAAGGCAACTGTGGCGAAAAGACAACAAACGCCCTGGTGAGCAGCCGAGGAGGCTCATCGGGCTTGCTCGCCTCTGGACGGCCTGCCACAATTCGCTCAACAACTTCGCAACAGAGCTTCGCTTGGCGGCAGTCCGGTCCAGCAAAGCCGGTTTTAGCGCAACGATTGCAAAACCCCACAGGAGATCACTGACATGCAAAAGAAACTCATCGCACTGGCCGTTGCCGGCCTGGCCTCGGGTACTGCCCTTGCCCAGAGCAACGTCACCATCTACGGCGTTGTCGACGCCGGCTATATCTACAGTTCGGGTAGCGCTGGCAAGCGCATGGGAACCAACACCTTCAGCGGTATCGCGTCCGGCATCGCCGCTGGCAACCGCCTCGGCTTCAAGGGCGAAGAAGCCCTTGGCAACGGCCTCAAAGCGGTATTCACGCTGGAATACGGACTCGACATCGACACCAACCAGGGCATCGGCACTGGCGGCCTCAACGCCCGTCAGCAGTTTGTCGGCTTGGCCAGCGACAAGCTCGGTACCGTCGCGCTCGGTCGCCAGTATGCTCCTGGCTTCAATGCCGCGGCCCGCAACGACGCGCTCGACGCGACCGACATGGCCATTCAGTCCAGCCTGAGCGCCCTGTCCGGGATGACGATCACCCCGAACAGCCCGGCTCGCTTCAACAACGCCATCACCTACACCAGCAACAACTACTCGGGCTTCACAGTCAGCGCCATCTACGGCTTTGGCGAGAGCAACCTGGGTGGCTACAACAACGCCAGCGTCTACGACAACGGCAAGGCTGGCGTTGGCGTCAACTATGCCAATGGCCCGGTCAACGTCGATGTCGTGTACCAGTCGCGCACCAATGTCGTTCTCCCCAACCTCAACCCGCCGCCCTTCAAGGCCCCGGGTAGCGGCAGCAGCATCAACGAATGGTACGTCGGCGGCTCGTGGGACTTCAAGGTTGTCAAGGCCTTCGCCAGCTACCAGGCGTTGGATAACAACTCCAACATCATTGCCAAGACCATCGACGACAGCAACCTCTGGACCTTGGGCCTGTCCGCCCCGGTTGGTCCTGGCACGTTCGCCGTGAGCTACGGCAGGCTGTCGCTCGACCGGAAGAACCTGCCTGACGGCGACAGCTGGGGCGCCGGCACGATGTACACCTATCCGCTTTCCAAGCGTACCGCAGTGTATGCCGCGTACAGCTACTTCAACAACGACAAGTACTCGATTCCCGGCCAGGCGATCATCACCCCGGGCCTGATCGGCGCACCGGGTGAAAGCAACTACACGGTCGGTGCCGGCTTGATGCACAGCTTCTGATACCGGTCTCCGGGTCAAGACAAACGGGCGCGCCGCGCCCGTTTTTTTCTTTCGGTCGGACCGCTGCTGCGCGGAAAAAAACACCGCTCGACGACACCGCTTGCGCCACTCTCGCCGACTCTGTAGAATGCGCGCCTTTCGACCTACTCTGCAGTTTTTCATAGGAACAAACATCAATGGCCAATAGCGCACAGACTCGCAAGCGAGCCCGCCAAGCCGTCAAACAACGCCTCCACAACGCCGGCCTGCGGTCGACCCTGCGCACCGCCGTCAAGCGCGTTCAGAAAGCGATCGTGGCTGGCGACAAGGCTGCCGCCCAGAGCATTTTCCAGCAGTCAGTGGCCGTCATCGACCGTATTGCCGACAAGAAGATCGTCCACAAGAACAAGGCCGCTCGGCAGAAAAGCCGCCTGTCGGCTCAAATCAAGGTTCTCGCTGCGGCGTAGCCATTCGGCGAATTCCCCACGCGACAAGGCGGCGCCTCAAGCTGCCGCTCCTTTCCGACGAGGGTATTGGCTTGGACCCTGCCGCAGACGCCACGCACCCCGTCGGTACCCCTCACTTCCTCGACACCACGCTCACCTGCCTCCGGAAAGCCATCGGCGCCGACGCGCACGCCGCAGTCACATGGCCGTCCCGGCCTGGACCAACCGCTGCTTTCGCGCCCTGCTGCCTGCCCCCGTTCCAGATCTCAACGCACGACCCAGCACCGATACAAAGGTATAATTCGGCGCTGGCGATGCAATATTAGATCGCACTAATGTTACTGTTATGATGGGAAAGACTATGTCTGCGGCGAAGATGGATATGGAAGAAGCGCGCTTCAACATGATCGAACAGCAGATCCGCCCCTGGGAGGTACTGGATCCGGAAGTGCTTGAGCTTCTTTCGACGGTCAAACGCGAAGATTTTGTGTCGCCCGCACACCGTATGCTGGCTTTTGCCGACATTGAACTGCCGATCGGCAATGGTCAGACGATGCTCCAGCCGAAGATCGAGGCGCGCATCCTCCAGCAACTGGCGATCAAGAATACTGATGTCGTGCTGGAGGTCGGCACCGGCAGCGGCTACATGGCCGCCTTGCTGGCGTCCAAGGCGGAGAACGTGTACACGGTCGAAATCGACCCGCTCCTTGCGGCCTCGGCCGCGGAGAATCTGCAGAAGGCGGGAGTGGCGAACGTCCTGGTCGAAACCGGGGACGCCTCCGAAGGCTGGCCCAAGCACGGCCCCTTCGACGTGATTGTCATCTCGGGCTCCTTGCCCGAGTTGCCCGAGCAGTTCTTGCAGCAGTTGAAGATCGGTGGGCGACTCGCGGTCTTCGTCGGTGAGCCGCCGGCGATGCAGGCACGCATCGTCACCCGCACCGGCGACACCGCCTTCAATACGATCAACTTGTTCGAAACGGTGGTTGCGCCGCTGAGCACTGCCAGGCAGCGCCAACGATTCGTCTTCTGATCGCGAATCAGGATCATGCAGCAACTGTCGGCGCTCGATCTGGCGGCGTGGCTGGCAGCCAGCTCGACCGCGCCTGATCATCCCGAAGCCGGCACCCGACCGCGACCAATCCTGCTCGACGTACGAGAGCCCTGGGAGTACGCGCTATGCCACCTCGCCGACTCGTTCCTGCTGCCCATGCAGACCGTGCCGGCCCGCCTGGGCGAGCTTGATGCCGACGCCGATATCGTGGTCATCTGCCATCACGGCGTGCGCAGCCGGCAGCTCGGCAGCTTTCTCGAAGACCAGGGCTTCAGGTCCGTCTACAATCTTGCTGGAGGCGTCGATGCCTGGGCGCGAGAGGTTGATCCGACGATGCGCAAATATTGAAAGAAGGGTAGCGTCATGACTAAAGATTTAGGCGTCGGCAAGCTCACTCTCGTCCTGGCGGCGATGTTCTCTGCGACCCCCGCAGTTGCCGCCGACTTGCTGCAGGTCTACCGCGACGCGCTGGTCTTCGACGCCCAGTATGCCGCCGCCCGTGCTAGCGCCGCGGCAGGACGCGAAAAGCAGCCACAGGCGCTAGCCGGCTTGCTGCCGGCCATCGGCGCAACCGGCAACAGCTTCTGGAACGACACCCGCTACGACGTCAGGATCGAGTCGCAGAATGCCTCTTACAGCAACAAGTACAACAGCAACAGTTACGGCGTCAACCTGACGCAACCGCTCTTCCGCTGGCAGAATTTCGTGCAGTACGACCAGTCAAAGCTGCTGGTCATGCAGACCGAGGCCAATTTGGCGCAAGCTGGTCAAGACCTGATCGTGCGCGTTGCGCAAGCGTATTTTGACGTCCTCTTCGCCATTGAAAACCTGCGCGCCGTGCAAGCCAACAAGACGGCCATTGCGCAGCAACTCGCACAAGCCAAGAAGAACTTCGAGGTCGGGATCTCGACCGTCACCGATACCTACGAATCGCAATCCCGCTTTGACCTGGCGACAGCTCAGGAAATCGCCGCCGAAAACGACCTTGAAGTGAAGCGGTATGCGCTGCGCGTGCTGATTGGCAAGGACCCTGGCGAACTGTATCGGCTCAAGCCGAAAGCGGTAATGGAGCCGCCGCAACCGGCCAACATGGAGCAATGGGTGACGGCTGCCGAACAGGACAGTTTTGTCGTGCAGGCACAGCAGGCGGCCACCGAAGCGGCGTCCAAGGCGATCGAGATCAACAAGGCCGGGCATTACCCAACGGTCGATCTGGTCGCCAACTATGCTCAGACCAATGGTCCCGGCCAGTTTGGCGTCGGCTCGATCGACAACACCACCCGCCAGGTTGGCGTTCAGCTCAACATCCCGATTTTTCAGGGCGGCAGCGTCAACTCGAAGACCCGCGAAGCGATAGCCAGGCGTGACACCGAACAGGCCGCACTTGACAACGCCAGGCGAAGCTCGGCGCTCAACGCCCGTCAGTCGTACCTGGGGGTGGTCAACGGTCTCTCCGGAGTGCGCGCTCTTGAAGCCGCTCTGGTGTCCAGCCTCAGCTCGCTGGAATCAAACCGGCTAGGCTATGAAGTTGGCGTACGGATCAACATCGACGTCCTGAATGCCGAGAATCAGGTCTACGTCACCAGGCGGGACCTCGCCAGAACCCGTTTCGACACCCTGCTCGCCCAACTCAAGCTGAAGGCGACTGTCGGCTCGCTAAGCGAGGCCGATCTGGAGCGCATCAATGCGCTTTTCGAGGCTCCATGACCCGCTCAATCAGCGCCAGCGTGCGCGCCGTTGCGCCGCGGTGTCCCTGACTGAAGCCGGTCGCCGCAGCGCGCATCGCCAGCAGCTGAGCCCGGCTCCTGAGCAGTTCGCCGGCGACTGCCGCGGCTTCGCCGGCATTGGCCACGCGCCGTGCGGCACCACAGGCGATCGCATCGTCGCTGGCCTGGGAAAAGTTGAAGCTGTGCGGTCCCAGCAGGACCGGACAAGCACAGGCCGCTGCCTCGATCAGGTTCTGGCCGCCAAACGGCAACAGCGTACCGCCGATCAGCGCCAGATCCGCCAGCGCATAATAAGCCGCCATTTCTCCCATACTGTCCCCCAGCCAGACCTGCGTCTCGCCGCTCGGCAGACTTCCTGAACTTCGCCGGCAGAGCGCCAGACCGCGGCCCGCCACCAGACCGGCGACCTCGGCGAATCGTTGCGGGTGACGCGGCACCAGCACCAACAGCAGGCCGGCAATGCCCAGCGCCGAAATTGCCTCCAGGATCAGCACCTCCTCGCCGGCCCGGCTGCTGGCCAGCAGCCACACCGGGCGCGGCCCGACCGCCTGCCGCCAGCGCGCGCCCAATTGCAACTGGTCCACGGCCGGCGTCACGTCGAACTTCAGGTTCCCGCTGACACTGGTGCGCTGCGCGCCGAGTTGCCGCAAGCGCTCGGCGTCGCCCTCCGTTTGCGCGGCGACGGCGCTCAGCGACGCGACCGCCGGGCGGATCAGGCTCGCCAGGCGCGCGTAGCCGCGCTGCGAACGCGCCGATAGCCGGGCGTTGATCAGCAGCAGCGGCAACTGGCGCCGCTTGGCCGCGTGGATCAGGTTGGGCCACAGCTCGGTTTCCATCAACAGCCCCACCTGCGGGCGGAAGTGGTCGAGAAAACGTCCACAGGCGTCGGGCAGGTCGTAGGGCAGGTAGACCTGCGTGCATCGCTCCGGGAACTTTGCCAGCACGGCCTGCGCGCTTGCCCGGCCGGTTGGCGTCATGTGCGTCAGCAGCAGGCCGTGCTCCGGATAGGCGTGCAGCAGCGCGTCGACCAGCGGCTCGGCAGCGCGCGTCTCGCCGACCGAAACCGCATGCAGCCAGATCAGCGGTCGCGCTCGAAGCGGCGAGTAAAAGCCGTGCCGCTCGCCGAGATGCTGCAGATACTCGGGCTGCTGGCGCGCCCGCCAGAGCAGTCGCAGCCAGACCATCGGCATCGCCAGGTAGAAGAGCAGCGAATAGAGCAGGCGCGCTATCAACGCAGTGCCTGCGCAGCGACCGCCAGCACCTCCGGTACCGACGGCGCGGCCCCACTACGCCCCAGATTGCGCGCGAAGCCGCTGCCGTAGACGCCGGTCAGCGCCGGCTCGGTGGCGATGTACAGAGCCACCACCGGCACCCGCAAGGCCGCGGCCAGATGCGCCAGTCCGGTATCGACGCCTATTGCCAGGCGGGCTCGGCCGATCAGCGCAGCAAGCTGGCGCAAGCCTAGCGGCGGCGGCACGATGGCGCCGGCCAGCGTCGCCGCGATCCGTTCGGCGCGCTGGCGTTCGCGCGGACTGCCGGCCGGCAGGACCGGTGTCAAGCCGCGCTCGATCAGCGCGCGGCCGACCGCACACCAGTGCGCCTCGTCCCACAGCTTGTCGTCACGGCTGGTCGCGGTCAACAGAACGACCGAAGCGCGGTCAGCCCCGCCAGCGGTATCGACCGGCGGCGGTGATATGCCGTAATCCAGCGGCAGGTCGACCGGAAAGTCGAAAGCGGCGGCAGCCAGCCAGCGGTTGCGCTGAACCGCATGCACGTTGCGTGGAATGACGAAGGTGGAATCATAGAACCGCGCCGCCAGAGGTTCGCGCGCCGCCTCGGCCGCGTAACCACAGCGCCTGCCGTGTGCCTGCCGGGCGATCAGCGCGCTCTTCAGCAAGCCTTGCGTGTCGAGTACCACGTCGTAGTCGCGTTCGCCGATTCGGCGCCGGAAGTCGCGCAACTCGCGCCAGGTAGCCAGACGCCCGAGGTTCTTGCGCCAGCGCCGGAGGGCGACCGGAATGACCTCGGCGACGGCCGGGTGCAGACGTGGAATGTCGGCAAACGCCTCCTCGACGCACCAATCGATCTGCGCGCCCGGCAGGCAGCGGCGCAGGTCGCTGACCACCGGCAGATTGTGCACTACGTCACCGAGCGACGAGGTCTTTACCAATAGGATACGCATCGGTGGGCCAGTGGTGGGGACGACAAGCAACAAGTGGGCAGAGCGCATTATAGGAGATGGCGCAGCCGCGAGTCTGCCCCGTGCGTCGGCGCGATGTCCTGCCAGGTTCGCCAGCGCCGGCGTGGAACGCCCCTGGTCGGCAAACCCGGCGGCGACTCGCAACGGTATAATGCCGCCTCCGGAGACCCGCTCGCGGCAAGGCTGCGCTGACTGGAGACGCTGCAAATGAACCCCGATGTGATCGTTCCCGTGATCCTCTGTGGAGGCTCCGGCACGCGTTTGTGGCCACTGTCGCGAACTCACTACCCCAAGCAGTTTCTCCGACTGGTCGATGAGTTCTCGCTGCTGCAGAACACCCTGCGCCGCCTCGAAGGTCTGGCGGGACTCGGCCTGGCGATCACCGTGGCCAACGAGAACCACCGCTTCCTGGTCGCCGAACAGCTGCTGGAGATCGGCCTGAAAGCCGACATCCTGCTCGAACCGGCGGCGCGCAACACCGCTCCCGCCGTCGCTGCGGCTGCCGTGCATGCCATTACTCAGGGCGGCCGGGAAAACTCTCCACTACTGCTGGTGCTTCCCTCCGATCATGCAATCGCCAATGTCGCGGCTTTTCAGAATGCAGTCAGGGCGGCGATTCCACACGCGCAGGCGGGCGCCCTGGTGACCTTTGGCGTGGTGCCCGATCGGCCGGAGACCGGTTACGGCTACATCCGTCGCGGCGACATCGTCGCCGGTGGTTACGCGCTCGACTGCTTTGTCGAAAAACCCGATGCCGAGACCGCCCAGCGCTACCTCGACTGTGGAGGGTATTTCTGGAATAGCGGCATGTTCCTGTTCCGCGCCGACAGCTACCTTGAGGCACTAGACCGCTTCGCGCCGGGAATCCGCGAGTGCGCCACCGCAGCGGTTGCCGGCGACCGCCACGACCTCGATTTTGTTCGCCTCGATCACGCGGCTTTTGTCGCCAGCCCGTCGATATCGATCGACTACGCGGTAATGGAGAAGACCGACCGGGGCGTCGTCATCCCGCTTGATGCCGGCTGGAACGACATCGGCGCCTGGGACGCGCTGGCCGCTCTCGGCCTGGCCGATGGACAAGGCAACACCCGGCGCGGCGATGTGCTCAGCATCGATACCCACGACTCGGTGCTGTTGTCCGAAGGGCGCTTGCTGGCCACCATCGGGGTCAGCGATCTGATCGTCGTGGCCACCCCGGACGCGGTGCTGGTCGCCGACAAGTCGCAAGCACAGGAGGTCAAGACGCTGGTCGAGGAGTTGAAGCGCTCGTCGCGCAGCGAGACCGAGTTCAGGCACATCGTGCACCGCCCCTGGGGCAGCTACGAAGGCGTGGCGCACGGCCCGCGCTATCAGGTCAAACGGATCCTGGTGAAAGCCGGCGCCAGCCTCAGCCTGCAGAAGCATCACCATCGCGCCGAACACTGGATCGTCGTCAAGGGTACCGCCTTGATCGTGCGCGGCGACGAATCGCTGCTGCTCTCGGAGAACCAGTCAACCTACATCCCGCTCGGGGTCGTTCACCGCCTGGAAAACCCGGGCCGGATCGACCTTGAAATCGTCGAGGTGCAGTCCGGCAGCTATCTTGGCGAGGACGACATCGTTCGCCTGCAGGACACCTACGGCAGATAAGCCCGAGCCCGGCGAGGCTGGGCCGCTGCTCGCCCGCTTCGCCTGACCTACTCACCGCGACACCTGAAAGATCTGCAAATGATTCTTCTTACCGGCGGCGCCGGCTTCATCGGCGCAAACTTCGTCCTCGACTGGCTGGCGCACAGCGACGAGACCGTGATCAACCTCGACAAGCTGACCTATGCCGGAAACCTCGAAAACCTCGCCTCGATCGCCGATGACCCACGGCACATCTTCGTCCAGGGTGACATTGGCGACACGCTCTTGACCAGCAGCCTGCTGGCGCGCCACCAGCCCCGCGCGGTCCTCAACTTCGCCGCCGAGTCGCACGTCGATCGCTCGATCCATGGTCCGGAGGACTTCATCCAGACCAACATTGTCGGCACTTTTCACCTGCTTGAAGCCGTGCGCGCCTACTGGGGAACGCTCGCAGCCGAGGCCCGGCGGGATTTCCGATTTCTGCACGTTTCGACCGATGAAGTCTATGGTTCGCTGCGCAGCGACGAGCCGGCGTTCAGCGAAACGCACGCCTATGAGCCGAACAGCCCGTACTCGGCGAGCAAGGCCGCCAGCGACCATCTGGTCCGCGCCTACCATCACACCTACGGGCTGCCGGTACTTACCACCAACTGTTCGAACAACTACGGACCCTACCACTTCCCGGAAAAGCTGATTCCGCTGATGATTGTCAATGCGCTGGCCGGCAGACCCTTGCCGGTCTATGGCGACGGCCAGCAGATCCGCGACTGGCTGTACGTCACCGATCACTGCAGCGCGATCCGCCGCGTACTCGCAGCCGGCCGCCCGGGCCAGACCTACAATGTCGGCGGCTGGAACGAAAAGCCCAACCTGGACATCGTGCACACCGTTTGCGGCCTGCTCGACGAACTTCGCCCGCGCGCCGACGGCAAACGCTACAGCGAGCAAATCACCACCGTCGCCGACCGGCCAGGCCACGATCGCCGCTACGCGATAGATGCCCGCAAGGTCGAGGTAGAACTCGGCTGGAAACCGGCGGAAACCTTCGCCACCGGTATTCGCAAGACCGTGCTCTGGTACCTCGACAATCAGCAGTGGGTCAGCAACGTCCAGTCAGGCGCCTACCGCGACTGGGTCGCCAGGAACTATGGCGAACGCGTGCGGTGAAGATCCTGCTCTTCGGCAAGAGCGGACAGCTCGGCTGGGAATTGCAGCGTAGCCTGGCGCCACTTGGGCAGATCGTCGCCCTTGGTCGTCAAGGCGACGGCAGCCTGTGTGGCGACCTCACCGACCTCGCCGGCCTGGCCGCCAGCGTGCGCACGGTCGCTCCCGAGCTGATCGTCAATGCCGCCGCGTACACAGCGGTCGACCACGCCGAGTCACAACCGGAACTGGCGAAGACGATCAACGCCGTGGCGCCCGGCGTGCTGGCCGAAGAGGCGCGCAGGCTTGGTGCCTGGCTGGTTCACTACTCGACCGATTATGTCTTCGACGGCAGCGGCGAGAAGCCGTGGCACGAAGACGACGTGACCGGCCCGCTGGGTGTCTATGGGCACAGCAAGCTCGCCGGCGAACAAGCGCTTGCCGCCGCCTGCGACCGGCATCTGATCTTTCGTACCAGCTGGGTCTACGCGGCGCGTGGCAACAACTTCGCCCGGACGATGCTCCGCCTGGCAAGTGAGCGCGACCAGCTCAGAGTCGTCGCCGACCAGATCGGCGCGCCGACCGGCGCCGAACTCCTTGCCGACGTGACCGCGCACGCCATCCGCGGCGCTCTCCGGCAACCACATCTGGCCGGCCTCTACCACCTGGCGGCAGCTGGCGAGACGAGCTGGCACGCCTACGCCCGGCACGTCATCGACTTCGCCCGGCAGGCCGGCCAGCCGATCCGCGTCGCGCCGGCGGCGATCGAGGCCGTGCCAAGCAGCGCCTACCCCTTGCCAGCGCCCCGGCCACACAACTCGCGCCTTGCTACGCGCAAGCTGCAAGATGCCTTCGAGCTGCACCTGCCCGATTGGCAGGTCGGTGTGGACCGCATGCTCGCCGAGGTCTTCGGGCAATGACCGCGACCGTACCGCTGCTGGCTGCGAAGGACGGTGCGGCGACGAATCGTGGGATGATGGCGCCTTCCTTGCGCAGATCCTGAAGGGAGTCCGGCTTGCTCTGGTGGTTGGCATACATCGCGCTGGGTCTATTCGCCGGTCTCTTCGCCGGCATGCTCGGGATCGGCGGCGGGCTGGTCATGGTCCCGACCCTGACCATGATGTTCGCCGCGCAGGCCGGATTCCCGTTGGCCGAGGTCCTGCACCTGGCACTCGGTACCTCGATGGCCGCGATCCTGTTTACCTCGCTGTCCAGCCTGCGAGCCCACCATCAGCACGAGGCCGTGCTGTGGAAGGTTGTCGTCCAGATCACCCCCGGAATTCTCGTCGGCACGCTGATCGGTACGCTGTTCGCCGGCAGCGTACCGTCCAGACCGCTGGCACTGTTCTTCATGGCCTTCGTCTGCCTGGTCGCGGGGCAGATGATCCTCGACCTGAAACCCAAGCCGTCACGCGAGCTGCCCGGCGCGCTCGGCGTCTTCGGCGTAGGCACCGGCATCGGCGCATTGTCGGCGCTGGTCGCCATCGGCGGCGGATCGCTTACCGTTCCCTTCCTGACCTGGTGCAACGTCCGTGTGCAGCATGCGATCGGGACGTCGGCGGCGGTCGGCTTCCCGATCGCCGTCGGCGGTTCGCTGGGTTACATCTTCAACGGCTGGGCGCACCCCGGTCTGCCGCCGTGGAGCATCGGCTACGTGTACCTGCCGGCGCTGGTCTGGCTGATTCCGGCCAGCATGCTGATGGCGCCGCTCGGCGCGCGGCTGGCGCATCGCCTGCCGGTGGCCACCCTGAAACGTCTTTTTGCCGGCATCCTGATCCTGCTCGCAGCGAAGATGGCGTGGGGCCTGTTCGCCTGACGAGCCCCTCAGCGGCCGCGAAACGCCGGCTTGCGCTTGCCAAGAAATGCCGACAGCCCTTCCCGATAGTCGTCGGTTTCGAGAAAGGCGAAAGACGCGCGCAACTCCTGCGCGGCCAGCGGCACTTCGTTCTGCAGACGCCGCACCCACTGCTTGTGCCAGCGCGCGACCAGCGGCGCACCGTCGCAGATCCGGCGAGCACTGGCATAGGCTTCGTCAACAACCTCGCTGTCAGCGACGACGCGGGTGGCGAGACCCTTGGCCAGCGCTTCCGGCGCGCCGAGAATGCGGCCTTCGAGCAGCAGTTCGAGTACCGTTGCCGACCCGACAAGACGCAACAGGCCTGCCAGCTCGCCGGGATACATCGAAAATCCGAGCTGCTTGATCGGCGCACCGAAACGCGAAGACTCGGCGCAGATGCGCAGGTCGCACTGCGCGGCAATCTCCAGCCCGCCGCCGATACACGCCCCCTGCACCAGCGCGATGGTTGGCAGGCGGCAGTCGAACACCGCCTGCAGCGCTTCGCCCACTTGCGCGTGGTACGCCATCGCCCGCTCCAGCGTGTCTCGCCTGCTCAGAAACTCCTCGATGTCGCCGCCAGCGGCGAAAGCCTGATCGCCGTCGCCACGCAGGATCACACAACGCAGCTGCCCGTCTTCCGACAGCTCGTGGATGATCTCGGCAAGGCGCTGCCACATCGCCAGGTCGATGGCGTTGAGCTTGCCTGGATTCGCCAAGGTGACCGTGGCGACGGCATCCGCACGCGTGCACAGCACAGAACCGGTCACCTCAGCAGCTCCTGCGGCAAGTGGCTGCGGGCCAGGGCATCGCGCCCCGAAAGAATATGGTCGTGCATCGCGATCTGGGCACCCAGCGCGTCGCCAGCCTTGATTGCCGCCAGAATGGCGGCGTGCTCCGCGAGCGACTGCTGCAAGCGACCGTCGATGCTCAGCGAGAACAGACGGGTCAGCTTGAGTACCTTGCGCAGATCCTGGATCACCTGCCGGAGCCGGCGATTCCCGGACAACTCCTGAATTTGATAGTGGAACTCCTGATTCGCTTCGAAGAAGCGCTTGATCTCGTTGCTGCCGGCAAAATGTTCGAGTTGCGCGTGGATCGCTTCGAGCCTCGCCAGGTCGGCAGGCTGGGCCCGATTGGTCGCTTCCAGCGCACAGCGCGCTTCGAGCATCGCCATCAGGGGAAAGATGTCATCGAGATCCTGCTCCGAGACCTCGGTGACAAAGCAGCCGCGGCGAGGCCGCAGCGTCACCAGCCCCTCGGCAGCCAGCACCTTCAGCGCTTCGCGCAGCGGCGTGCGGCTGATCCCGTAGTCGACCGTCAGTGCCTGCTCGTCGATCCGCGTTCCCGGCGGCAACTCGTGCGAGAAGATTCGCTGCCGTAGTCTTTCAGCGACTTCCTGATACAAGGCAGTCTGGGCTATTTGACTCGGATCCATCGATCTCGTTGTAGCGACTCGCTCAGGGTCTCGGCGAGACCTTGCGTTAATAATTATGGATACAGTATTATTCGTCGGGCAGAGTGTCAAGCCTTACGGTCGCCAGCAAGCCACTGTGGCGCTCTTGGTCGGTATAATTCCTGCGTCGTCCGGGACGACAGCCCTACCCCACCCCACTGATTCCGTGAAAGGTTCCGTCATGTCCAACGCGAACAATCCTGCACCAGCTGATTCAGCAAGTCTTGACGCCTGGAAGAAGGCTGCCGCCAAAGCTTTGCGTGGTGCCGAGCTGGAAACCCTGAACTGGGTAACGCCCGAAGGCATCGTCGTCAAGCCCCTATACACCCGCCAGGATCTCGACGGCCTGCCGTACACCGATACGCTGCCGGGCTTCGCTCCATTCGTCCGCGGCCCACAGGCAACGATGTACACCGGCCGGCCGTGGACCATCCGCCAGTACGCCGGCTTCTCCACCGCCGAAGCGTCGAACGCTTTCTACCGCAAGGCGCTGGCTGCGGGCGGCCAGGGCGTCTCGGTGGCCTTCGACCTGGCGACACACCGAGGCTACGACTCGGATCACCCGCGCGTCACCGGCGATGTCGGCAAGGCCGGCGTGGCGATCGATTCGGTCGAAGACATGAAGATCCTGTTCGACGGCATCCCGCTTGAAAAGGTCTCGGTGTCGATGACCATGAACGGTGCCGTGCTGCCGATCCTTGCCGGGTACATCGTCGCCGCCGAAGAGCAGGGGGTACCACAGGACAAACTCTCGGGGACGATCCAGAACGACATCCTCAAGGAGTTCATGGTCCGCAACACCTACATCTACCCGCCGAAGCCGTCGATGAAGATCATCTCCGACATCATCGGCTACACCGCACAGCACATGCCGAAGTTCAACTCGATCTCGATTTCGGGTTACCACATGCAGGAAGCCGGCGCGACGCAGGCGCTCGAACTGGCCTTCACCATCGCCGACGGTCGCGACTACGTGCGCACCGCGATTGCGTCCGGTCTCGACGTCGACGCTTTCGCCGGCCGGCTGTCGTTCTTCTTCGCGATCGGCATGAACTTCTATCTCGAAGTGGCCAAGCTGCGCGCGGCGCGCCTGCTGTGGTGGAGAGCGATGCAGGAGTTCGGGCCGAAGAGTCCGAAGTCGAGCATGTTGCGCACGCACTGCCAGACCTCGGGCTGGTCGCTGACCGAGCAGGATCCCTACAACAACGTCGTGCGCACGACCATCGAGGCGATGGCCGCGGTCTTTGGCGGCACCCAGTCGCTGCACACCAATGCCCTCGACGAAGCGATCGCGCTGCCGACCGAATTCTCGTCGCGCATCGCGCGCAACACCCAGCTGGTGATCCAGGAAGAGACGCACATTACCAACGTCATCGACCCGTGGGCTGGCTCGTACATGATGGAGAAGCTGACCCAGGATCTCGCCGACGAGGCGTGGAAGATCATCGAGGAAGTCGACAGCATGGGCGGCATGACGCACGCCGTCGAATCCGGCTGGGCCAAGATGAAGATCGAGGGCTGCGCCGCCGACAAGCAGGCGCGCATCGATTCTGGCAAGGACGTGATCGTCGGCGTGAACAAGTACAAGCTGGCCAAGGAAGACGCGCTCGACATCCGCGACATCGACAACAACGCGGTCCGCGACTCGCAGATCGCCCGCCTCAAGACCGTTCGCGACAGTCGTGACACTGACAAGGTCAACGCGGCACTGGCCGACCTGACCCGCTGCGCCGAAACCGGCGAAGGCAATCTGCTCGACTTCGCGGTCAAGGCGATGCGCCTGCGCGCTTCGGTCGGCGAGGTTTCCGACGCAATGGAGAAGATCTTCGGGCGTTTCCGCGCCACCCAGCAAACCGTCTCCGGCGTCTATGGCGCAGTCCTCGACGGCATGTCGAGTTGGGAAACACTGAAAGCCGAGATCGCCAAGTTCAACGAGGACGAGGGACGCCGGCCACGGATCATGGTCGCCAAGCTCGGCCAGGACGGCCACGACCGTGGTGCCAAGGTAGTAGCTACCGCGTTCGCCGACCTGGGTTTCGACATCGACGTCGGTCCGCTTTTCCAGACCCCCGAGGAAGCCGCCCGCCTGGCCATCGAGAACGACGTTCATGCAGTGGGCGTTTCCTCGCTGGCGGCCGGCCACAAGACGCTGCTGCCAGCGCTGGTCAAGGCCCTCCAGGATCAGGGCGCCGATGACATCATAGTTTTCGCGGGCGGGGTGATCCCGGCGCAGGACTACGATTTCCTGTTCAAGGCGGGCGCCAAGGCCATTTTCGGTCCCGGAACCCGAATAGAGGATTCAGCGATGACCGTTCTCGCCGAAATCCGCAAGGCACGCGCCGCCGCGGCTTGATGAGGCCAATCAACAGCAGTCAACCATGGATATGACCCACACATCCACCCTGGCTCCTGCCGACCAGCACCTCGTCGACGGCGTTCTCGCCCGTCGGCGGCGGGCGCTGGCCAAGGCCATCACCCTGGTCGAGTCGACGCGCGGCGACCATCAGCGTCGCGCCCGGCAGGTGCTGACGGCCTTGCTGCCGCACACCGGACAAACCATTCGGGTCGGCATTTCCGGCGCACCGGGCGCCGGCAAGTCGACCTTCATCGAGTCGCTCGGTCTCTATCTGATCGAAGCCGGCAAGCGCGTCGCGGTACTCGCCGTTGACCCGTCTTCGTCGGTCTCGGGCGGCTCGATTCTCGGCGACAAGACGCGAATGGAGTTGCTTTGCCAGCGTGACGAGGCGTTCATCCGGCCCAGCCCGTCCTCCGGTTCGCTGGGCGGGGTCGCCGACAAGACGCGCGAAGCGATGCTGCTCTGCGAAGCGGCCGGCTTCGACGTGATCATCGTCGAGACCGTCGGCGTCGGTCAATCCGAGACCGCGGTCGCTGGCATGGTCGATGCATTCGTCCTGTTGCAGCTGCCGAATGCCGGCGACGACCTGCAGGCGATCAAGAAAGGGATCGTCGAGATCGCCGACCTGATCGTCTTCAACAAGGCCGACATCGACGAGCGCGCGGCGGCCTTTGCCCGCGGCCAGATGAAGGCGGCGTTGACCATGCTGCGCTGCGCCAGCCCCAACTGGCGGCCACCGGTACTCACCGTCAGTTCGCTGGCCAAGCGTGGAATCGCCGAGTTCTGGGCCGAGATCGAGCGCTACCAGCAGACGATGACCGCCAGCAGCGAGTTTGAGCAAAAGCGCCGCCGGCAGGCGGTCGACTGGATGTGGAACCTGATCGATTCCGGCCTGCGCCGCCATTTCCGCGGCCATCCCTCGGTGCGCGCGGCCTTGCCGGATCTGTCGAACGACGTCGCCGAAGGGCGGACCACGCCCGGCGCGGCAGCTTCGAAGCTGCTGGCTTTTCTGAAGCACTGATTGCAGAGGCCGGACCAGGATCGTCCGACCTGTTTGAGTAGTTCTGATTGACCCGACCGTTAGGGAGTAGACCTTATGCACGACATCATTCGCCAGCTTGCCGAAAAGCGTGCGGCGGCGCGTCTGGGTGGTGGCCAGAAGCGCATCGACAGCCAGCACAGCAAGGGCAAATTGTCCGCCCGCGAACGCATCGAACTGCTGCTCGACAGCGGCTCGTTCGAGGAATGGGACATGTTCAAGGAGCACCGCTGTCACGACTTCGGGATGGCCGACCAGTCGGTCCCCGGCGATGGCGTGGTGATCGGCTGCGGCACCATCAACGGTCGCTTGATGTTCGTTTTTTCACAGGACTTCACCGTCTTCGGCGGTTCGCTGTCGGAGGCGCACGCCGAGAAGATCTGCAAGGTGATGGATCACGCGATCAAGGTCGGGGCGCCGGTGATCGGCCTCAACGACTCGGGCGGTGCGCGCATTCAGGAAGGGGTGGCGTCGCTCGCCGGTTACGCCGACGTCTTCCAGCGGAACGTCCTGGCTTCGGGCGTCGTCCCGCAGATCTCGCTGATCATGGGCCCCTGCGCCGGTGGCGCAGTCTACAGCCCGTCGATGACCGACTTCATCTTCATGGTCAAGGACTCGTCGTACATGTTCGTCACCGGCCCGGAAGTGGTCAAGACGGTGACCCACGAAGACGTCACCGCGGAAGAACTCGGCGGAGCGGTCACGCATACCAGCAAGTCCGGGGTCGCCGACCTGGCTTTCGAGAACGACGTCGAAGCCTTGATGATGCTGCGCCGCTTCATCAGCTTCCTGCCGTCGAACAACCGCGAAAAGCCGCCGCGCCTGCCGTCGCAGGATTCCGCCGATCGCCTCGACTTCTCGCTCGATACGCTGGTGCCCGACAACACCAACAAGCCTTACAACATCAAGGAACTGATCATCAAGGTGGCCGACGACGGCGACTTCTTTGAACTGCAGCGCGAATACGCCAAGAACATCGTCATCGGCTTTGCGCGGATGGACGGCTCGACCGTCGGCATCGTCGCCAACCAGCCCCTGATCCTCGCCGGCTGCCTGGACATCAAGAGCTCGATCAAGGCGGCGCGCTTCGTGCGCTACTGCGACGCCTTCAATATCCCGGTGGTCACCTTCGTCGACGTTCCCGGTTTCATGCCCGGCACCGCCCAGGAGTACGGCGGGATCATCAAGCACGGAGCCAAGCTGCTCTATGCCTACGCCGAGTGCACGGTGCCCAAGATCACCGTGATTACCCGCAAGGCCTACGGTGGCGCCTACGACGTGATGGCCTCCAAGCACCTGCGCGGCGACGTCAACTTCGCCTGGCCATCGGCCGAAATCGCCGTCATGGGCCCGAAGGGCGCGGTCGAGATCATCTTCCGCGAGGAGAAGAACGACCCGGCCAAGCTGGCGGCGCGCGAAGCCGAGTACAAGGCCAAGTTTGCCAACCCCTTCGTCGCCGGAGCACGCGGCTTCATCGACGACGTGATCATGCCGCACGAGACACGCAAGCGGATCTGCCGTTCGCTGGCGATGCTGCGGGACAAGAAACTGGAAAACCCGTGGCGCAAGCACGGCAACATTCCGCTTTGATCCACGGGGAGAAATAGAGATGTTCAAGAAAATACTGATCGCCAACCGCGGCGAAATCGCCTGCCGCGTCATGCAAACCGCCAAGAAGATGGGCATCAAGACCGTTGCCGTCTATTCCGAAGCGGACAAGGACGCGATGCACGTGTTGATGGCCGACGAAGCGGTGTGCATCGGCCCGGCACCGTCCAAGGAGTCGTATCTGGTGATCGACAAGATCATCGACGCCTGCCAACAGACCGGCGCCGAGGCGGTACATCCCGGCTACGGCTTCCTCTCCGAGAATGAGGAGTTCTCGCGCCGCCTCGAAGACAACAACATCGTCTTTATCGGCCCAAAGCACTATTCGGTCGCGGCGATGGGCGACAAGATCGCCTCCAAGAAGCTGGCGCTGGAAGCCAAGGTCAATACCATCCCCGGCTACAACGCGGCGATCGACGACGCCGCACAGGCCGTCGGGATCGCCCGCGACATCGGTTACCCGGTGATGATCAAGGCCTCCGCCGGCGGCGGCGGCAAGGGTCTGCGCGTCGCCTACAACGACCAGGAAGCCGCCGAGGGCTTTGACGCCTGCCGCAACGAGGCGCGCAACAGCTTCGGCGACGATCGGGTGTTCATCGAGAAGTTCGTCGAGGGACCGCACCACATCGAGATCCAGATCATCGCCGACTCGTTTGGGAACACCATCTACCTGCTCGAACGCGAGTGCTCTATTCAGCGACGGCACCAGAAAGTGCTCGAAGAAGCGCCCTCGCCATTCATCGACGACAGCATCCGCAAGGCGATGGGCGAGCAGGCAGTGGCGCTGGCCAAGGCCGTGAACTACCAGAGCGCCGGCACCGTCGAGTTCGTCGTCGGCTCCGACAAGTCGTTCTACTTCCTGGAAATGAACACCCGCCTGCAGGTCGAGCACCCGGTCACCGAGATGATCACCGGCGTCGACCTGGTCGAACTGATGATCCGCGTCGCCGCTGGCGAGAAACTGCCGTTCGTGCAGGCAGACATCAAGCCGAACGGCTGGGCGATCGAGTGCCGGATCAACGCCGAGGACCCCTTCCGTGGCTTCCTGCCGTCGGTCGGCCGGCTGGTGAAGTATCGGCCGCCGCAAACCATCGAAGGCCAGGTCCGGGTCGATACCGGCGTCTTCGAAGGTGGCGAAATCTCGATGTTCTACGACTCGATGATCGCCAAGCTGATCTGCCACGGGGCAACCCGTGACCAGGCGGTGCGCCGGATGCGCGATGCGCTGAACGCTTTCGTGATTCGCGGCATCGATTCCAACATCCCGTTCCAGGCGGCGTTGATGCAGAATTCGCGCTTTCTGTCGGGAAGCTTCACCACCTCGTTCATGGCCGACGAGTATCCGAGCGGCTTTGTCGCGGCCGACGTGGTCCACGACGACCCGGGACTGCTGGCCGCCGTCGCCGCCTTCGGGCGTCGTCGCTACATCGACCGCGCGGTCAAGGTCAGCGGCCAGATGCCGGGGCACCAGCGCAAGGTCGGCAGCGAGTGGGTGGTCCAGATGGAGGGCAAGGACTACCCGGTGGTCGTCACGCCGATTCCTGGCGGCTACTCGGTCACCTACGGCGCCGACCGCTACGATCTGGTGTCCGACTGGAAGTTCGGCGAGCTCGTCTTCCACGGCACCTGCAACGGCGAGCCACTGTGCCTGCAGCTCGAACGCATCGGCCTGCTCTACCGCGTCGTTCACTTCGGCAAGCAGGTCAAGGTGACGGTGATGACCGCCAACGCCGCCCGGATGCTGGCGCTGATGCCCAAGAAGGTGCCCCCGGATCTCTCCCGCTTCCTGCTCTCGCCGATGCCGGGCCTGCTGCGTGAAATCTCGGTCAAGGCCGGCGAGCAGGTCAGCGTCGGCGAGAAACTTGCCGTCATCGAAGCGATGAAGATGGAAAACGTACTCAAGGCCGAGCGCGATTGCAAGGTCAAGAAGGTCGTTGCGACGGCTGGCGAAAGCCTGTCGGTCGACCAGGTGATCCTCGAATTCGAGTAGGCCTGACGGCGGCGCAGAACCGGTCGTCGATCAGCGAATGGCCCGCCGCTCGGCGGGCCATTTTCTTCTGCACTCCGCTCGTGCCCGGAACCGATGCCTGGCGAAGCGCTTCGGCTTGAACACCTCGGGCCGAACATCCGGCGATTGCCCTCGATCGTGCGGGCTGGTGCTTATCGTCTCACCGCTCTTTAATGCGACGCTCGCGATCCCGGGCGGCATGCCGCCGCCTAGCAGCCTGTCGGACTTTCCCGGCGCCAGATCTATATATGATATAATCATATCTTTTCGGACCATCGAGTCGTCGCATGCCAAACTTTATCGTCGCTGACCGCCAGACGGCCTATCTGCTACCGCCGTCGCTGGACGATTGGCTGAACCAGTATCACCTGGCCCGATTCATTGTCGAGCTGATCGACCAGCTGGATCTTTCCGAGCTGACGCGGCAGTACGCGGGGCGGGGCTCACAAGCCTATCACCCGGCAACCCTGCTGGCGATTCTGGTTTATGGCTACGCGACGGGTATCTTCTCCAGCCGCCGGCTGGAGCAGGCGACCTATGACTCGGTCGCCTTCCGCTTTCTCGCGGCCAACCTTCATCCCGACCACGACAGCCTGGCGACCTTCCGCC
>NZ_JAPUVQ010000038.1:0-32130 GCF_029255145.1 Accumulibacter sp.
AATACCGCTTCAACCGCCGCTTCGACCTCAAGATCATCCTGCGACGCCTCATCCGTGCCGCCGCCACCACCGGCAAGCGCCCCGAGGTCTGGCTCCGGTTGGCTGAAGCACAGCGCTAATCAGGTCCCATGATGCTGCTCATGAGCGAACCACAGACCCTCCCACGGCAGGCTCGCCAACTGGCCAGCCAGCAGGCAGGCACGCGCTTCGGCGCGCACCGATTCGATCAGGCCCGCGTCGTTGAAGCCGAACAACAGGCTCACCGTCACCTCGCCATCGGCCAGCGTGGCGATCGCCGAGTGCGCGTCGACCGCTTGCCAGACCACCCCCTGGCTGGGTAACAGGGCGGTCGGATAGCAGGCCGCCTCGGCCAGGAAGCGCATCAGCTCGGCCTCGGCGATGGCGCCCCTGCCATGCACCCTGCCGAGAGGGAAGAGCCCCAGAAGCGCTGGGTGCAGCGTCCCTTCACCCGCCACCTAGGCATCATGCACGTGCACCGTGACGCCCGGCGCGACCGCCACTCGCGCGTCCCAGAGAAACCCCGGCCGGCGCATGCAGACGCGCTGGCCCGAGGTGAAGGGCTTCCAGTTGTCGCCGCTCCTGGCAATGTTGAAGCTGCCCGAATGTTCGACGACCAGCGCCCGCAGCAGCGGCTCACCGACCGTCAGGGCGAGGCGAAAGTAGCGCTGCACGGGGTCTGGCAGTCCAACCAGCTCGCGCGCGTCAAAACGCGCCGGCAGCACCGCTTGTCGTGCGGCGTCCAGGCCGGAGCGCAGCGCGCGCGTCGCCGCCGCCCAGCGCACGGCTCCGACGATCGAAATGCCGACGAAGGTCAGCACCGCCACGAAAACAATGGTCAGCAGTGGTTCCATCCGGATCCGGGTATCCTCGCCCTGGCAGGCCCCTGGCAGGCCCCTGGCGGGGCAGCAGCGGCCGCGTGCCGCGGCAGGGTTCAGTCTATCACCGCGCGGGGCTGCCGCGCGCTCGGCGGAGGCCCTGCTCGGGAGTGATTGCCGACCACTCCTCGACTTCCGAAAGGCGGCACCCCAGCCTTCTGGCCATCCCGCGGGCGCCGCTGCGCATCACCGCGAAGTGGCGCCAGGCGAAGACCGGCAGCAGCACGAATGCCAGCCGACGCATCCATGCCTTGCGCAGCTCGACGTCCCAGCGATAGGTCAGGCGGACGGCGCCGGGCCCGTCTTCGGTGATCACCCACAGGCCGATCCCGTGCAGGTCGCCACTGGCGTGTCCCTCGAGTTCCCGGCAGGGGTCCGAGCGGACGCTGGTAATCACCATCAGCAGTCGGTAGCCGAGGCCGCTACGCCAGCGGAAAGCGTGCCGTGCACCGATACCCTCGGCATCGCCTTCGGCGAGCCGGGTGACGCCGAGCAGATGTGGCCACCAGGCCGGCCAGCCGGCGGGTTCGCCGAGCAGCTCCCAGAGACGCTCGCGGGTCGTTTCCAAACGCCAGCGGCTGATCAGCAGCAGGCGCCGGCTCACCGTGCTGACCGCATGTTCGGGCCCCCTCGGCTACGCACGAAGGCCATCGCGCCGCTGTCGCTGAACACCCCGCCGTGCTCGCTGCCAGCCGGCGCGAGGTGAAAATCGCCGGCGCGGACCAGCAGATCGCCGAAGAAGACATCGCCGCTGAGCATCATGCACTCCTCGTCACCGGCATGGACGTGCGCCGGCAAGCAGCCGCCCGGGCGCCATCGCAGGAAGCGCGAACGCATCTCGCCGTCCTGCCAGAGGAGCTTCTCGTCCACACCATCGGCGACGCTCAGCCAGCCTTCTTCGCTGGCGAAGCACGTGTGGACCGCCGGTCCGTCGCCCGGCAGCAGGCCGCCGAGCAATTCGCCGATGGCCGCCTGGCGGTGGCCGAGCGAGGTCCCGCGCAGGTAGGCCAGGCCGCCAGCACGCGACGAGATGCGTCCGTGCCGGCTGCCCGGCGGTGAGACGTGGTAGTCGCCAGGACGCAGCTGCAGGTCAGCCAGGTGCAGGTCACCGCGCAGAATGATGCCTTCCTCGAGGTGCTGGTGGCGATGAACCGGCAGGCTCGCACCGGGTGCGAATTCGATCAGCACCGACGCGCCTTGCGGCCCCTGCCACAGCATCTTGGCCGCGATGCCGGCCCTGACGGTACGCCAGATACCATCGCCAGAGCGAACGGTGCGCAGGCCGGCGTGTTTGCGCGCACTCTCGCCGACGCGTTGCAGCAAGCGGCGGCGCAGGCCGGCGTGGCTACCGGCAGACAGTTCCGCAGGCGCCAGCGCTTCGCAGAGCAGCTGCCTCAGGAGATGCTCGTCGCGTGTGCCAGCGTCGTCGGCAAACGGGTGGAGATCGGCATTCATCGGGTCACCATCGGGGAAGGGGAATCGTCGGCGCCCAGCAACTGGCGCAGGCGCAACAGCGCGCGCCGGATGTGGGACTTGACGGTACCCAGCGGCAAGCTCATCTGGCCGGCGATTTCCTCGTGCGAAAGCCCCCGGAAGAAGGCCAGCGCCAGCAATTGCCGGGGCAAGGGATCGAGGCTTCGCAGCGCCGCGTGCAGCCGATGCTGTCGCTGCACCGCCGCCAGCAGATCCTGCGGATCGGCGTCGTCGGCGAGCGCAGCCAGGCGCTCGTCCGCCAGCGGTTCGGCGCGGTCGCGACGGCGCAAGGCATCGAGTGCACGGCTGCGGGCAATGGTCAGGATCCACGCCACGGCGCTGCCGCGCGTCGCGTCAAAGCGCGGCGCCTGCCTCCAGACCTGCCAGAAAACGTCCTCGGCGACCTCCTCGGCGGACTGCACCTGGCGCGTGATGCGCAACGCCAGACCGTACACCCGCCCGGCCATCGCCTCGTAGAGCTTCGCCAGCGCCTGCTGGTCCTGGCCAGCGACCGCGGCGATCCACGCCTGCAGTTGCGCCTCACCGGCCAGCGCCCGATAGCCGCCGCGCGCGCCGTCATCGAACACATCCGTCTCGCTCATGTCGTCGCTCTCGCCGACGCTGGGTAACGGCCCATTGTGCCCGATCACGATCTCGCAGCCAAACGACGCCGCGGTTTCCGGCTGCTGCTCTCGCCGCCACCCGTCGACCGGGTCGGTGGCGCCCGACGGACGCAGGAGCACGCCGGGGTGCGGCAAGCGGGAAGGCAGCTCATCGGCATTTCGTGGCGTCATCTTGCGCGTACTCCGGATAACGGTGCCAAGCGGCTAGCCGGGCGACAGAAACCATCCGCCCGTGGAAAACACCAGAAAACGGCACCTGGCGGGGCACCGTACATTTGTCACCTGATACGGCCGAGCGCCGCTTCTGGATGCACGGGAGCTGCGGCGCCGGCCCATATCAGAGTAAGAGCTTCAGGTCGAAGGCGCGCTCGATCAACCACACACTGGCCGTCGCGATCACCAGCAGCGAGCCGCCGGCGAGCACGCCGCGGCGATAGATCCAGCGCTTGCGGACGCTCCACGCCAGCGGCAGGAAGAGCGCGACCACCGCCAGCTGGCCCAGCTCCACGCCGACGTTGAAGGCCACCAGGGCGCTCAGCAAGGCGGCGTGCGGCAACCCCAAACCAGCCAGCACGCTGGCGAAGCCGAAGCCGTGAATCAGGCCGAAGATGAAAGCCAACAACCAGCGGCTGTTTCGCGCCAGTGGAATCAGGTTGTTGAGCGCGGCGACAATGACCGAGGCGGCGATCGCCGACTCAACCCACCGTGAAGGCGGTTGAACGACGTCCAGCACCGCCAGCGACAGCGTTATCGAGTGGGCGAGCGTGAACGCGGTAACCACTTTGAACACATCCCGGAAGCAGTCCCGGAAGCGCTCGGCTCCGTTCCAGGCGCGGTCGACGCGAATCAGCACGGCCGGCAGGAGCAGCGACAACAGAAACAGCAAATGGTCGAAGCCGCCCCAGATGTGCCGGACACCGTGCCCCATGTAGTCCAAGAACTGGCGCAGCGGCGTCGTTTCGCCGAGCTGGAACTGCTGTACCGGGGTCGCGTCGCTGAAGATGGCGGTGCGCGTCTGACCCGCATGCTGCAGGCGCAGCAGCCCGCGGTGCTGCGGATCCAGATCGAAGAACAACCGGTAGCTGCCAGTGAAGACTTGTGGGACATGCCCGCAAGTGGCGGCGAAACGCAATACCGCGTAACTGCCATCGGTGTGTTCGTCAACCAGCTGCGCGACGACGCGCGCCGGACACCCGTCGCCGTCCGCCGACAGTTCGAGCCGCGCCAGCGCGTAAGCGGCGATATCGGCGTGGTGAGCGCGCAGTTCGCCCCAGGTGATCGCCCCATCCTGATCGTCGTCAAGGCTGATCGCGTAATCCAGGTCGCGCAGGGCGATGTCCCATTGTCCCTGGATTCCGTGGTCGTCGACCTCCAGGCTGAGGTAGCTGTCGCTGGGCTTGTGTGCCAAAGCCGGCGGCACAGCCAGCAGGACGAACAATAGAACGAGCGCTCTCAGCACGCGCATCGAGAGGAAGCCGGCGGTCACCATCGGTCGTCCTAACGCAGCAGGCGGTTGACGGCAACGTCTTCGGCGCCGGACTGCGCCAGCCATTGGCGAACGCTGCCTACCCCGGCCACGTCGCGGGCCGCCAGCGAAGCTTCCAGCAGCAAGCGCAGGTCGGGCAACTCCTTCTGCACTGCCCAGTTCTCCCGCGCCAGCGCCAGCGCGGCCGGTGGGTCGCCCAGCAATTCCAGCGTGAAGCGCGCTTCTTCACGCAGGTGCACGCGCTCGCCGCGCATCCGGCTGGCCGCGAAGCGTGCCCGCAATTGCTCGACGCGGGCGTCGCATTCGGGTGCCTTCAAGGCCTTGAGGGCGAGCGCGTAGCGCAGCAGCAGGGCGTCGCTACGCGGCTCCGCGGCGAGCAATCTGACCACCTCCGGGGCGCGGCCGCGGTCGAGCAGGAAGTCGGCGCGAGCGGCCAGCAGATAGTGATCGCCTGGGTCGATCGCCAGCGCCTGGCGGAAATGAGCCTCGGCCTGGCTGTCCAGACCGGCTCGAACGGCCATCTCGGCCAGCATCGACAGGACCCAGGCGCGGACCTCTGGTGGCGCGTCGGGCTGTCTGTCCAGCAGCCCGGCGAGCGCTTGATGGCTCTCGCGCAAACGGCCGTTGACGCCGGCCAGCCCGTAAGCGCACGCCGCCCACACCAGCTCGGTGGCCAGGCGTCGCAAGGCCGCACATTCGGCCGCCGCGGCGGCAAAAGCGCCTTGCACCTGCAGGATCGTTGCGCGGGTCAGCCGAGCCTGGCCGTCACGGGGATTTCGCCGTACCAGCGTCGCCAGGTCGGACAAGGCGGCGTCGAAATGGTGCGTACGCTGGCGCAGCGTCGCCCGCACCAGCAGCACTTCGGAAGGCGGTTCAGGCAGCGCCCACCATCGTGCCAGGCTGGACTGCGCGTAGCCGGCGAAGCGCGGATCACCGCTTACCCGGCCCAGCTCGGTATAGCGGCGCGCGAGCTGTACCGCGAGGTCTAGCCGTTCCGGCTGCCTGGCGACTTCCTGGCGCAGCGCGCGCAACTCGCGGGCGACGGGGTCGGCTGGCGCCAGCGGCAAACGTTCGAGAACCTGCTGGTCGGCAGTCGGCAGGTACGGAACGGCCATCGCGCCGGTCGCCACGAGCCACAGGGAAGCGAGCAGCGCCGGCCAGGTGAGCCGGCAGTGGCCAGAGTCGATGGTCCTGTTCATCGTCGTCCTCGCGCGTACGCACTGATCGGCCGCCGGCACGCTGGCCGCCCGCCCCCCGGTCGCTCGGCCGGAGCCAGGGGCGGGTGTGACCGGCGCTCAGTTCTGCGGGCAGAGCACCGGTACGAAGGGCGACGTCGGCGCCACGCAGCCCGGCGTACCGGGTTTCTGATGGCGACTGTCGCGCCCGCTCTGGGCAAAGGCCACGTAGGGGAAGGTCTCCTGGTAGGGCACGTCGTTGCTGTTGACGCCGTCGCCGATGCGGTTGTTCGGGAAGACGTTGAACGCCGGCTTGAGTACGCCGACGACCACCCGCGCCGCGATGTCGGTCACGTCGTCGGAGACCCGACGGCCGTTGGGGAAGCCGCCAAGGTCGCCGGCCAGGACCGCCAGGCGCTTGCGGCTGGCCTGGGCCGTAGGCGGAATGCCGGTGTTCAGCCGCAACAGGTCGGCCACGGGTCCGGCCTGTGCCGGCGTGCACCCGGGGCAAATTGGCGCTGCGTAGGTCACCAGCGGCAACAGATCGACGCGCGGGGCCGCCGGGATGGGCACTGCGCCCGCGTAGGCGGCGTTGATCACGCGGGCGAGCAGCGGATCGAGCAGGTAACTGGCAAACTGGCTGTCATTCTTCGGCTCGGCCATGCTGAACTTGTCTTTGTCGCCAGTGCCGATCAGCAGTTCGTTGATCAGTGGGTTGCCCATCCGCTGAACCTGCACGAAGTTGGTCGACAGGGACGGCTTGCCGCCCGGAGTCGTCGGCTGCACCTTGATGCGCGGCCTCGAGGTGGTGGCGTAGGTGCCGATCACCGCCTTCGCGTCGCTGGCCGGGTGGCTGGCGCCGTCGCTGGTGAGCATGCCAATCGGCAATTCGATGGCAATGCTGTTGACGTTGTAGCCGGCGACCGAGTCGGGCGCGAAGTTGTCGCTGCCGACCGCGTCCTGATCGTTGGTGAGCACCGCCGGGACGCCGCTGGCGAACGCGCCGGGGCGGAAGTTTAGGGTGTCGAAGGCAGCCCCGAGATCGATGTAGAACGGATCGTCGACGGTCCCGGCGAAGACCCTGACGCCGCCGCCGAGATTGTAGATGCCCTGCCGCGCGAGGTACGGGTAGTCGGGCATCGTGCGCGGCCCGACGTTGGCTGGCACCGCGTACAGCTTCTGGCTGCCGCTGGAGAACACCGTCTGCCAGACGCTGCCGCTGCGCTTCTGAATGGTCACTGTATAGCTCTGTCGCAGACTCAGGCCGGCGGACCCGGGACCGTCCAGGGCGGTGATCGCCGGCGGGACGATCGGCGTCCCGGCGGCAACCGGTGCCGGTGAATTGGCCGGCGCGGCGATCCCGCTGCCGGCGCCGACGAAGCCGGTAAACACGCCGGGCAGGCGGGTTTCGGACTGGAAGCGGAAGGCGATCCTGACGTCTTCCTGCGCATCGTGATTGTTGTCGACCTTCATCTCGTACGCGACCTCGGGATCGAAGGGATGGTAGTTGGGCCCGTTCGCCGGCTCCAGCAAGGGATCGGTGTTGACAATCATGGTCACTTTCGTTGGGTCGTCGTAGCTGACGAAAGCGAACCAGTCGGTGATGTCGGCCTTGTGATCCAGCGCGGTCAGCGGCGCTTCGCGGTGGTTGGCCGCGAATGCCTGCGCCGTCGGCCAGGCAAGGCACGCGGCAGCAAGCAGCAGAGCCGCCGGCAAACGGCGGGTCGATCGAGCAGAGGTGTCCATTGTCATTCTCCCCGTGAGCTGTCGGTCGATGGCCAGGGGCCGCCGTGCGGCGCAGCCTCGGTAGTGGTGGATACGCGGGCACGGCGGCGGCGGATGCTGAGATCGCCGAGCAGCACCAGCCCGAGCGCTACCAGCGCCGCTGCGTCTGGTTCCGCGACAGCGATCGGGACGCTCGGATTCGACGCCGTGGCGATCCGGATCCCGGCGCCGGGAGCATGGTCGACGACCAGCAGGGCATCCTGGACGGGTACCGGGGCACTCGGAAAATCGAGATCGGTATCGAGCAGGCTGAAGTTGCTCGCCGCGTCGAGCAGCAACAGCGCGCTTCGATCGGGCGCGCCACTGCCGGCGTAGTTGCTGGTAAAAGTAAACTCGAACGACAGCGTGCTGGCCAGCGTCAGGTCCTGCACGAACTGCCCCAGACCGAGCGCATCGCTGATCGTAAACGGTGGGCCACCGACGCAGCCGAGACTGCAATCGGCCACCCCGAGCGAGCCGTTGGTGGTGATCGAGGTGATCGTGAAGCTGTTGTTGCCGAACTCGGCGTCGCCATCGATGATCGAAAAGTCGAGCCGCGCCAGCACGCCGGCAAGTGCGCTGGTGTCAATGCTGAGCAGCGTCGCCCGGGCATCGTCGTGAACGCCGGCGAGCGCGATCGTGCCAGCGATCGCGGCCACCGCCAGCGCGCGCGCCCGGCACCTTCGCCGCCTGGCTCGGGGTTGGCCGGCGCTGTGCGCAGCCGGCCGGGGTTTCGATTCGCGTGTGATCATCGCTGGCACCTCCTGCGGTGAGGAAAAGGGCTTTCGGCCCCGGAATGCGCTTGCCGGCCGGTGGTCTGCTGGCTGCTTGCCAGCAACCGGCCGGCGCGTGCGCCTAGCCTGCTGCGGGTCCGATGCACGTCCCTTGCCGCCTGAGCATCGGGGTGGACCCTGCAACATGCGATACGCGACACCGCCAGCGGCGGATGCAGCGCCCCGGGCTGCCTGCCGCCCGAAGCGGCGCCTAGCCGAAGCCGCCAGAGCCAGGCAGCACCACGCTTCCGAGCCAATCGCCCGGCAATGCCAGTGGACGGAGAACGCACGCCGCGAGCCGTCTTTCGGTCTCGTCTCGCCACTCGGCCAGGGGCTGCCCGTGGCACTTCAGCAAGGCTTCCAGCGCCACCCAATGACCTGCGAAGGCAGGGGCAGCGTGCTCCGGCGGCAGTGCGGCGAGTTGCCGCGTGCGCGCCGGGCCGAGGTAATCGCGCGCCAGCTGCTGCCAATCGGCCGGCAGCGCGGCCGTGCGCAGCAGATCGATTCCGACCGGACCGTCAAGGTGGATGGCCAGCAGCGACAGCCCCGGCGCATGCGCCAGCGACAAGCCGATGCCGTCGTGGGGCGGCGCCAGGCGTGGTCTACGGCCGGGCTGGCGAGGCAGCATCAGCTGCTCCGGAGCCAGGGCCAGCCGCGCCGCGAGTACGGCCCGCAGCACCCGCCGCAATTGCAGGCGCGCCCGCTCACGTGGCGTGTCCGGCGGCAGCGGCACGCCGAACACCAGCAGCCGCGCCTGGTCGTAGACCGCGCACGGCCACAGCGGAACCGGGATCATGGCCGCCGGAGGCGCCAGCGCATCGGCGTCGGCGCTGGCCAGCGCCGCCGGCGGGCGCTCAGGCACCCGCTCGGAACCGGCTCGGTGCGGCCGGGCAGCCCGACCAGGAGCTCCCCGACGGCATGCTCTCGCCCTTCATCACCAGGGTCAGCGGGCCCAGCCGCGCGTCGTCGCCAACGACGGCGCCGTAGAGCACCGTGCTACGCGGCCCGATGTTCACCCGCGCGCCGATCCGCACCTCGTCGATCTTCATCACCCGGTCTTCGAAGAGATGCGTCTGCGGGCAGGCCAGGGCATTCAGTTCGCTGTGCTCGCCAATGCTGACGCAATCGAATTCGGTAATGTCGGTGGTGTCCAGGTAGACACCCTGCCCGATGCGACAGCCGAGCAGGCGGAAAGCGACCGGCAGCCACGGCGTGCCGCGCAGGTAGCTCAGCAGGTAGGGAACGGAAATCCCCTCATGAAGGCTGGTCGCGGCTTCGGACAGCCACACGAATGGCGTCCACATCGGCACCGCGCGCTGGTGGTAGCGACCGAGCAGCGACCACTTGAAAAGGACCACGAAGAGAAAGCTGCCAAAGCCGAAAAGCACCCCCGCCACAGCCAGCTTCCACACCACCAGGCCCCAGTCGCCAGCGCCTGCGTCAGGCATTACGTCCAGCACGATGGTGTAACCCGCGGCGATCACCAGCGCGTGCGGCGCGACGACCCGGAAAGCCTCGACCAGCCCTCGTCCCAGCCGGCGCAGCAGCGACGGACGAAAGGTCAGCGCGTCCGGATGGCCGCTGACGCTCTCGCGCGCCGGCAGGTTGATTGGCGGACTGCCAAGCCAGGTATCGCCACTCTTCATCAGGCTCCCGGCTGGTACCCGTGAATGCACGCCGATCAGCACGTTCTCAGGGATCGTCGTGCCGTCGGGCACGTAAGCGCCGTTGCCGACGAAGCTGCGGCGTGACACCACCGTCGGCTGCATGCTCATCCAGCCGCCGTCGATTTCCTCGTCGCCGAGCAACACCGCATCGGCGATGAAGGTGTCGTCACCGAGGGTGAGCATGTCGGGCACCACCCCCATGGCGGTCGAGATCTCCGCATCGCGGCCGACCTTTGCCCCGAGCAGCCGGTACCACCACGGCGCAAAAACAGTGGCATAGACGCCGTGCAGCACCTGCAGGCTGGATTCCTGGATCTGGCTGACCAGCCACTTGCCGCAGTAGACATTGCCGTGCACCGGCCAGCTGCCGCTGTTCAACCGCGGCAGGACGCTCCAGCGGATGACCGCCGACAGCAGCGCGGTGAGCACGATCAGCACGGCGCTGGCCGGCAGTGCCAACACGAAGTAGCGAGGCAGCTGCTGCCACAGTTCGTCGCCCTGCAACCACGGTAGCCACTGCGCTTCGTCGAGGCGGTCGATCAACATGAAGGTCGGGAAGACCGGCATGAAAAACAGCGTCGCGATCACCAGCGCGCCGACCACGAAGAAGGCCATTTCGCCGGCCAGCCGGCATGCCCCCGCCTGCGGTCGTGGGCGCAGCGTCGCCGGGTCGAAAGCGCCGACGTCGCGCGCTGGCGAACCGGACCAGACGCGCCGCGGCGGCACGCTGACGCCGTCGGCCAGCGCGGACAGGCCCTCGATATGAGCCCATTCGGCAACCCGCGTATGGCCCTCGAGAACCGCGCAGGAACCAATGCAGGCATTGGCCTCAAGGTCGATGCGCCCGAGCAGCAGTTCGCCGTGCAGGACGCGTGCGTTTTCGAGGTTCACCGCGGTGCCAATGCTGACGCCGTCGCCGATCGTCAGCAATTCCGGCACCCGCAGGGTCAGCGAGCCGATCACCACGTCACGGCCAATGCGCGCCCCCTGCGCGCGCAGCCACCAGACGTACAGCGACGAGCCGCCAAAAAGGTAGGACGGGGCCATCTCAAGCAGCCGATCGGCAAGCCACCAGCGAAAATAGGTCAGCCCCCACAGCGGATAGCGTCCGGCCTTGAGGCGCCCGGCGACCAGCCACTTGCCGGCGATCGCCAGCGGGAATTCGAGCGCGGTAGCGATCAGAAACACCAGCACGGACATCGCCACCGCAAAGGCGATCGAGTCGCCGGGGTCGCCGGTGTAGTAGTGGTAAGTGAAGAACGGCGCCAGCCAGTGCGCCATCCGCAGCATCACCAGCACCGGCACCGCGACCGCCTGCGCCAATCCGCAACGCCAGCGACGGTAGGCCGGGGACGGCTGCCAGAGCGGCGCTGCCGCCGGCGCCGCTGCGTGCATGCCCTCGAGCACCGCCGCAATGCGCCGCACCGTGCGCTGCTGGTAAACGGTGCTGACGGTCAGCTGCGCGTAGCGCGGATCGGCTCGCAGCGCCGACGCCAGACGTGCAGCGAGCAGCGAGTGGCCGCCCAGATCGACGAAGAAATCGGCGTCGCGACGCAATGGCTGCCCAGGAAACAGGCGTTCGAGGGCCGCGAACAGCGCGCTCTCGGCCGCTGTTTCCGGCGTCTCGGAACCCTCGGCGCCGGCCAGTTCGGCAAGCGGCAGCGCGTGCAGCTGCTTGCGGTCGATCTTGCCCGAGGTCAGGCGCGGCATCTCGGCGAGCGTCTCGTAGCGGTCGGGCAGCATGTAGGATGGCAGACGCTCGGCGAGCGCCGCCCGCAGCGCCGACGGCGACAGCGCGGCGTCACCGTCGGCGACCATGAAAGCGACCAACCGGTCGAGGCCGTCGTCCTTGCGCAGCAGCACCGCGACGGTGCCGACGCCCGCCTGTTCCGCGAGCACCGCTTCGATCTCTCCCAACTCGACACGAAAACCACGGATCTTGATCTGGTCGTCGGCGCGCCCCAGGCAGTGCACCCGACCATCGTCGTCGATCCGCGCCAGATCGCCGGTCCGGTAGATCCGCGCCTCCGTGGCGTCGACCGCCCACGGGTTGGTGATGAACTTCTCGGCGGTCAGTTCCGGCCGGCCGAGGTAGCCAGCGGCGACTCCCGGCCCGCTGATGCAGAGCTCGCCGGTTTCGCCGCGCGCCAGCAGGCGCAGGCCCCGGCTCGGCTCGCGGTCGATCACCAGCAAACCGTAGTTGGGGAGCGGCGTGCCGATGGTCACCGGGTCGCCGGCATGCAACTCGGCGACGCTGGCGGAAACGGTCGCCTCGGTCGGGCCGTAGGTATTGAACAGTTGCCGGCCCGGCCGCGCCCAGCGCGCCACCAGCGCTTCCGGGCACATCTCGCCACCGAGGTTGATCAGACGCAGACCGGGGACATCGTGCGCGAACAGCGCCAGCAGCGTCGGCACCGCGTGCAATACGGTGATGCCGTTGTCGATCAACGCCCGGGGCAGCGCTTCGGGGTCGGCGGCGATCTCCTTCGGAGCGATCCACAGCGTCGCGCCGACCAGATAGCTGATCCAGATCTCTTCGAAAGACATGTCGAAAGCGACCGAGAAGCCCTGGTATACGCGGTCGTCCGCGCGCACCCCGAGGACCGCGTTCTCGCTGCGCAGGAAATGACAGATGCTGCCCTGGCTGATCGGGATGCCTTTCGGTTGGCCGGTAGACCCCGAGGTATAGATCACGTAGGCCGGGTGCTGCGGCGCCGCGCCCTGGCGCCGCTGCGGCGTAAAGGCCGCTTCAGAAAGCAGCGTTTCGGCGGTCCACACCGGGCGTCCCAGAGTCGTCAGGCGCGGTGCGAACTCGTCGCAGCTGACGATGCCCACCGCCCGGGCATCGTCCAGACAGCTGGCGATGCGCTCGACCGGCGTGTCGGCGTCACTCGGCAGCCAGGCTGCTCCGGTCTTGGCGATCGCCAGTTGCATCACCAAGAGGTCGATCCCCCGCGGCAGGAACAGGCCGACGTTCTGGCCCGGTCGCACCCCGGCCTCGATCAGCCGCGACGCGGCACGATCGGCGGCAGCATCGAGTTCGCCGTAGCGCAGCTGTCGCGATCCGTGGATCAGGGCGACCTGCTCGGGGGCGCGGCGGGCACTGGTCTCGAACAGGTCAGCCAGGACTTCGCTGCGAATCAGATCGGGCCGAACGGGGCCACGCAGGACATCGGACTGGGAGGAGAGGGCGGCGGACATGGATGGCATTGGGTGGCAGCGGATGCGGATCATAGCCGGTGCCGGGCTTTCTCGCACGACTGCTGTGAAGGCCGGGCAAGCACGACGAACTGGCGCGCGCGAGCGCGCGGACACCCGCGGACACCAGTTGCCCGGCACCAGCCGTCGCACTCGACCGGCCGCGGCAATAGCGACTAAGTCACGCCTAATTCTTCACCGCTATCTTCACCCTGACGCGAATATCCGCGTGACTTGAAGGAGAAATCGCCATGAAACGCAACTTCTATCTGACAGCAGTTGCCGTGCTGTCTGCCACTGCCGTCGGCGGCGTCTACGCGAACAGTTCCGCCGACAACGATGCCCTGGCAAGCGCCGACGCCAGGATCAGCCTGACGCAAGCGATCCGTGCCGCGGAGCAGCACGTCGGCGGCAAGGCTTCCCGTGCCGAATACGAACACCACCAGGGGCGGTGGGTATACGAGGTGGAAGTCATCAAGGGAAAGCAGGTCATCGATGTGGCGGTCAACTCGACCAGCGGCGCGATCATCGCTGCGGTCGAGGATCAGACCGATCGCGACGACGACCACCACCGCGACGATTGATCGTCCACTCCAGGTCAATGCCGGGGCGGCAGCGCCGCGGCAAACGGCAGATGAGGCTCGCTGAATGCCGTGGCCAGGAACCGCCGTGGAACATTGGGAGAACACGGTTTCTCTGCCCCAAAGTCAGGCAGGACGCCTCTGGCAGTATGCTTGCCAACGCCGCGAAACGTCTTTGCCGGTTTGCTCCGAAGCGGCCGGGTGAGACAATGAAGCATTGAGAATGCTGGCCATCGTGATGCGCATCCTGCTGGTCGAAGACGACGCAATGATCGGCGAGGCGACATCGATCGCCCTCAAGGATGCCGCCTATGCAGTCGACTGGGTAAGGGACGGCGCAACAGCCGGCAAGGTGCTCCAGAACGGCGAACACCAGGCGGTGCTGCTCGATCTCGGGCTGCCCGGGCGCGATGGCCTGGAAGTGTTGCGGCGCCTGCGGCAAGCCGGAAACGCCGTGCCGGTTCTCGTCATCACCGCTCGCGACGGGGTCGACGATCGGATCAAGGGACTCGATTTCGGCGCCGATGACTACCTGGTCAAACCCTTCGCTGTCGACGAGCTGCTCGCCCGCCTGCGGGCGATCATCCGCCGCCAGGGCGGACACGCCGCACCGCTGCTGAGCAACGGCAAGCTCAGTCTCGACCCCGCCAGCCACGAAGCGCGCTGTGGCGAGGTGGTGGAACGGCTGAGCGCGCGCGAGTTTTCGCTGCTGCATGCCCTGTTGCTCCGTCCCGGCGCGATTCTCACTCGCGACGAACTCGAAGAACGCATCTACGGCTGGAATGAGGAAGTGGAAAGCAACGTCATCGACGTTCTGATCCACGGCCTGCGCCGCAAGCTCGGCGCGGCGATCATCAAGAACGTCCGCGGAGCCGGCTGGATGGTGGACAAATCCGCATGAAGCGATCCTTGCAACGACAGCTGTCGCTGATGCTGGGCAGCGTGATCGTGATCGCCGGCCTGGTGGCGGCCATCGCCTCGTTTGCGCTTGGCTATTCGGAAGCCAAGGAATTCCAGGACGACATGCTGCGGCAGATCGCTTCGCTGAACGCCAGCGCGGGCGTCGCCAGTTGGTTGCCGGAAGGGTCGCCGCAAAGCTCCCCGAAGATCAAGCTCAACGACCCCGAATCGCGAATCACGATCATCCATCTCCCGCGCGACGAGCGACCCGACTGGCTCGCAGCCGATCTGCGGAGCGGCTTTCGTACCGTGCGCGCGGGCACCGAGCGATTGCGGGTGTTCATCCTGGACGGCGCGCCAGGAAGGCGAACGGTCGTCATGCAGCCTACCGAAGCGCGTGACGAAGTCGCGGTCAACAGTGCTCTGCACACCCTGATCCCGTTGTTGCTGCTGATTCCGGTATTGACTGTCCTGATCGTGCGCGTCGTCCGCCGTGAACTGGCGCCGATCACCAGGCTCTCCCGGGGTCTGGACGAACAGCCCGCAGATCATCCGCAAGCGATCGCCGCCGATGGCCTGCCAGAGGAGATCACGCCTTTCGTGCACGCCATCAACCGCTTGCTGGAACGGGTCAATCACCTGCTCGGGCAACAGCGACGTTTCGTCGCCGATGCCGCCCATGAACTGCGCAGCCCGCTCACTGCGCTGTCGGTACAGATCCAGAATCTCGCGCACGCCGGATCGCTCGACGCCGTTGGTGAGCGCGTGCGGCCTCTCCAGGCGGGTATCGAGCGCGCGCGCCAGTTGACCGAGCAGTTGTTGAATCTAGCCAGGACGCAAGCCGGAAGCAACGGCCAAGCCGAGGTCGACGTTTCGCTGCTGGCTCGCGAACTGATCGCCGACCTCCTGCCCTTCGCCGAGGACAAAGGAATCGACCTGGGGCTGGACGAGATCACGCCGCTGCGCATTCGCGGCGCCCCTGAAGCGTTTCGACTGATCATCAGGAACGCCCTCGAGAATGCGCTGAAGTACACGCCCGAGGGGGGCGAGGTGACGCTTCGACTGCGCTCGGGCGACCAATGCACCACCATCGAGGTCGTCGATAACGGCCCGGGGATTCCTGCTTTGGAACGTGAACGCGTGTTCGATTCCTTCTACCGGATACCGGGTAACGGCAGCGAAGGCAGTGGCCTCGGACTGACCATCGCTCGCGAAGCGGCTACCCGTCTGGGCGGAACCGTGAGCCTGCATGCGCGGCACGAGGGCAGTGGTCTGCTCTTCCGCTACCGGCAAGGCCGGCCACCAGAATGATCAGCGCCTTCGTCGCCACCTACGGCTACCTGGCGGTCTTCGTCGGCACGCTCATCGAAGGCGAGACCCTGCTCATCGCCGCCGGCTTTGCCGCCCATCGCGGCTTGCTGGACTGGCGCCTGGTGACCCTGGTGGCGACGATCGGTGCCACCCTGGGCGACCAGTTGGCCTTTCTGCTCGGTCGCTGGAAGGGCCAGGCGCTGATCGAACGTTTTCCGGCCCTGGCGCGCCGCAAGCCGCGCATCGACGATCTGTTGCAACGCTACAGCATCATTTTCATCCTCAGCATCCGCTTCCTCTACGGACTGCGCATTGCTGGTCCGCTGCTGCTCGGATCAAGTCGGCTGCCCTTGCTGCGCTTCGCGCTGCTCAACACCATCGGAGCAGCGCTCTGGGCAGCGCTGATCACCGGCGCCGGATACGGCTTCGGCGCCGCGATCAGCGCTGCCGACCTGCGGACCGTCGAGGAGGTTGTGCTGGTGGGTATCGTGGCGTCTGGCCTGGCTTTCTGGCTGTGGCGCCTCTTTCGCGCGCGCGTTCGGAAGCGGGCCGGTGTTGAACAATGAAGGCGTCGGTGTCGAGAAGAGCGCTCGCGCTCCGCTCGGCAGTCGTGACGGCCCTGCTTGATGATCCCTGCTTACCGGACACTTTGTCGTCTGCACGGTCAGCAAGTTGACGATCGGCAGCGACCCGCAAGGCAACGCGAACTGACAGGCCCAGCGGCACGATGAAGATGAAATCGAAGACTGGCGCCCCAGCAGTGGACACCTTGCGGCAAATGCCGAGCGGGGTATGGATTCTCGGCCTGGTCAGCATGCTGATGGACATCTCCTCGGAGATGATCCACAGCCTGCTGCCGCTGTTCATGGTCACCACCCTGGGGGCCGGGGCGCTGGCGGTCGGCCTGGTGGAAGGACTGGCCGAATCGACGGCGCTGATCGTCAAGGTGTTTTCCGGCGCGCTCAGCGACTACTTCGGCAAGCGCAAGGGTCTGGCCGTGCTCGGCTACGCGCTGGGCGCGCTAACCAAGCCGCTGTTTGCCGTGGCGTCGACGACCGGCATGGTGCTCGGCGCTCGCCTGCTCGATCGAGTCGGCAAGGGCATCCGCGGCGCTCCACGCGATGCGCTGGTCGCGGACATCGCACCGGCGCGCCTGCGCGGCGCCGCATTCGGCCTGCGGCAATCGCTCGACACTGTCGGCGCGTTTCTTGGTCCGCTGCTGGCGGTCGGCTTGATGCTGCTATGGGCCAACGACTTCCGGGCGGTCTTTTGGGTGGCGGCGATTCCGGGCCTGATGGCGGTCGCGCTGCTGTTCTTTGGTCTGCGCGAGCCAGAACACCAGCAGTCGACCAAGCGCAGCAATCCGATCGAACGGGAGAACCTGAAACGTCTTGGTGGCCCGTATTGGTGGATAGTGGGGATCGGTGCGGTATTCACGCTGGCTCGCTTCAGCGAGGCGTTTCTGGTCCTGCGTGCGCAACAGGCTGGCGTTTCGTTGGCCCTGGTGCCGCTGGTGATGGTGGCGATGAACCTGGTCTATGCGCTGTCAGCGTACCCATTCGGCAAGCTGTCGGACAGCGTCAGCCACCAGAAACTGCTGGCCCTCGGCCTGTTCGTGCTGATCCTGGCAGACATCGTCCTGGCCAGCAGCGACCACTGGGCCGCGGTCCTGACCGGCGTCTCGCTCTGGGGCATCCACATGGGCATCACTCAGGGCCTGCTGGCGACGATGGTTGCCGACGCCGCACCCGCCGACCTGCGCGGCACTGCGTATGGGTTCTTCAGCCTGGCGAGCGGACTGGCGATGCTGCTGGCAAGCGTCCTGGCGGGGCTGCTGTGGGACCGACTCGGACCGTCATTCACCTTCCATGCGGGCGCGGCTTTTTGCTGCGTCGCACTCGTGGGACTGGCCTGGCGGCCAAGGGTCCGAATGACCGACGCCTGACGTGACGTCTTCGCCGTCTTCTGAGCGAGCCGCGGTCGGGACCGGAGCACAGGCGAATCCAGCGCTCCGGTCCTGGACAACATCGAATGCAGTAGCGAGAACTCCAGGCGAGCCAACCCTGCGGTCCGTCGAGCGGCGCCATCGGATTCGCCGTCCGTTCGCTTCGGTCACTGCCCTTCCTCGGGTGGCACCCGTCGTTGGCCTGCTGCTCGCAGGCTCGGCTCGGATGCTTCGCTGATGGGAAACGCAGCCACCAGACGGTGGGACGCTGATCGGCGCCACCGCAGCCGGGCTCATCGCCCGCGACCACTGCTGATCGGCCTGACCCTCGACATCCCGCCGCAAGCCCCTGGCAGGCGTTCGACACGAGGGAGGCGGTGTCATTTCTTCCGGCACACCAGCTCGGCTTTCGGCTGGAATGGCCAGGCAGCAAAGCAGATCCTTTCCAGCGTCAACCCGGCGGCGTCAAGCAACGGCAGCAGCTGATCGCGGGCCAGCGTCTGCCGGCGCGAATTCCGGCGGCTGTTGAACGGCGTGTCCAGCCATCCATAGACGACCAGACCGATGCTGGCGACTCGCGCCAGGCTCTTCAGCAGTCGGATACGATCGTCGTCCCGCGAAAAATGGTGCAGCAGCCGGTGACACACGACCCAGTCAAAGTCACCGTCGGCAAACGGCAGCGCGAACGCGTCTCCTTGTTGGCCGATCCGTTCGGGGTGGCCCTGGCGATACACGGTCAACATCGCCTCTGAACTGTCGAGTCCGACTATCCTGCCAAACCTGGCGCGCAACAGATTGTCGATGCGACCCGTCCCGCACGGGCAGTCGAGCACACTCCGACCGCTGACATCGTTCAGTGCCCGCTCGACGGCATGCGCTTCCAGCCAATGCGAAAGCCGGGGTACACCCTTTGGCTGCGTGATCTTGGCGTCGTACTTCTCGGCATCCGCGAGCGCCCGGTAACGTTCCGGCTGTCGATCCGGACTGACCTGAATCATTGGTTCGCCCCTCACCTGACAAGCTGATTCCTGACCTGTGACGGCCGCGCAGTGCCCGAAGGAGATCCGGGTACCGTGCGACATCATCCGGTCAAAAAATTAGCTCGGAGTTAAACCCGTGTTGGTCAAATACTCGATTTCCCGGACGCGCCAACAACCGAAGTCATTGCGCCTGAACAGCGACTTTGCCGAGCTTGTAACGGAGCTTTCCTGCTACCCAACACGCCAGTGGTGCCTCGGCAAAGAGCAGCGGCGGGCGATCCCGAGGGTTGAACGGTGTCGAAGTATCGGATTCGACTTGGAGGTCTTCGGCAGCTACCCGGAAAACCTCCGGGCCGCGGCTTTTCGAAGGAAGGTGAGCAATCGGCTATGGTTTCCAGATCCAGCGGCGGATCAGTCATTTCTTGGCATTGCCGGGTTCCGATGTCTGTTGCAAACAGCCGACTGCCAATCCAGCGCAAATCCGGTTAACGGCATACTGGCCTGCCAGTTCAGCACCTTCGGCGTAGAAACTGATCGCCATCCGTTCGGGATCGACAACAATTTTCGCGAACCCGTGTTGCGACTCTCCAAACACAAGTCCTTCGTGGTCGCGTGCAACTCGGTAGAGCCCCTGGCCTCCACCACCGGAAATCACGTAATAGGGCTCACCATCGCGCGCAATGAGCTGCTGATCGTGGTCATGACCCGTCAGGTAGAGGTCGACATGGGCTTTCTGCAGCACCGGGAGCAAGGCAGAAACCAGCTGCGGTGTTTCGCCATGTTTACCGAAGTTACGAATCGGGTGGTGCGCCACGACAACTCGCCATGTCGGTCGCCCACCGGACGGCGCAAAAGCCTGCTCGATAAAACGTGCCTGCCGGTCCAGACTCTCTGGGGTCAGTTGATTGGTGTCGATGAACACGATACGCAGCAAGGGGTGACCGTCGTCGGTACCAAAATCGCTGCGGTAGAAGTGCGCCGGCATTTGCCATCGCCCGGAGCCTGCTTGCTGTTGGGAATACTGGATTTGCGCTTCGGCATTTCCCTGCACATCATGATTACCCAACACCGCGTAGAAGGGAATCGCGGCCAAGTTCCTGCCTGATTAAACATTTTCAAACTTCCAGTTCCACTGCTTGTCCCGAGCAGACTCAACACCATTGCCATAGAAGCTGTCGCCCAGCAAGACCACGAAGTCAAGGTCGCGGGTACGCTCCGCGACCTGGTCCATGCTGCGGGCGACGGTCCACTGACGAAACTGACCTGAGCCCTGATCACCTAGCGCAAAGAATGAGACCTTGTGAGCATCTGCAGCTGGAACAGCGAGTTGGACACGCTGCGGGGAAGAAGCCAGGTGATAGGCAAGAGTCACGATGGTACCGATCAAGACAACGGCGACGGCCATTGCCAGGCGGATATGGACTTTGTCAGTCATGCGCATTGGGGTTTCCTGGTTCAGGATCAGGGTGGATATTCGGAGACACCTGACCAATGGCTGTTCCGCTGCCGCTGAACGCGGCACACCTTGATAACCGGCCTTGTCGTGCCGCCGGGCAGCGGCCGCGCCCTGCGACATGCGAGCGTCGATCCATCGAGATCGTCTCGAGCCTGCGCGGCTATTCCCGACGTCCTCAGCCTAGGCCTCAATAGTTAAGCGAAACTTAGGGCGCGTCGGACCAGACAGGCAGATGGTGACCGCAGGCGGTGAGATGTGACGCGACAGCTGCGCGACGACTCTTGCGGTCAATCAAAACGCTCCCTCGGGCACCGGTCTCGTTCATGACGGCGCGAGACTGTCATGCGAAGCGGGCTTCTCGGCCGGGAGGAACTTTCCACTGCTCTGGCCCGCGGGCCACCAGCGGGCCGGCGGGTTGTACACGCCGGTTTGGCAGGTGCTCCGAGGCCGGCGCAGTTGCCGGTGACGCGGATGACTTACCCCGTACCGAGCCGGGCAGCCTCCGTGACCCTCCGCCGGGCAAAGCGAAGTGGCGGCTTCAAGCGACAGCGCGGCGAAGACACGCCGTGATCCGGGGACGATCATTCGGCGACGCGGTCAGCGACGGCGCTTGCCTGCCGCACACCCCCCACAGCCTTCGGGCGAAGGCGTATAAGATCCCCATGGCGTCGGCCTCAAGACCCGACCACGGCGACCGAGCTGTTCATTCACGCGGACGCCGGGATAATCGTTGCCAGCGCGAACCACCGCGTACCAGCCGCCGAGATCGTCGATGAACGCACCAACAGCTACAGCTCCGTCAACTCATCCCGAGCCGCCAACTGCTCGTCGCCTCCGGCTGGACACCATGGCGGTGACGCTGGTCGGCGTATTCCTGTTCACCTTCGGCCAGTGGGGTCAGGAATTCGTCGGCTTTGAAACGCGCTTCGCGGTTTTTGCCAAGCAGATGCTGCAATACGGCGTATCGGTCTTTCCCAAGACCTACGGCGCGCCCTATCCGGATTACCCGGCTACTTCGACCCTGCTGATCTGGCTGGGCTCGCTGCCTCTTGGCGAGGTCAACAGGTTTACGGCGACCCTTCCCACCGCCATCGCCAGCGCCCTCAACCTGGCGCTAACGTATCGCCTGCTGAGCGGCGTATCGCGGCACTGGGCCTTCGTCGCCGTCTGTTTCCAGGTGCTGACCGCGACCTTTCTGGTCGAAGCGCGCGCCATATCGCTCGACCAGATGCTGACCACGATCACGCTCGCGTGCTTCGTTCTGGTTTATCGCGAGACGGCTCAAACGGCCTCGTTCGGGCGCTCGCTGGCCTGCATTCTGGCGCTGCTGGCGCTTGGATTTTCGATTCGCGGCCCGATGGGGATCGTCATTCCCGTTGGCGTGATGTGCAGTTACTACGCTCTGACCGGTCAATGGCGCGCGGTATTCAAGGTGGGCCTGCCGGCCTTGGCGTTGTTGATCGCGTGCTGGTTTGCACTGTTGTTCCTCGCCCGGATCGAAGGCGGCGAAGGCTTTGTCAGCGACGTCGTCCGGATGCAGGTCACCGGCCGCCTGAGTGGCAACGACGACGCCTTGCCGCGCTACTACTATCTGGTCAGCGGCCTGGCCAACTTTGCCCTCAGCTTTCCGGCCGCCTTGCTGGTGATGGCGTCGGTGCTGACCACTTCCCTCCCCTACCTGCAGTTTCCCTTCCTGCGCAAGGCGAGCAGCGCGTCGTGGGAGCCGACCTTGCGTCTGGCCGCACTGATGGCTGGATGGCTACTGCTGATCCTCGTCGGCTTGTCGATCCCGGAAACCAAGAAGGCGCGCTACCTGTTGCCGGCCGTACCGGCGATGGCCGCCCTGGCCGCTTACGTTTTTGTCGATCGCCGCAACAGCTTGCTGGCGGTCGTCTACCAGGTGCTGCAAAAACTGCTGTTGCTGCTCCCGACGCTGTTGATCGCGCTGCTCCTTTTCGCCCAGCACTACGCCGCCAGACATGCGCCGAGCGTGGACGTCGACGCCACCCTGTTGGCGGGCTTGCTGGCCACCTGTCAGGTGCTGACGCTGATCGCCCTGCGCCGGGCGAATACTTCCGCGCAACGCGACAAGCTTGTTGTCGCAGTTGCCGCACTTGCGTTCTGGCTCACCAACCTCCACTTGCGCGAACCGGCCGAGCTTCAGCTTCATTCGGCACGGCCCTTTGTCCAGGCGGTCGAGGAACTGCGCCGAGCGAAACCCGCGCCACTGGTGCTGTACGGAATCAACAAGGACAGCCTCGCGATTGTCTACCATGTCAATGTTGACGGCGAGTTCAAACCGCTGTTTATCAATCAGCCGCAACAACTGGCGGATCTGAGCTATCCGGTCTACCTGCTGATCAGCGACAAGACCGCCAGGTCGCTGGCCGGTGGGAACAGTACCGACGAGCGACTTGACTGGCCGGAACCGGCCTGCCAGGGCCTGTTCCGCGACGGCGATTACACCGTCTACTACCTCGAGCGCGCGCCGCGCTAGCACCGTCGATAGCCGATCCGGCGACCGTCGCAGGCAGCCCCCCGCAAAGCACCCGCCGCCGCCTGCTGGCAGACCTACTCCCGCTGGCGCCAGATTCCTCCGATCGGCCGGGCCCCGGCGTCGCCGGCCGCCATCGGCGCGACGTCCAATATCGCCTCGATCGTCCGCAGCAGATCGTAGTGGTCGTAGCGTGTCTTGACCTCGCCGGGAAGGACGTCTTCTCCCCACAGCACCGTGAACACCCGGTTGTCATTGCCCGCCAGCCCTGCAAACCAGTTGCCCTTGCCGGCTTCGTCAAACGTGACGATGAGCAGAACGTCGCGCCTGAATGTCGGATCCTTGATCAGGTCGGCAAAACTCCTTTCAAGCCACGCGTCCGCATCGCGCAAAGGCTTGTCGTGCGCATCGTGGTCAAGATTCGGGACGACGAGCGAGAAACTCGGCAAGCGATGCGCGTGAGCGTCGACCAGAAACTGGTCAAAGCCCGTGATGTGCTGCCGGCAGAAATCCGGGTTGTCCTGCACATCGGCAAAGCTGAGGAAAGGTACGTGCTTGCGAACATACCGCCCGATCGCCCCGCGCAGATCGCAAGTACCTGCCGGATAGCCTTCAGCGTAGGCCATCCATGACTTCAGCTTCTGCCCGAGATGGGCGCGATCCAGCCTGGCCGGAGAATTGTCGATCACTCCATCGGTACTGCCCGATACCAGGGCGACGTAGTTCGGCTGAGAATGCCCGGCGAGCGCGTGGTAGTTGGCCAGATAGGCGCCAGACGCGGCCAGGAAGCCGAGAAATTTCTCGCGGTACGCCGCATCGGAGTCGGAATTCTCGAGAATCACGAGGACGACTTTCGTCGCGAAGGGCTGGCGAAACTGGCCGGGTTCGTCACTTGCCGGGGGTGGTCTGGTAAATCCCCAAACGACCAGCATGGCCAGCAGCAAGGCGCTCAGCAGCAATTTACGGAACATGGTGGCGGTCACCCTTCTAGAGAACCCACGCTGGAAAAAGAAGCTCAGCCCCACTCCCGTGCGACGGTGAGCCTGACGAATCCCGGGCACGACAGAACACCAGTGTACGGAATTAACACAGGCGCTGGCTCCCCGGTAACAAGCAGCAACAAGTATCGGGCCACGAACGAAAGCGCGACCGCACGATCGTCCCGCGTTGGCGCCACCTGCCGAGATTTCGACCGCTTGATCGCCCACCTCGCCAGGGATGATCGCCCCTGATGCTCGTTCACCAGCGCCTTCATGGCGTCCCGGCGGTTTCGAGGCGCCGGAAGGTACATCGCGCGGCACTGGTAGCGAGCCCACACGCGCACGGCGAGGGAGCGCGAACCCGCGACTACGCGGTCGCTCACGCGCGCCAACCGCCCGGAGAATCGAGCGCATTGGGACGTCTTGGCGGGGATGGCGCTCGGTCGACGGAAGTCGCTGGCCCCCCCAAGCAGCGCGCTGCGGCCACCGGAACGCAGGCCCGCAGGGCCCGCTTGCTGGACGATAACCGACGAGCTGATGCTGGCCTAGGCGAACGACCAGAGGATCGCCAGCCGCGCCACCACAAGGTGTCGGAATTCTTTACAGATGGCACTCGTGGTTCGCTCAAAAAGCCCAATAACTCCATACGCATCAGACCATTGCGACACATGGCGTGATAATTGCTTTGGATCTTCACACCCCAACACCACCCAGGAGAATTCACATGAAACTACGGAAAATTGCTGCTGCGGCACTCCTCGCTGCAGGTGCGCTGACCGCCGCGCCAGCCTCGGCCTTCGTGCTTGGACCAACGAGCCCCGGCAAGTGGGGTCCGCCAGCATTCGGTACCGGTGCCACGATCAGCTACAGCTTCATGGCTACCGGGACGAGTTGCGGGCAGGAATTCGCTGGCTGCACGATCACCGCTCTGGCCGACTTCATGCCTGCGGGCTACCTCGGCGCGGTCACTTCGGCGCTGGCCGCATGGTCGTCGGTCGCCAACCTCACCTTCAACCTGGTTGCCGACGACGGCTTGCCGTTCAACGTCGGGACTTCGGGCGAATTGCGCTTCGGTGGCCACCCCTTCGACGGCCCGTTCAATACCCTGGCGCACGGCTTCTTCCCGCCGGTCAACGGAGCGACCGCAGCCGGCGACATGCACTACGACACCGACGATCAGTGGAAGGTCGGTTTCGGCGGCAACCCGAACGCCTTCGACATCTTCCAGGTTACCGCGCACGAAATCGGTCACGCTCTCGGCCTGGGCCACACCGCCGTCGCGAATTCGCTGATGAATCCGTTCTATACCGAGGCGTTCTCCGGTCCGCAGGCCGACGACATCGCCGGCATGCAGTTCATCTACGGTCCGCCCCAGACGCAGGGCGTTCCCGAGCCGGCAACGGCAGCACTGCTGGGCTTGGCCTGCGCGGCTCTGGGTGCGTTCGGCCGCCGGCGCCGCGCCGCGGCGCTGCCGGTCGCCTGAGCCTTTCTCGTCCTCCGGCGGCGCTGGCGCGGCCGGGGGAGGTCTGGCATGGCAAATCGCCGTGATCTCGCATCGATCGTTGGCATGGGCCCGCCCGATCATCTGCTGCCTGCTGCTCGTCGTCTGCCTTGACGTAGTCGCGATGTGGGCGCGCATGTCGGAATCCGAGTTGCTTGAACGCTCGGACGTGGTCGTGAGCGGCACCTTGATCGGCCAGAGTCAGGTGCGCGCTGCCGGCGAAGACATGGTTCTGGCGGTAATCAAGATCGACACCGTGTACAAGGGAGCGGCCGGGCAATCGGTCGCTTTCCTGGTGCTGCCAGCGGCCGACCGGCCGCTCTCCAGTAGCGATCTGCACTATCAGGTAGGACAATCCGGCCTATGGTTCCTGCGACAGCGCAGCGCGGCCGAGCGTGGCCTTTTCCTAGCCGACCACCCGCAACGATTCACACCGTCGGCAACAGCCTCGGTGCAGATCGAGGCACTACGCAAGATGCTGCCCAGGTAGCCTGCTGCTGCCCGGTGCGCGCGCGGCCCAGGATGATCGGCAGAACCAGCGGGAAGTGCGACAAGTCAGCCAGCGTCGCCATCGCCGTCACGAAATCGATAAAGTCCGCCGCTTGCCGGTGAAGGGCCGCCGCCCGTCGGCAAGCCCTCTTGCAATCCCTCGTGCTTTCCGGAACAATAACCAAGCGCTTGCTTGCTTTACCATCAGTTACCACTTCCGGATACCTCTTCATGAACGAAAGCACCGGCACCGTGCTGCCACGCCCCCCGCAATCCCCCTACCCGCACTTGCTGGCGCCGCTGGATCTCGGCTTTACGACGCTCCGCAACCGCACGCTGATGGGTTCGATGCACACCGGTCTGGAGGAAGTGAAGAACGGCTTCGAACGTATGGCTGCCTTCTACGCCGAGCGTGCCAAGGGCGGCGTCGGGCTGATCGTCACCGGCGGCTTTTCGCCCAACCTGGCCGGCCGGGTCTACCATTTTGGTTCGCAGCTCAGCTTTTCGTGGCAGGTGCGCAAGCATCGCCTGATTACCGAGGCGGTGCATGGCGCCGGCGGCAAGATCGCGCTGCAAATTCTGCATACCGGACGCTATGCCTATCACCCGCTGAACGTCGCGCCGTCAAGGCTGCGCGCGCCGATCAACCGCTTTACGCCGCGCGCGCTTACCCAATGGGGGATCCGCAAGACCATCGGCGACTACGTTCGCTGTGCCCACCTGGCGCAGAAAGCAGGGTACGACGGCGTTGAGATCATGGGCTCCGAGGGCTACCTGATCAACCAGTTCATCGCGCAACAAACCAACCAGCGCACCGACCAATGGGGTGGCTCGTTCGAGAACCGAATCCGTTTCGCGGTCGATACGGTGCGTGCCACCCGTGACAAAGTGGGGCCGAACTTCATCATCATCTTCCGCCTGTCGATGCTCGATCTGGTCGAGGGCGGCAGCACCTGGGACGAAGTGGTGCAACTCGCCAAAGCCATCGAGGCCGCTGGCGCGACGCTGATCAATACCGGCATCGGCTGGCATGAGGCACGCATCCCGACCATTGCGACGATGGTGCCGCGCGCTGCTTTTGCCTGGGTGACCAGACGCCTGAAGGGTGCGGTAGACATCCCGCTGATCACCACCAACCGCATCAACACGCCCGAAGTCGCCGAGGATGTGCTAGCCGCTGGCTGCGCCGACATGGTGTCGATGGCCCGCCCCTTCCTCGCCGACGCCGACTTCGTCAATAAGGCGGCGGCCAGCAAGGGCGACGAAATCAACACCTGCATCGCCTGCAACCAGGCCTGTCTGGACCACATTTTCAACGGCCAGCTGAGCACCTGCCTGGTCAATCCACGTGCCTGCCACGAGACCGAGCTGATCATCGAGAAGGCGGCCTTGCGCAAGAAGGTGGCGGTGGTCGGCGCCGGGCCGGCAGGCATGGCCTGCGCCACGACGGCCGCCGAACGCGGCCACCAGGTGACGCTGTTCGAGGCCGCCGACCGCATCGGCGGCCAGTTCAACATCGCCAAGAAGATCCCCGGCAAGGAGGATTTCGCCGAGACGCTGCGCTACTTCGGCCGCCGCATCGAGACCGCCGGCGTCACCCTGAAGCTGAATCAGCGCGTCGATGCCGAGTTGCTCACGACCGGCGGCTTTGACCATGTGGTGCTGGCCACCGGCATCAGCCCGCGCCAGCTTTCAATCCCGGGGATAGACAGCGCCAAGGTGGCAAACTACGTCGACATCGTCGAAGGCCGCAAACTGGCCGGCAAGAGCGTGGCGATCATCGGCGCCGGCGGCATCGGCTTCGATGTCGGCGAGTTCCTGACCCACACGCATGACGACCGAACCGAGGCCGAGCGCTTCAATGACGAATGGGGTATCGACCCGAGCTACGCGCATCGTGGCGGCCTCAAGCCACCGATCGACGATACGGCGCCGCGTAAGGTCTTTCTGCTGCAGCGCAAGTCATCCAAGGTCGGTGATGGGCTGGCCAAGACCACCGGCTGGATCCGCCGTACCCTGCTCAAGAAGCGCGGCGTACAAATGATCGGCGGCGTGAACTACCAGCGTATCGACGACGCCGGCCTGCACATCACCGTCGATGGGCAGGAAAGGACGCTGCCGGTCGACACCGTCGTCGTCTGCGCCGGCCAGGAATCCCGCCGCGAGTTGCTCGCCCCGCTGCAGACCGCCGGCATCCCGGTAACGCTGATCGGCGGCGCCGACGTCGCCGCTGAACTCGACGCCAAACGCGCCATCGATCAAGGCACGCGGGTCGCCGCGGGATTATGACGCTTGCGCACCAGCGCAATTCACCTCAAGCGACTGCATACCCGGTGCAGCTCCATGGTTGGAATGATGGCGATGCCGAGACGAAAAGAACCAGCAGGGCTTGAACCCAATCGCCGCGCCGAGTTACTGCGCGCGGCGGCCAGGCTGTTCGTCGAAAAGGGTTTCGACGCCACCACCACGCGCGACATCGCCGACGCGGTGGGCATGCGCTCCGGCAGTCCCTTCTACCACTTCCGCAGCAAGCAGGAATTGCTGAAGACGGCGATGGTGGAGGGTCTCGACGCCGGTTACGCACGCCTGCTCGCCGCCATCGACGGCATTGCCGAACCCGAGCAGCGGCTGCGCGTACTGGTCCGCACGCATCTCGGCACCCTGCTCGATGGGGAGTGCCATTCGCCAATGCTGCTCGGCGAGACACGCGCCCTGGATGAAGCAGCGCAGGAGGAAATTGCCGCCGCTTTCGACCGCTATCAGTTGCCGTGGCAGACTACGCTCGACGAACTGCAACAAAGCGGCAAGCTCGCTTCCGCCGCGTCACCGGTACGGCTGCTGCTCTTCGGCATGCTGAACTGGTCCACGCACTGGTATCGCCCGGACGGAAAACTTTCGCTGGATGAACTGGCCGACAGCGCCGTCGCCCTGCTGCTCGGCGGCACACTGCCGACTGCGCCGACGACTGGTCCGGAAAAGAACGAGCCGCAAGCGCTGTCGTAGAGAGCACAGATGAACGCAAGACCCGACTTCGATCTTCAGCCCACGCTCATCGGCGAAACGATTTCGCTTCGCCCCTTGCATGCCGACGATTTCGAGCCGCTCTACGCGGCCGCTTCCGATCCCTTGATCTGGGAACAGCATCCGGAGCCCTTGCGGTATCAGAGACCGGTCTTTGCGGGCTTCTTTTCCGGCGCCGTGGCTTCCGGCGGTGCGCTGGTGGCGACCGACAACCGTGCGGGCGGGGTGATCGGTTCGTCCCGCTACTACGACTGGAATCCCGACGCGAGGGAGGTGACCGTGGGCTACACCTTCCTGGCCAGAAGTCATTGGGGTGGCAGCATCAACCGGGAAATGAAGCAACTGATGCTTGGTCATGCCTTCGTTTTCGCGAAAGTCGTCTGGTTCCATGTCGGCAGCAACAATTGGCGTTCGCGCAAGGCGATGGAAAAGATTGGCGGCACGCTGTCGCACACGGCCCGCGTCGAATCGAACGGCGTCGCCCATGACTACGCCTTCTACAAGATCGAGGCGCCGCCGTAATTCCGCACCCCAAGTCACTGCGGCGCGTTGCCGGCGGCCCCGAACCGTCGCCGGACGCGAGCCCGCCCCGGGCGTGCAGTTGGCGCCAGGACTTCAGGGCTCGGCGAGCTCTTCAACACAGTCTCCCGGGCTTGAACCATGATCACACTGGATTTCCTCATCACCTCGCTGGTCATCGTGCTCATACCCGGCACAGGCGTGCTATTCACGGTTTCCAAGGGGCTGGTTCAGGGCCGCGAAGCCAGCTTCCTTGCGGCACTCGGCTGCACTGCCGGCATCGTTCCCCAACTGCTGGCGACGGTCCTCGGGCTGGCGGCCGTCCTGCACACCAGCGCGGTCGCGTTTCAGGCGCTCAAGTTTGGCGGTGTTGCCTACCTGCTCTATCTGGCCTGGCTCACCCGGCGAGACCGGTCCGCCTTCGTGGTTGGCCAGGCTGCACCCGCAAGCAGCGCGGCAAACCTTGTCGTCAAGGCCCTCCTGCTGAACATCCTGAACGCGAAACTCTCGATCTTCTTCCTGGCCTTTCTGCCGCAGTTCGTTCAGCCTGGTGCGGTCTCGCCGCTGCGCGATCTGCTGGCTCTTAGTGCCGTCTTCATGATCATGACCTTGGTGGTCTTTGTCGTTTACGGGCTACTGTCCAATGCCTTCCGCAAACAGATCATTGAATCGCCCGGTGTCCAATCGTGGTTGCGTCGCGGCTTTGCAGCGGCCTTCGCGGGTCTCGGCGTAAACCTGGCGCTATCGGACAGATAACACCATCCCGTCGCGCAAGCATTCGGCGCGGCAGCCGTTGAGAAGCGTTAGCGGTCAGATTGCCCGCGCCTCTCGCAGGCGATCGATCGCCGCCGGATCCCACCCCAATTCATTGAGGATCGCGTCGGTGTGCTGCCCGAGCGCGGGTACCGCGTCCATGCGTGGCGTGAAGGTGTCGACTTCGCCGGGTGGCAGCAAGGCCGGAATCGGGCCGGCCGGAGTATCGACCTCGGTCCACCGCCCGCGCGCCTTCAGCTGCGGGTGCTCCCAGACCTCGTGCATGTCGTTCATGCGTGCGTTGGCAATCTGCGCCGCGTCGAGCTTGGCGATCAACTGCTCCGAGCTGAACCGCGCGAAGCACTCGTCGATCAGCGCGTGCAGTTCGTCACGCGCCTGCGTACGCCGCGAGTTCGAGCAGAAACGTTCGTCGCTGGCCAGTCCGGGGCATTCGAGCACCTGCGTGCAGAAGACCTGCCACTCGCGCTCATTCTGCACGCCTAGCAGCACCGTCGTGCCGTCGCCGACGGTAAACGGGCCATAGGGAAAAATCGTCGCATGCGCCGCGCCGGCGCGCGGCGGCGGCTTCGCGCCGTCGAACGAGTAATACAAAGGATAGCTCATCCACTCGACCATGCATTCGAGCATCGACACCTCGATATGGCAGCCGCGCCCACTCCTGGCACGCTGCAGCAGCGCGGCGAGAATGCTGCTCTGCGCATGCATGCCGGCCGCGATGTCCGCGATCGAGCAGCCGGCCTTGGCCGCCTCGGCTGGCGAGCCGGTGACCGAAAGGAATCCAGACTCGCTCTGGATCAGCAGGTCATAGGCTTTCTTGTCGCGATACGGACCGTTGCCGCCGTAGCCCGAAATGTCGCAAACGATCAGCCGTGGATGCTGTTCGCGCAGCGCGGCGTAAGCCAGCCCGAGACGCGCCGCGGCCCCGGGCGCCAGATTCTGCACCAGCACGTCGGCCCCGGCGAGCAGCCGGTCCAGGATCGCCGGCACCTCCGGGTGCTTGAGGTCGAGCGTCAGGCTCTCCTTCGAGCGGTTGGTCCACACGAAGTGCGACGCCAGGCCGCGGACGCGCTCGTCGTAGGCGCGCGCGAAATCACCGCTGCGCGGACGTTCGACCTTGATCACGCGGGCGCCGAGGTCGGCCAGCTGACGGGTGCAGAACGGCGCAGCAATCGCGTGTTCGAGGGTGACGACGCGAATGCCGTCGAGCGGGCGCATGGCTGGCCTTCTAGAAAGAGCGCGGCAGACCGAGCAGGTGCTCGGCGACGTAGGAAAAAATCAGGTTGGTCGAGATCGGCGCGACCTGATACAAACGCGTTTCGCGGAACTTGCGCTCGACGTCGTACTCGGTGGCGAAGCCGAAACCGCCGTGCGTCTGCAGGCAGACGTTGGCCGCCTCCCACGACGCCTTGGCGGCGAGGTACTTGGCCATGTTCGCCTCGGCACCACAGGGCTGCTGCGCGTCGAACAGCGCACAGGCCTTGAAGCGCATCAGGTTGGCCGCCTCGACCTCGATGTAGGCGTCGGCGATCGGAAACTGAACGCCCTCGTTCTGGCCGATCGGGCGGTCGAAGACGATGCGCTCGCGGGCGTAGCGGCGAGCACGCTCGATGAACCAGTAGCCGTCGCCGATGCACTCGGCGGCAATCAGCGCGCGCTCGGCGTTGAGTCCTTCGAGGAGGTACCTGAAGCCCTTCCCTTCCTCGCCGATCAGGTTCTCCGCCGGGACCTCCAGATTGTCGAAGAACAACTCGTTGGTCTCGTGATTGACCATGTTGGCGATCGGCCGCACGCTCAGGCCCTTGCCGACCGCCCGCTCCAGGTCGACGATGAAGATCGACATCCCTTCGGACTTCCGGGCCACCTGTGCGAACGGCGTCGTCCGCGCCAGCAGGATCATCAGGTCCGAGTGCTGCACGCGCGAGATCCACACCTTCTGGCCATTGACCACGTAGCGACCGTCCTTTTTCACCGCGCTGGTCGTGATCCGGCTGGTATCGGAGCCAATGCTCTCAACGTATCAGAACAAAGTCATACCCCGTTCTTGTAAGCATGTGATAAATGTGGCTTTTGCGTGAATTTTCTGGGGGATGACCGGTTTGGTTTAATCTGGACGAGGTTCTTGAT
>NZ_JAPUVQ010000039.1:0-3091 GCF_029255145.1 Accumulibacter sp.
CCACAGTAGGGAAAATGAGGGGAAAACCCTCGGAAAAGCCGGAAAATCACGAAAATCCGGCTTGATTGTTGCGTATGGTGAAACGCGCCGGCTTAGCCAGCGTGAAGTCCGACAGGCTGCTAGGTGATCGGTGCCTTGAGCGGAGTGATCAACCTGGGTATGGTCAACTTCCTGGACCGCGTCACCGAGGGCCGCTACGGCAGGACCGGTGGCTATGTCCTGGTCGCGCCGCAGTACCGCCTGATCGTCACCGCCACCGACAGACGTCGCGTCATGGCAGCTTTGCCCGATCCGGGCATCGATCCGACGATCGACCGCTTCATCGATGGCTTCCAGGGTCCGATCGTTTACATCAGCACGGCTGGCGCCGAAATCCTGACCTCGTCCAGGCGCATTCCGGTGGCGGCTTGGGACATGGTGGCGATACTGCCGACTGCCGAAGCCTTTGCGCCAATTCGCGCCATGCAGTTGCGGATGCTGCTGACGATGCTGGCGGCGGCGGCAAGCTGGTGGATGTTGACACGGCAGCTCTCACCGCTGCTCGACACGGCGAGAACGCTTGCCGCCCTGACGGGTGGCCAACAGCCCGCGGCAGCCTTGCCGATTGCTCGCCAGGACGAAATCGGCGAACTGATCGGCGGCTTCAACCGCCTGCTAGAGACCTTGAGACAGCGCGAAAAAGCGCTGCTGGAAAGCGAGAGCTTCAAGAACGCCATTCTGAATTCGATGGCCACCGGAATCGCGGTGGTCGATCGGTACGGCATCATTCAGGCGGTCAACAAGCGCTGGCGGCGTTCGTCCGTCGACGATGCCGGCGACCCCGGCCGGCCAGCGCCGCACACCGAAGTCGGCGCCAATTACCTGGCTTTCTTCGACGCCGGCAGCGGTTTCGCCCCGGATGCCGAGGCATTGCGCGCCCGTAGCGGCATCGAGGCGGTGCTCGATGGTCGCTTGCCCGGCTTCAGTGTCGACTACCCCCGCCCGTCGGCGCATGAGACCCGCTGGTTTACGCTGGCGGCGATGCCTCTGGAGCCGGGCAGGGGGCACGGCTCGGTGATCACGCACAGCGAAATCACCGCCCTCAAGCGCGCCGAACAGTACGAACAATATCGCAGCCGCACGCTAGAACTGCTGGCCGCCGGCAAACCGCTGGAGGTCATTCTCGACGCGCTGGTGCGCGGCGTCGAGCAACTCAATCCGGCGATGCTGTGCAGCATCCTGCTGTGCGACAGCGAGGGCACACATCTGCTGAGCGGTGCCGCGCCGAGCTTGCCCGATTTCTTCACCGCTGCGGTCAACGGACTCGAGATCGGCGCCGGGATCGGTTCCTGCGGTACCGCCGCCTACACCGGCCAACGCGTGGTCGTCGAGGACGTCACGACGCATCCCTACTGGAAGCGCTCCAAGAGCCTGGCTGCCAGAGCCGGCCTGGGTTCGTGCTGGTCCGAACCGATCCGGGCATCCACCGGCCAGGTGCTGGGGACCTTTGCCATCTATCATCGGCAGGCGCATACACCGGCAGAGTCCGATATCGTGATCATCGAGCAGGCCGCCCATCTGGCAAGCATCGCGATCGAGAAGAATCTATCCGCGGAACGGCTTCGAGAAAGCGAGGCGCACTACCGCCTGCTGATCGAGAACGTGTCCGACATCGTCTGGAGGCAGGACCGCGACCATCGCTTCACCTACATCAGCCCGGCCGACGAGCGCTTGCGCGGCTACCGGGCCGACGAGGTGATCGGCCGCAGCGTCACCGAAGTGCTGCCCGACGAGGGCGTCGCGCTGCTCCGGGAGACGCAGAGACAGCGCGATGAGGCCGAGCAGAACGGCATCCGCACCGGCATTACCCGCTTCGAACTGCCGCAACTCCGCAAGAACGGCCGCTGATCTGGCTGGAAGTCCTGTCCACCCCCGAACGCGACGCGCACGGTACGATTACGGGCTACCACGGCATCAGCAGGAAAATCACCAGGCGCAAGCACGAGGACGAGCAGGTCCGTCAACTCGCGTTCTATGACCCGCTCACCGCCCTGCCCAACCGCCGCCTGCTCAACGACCGCTTGCGCCAGGCGATGGCGGCAAGCACCCGCACCGGCTGCCATGGTGCAGTGATGTTCGTCGATCTGGACAACTTCAAGCCGCTGAATGACGAACGCGGACACGTGGCGGGCGACTTGCTACTGATCGAGACGGCCGCTCGCTTGAAGCGCTGCATCCGCGAGATGGACACCGTGGCGCGCTACGGCGGCGATGAGTTCGTGGTGATCATCAGCGAGCTTGATGTCGATGAAACCGAATCGACGTCGCGAGCGCATGCGATCGCCGAAAAGATTCGCATCGGCTTGTCGCAACCCTACACCCTGACCATCAAGCGCGAAGGGCAGGCGGCGACCACGCTCGAACATCACTACTCGGCTAGCATCGGCGTGGTCCTGTTCATCGACCACCAGGCGAGCCAGGACGAGATCCTCAAGAGGGCCGACGCGGCCATGTACGAAGCCAAGCAGGCTGGGCGCAATATCATCCGCTTTGATGATCGGAACGACTGCGGATGAAAGCCGGGCGGCAGGCGTTCGGCGCACGGCACTTTGCGCGACGAAGCGGCGACCCCGGCAGACCGGAAGGCCGTCTGATCACGCCCTCGGCGCGGATCCTGGGTCCTCTTGCAAATAACCATTTCGCTGCATAGACTATCTTCATACGGGGAAGTCCCGGGAACCTTGAAGGAGAGTGAGATGAGCAATGTCACGCGCTTTGACCCAGTCGACGACCCGTTCGACGATCTTTTCCGCGGCTTCCTGATGCGCCCGGTTCGTGTCGGGGGACAGCAGGAAGTCCAGATCAAGCTGGAGATCAAGGAAGACGACAAATCCTACACCGTGCATGCCGAGATACCCGGGGTCAGCAAGGAGGACATCAACGTCGCAATCGACGGCAGCCAGGTGTCAATCAGCGCCGAAGTCAAGAGGTAGAGTCGAGATGTGGCGCGATAGCCGTAGGTTCGGCTTGTCTGTTTCCGTCCCTTTCGTTTGACGGTGCCCAAGTAGCCTGGCCATAGCTTCGTTTCCACATCCCGCTCATCGAACCGGAC
>NZ_JAPUVQ010000040.1:0-55528 GCF_029255145.1 Accumulibacter sp.
ATATAAAATTTTACATCCGTATCAAGGGGATACATACTTTGCCTTGTGCTCGCCTGACGCGCAACCGGTTTCTGGGTCCGCCGATCAATTTATGTCAATGGCGCGTTACGTTGAGAGCATTGGGTCGCCAGGGAGTTGCTGGCCAGGCTCGCGTAGCGATCAGGCACTCGGTCCTCCGCAGCGCCTTGCGAGAATTTCCTGCGCGTCCGCGGATCCGTTGTTGAAGGTGCGGGAAGAGTTCTCCTGCTTGCGGCCTTGAGGCGATGATGAAGAAGAAACCTTCATTGCCGCCGAGCTGTTGCTCGGCCAGGTGTTACGACCCGCATTATTCCAAACTCTTCCTCCCGACCTATTCCGCGGTGAGACAAGCAGACTGAACTTCAGGCAAGAGCAGGGACGTGTCAGACTTGTGACTCCAAAAGCGGCGCAGCACGGACCGCCGCCATCCTTCCTGCCTGAAGGTGGCGAGCGGGACGAAATCTGCCGCAGACCGCTCCCGCCCCGGTTTCCCTTCTCAGCGGCAGCGAACATGGCCCGGCCATCGTCGCCGCGTAGACGCTGTAGGGTACGGCGCGAAGTCCCGATAGCGGGCACAAGTTCTGCCGTGGATATTCCAATCGGCAATCTCGTCGATCGGCACTCCACCGCCAACGCGCCGCTCAGCCCTGCCCGCTGACGCCGGCCGATTCGAAGCTGGCCATTTCGTTGAGGAAAGCAGCGGCGGCGCGGACCAGCGGCCAGGCCAGCGCCGCACCGGTCCCTTCGCCGAGGCGCAGCCCGAGGTCGAGCAGCGGTTCGGCGTGCAGGGCGCGCAGTTGGGCCAGATGCCCCGCTTCGGCCGAGCGGTGACAGAAGACGCAGTAATCGCGAATGTTCGGCGCCAGGCCGGCAGCGACCAGCAGCGCGGCGGTGACGATGAAGCCGTCGACCAGCAGCAGCATGCGGCGTTCGGCGGCGGCGAGCATCGCGCCAGCGATCATCGCGATCTCGAAGCCGCCGAACTCGGCAAGGACGGTCAGCGGGTCCGCGTCGGCGGGCAGCGCCGCGCGCCGTGCTGCCTGCGCCAGCAGCGCCTGCTTGCGCGCCAGGCCGGCGTCGTCCAGGCCGGTGCCACGACCGACGCAGTCGGCCAGCGGCGTGCCGGTCAGGTGGTGCGTCAGCAGCGTTGCGGCGGCGGTATTGCCGATTCCCATTTCGCCGAAGCCGAGCACCCGGCAGCCGTCGTCGGCCAGTTGGCGGGCGATCGCTGCGCCGCGAGCCAGGGCGGTGTCGCGTTGGTGCGAACTCATTGCTGCCTGTTCGAGGTAGTTGCGCGTGCCGTGGGCGATCTTGGCGTCGACCAGACCCTGGCGGACGCCGAAATCGTGCGCCACGCCGGCGTCGATGACCTGTAGCCGCAGGCCGTTGTGGCGGGCGAAGACGTTGATCGCGGCTCCGCCGGCGAGGAAGTTCTCGACCATCTGCCAGGTGACTTCCTGCGGAAACGCCGAAACGCCGGCGCGGGCGGCACCGTGATCGCCGGCGAAGACCAGCAGATGCGGGCGATCGAGAGCCGGCGCCAAGGACTGCTGCACCTGGCCGATCTGCATGGCCAGGCGTTCGAGCTGGCCCAGCGAACCGGGTGGCTTGGTCTTGCCGTCGATTCGCTCCTGCAGCGCTGGGACGGCGGCGGTGGGCGGGATGGAAAACTGCATGTGCTGGCGATCCCCGGCAAAGGTCTTGATTATACCCCCGGCCCGCTGCCCGGCAGGCGGCCGTGCTAGTCTTCGCGGCATGCGAGAATTGATCATCGGCGGTGCCCGCTCGGGCAAGAGTCTGCTGGCCGAACGCCGGGCTGCCGAGAGCGGCCTGCAGGTCGTCTATGTGGCCACCGCGCAGGCTCTTGACGGCGAAATGTCGCAGCGCATCGCGCACCATCAGGCGCGGCGCTGCACCGATTGGCGGCTGGTCGAGGAGCCGCTCGACCTGGCCGGCGCGCTGCGTCGGAACGCGGCGCCGGCGGTCTGCCTGCTGGTCGATTGCCTGACGCTCTGGTTGTCGAATCTGCTGTTTGCCGGCGACGCCGCGCGCCAGGCCGAGGCCGGTGAAGCGATATCCTGCCGCTATCCGGGCGACGCGACGCAGACGCTGATCGACACCCTGCCGCAGCTTCCAGGGCGGGTGATCCTGGTGTCCAACGAGGTCGGCTGCGGCATCGTGCCGATGGCCGCCTTGTCGCGGCTTTTTGCCGACGAGCAGGGCCGGCTCAACCAGCGGCTGGCCGCAGTGTGCGAACGGGTGACCCTGGTGGTCGCCGGTTTGCCGCTCGAACTGCGCTAGCTGGCGCTGATCGGCGCTGTTCCCGCGCAGCGCAAGAGTGCTATTCTCCCGGTTGTCTGACAACTTCCAAAATCAAGGAGCAGAAACGAATGTACAAGCGAATCATGGTTGCCCTGGACCAGAGCTTCATGACCGGCAGGGTGCTGGAAACGGCTATCGAACTGGCCAAGAGCACCGGTGCGCGGATCGCCATTTGCCACGCGATCGACGAGACGATTCTCGCGCAGCGCGAGGTGGCGATGATGCTGCCGAACAGCGTCGGCAAGACCGAAGCGCGCCTGCGTCTGGGCGCCGAGGGATTCCTCGGCAAGGCAGCAGAAACAGTGCGTGCGGCCGGGGTCGAAGTCGAGATCAAGGTCGTCGAATCGGAGCAGAAACACGTCTCGGACATGCTCATCGACGCCGCGGCCGAATGGCACGCCGACCTGCTGGTGGTCGGCACGCACGGCCGCCGCGGCATCGAGCGTTACTTCGTCGGCAGCGTCGCCGAGCGTCTGGTGCGCAAGGGGCGCCGATCACTGCTGCTGGTCCGTAGCGAAGAGCCGGATGCGTAAGTCTCCGAAGCTGCAGCGGTTCGGCGAGTCTAGGCGGCCGCCCGGGCGACGGGCAGCCACGCCGCCAGCCGGCGCAGGTCCAGGTGTTGTTCGACGGCGTCGGCGAGGCGGTCGAGGTCGTCTTCGCGACGCTGCCGTGGATCGAAGTCGTGCGTCGGCCGGTGGCCGGCCCAGGACAGGAGCGCGGTCAGTGCTGCTGGCGAGTCGAACAGGCCGTGGCAGTAGGTCGCGAGAATCTGCCCGTCACCGGACAGCGCGCCATCCGGCTCGCCGGAAAGCAGCGCCGCCGGCCTGGACAGGGCCCCGCCGCGCGTCACACCCAAGTGGATTCGGTAACCGGCGACCGCAGCCGACCCGGGTAGCCGCAGCTCACCGCTGACGTTCTGCAGGGTTTTCTCGGCGGCGAGGGTCGTTTCGTAGTCCAGCCAGCCGAGCCCCGGGGTGCTCGCAGCAGGGCCTTCGAGCGCCAGCGGATCGTGCAACTGGCGGCCGAGCATCTGCAGGCCACCGCAGATGCCAATCACTTTGCCGCCGTAGCGCAAGTGGCGGGTGATCGCTTCTTCCCATCCCTGCGCCCGCAGCCAGGCCAAGTCGGCCTGTACCGCCTTGGAGCCGGGCAGCACGATCAGGTCGCACGCTGGCGGTGCCTGGTTCGGACCGACGAAGCGAAAATCGACTTCCGGGTGGAAGCGCAGCGGGTCGAGGTCGTTGTGATTGGCGATCCGCGGGTAGACCGGAGCGATCACCCGCAGCGCCGTCGCCTCCTTGCGCACGGCGTCGCGTGGCAGCGCGTCCTCGGCGTCGAGGTAGAGACCGTGCAGGTAGGGCAGCACGCCGAGCACCGGCTTGCCGGTGCGTTCCTCCAGCCAGCGCAGGCCGCTTTCGAGCAGGCCGATGTCGCCGCGGAAGCGGTTGATCACGAAGCCCTTGACGCGCGCCTGCTCGGACGGCGAGAGCAGATCGAGGGTGCCGCAGAGATGCGCGAAGACGCCGCCGCGATCGATGTCGGCGATCAGGATCACCGGGCAATCGACCGCCTCGGCAAAACCCATGTTGGCGATGTCGCGATCGCGCAGGTTGATTTCGGCCGGGCTGCCGGCGCCTTCGACCAGCAGGCACTCGTACCTGGCGCTCAGGCGACGCCATGATTCGAGGACCGCGTTCATCGCCCTTGGCTTGTAGGCGTGGTAGTCACGTGCGTCGAGGTCGAGCAGCGCCCGCCCGTGGATGATCACTTGCGCGCGCTGGTCTGTCGCCGGTTTCAGCAGCACCGGGTTGAAATCCGAATGCGCCGGCACGCCGGCGGCGAGCGCCTGCAGCGCCTGCGCCCGGCCGATCTCGCCGCCATCGATGGTGACCGCCGAATTGAGCGCCATGTTCTGTGGTTTGAAGGGCGCGACGCGGACGCCGCGGCGGTGCAGGATGCGGCACAGCGCGGCGACCAGCGTGCTCTTGCCGGCGTCGGAGGTACAGCCCTGAACCATCAGGCTGGGGGTAGGGCGCTCGTTCATCGTAGAATCCGTGGTTTCGTTGCCGCGATTCTCGCATGCTCACCGTCTCTTTCCCGGAATGGCCCGCCGGCCAGGCGCTACTGGCGCTTTCCATGCCGTTGGCGGCGATCGCCGGCGCCGGGCTCGATCGCCTGCTCGGCGAACCGCGGCGCTGGCATCCGCTGCTCGGTTTCGGGGCCCTGGCCGGCGCCGTCGAGCGGACACTGAACGCCAGCGACGGCGGCGATCGGCACCGCGCGCACAACTCGCGCAGCGTGCGCGGACTGCTGGCGTGGTCGCTGCTGGTGCTGCCCTTGCCGGCCCTTGCGGTCTGGCTGACGCCGGCGGGCCTGCCGGGCTGGGGCGTCGATGTCGTCCTGCTCTACCTGGCTCTGGGCGGGCGCAGCCTGGATCAGCACGCGCGTCGCGTTGCCAGCGACCTGGCGCGCGGCGATCTGGTCCTGGCGCGGCGGCACGTGGGCTGGATGGTCTCACGACAGACCGAACATCTCGGTGCAGCGGGGGTCGCCGGCGCCTGCGTCGAATCGACTCTGGAGAACGGCAACGACGCCGTCTTCAGCGCCTTGTTCTGGTTTGTGCTGCTCGGCGGGCCGGGCGCGCTGCTGTTCCGGCTGGCCAATACGCTGGATGCCATGTGGGGTTACCGCAACGACCGTTTTGCCGACTTCGGCTGGGCTGCGGCACGCCTCGACGACCTGCTGAACTTCGTTCCCGCTCGCCTGACGGCTGTTTCGTACGCACTTTGCGGCCAGCCGCGCAGCGCGCTGCGTTGCTGGCGAGGGCAGGCGGCGAACTGGAAGAGCCCGAACGCCGGTCCGGTGATGGCCGCCGGCGCTGGCAGCCTGGGTGTCGCCCTCGGCGGTCCGGCGGTCTACGATGGTCGCCGCGAGGAGCGGCCGCTGCTCGGCGAAGGACCGCCGGCGTGCGGCGCCGACATCGGCAAGGCGCTGGCGCTGCTCGATCGCTGTCTGCTGCTGTGGCTGGCGACGATACTCTGCTGGGGCCTGGCGCGTGCTTGAGCACGGCGGCCGGCTGCGCGCCGCCTGCCGCCAGTACACAGCCGGCGGTGAGCGGCCATTGAGCGACTGGCTTGATCTGTCGACCGGCATCAATCCCAGTGGCTATCCTGTTCCGGCGATCGACCCGGCGTGCTGGCGGTGCCTGCCGGAGGAAGACGATGGCCTGGAAGCGGCGGCTGCCGCCTACTACGGCAGCGAGCAACTCCTCGCGCTGCCCGGCTCGCAGGCGGCGATCCAGTTGCTGCCGGCGTTGTTCCCGCCGGTAGTCGTGACGTGCATCACGCCGATCTACGAAGAGCATCCCCAGTCCTGGGAACGAGCCGGCCATCGCTTGCGCCGGCTGGAAAATGCGTCGCTGACCCGCGCGGTGTCGGTAGCGACGCCGGTGATCGTTCTCTGCAACCCCGGGAATCCCACCGGCACCACGCTGCCGCGCACCGCCGTGCTCGATGCGGCCGGGCAGTTGCAGCGGCGCGGCGGCTGGCTGGTGGTCGACGAAGCCTTCGGCGACGCCGACCCGGACAACTGCGTCAGCGCGCTGGCCGGCCGCCCGGAAGCGCCGAACCTTATCGCCCTGCGCTCGCTGGGCAAGTTCTTCGGGCTGGCTGGTGCCCGCGTCGGTTTCGTCTTTGCCGCCGCCGACAAGCTCGCGCGGCTGCGCGCAGCGATCGGTCCCTGGCCATTGTCCGGTCCGGCGCGCGCCGTCGCGCAAGAGGCGCTGGCAGATCGCGCCTGGCACGGGCGGACGCGTCGGCAACTGCGCGGCGCCTCGGCCCGGCTGGCGGCGCTGCTGGCGCCTTTCGGCGAGATCAGCGGCACGGCCCTGTTCGCCACCATCGCCACGCCGAACGCCTCGTCACTGTTCGCCCACCTGGCCGGGCAGGCGATCCTGCTTCGGCATTTCCCCGCGCTGGGACTGCTGCGCTGTGGTTTGCCGGGCAGCGAGGCCGAATGGCAGCGCCTCGCCGGCGCACTCGCCACCTGGACGCCCTGAAATGGCCGCGCCAGGCCGGCTGTGGTCGCAACTGCTGTGCGCCGCCTGGCTGCTGACTGCCGGCGGCGTGCTGCGGGCCGAAGTCTCGGTAGTGGACGACGCCGGGACGACGCTGCGGCTCGCGCAGCCGGCGCAACGCATCGTCAGCCTGGCGCCGCACCTGACCGAGACGCTGTTCGCCGCCGGTGCCGGTGAGCACGTCGTCGGTACCGTCGAGTACAGCAACTACCCGGCGGCGGCGGCGAAGATCGCGCGCGTGGGCGGCTACTCGCAAATCGACCTCGAGCGCGTGGCCGCCTTGCGGCCAGACCTGATCATCGCCTGGCAGAGCGGCAACGCGGCAGCGCACCTCGACCGCCTGCGCGCGCTGGGGCTGCCGATTTACATCTCGCAGCCCGACCGGATCGAAGATGTCGCCACCGAGATCGAACGACTGGGGGCGCTGGCCGGCAGCGCGGCGGTAGCCAACCGTGCGGCGGCGAGCTTTCGCGAGCGCCTGGCCGGCTTGCAGCACAGCTACGGCAAGCGGCCGCCGGTTCGCACCTTTTACCAGATCTGGAAGCAGCCGCTGATGACCGTCGGCGGCAAGCAGATCATTTCCGACGTCATTCGCCTGTGCGGCGGCGACAACGTTTTCGGCAAGCTGGAAACGATGGCCCCGACGGTGACCGTCGAAGCGGTCATCGCCGCCAACCCGGAAGCGATTGTCGCCAGCGGCATGGGCGAGTCGCGTCCCGAGTGGCTGGACGACTGGCGGCGCTGGACGTCGATCACGGCGGTCGCACGCGGCAACCTGTTCTTCGTGCCGCCGGACCTGATCCAGCGCCACACGCCGCGCCTGCTCGACGGCGCCGAGAGTGTGTGCCGGCAACTCGAAACAGCGCGCAGTCGGCGGTCGGCGAAATGAATCAGCCGCCGCCGCAGCCACGCATGCCGCGCTTGCCGCGGCGCATTGTCTGCCTGAGCACCGAAACCGTCGAAGTCCTGTACGCGATCGGCGAGCAAGCGCGAATCGTCGGGATCAGCGGCTACACGGTCTATCCGCCGCAAGCACGGAAGGAAAAGAACAAGGTCTTTGCCTTCAGCAGCGGCGACCTGGGCCGCATTCTGGCCGTCGAGCCCGACCTGGTGTTGTGCTTCTCGGACCTGCAGGCCGACATCGCCGGCCAGCTGATCAAGGCCGGCGTGGCGGTCCATGCCTTCAATCAGCGCAGTGTCGAGGGCATCCTGGCGATGATTGAAACGGTCGGTCGGCTGGTCGGTGCGGCAGAGCGGGCCCTGGCGCTGGCCGACGAGCTGGCGGCCATGATCGCGCGGACGCGGCTTGCCGCCGCCACCCTGCCACGCCGGCCGCGGGTCTACTTCGAGGAATGGGACGAACCGCCAATCTCGGGAATTGGCTGGGTTTCGGAACTGATCGGCATCGCCGGGGGCGACGATGTGTTCGCCGACAACGCCGGCAAGCAAGCTGCCAGCGATCGGATCCTGCCCGACCCGCTCGAAGTCGTCCGCCGTGCCCCAGAGATCATCATCGGCTCCTGGTGCGGCAAGCGCTTTCTTCCCGAAAGGGTGGCGGCCAGACCCGGCTGGCACGCGCTTCCAGCGGTCAGCGGCGGGCAACTGCACGAGATCAAGTCAACGCTGATCCTGAGTCCCGGGCCGGTAGCGATCCGCGAAGGCCTGCCGGCGCTGCGGCGGGTGTTCGAGACCTGGGCGGCGGCGGGTAGCGCCTGCGGGAAGGGGATGGCGAGGGTCACCGGGGCTTAAGCTTGCGGTAATATTGGGGCGCCATCATCCACCGATGGGCCTGCGATGGGCGATGCTCGGCAGCTCCTCGATTCTGCCGGCCACCTTTCATCCGACATCCGGATCGGGCGCCGCTTGCTCCTCATGCGACAATCATCGTTTGCGCACTTCTTCTTCTGATCATGACTTTGCCTTCTCTGGACTCGATCTCGCCGCTTGTCTTGGCGCCGCCCAGCGGCCTGGCCGTATCGTGCACGCCGGTTGATGCGGCTTTCGGCTGGCCTGGATTCAGCTCACCGCGCCAGCAAGGATCTGGCCGGTGACTCGAAAGCCAGCAGTCGGCGACCGGCGCTCAGGCGGTTTGCCCAGCGCCTCCTGCATCGTCCCAGGACTCAACGAATGCGATAACCTGCGCGTCCTGCTGCCGAGCCTGGCGGCCATTCTCGAGGCGCATAGCTCGGCGTGGGAAGTGATTGTCGTCGATGACGGCAGCACCGATGCGACTGCCGAACTGATGGCCTCGTGGACAGCTCGTCCAGGATTTCGCTATCTGCAGCTGTCGCGCAACTTTGGCAAGGAGGCGGCGCTCAGCGCCGGTCTGGAAGCAGCCGAAGGCGAGGTGGTGGTAAGTCTTGACGCCGACCTGCAGCATCCGCCGGCGCTGATCCCGGCGATGATCGAGCGCTGGCGAGCCGGTGCCGATGTGGTCTGCGCGGTGCGAGAGAACCGCGACGACGAGTCATCACTCAAGCGCTACGGCGCGTCACTGCTGTACCTGATCCTGGGTTCCGCCGACGGCGTCAAGATTTCGCCAGACGTTGGCGACTTCCGGCTGATGGATCGGCAGGTGGTCTCGGCCCTGCTCCAGTTGCCCGAACGCACCCGCTTCATGAAGGGGCTTTACGCCTGGGTCGGTTTCACGACCGAGGCGATCGAGTACCTGCCGCCAGAGCGCCTGCATGGCAGTACGCGCTTCGATTTCTTTCGCCTGCTGCGCCTGGCGGTGGACGGGATTACGGCTTTCTCGACCTGGCCGCTGCGAGCGCTGAGCATTCTGGGCCTGGTTGTTGCCTTGCTGGCCTTTGCCTATGGGAGTTATCTGGTTCTCGAGTACATGATCATCGGCAATCAGGTGTCTGGCTGGACGACCATCGTCACCGCCATGCTCTTCCTGTCCGGGGTGAATCTGCTCGGGCTCGGGGTCATCGGCGCCTACGTCAGCCGAATCTTCAACGAGGTCAAGCAAAGGCCGCTTTACGTCCTGCGTCAGGATCTCGGCAAGGGCTTGCGCGAGGTCTCCGCGGTCGACCCGGACGAATGAGGCGTTTCCTGGTGGCGATCGGCGAGGGCGTCCTGGAGACCCGGGCGGCAACGCTGCTCATTCTCTGCGCCCTGTGGCTGACGCTCTTTGCCGGGTTCAGGCCGCTGATGCTGCCCGACGAAGGGCGCTACGTCGGCGTCGCCTGGGAAATGCTCAGCAGTGGCAACTGGCTGGTGCCGACGCTCGACGGCATGCCTTTCTTTCACAAGCCACCGCTGTTCTACTGGCTGACCGCGGCCGGCCTGCAGGTTTTTGGCGCCAACGACTGGGCTGCCAGGCTGGCCTCGACGCTGGCCGCACTGCTAGCCACCGTCGCGTTGTATGCTTTCTTGCGACGGTATGCCGACAAGCGGCTGGCCAATCTGGCGGTGGTCGTGCTGGTCAGCCAGCCGATGTTCTTTGCCGGTGCCCAGTACGCCAATCTGGACATGCTCGTTGCGGCGATGATTTCGGCGACCATCGTTTGTGGCGCAAGTGCCATTCTGAGCCTGGAGCGTGGCCTGCCGTACCGGATCGCGCTGGCTTCGGCCTACTTTTTTGCTGCGCTGGGCGTTCTCGCCAAGGGACTGATCGGTTTCGTCCTGCCCGGCGCCATCCTCCTGGCCTGGCTGCTGGTGCGCAGGCGCTACCGCTTGATCCCGGCTCTCTTGCCGATCCCGATGATCGTGCTGTTCCTTTTCCTGGCGCTCCCGTGGTTCGTGTGGATGCAAGCGTCCTACGGCGGGTTCTGGGATTATTTCTTGGTCTACCATCATTTTCGCCGCTTTGCCGAGACCGGCTTCAACAACGGGCAGGCTTTCTGGTTCTACGTCCCGGTGCTGCTGGTCGGCACGCTGCCCTGGTCGCCGTGGATCGTCCGCGTCTTTTCGCTGACGTTTCTTGCGGACCGCGAGCGGCTCGAAGTGCGCAGCCTGATGATCGTCTGGCTGCTCGGAATCGTGATCTTCTTTTCCTTGCCGAGTTCGAAACTGGTCGGCTACATCTTCCCGGCATTGCCGCCGCTGGCCTGTCTGCTGGCCGATGCGCTGCTAGGCTGGCTGGACAAACGGTCCAGCGGCACCGCCAGCGTCTCCGGCACCCCCAGCGCCGCCAGCACCTCCAGCGCCTGGCCTGGGGTCGGTGTGGTCGTCGCCAGCAGTGCCTGCGTGGTGTTCATCGTGCTGGTCGCGCTGTTCGACCGCAGTTCGTCGAAGGCGCTGGCGAAAAAGGTTGCGCCCCTGTTTGCCACCGGCGACCAGATTGTCATGGTCGACGAGTATCAATACGACCTGCCGTTCTATCTGCGCGCCGCGACGAATCCGTGGGTGGTCAGCGACTGGAGCGATCCGGACATTCAGGTCCGGGACAACTGGCGCAAGGAGTTGTACGACGCTGGCCGTTTCGATCCGCCGCTGGTGCGCGACCGCCTTCTGCTCGCCGGCGATTTCGCATCGAGAGCATGCGCCGACAGCGGCGGCACGCTATGGGTCTTCGGCAAGACGGCGCAGGCTTCAGCCTATCCCTTCCTTCCAGAGCAGGCGATCGCTTTCGCGGACGGCAAGCGGACTGTCTGGAAACTCGACGCCGGGCAGCGTCGGCAACTCAGCCTTTGTGCTGAAAAGCCCAGTAGCGGCTGAGGACGAAAGTCAGAGCCGCGACCGCTGCCAGAATGATCGCCAGCAGCCAGTAATACGGAATGGCGGTGCTGTGGAGAAGATAGATGAAGACCAGTTCATTGATCGCGAATCCGCCCAGTGATACGGCGAAAAAGCGTCTGATCGCCGGTCCCAGCGATTTTGACTGGTAACGAAAGGTCAGCAAGTAGTGTCCGGAGAACGAAACGAGCAGGGCGATCGACCAGCCGATGAAGTTGGCCAGGTAGGGCATCAGGTCGAAGGCCGCAATCCCGATCACGGCGCTCAGCCAATGCGTTGCCGCCGCGGCGCAGCCGACAGCAACGAACCAGCCGAGTTGTCGCAAGAGTGTTTTCATGACTGCAGGTACTAAGATCCATGGTCTCGGCGTTGTCTCGCCAGCATTGAAGACGATCGTGCTCTGCGCGGACGATTTTGGCATGGCGCCCGGGATCGATGCCGGCATTCTTGCCCTGGCCCGGACGCAACGGCTGTCGGCAGTCAGCTGCATGAGTCGTGGCCGGCACTTCAGGTCGGACGTGCCAGAACTTGCCGGTCTGCCGATCGACAGGGGGCTTCACCTGGATCTTACCGAGTTGCGTCCGGGGGCCGAATCGGGCGCATTCTATCAGCCTCTGCGCCGCTTGATCTGGCACTGCTGGTCGCGGACGATCGCTCCCGGGATCATTACGCTGGAAATCGAACGGCAACTCGACGCCTTCGAGGACGCGCTGGGCGCGGCGCCGGACTACGTTGATGGGCACCAGCACGTGCATCAGTTTCCGGTCATTCGCGACTGTCTGGTCGAAGTGCTGCGCCGGCGCTATACCGGGAGCCTGCCCTGGCTCCGGTCGACCTTGCCGCGGGACTGCCCCGGGGTGTCGCTGCCGGACCGCCTGAAGGCGAGCGTGATCGGCCATCTCGGAGGTGAGTCTCTGAAAGCGCTGGCGGGCCGCCATGGTCTGGCGATGAACGCTCGCCTGCTCGGCGTCTACGGCTTCGCTGGCGGTCAGGAGGCGTATTCGGCACTGCTCGACAGCTGGCTCGCCAGCGCTGCCGGCAGCGACTTGCTGATGTGCCATCCGGCGAAATTTGCCGACCCAGCCGATCCCCTGGCCGGGCAACGGGTGGCGGAATATGCGCTGCTCTCGGGCGAGCGGCTGCCGGCCTTGCTGGCGCGGCATGGGGTGGTCATCGGGCGCTTGTAGGCTGCGGGCCGCCTGGCGCCGCCGGCAGCGGCTGTCTACCCGGAGACTTCGGGCGATCCTTGGCCGCGCAGCCAATGTTCGAGCATCGTCAGGATCCACACCATCTCGCCATAGTAGCCGGGGTGTTCGGGCAGGTGCTCGGCAAGCAGGCGCTGGATGAAATCGGCGCGAACGATCCCTCGGGTGGCGAGGCTTTTCAGCGAGTCGTCGGCGAATTCCTGGAGCGCCGGGTGGCGCGTGGCCCAGACGCCGAAAGGCAGGCCGAAGCCCTTTTTCGACTTGGTGATGATCTGGTCGGGCAGGTAGCCGCGCAGCGCTTCCTTGAAAAACCAGCGCAGCTTGAAGCGCCGGAGCTTCCAGTTCGCCGGCAGGGTCATCGAGAAGTCGGTCAAGCCGTCGCTGAGCAAGGGATAGCCGACCGCGATGCCGGCCATCTGGGTCGCGCCGCGTACTTTCGGAAGGTCGCTGTCGGCCAGCGTGTAGCGCCAGTCGTAAGCCAGCATGCGGTTGATCAGACTTGGCGCCCGGCACTCGCCCCAGGTCGCCTGCATGTGCTTCGACGGCTCGACGAGGTCGATCCGGGCCAGGAAATCGGCGTTGAGCACCTTTGCCGGATCGAGTTGCATGAGCAGGTTGAAACTCTGCAGCCGATCCGGCATCGGCACCCGCGAATGACGGACATAGCCGGTCGCCTGCCGCAGGCCGGGGATCCGGCGCAGCACGCTGTCGTCCGTGCACAGCGGCTCGATCAGTCGCCGCAGGCCTGCTGGCACGGCGTGGTAATACTCGAACAGCCGCTGCGTCGCGTAGCGGGAATTGCCTCCGAACAGCTCGTCACCGCCGTCGCCGGCGAGCATCTTGGTGCAGCCGTCGGCCTGCGCGATCCTGGCACAGTAGTACGCTGGCAGCGCCGACGAGTTGCCGAAGGGCTGGTCGTGATGCTGGGCGACGGCCGGGATGCTGTCCAGCAGGTCAGCCGGCGTCACGTAGTACTCGTGGTGCTGGCAGCCGAAGTGCTTGGCGGCAATGCGCGCGTACTCCATTTCGTCATAACCCTCGGCGGCGAAGCCGATCGAGTAGGCGGGTGTCGGCTGGCCGGTGACCTGGCCGAGCATGCCGGCCACGGTCGAGCTGTCGGTACCCCCGGACAGGAAGGCTCCGACGCGTTGGTGGCCGTCGACCTGCGCCGCGACGCCATCGAGGATCAGCTTGCGGAAGCGATCGCGGCTGGCCTCGAAGGGCAGCCGGTGCTGCTCGTCGAAGCGCAGCGGCCAGTGGCGGATTTCGCGAGCGCCTTGCCGGTCCACCAGCAGGGCATGCGCCGCTGGCAAGCGGCGGACACCGTCGAAGACGGTGCGTGGCGCCGGGATCATGTGAAAGTACAGGTAGTCGAAGATCGCTTGCGGGTCCAGTTGGTCGCCGCGTCCCGGAACGCAGTCGGCACGATCGGAGAAGCTCAGCGCGGAGTCATCGGCGCGATAGCACAAGGTCTCGATCGCGAAGCGGTCGACGGCCAGGAAGACGCACTCGCGTCGCGCGTCGACGATCGCCAGCGCATACGAGCCGCCGATTCGGGCACAGAGCTCGACGCCGTTCCTTTGCCAGGACGTGAGCAGGGCGGCGGCCGGCCCGGACGCGCGCAAGGCTCTTTGCTCGTCCGGGTCGTGGAAACTGGGCGAGCCAAGGATCGCGCAGGCGGCAGTCGCGTCACGCGCAACGAGCGCGCTGCGCAGGCCAGAATCAGCGATCAGACCCGGCGCGGACGCAGGGTCCAGCAAGCGGGTCAGATCGACCTGGCCGGAAAGCTTGTCTTTCATGGCGATGTTTCGAATCGGTGGTGGTCCCGGGCTGGGTCGGTTGGGATGCCAGGCGGGGTCGGCCGCGAGGGGCGTATAGTCTCATAACGAAGCGCCTGATGGTAGGCAGCAGTGGCGACAACAGCCGCGCCAGGGCCGGTGCCGGCGGGCGATCAGTTCGAACGACCGTGCTTGCCGACAGCGTTCATGCGCTCGCTAGCGGTCGCGGACGTCGCGGGCCACAGCCGACGCAGGTCAGCAGCAATAACAGCAACAGGAATCTCGGCGCATCGATGATGGTGTCCACCGTCGCGATCACCAGGACGCCGAGCAGCGACCCCAGCGTCGCACCGGCCAGGGGGTCACCCTTGAAGGCTTGCCGCGTCGTTCGCGTCAACCCCAGACCGAGCAGGGCCGCAAATGCCGCGAGGCCGAGCCAGCCCAGATCGAAAACGATCGCGACCGGCATGCTCCAGATGTGCCATGGCATATCCTGGTCGACGGCGAAGAACCATCGGTCCAGTCCGCGCGTGAAGTCGCCGTTGCCGCTGAGCTGTTCGCCATCAGCCGCCAGGAGCTGCACATTATCGATATCGACGCTGGTGGCGCCGGTGTTGTAAAGCGACAGTTTCACCGGTCGTCGCGTCAGCCACGAGCCGCTGCCGACGTCGCCGCTGTCCAGTTGCAGTTGCTGCCGTTGCCAGGCAGCACTCCCGTGATCGATCGCCGCGGTCGCTGCCACGCAGCGTCCTGAAGTCAGCAGCAGTTTCTCGCACAGGGAGGCGGCAACGCCGCCTTCAGCCTGCGCGCTGCGGATATCCATCTGCAGTACGTATTGACGGCCGGGCTCCACGGCGACGAACTGCTCGACGTACAGGGCCTGTCCCGAACCGAGTCGCAGGAAGGTGTTGCCGTTCTCGGCTTCCAGGCGGTACCGGCCGGCCTTTGCTTCGTTGCTTCGCCAGTAGTGGGTGTCCGGGAAGCGGCCGATCCCCATGCCGAACAGCTCGGTGAGCAGGCCGGAGTCACGCATCGCCAGAGCGTCGGCCCAATGCGCCTGGCGCATGGCCAGGTCCGGGGCGATTCTCGCGATGCGGTCCTGCGCGAAAGAACCACGGTAGATCGGCAGCGCGACGGCTATGGCCAGGACCAGCAACAGCAGCGGCGCTGCCCACGGATAGGCCGCGGTGCCCTCCGTGTGCGCCGCCTCGGCAGCAGTTGCCCCGGGTGCCGCCGATTCGGAACGTCTGCCGAATCGGGTGGAGAATCGGCCACCGAATCGGCCATCGTTCTCTCCCAGCCGCGCGAGTGCGGCCGTCAGGCAGGCGATGACCAGGGCCACGGCAAAGCCGGCATAACCGGCTCGCGAAAAAGTCACCGCGATGGCGTAACTGGCGCCCAGCAGCAGCAATCCCCCGGCCAGGCGCCCGGCCAGCGAGCGCGCCTGCACGGTGAGCACCACCGCGAAAGGCAAGGCAGCGGTCAGATAGGTTTCGATATCGGCGCCGCCGGTGTGCATTTGCGAGAAGGGACCGGTGACCCGGTAGACGTCGGCGAAGTTCAACAAGCCGGGAAAGGCCGCTCGTTCCCAGACCACCACCGCAACCGTTCCAGCGAGCCCGATCACCATGCCCCGGGCAAACCAGCCGCGAATGTCCTGGCCACGGGCGCTGAAGCGGTGCATCAGGACGACCAGCAGCAGGGCCCACAGCGCACCCCTGGCGATGCGCAGCGCGTTGTACGGGCTGGCGTAGTTGTTGAAGCTGTTGGCGTCCGGCACCGCCAGCGGCCACATCCCGCGCAGCGTGCCGAGGGCCAGGGTCGCCCCGACCAGACTCCCCACGGCCGGACCGATCAGGCCGCGTCTTGAGCCGCCGGGGGCGGGTTCGACTCTGGCGAAAGCGATGATCAGACTGACGATGATCAGGAAGTCGAATTCATCCAGGTAGAAGCGCCCGCTCCACGGCGCCAGATCGAACAGCGGAATGGCCGCCGGGATGGCCGCCCAGAGCAGCTGCGGTTGCATCCAGAGCAGCGCCGCGTAGGCCGGCAGCAGCAGCCCGAGGAGCAGCGGATGAAACGGGAAGTCGACCACGATCCAGCCGGTCAGCGCCAGGGTCGCCGCCAGCGCCGGCCAGACCGCCAGCGGGCGACGGCCGGAGTTGATCGCCGGACTGGGCGCGCTGCTCTTTGGCCCGGTTTCGGCGATCCCCGCAGGCGCTGCTTCGACAGGCAGCAGCGACGCCTCGTGCAGGCGTCGCAGAAGTTTGCTAACCGCCCAGGCGGTGGTGGCGCCAATCAGGACATTGGACGGATCCGGATGCAGATCGGCGATGAACAGCTTGCTCGTTTCCACCGCGCTCGCGGTCAGTGCCGCGCTCCAGAAGGCCAGCGCCGGCGACCAGCGGCGCAGCCAAGCCAGCACGCCCAAGGGGAAATACATCAGCGCCACCGAGGCCAGGCTCAGCAGGGCCACCTGCTCGCTGGTGTAGTAATGGTAGTAGAACGGCAGCAGGCGCGTTTCGGCCAGGGTCCGGGCGGCGAACGCCATGCCGTGCCACCGATGGTCGAACCAGCCATTCACCGCCGCCAGGGCGAGCAGGTAAAGCGACCCCAGCGAGATCGTCAGGACCTTGTTGTGGGCGTGGGCGTGCAGCTCTGCGAGCTGCTTCCGGCCGGCCCACAGGCGGGCGCCTCCGTACATCCCGATGGCGCGGGTCAGCAGCGATGCGCCCTGGCTGACCGCCGAGAAGACGACGAACTGGCCGACTTCGATCAGCAGGCCGAGGAGCGCCCCGTACAGCACCGCGTGGCGCGTCGCCGGCAGCCGTCTGGCCACGTTCCAGCGGGCAAGGATAATGCCCAGGGGGACCACTGCCAGCGCTTCGGCGAACAGCTTGGCGGCCACGACGACCGCGCTCCGGTCGGTGCTCTGCGCCGACAGAAACCATCCCCAGGCATCGGAATCGACCTTGGCAGCGAGTTCCGCCGTCGACAGCAGAAAATCGAACGGGAAGAAGCTGAAGGCGACGTAGCCGATGGCGTAGGCCTGCAGAACACGAGTCCCCAGCTGCCCCAGTTTTCCTGCCAGCGTGGCGAGCATCTCGCGGAACCATTCCGACCAATAGACGGCCAGGACGATGCCGAGAACGCTGCCGATGCACTCGGCGACGACGTCGTTGAGTGACACCGTGCGCGGCGGAAAGTACAACTGCGCAAACTCCACCGCCACGGCCAGCGCAAAACAGAAGAGCGTCGCACCGACCACTATCGGCAGCCGGGTCAGCAGCGTCCTCCTTTCCGCGAACAGGGCGACGGTCAGGAAGCCAACCGGGACGTAGAGTACGCCGTTGGACACCCAGTCGGCGCGTCGCTCGATGCCCAGTTGCAGCATCGGGATCTGCTTGAAGGTGGCCCAGGCCTGATCGAGAGGCAGCGGCTGGAAGTCCAGGGGCACCAGGCTGCCATAGACGACGAAGGCGACGTAGGCGAGCCAGCCGAAAAGGTGGCGCTCCACCCCGGGGTCGCGAGCGTCGGCTGGGTGACTGATGGCTCTGGCGTGGGGCATGGGAACCCTATTGTAAGAGAACGGATGCCTCATCCAGCCCCATCCTCCGCTGCTCCCCGCGCTCCCGGCAAGCTCGCGTTCGAGACCCTGCGGAGCCTCGGCGCGCGCTTGTGGTCAGGGCAACGAGGTACGAATGGGGGCGGGTGGCGGTCGTCGGATTGCGGCCCGGAAGCGTCTCGCGCAGAGGAACGCGCGCAGCGCCTATTGACTGGCAGCGGCCCTTGTGAACGCCAGGCGTATCGGGCATGCCGGCTGCTGCACACAAGGCCGGCGGTCGCAGGAGCGCTGCTCAGCGCTTGTGAGCGGTGCAAAGGCAGCTGGAAATCTCTTGCCAAAGGCCACGTATCAGCCCCCGGCTTCTCGCCATAGGGGTGCTAACAGCCCGTCTGCCCCAGCTTTCGCGTGAATGTGAACTCGCCATTGCTGCCGCAGAAGGAATAGGTGCCGTTTCCGTTGTCCTTGACCCGGTACGGGTAAGGACCACCACCGGGGCCGTAGAGGTAGGTGATTTCGTTGCCTCTGATCGCCCACTCACCGACCTTGGAGGTCGAACTGCCGCCGTTCTTGAAATCCCAGAGCTGACTGCCGCCCCGGTGCTGTTCTTGCCACTGACACCCGGCGCCGCTGCAGTACGCGGGGGAGCACACGGTGTTACCGGCAAGCAAGGTGTTCAGCGGTCCATTGCCCAGGTACGGTTCGCTGCACGCAGCCAGTGCCTCCCCGGAAATGCTGGCCAGCAAGATCACGCTTGTAAGCATTGCACGCTTCATGACTGCTTCTCCCAAAAGTATGGTTAACCCGTTCGGTGCCACTTTGCCGCCCAGCGAAGGTGCCGCCTGGCGCAACGCCAAAGTGAACCAAGCAAATTCTGAGCCATTATATTCTTGTGCTGAAGAATCAGGAGTATACCGGGATCTGGCGACTGCTCCGTGTGGTCAGTGTAAAGTTTCCCGACAAAACGGGGCGATGACGGAAGTGGCGGGATAGGGTCGCCGCCTTCTCGTCCTCGGGCGCTACGAGCAGCAGACGCCATCGCGGCTTCAGCAAGAATCCCCGGTTGCCGACCCCGTCAATGCGGGCGATCAGGGTCGATTGGCGATCTGGTGCCGACAACTGCCGGGAAGCGGCCGTCCTAGCGGTCCGCAGCATTCATAGATTTGAGTGGACGCTGCCCCGGATGGTCTGCTAAGTTTGTTGGCCGAAGTTCAATAAATCTGGCGCTTACGCAGGCAACGCGATGGGGGACAGACGATGGGCAAGCCGCCTTTACTGAATGGTTTCATCGGGGAATCGACTGCTTTCCGGGCGATGCTGGCAATTCTCGCCCGCGTTGCGCGCTACGACACCACCGTCCTGATCAGTGGCGAGACAGGCAGTGGCAAGGAAATGGCTGCGCGGGCCATCCACTACCAGGGGCAACGTCGAGACCGGCCGTTCATTCCCGTCAATTGCGGTGCCTTGCCCGACCATCTGGTTGAAAACGAACTCTTCGGCCACGCCAGGGGCGCCTACACCGACGCCCGTGAAAGCCAGCTCGGTCTGATCGCGCAGGCCGAGGGCGGAAGTCTGTTCCTCGATGAAGTGGACACGCTGACCGCGAAAGCGCAGGTCAGTCTGCTGCGCTTTCTGCAGGATGGCCAGTACCGGCGGCTCGGCAACAGCCTTGTCGAAACGGCCGATGTACGCGTTATCGCGGCGTGCAACAGCGATCTCTCGCAGGCCGTCGATCGGCAGGAGTTTCGCGCTGACCTCTACTATCGGCTGACGGCCATGGAACTGCACGTTCCGCCCCTGCGCGCGCGCGAGAACGACGCGGTCCTGCTGGCGCGCCACGTGGTCGCCGAAGCCGCCAGCCAGTACCAGCTGGCGGTCAAGGATCTGCACCCGGACACCGTGCACTGGCTGCTCGCCTACGGTTGGCCGGGCAACGTTCGCGAACTGCAAAACCGCATTCAGCGCGAGTTTCTGCTCTGCGACGGGCCCGATATCCTGGTCCGCGAGATCGCCCCAGACAGCGACCGCCGACAGCGGGCTGACCGCCGCATTGCCTGCCCGGCGACGCTCAATTTCAACGAAGCCAAGCAACAGGTGCTGCACGCTTTCGAGCGTGGACAGCTGCTGCGCCTGATGTCGGAAAGCGCCGGCAATGTCTCCGGCGCCGCCCGCCTGGCGGGCAAGGAGCGGCGCGCACTGGGCAAATTGCTCAAGAAGCACGGGATCGAGCCGGAGCAGTTCCGGCGCTCCTGAAGCCCGGCGCACGCGTCGCTGCTCCAGGCGACGTTCCGGACCGCTCCCCGGCGGCCAGCGCACTGAGGAGGCTCTTCCCGATCCGCAACTCCGGTCCCGACGCGGAACCCGCATAGCACGATCATTGCTTGCGTTTTCGTGTCGTCTCAGCGAGGGGAGCCCATGGAAGCGCAGCCACGCCTTACCGAGCTGGTAGACGCGCTCCTGCGTTACCTGCACCGCCATCCCGACGCGGCCGACACCGTCGACGGCATCTGCGAGTGGTGGCTGCCCCGCCACTGGCGCGTCGATCGGCAAAGGGTCGAAGCGGCGCTTGAGCGCATGGAGGCGCAGGGGCTGGTGCGGCGTCGCGAGAACGCCGACCGGCACGTCCTTTTTTCGCGCGCGGAGAGCTCCGAAAGCTGCTCCGAGCGCTCTTCTGGTCAGGGATAGGGCGATTTGCCGGCCGGCGTGGGCAGCCAGGGCCGATCGGCGGCGGTCCCGAGCGCAAGGGGTGGGTCCTTGCCGACCCGCCCGGGTCGAAGCTGTCCCAGTTCCGCCAGCTGGCGCGGGGAATCCCTGCAGGACTGCCTTGCAGGCCGATCGCCGCCGTGAGCGGACGGGACGGCATCGTTCAGTCCGCGTGCGAGGCGGGTCGGTGGTGACCCACGCCGGCCGCCGGCGCCCCATCTTTTTTTGGTGAAACGCCAAGCGATACATGTACTTGAAGCGGAACGCGGGACTGGCACGGCGTTTGCTACGAAGCACCGGCAGGGGTCCGGCTGTTGGTGCCGGACCGATGGGTTGAGCAAGTTTACGCCGCGTCGCCGCGGCCCAACCGGGAGAGCGCAAGCGCATGGCAGGTTTCACGGGCATTGCCGCGGTCGGGAAAAGCATTGAGCGGGTGCTCGCGCGTGCCTTTCTCGAACGCGAGCCGGTGCCCGGGAAGAAGACCAAGGCCGTGCTGATCCGCACCGAGGAACTCAGCGACACCATGTCGAAGACGGCGATCGGTGAAAATGCCCTGTCGATCCTGCTCTACCGCGTGGACTTCAACAACACCATGCGCGCCGCCTGGTCGGCGGTTGGCAATGCCGATGGCCGCGGTCATCTGGCGCTCGATCTGCACTATCTGCTGACCCCCTGGGCCGAGAATGCCGAGCACCAGCACATGATCCTCGGGCGAACGATGCAGGTGCTCGAGCGCGCGCCGGTCCTCTCCGGGCCATTGCTCTATTCGCCGAGCCTGCCGGCAACGCCGGAATACGCCGGCGAGCCGCAGGCGGCGCCGACCGACGCCGTGCAGCTGCTGCTCGAGGAAATCTCGACCGAAGCGCTGATGCGCACCTTCGACTCGCTGCCCAGTGACTATCGGCTGTCGGTGCCCTATCTGGCGCGCGTCGTGCGCATCGATACCGCCGAGGCGCTGATTACGCCGCCGGTGACCGACGCCGAGATCCGCATGCGGGTGAGCACGTGAGTGCGGTGGCGATCACCCGCCCCCTGGGCATCGACGATACGGTGCAGGTCAGCCGCGTCAGCCATCGGCTGGCGCTCGGTATCCAGTGGCTCGACGCCTTGACCGGCATGCCGGTGCCCGGCGACTGGGTCAACGATCTCGAAGCCATCGGCAGCCGCGCCGGCCTGCAGCGCTTCGAGCGCCACCCGCAAGCCCGCCAGGCGCTGCGCCACGCCGGCCGGCTGGCCAAACTGCTGCAACTGGCCGCGGCCGACAAGGCCGCCGCGCCGCCCGCAGAAGTCGCCGACGATCAGACCAACTTTGTCGTGCGCGCCTTTGCTCGCCGCGATTCGCGCCATGTCACCTACCGCAGCGACAACGATCCCCGCCAGTACGTGCCGCGGCGGCTGTCGCTGACGCCGGTGCAGAGCGAAGGCGTACCGCCTTCATCGGTGGCCAACATCCGCAGCGCCTGGCTGTGGCCCGGCGCCGTCTATCCGCTGGCCGCCAACGCCACGGCGATCCGTGGCTGCGTCCGCCGCGGCGTGGCGCTGGCCAGTGCCGTGGCGGTTCCCTGGGCACGGCTGGTGGTCACCCGGCCGGGCGCCGGGCCAGCGAACTTCGCCACCGAGACGCAGCTTGCCTGGGCGCACGGCGACGACCGCGGCGAATTCGTGATGCTGCTTGGAACGCAGGCCGTTCCCGGCGGCGTCGTCCTGCCGGCGACGATGGACCTGCGGCTATGGGTTTTTCTGCCGCCGGCGGCGGTTCTGGATGCCGTCGATCCGCTGGCCAGCCTGCCGCTCGAAGTCGCCGGCGACGAGCCGCTCAACGATGTCCTCAGGGGAACGGCGATTCCTGCCGGCTACCTGATGCAAGCCGGTTTCATCGACCTCACGCTGCCGCCTGGCGTGGTGTCCGGAGTAAGCGATGCCGACCTGCTCTTCGCCTAGTCGGCAGGAGTCGGCAGGAATGGCGTTGCGGCCGTTGCCGCGGCGCCTTTTTGTCTCATGACCACAGCAGAAAAGAGGGGAACACCATGCCCGAGTACCTAGCACCTGGCGTTTATGTCGAGGAGGTCAGCTTCCGCTCCAAGTCGATCGAAGGCGTGCCGACCAGCACCACCGGTTTTGCCGGCGTGACCCGCTTCGGGCCGGTGCAGTACTCGGCGGGGCCGACGACCACCAAGCCGCGCCTGATCACCTCGTTCACCGAATTCGAGCGCGTCTATGGCAGCCTGACGCCGCTGCAACTGGCGACCGGCGAGCGGGTGGCCTACCTGGCGCACGCCGCGCGGGCATTTTTCAACAACGGTGGCCGACGACTCTACGTGTCGCGCGTCTTTGCCGCCGAGGCCGGCCAGACGGCGGCCAATTACATCGCCAGCCTGACCGTACCGACGACGCTCGGGGCCGCTGCCTGGCGAGCGCGCTGGCCTGGCGAGGACGGCAACGTGCTGGTCGACACGCAGGTCGTGCGCAGCAAGAATCTCGCTTTCGAACACCCGCAGGTGGCCGGTGACATTCTCGCCAAGCACACCTGGGGCGTGCAGGTGAAGAGCGTCCGCGCCGGCGCCGTGGTCGAGGTCACGGCGCCCCTGCCGGCGGTCGCGCCGACCGGCAATGCGGCGCTGGTGGCCGGCAACCTGCGGGTGATCAGCGTCGATGGCAGCGGTCGCCAGAGCTTCATCGACAGCACCGGGCTGGTGGTGCCGGTCGCCCCCGGCGCGCAGATCTCGCTGGTCGAACTGCGCGTCACGGTCTATGGCCCGGAGGGCCGTATCGACGGCTACGATCAGCTCGGCGCGCACCGCGACCAGCGTCGCGACATCGCCAAGGTGCTCGAACTCGATGACCCGGAAGACGAGAACGCGATGGTCTATCTCGACTGGGTACCGGGCGCCAGCGCGTTTGCGCCGGCGGCGCTGATGGTCGGCCTGCAGGCCGCCGACAAGCGGCTCAGCGGCGGTGGCGAAGGGACCTTGCCGAGCGCTGACGACCTGCGCGGCGAAGAGGCCAACCCCGATGTCGTCAGCGAACGCGCGACCGGTCTCGAAGCGCTCGGCGAGCTCGAAGACATCGCCATCGTCGCCATGCCCGACGGTGGTGCGATGCTCGACGACGACTCGATCCAGATGGCCGCCGACCACCTGATCGCGCACGCCGAAAAGTATCGCTACCGGATCGCCGTCCTCGACGCCGCCGCCAACAGCTCGATCTCCGAGATCCGCGAGTTCCGCGGCAAGTTCGACAGCAAGTATGCAGCGCTCTACCACCCGTGGATCGAGATTCTCGACCCGCTGTTCCCGACCGTGCCGGGCGTGCCGCCGCGCAAGCTGACGCTGCCGCCGTCGGGCTTCGTCTGCGGCATCTACGCCCGCAACGACATCGAGCGCGGCGTGCACAAGGCGCCGGCCAACGAGGTGGTGCGCGGCCTGACCAAGTTCGAGATCAACATCAACAAGGCGCGCCAGGACGTGCTCAACCCCGAGGGGGTGAACTGCCTGCGCTTCTTCGACGGCCGCGGCAACCGCGTCTGGGGCGCCCGCACGATCAGTTCGGACCCGGAATGGAAATACGTCAACGTCCGGCGGCTGTTCATCTACGTCGAGCACTCGATCGAGAAGGCCACCCAGTGGGCGGTCTTCGAGCCGAACAACGAGCGGCTGTGGACCAACATCCGGAGCATGGTCGAGGACTTCCTCTACGTCCTGTGGCGCGACGGCGCGCTGATCGGCGCCAAGCCCGAGGAGGCCTTCTTTGTCCGCTGCGACCGCACCACGATGACCCAGAACGATCTCGACAATGGCCGGATGATCTGCCTGGTCGGGATGGCGCCGAGCCGTCCGGCCGAGTACGTGATCTTCCGCGTCGGTCAATGGACCGCGGACAGCAAGAGCTGATTGAGGAGAAACCCAGATGGCAACCCAACGCAACAATCCCTACGGCGCCTTCAATTTCCTGGTCTCCCTGGGCAATGGCAGCGAGACCAGTGTCATTGCGGGCTTTTCCGACGCTTCCGGTCTGGGCACCGAGATCAACTATTCCGAGTACCGCAACGGCAACGACATGGTCAATACCGTGCGCAAGGTGGCCAACACCTTCAAGCAGGAAGACGTCACGCTGAAGCGCGGGCTGATCGGTTCGACCGATCTCTTCCAGTGGGTCAAGGACGTCCGTGAAGGCGGCGACGGTCGTCGCACGGTGACCATCACCGTCCTCGACGAAGCGCGCAATCCGGTTGCCGCCTTCAAGCTGACCAACGCCCAGCCGAAGAAGTGGGTCGGCCCGACGCTGGCCGCCAAGGGCGGCGGCGAAGTGGCGATGGAAGAACTGCATCTGGTTCACGAAGGCGTCGAGTACGTCTAGGGAGGAGCGCAGGCCTTGCCCAGCCCGCTGCCTGGCGGAGCGGCCCGTGGCCGCGCCGTCGTCGGCGAACAGGTGGTGCCAACAAGCTGTGATCGATAAGCCATGCTGACCTCAGTCCGCTCCCCGCTCGGCGCTCCCGGCGTTTTCGCGCTGCCGGACGCGCCGGTTCCGGCTTTGCACCCGCAGCGCATGGACGTTTGCGCCTTCGTCGGTGTCGCGCCGCGCGGGCCGGCGCGGGTGCCGGTGGTCGACCAGGACTGGCCGGCCGGCTATCGGATGGTCACCGATTTGGCGCGGCCGCTGCGCCACAGCCAGCCGGTGCAGGTCCGCAGTTTCGACGAGTATCAGTATTACTTCGGTGGCTTCGAAGGGCCGGGCCTGCTGCCGCACGCGGTCGCCAGCTACTTCGAGCAGGGCGGCCGCCTGGCGTGGATCGTGCGCATCGTACATGCGCGCAACGCCGCTTTCAGTAACGGCTGCGCCAGCGGCAAGCTGAGCGGCGCGTTCGCCGGCGAGCTGGCGTTCATCGCCCGCAACGAGGGCCAGTGGGGCGATCGGCTGACGGTGAGTGTCGGCTTCACGGCAAGCGCGCTGGGCTTCACGCTCGATGCGCTCGACCGGCTGCTGCTCGACCCGCGCAGTCCGGTGGCGGTCGGCAGCTGTCTGCGGCTGACCGACGTCGCCGGTGGCGCGACGCTGGCTTTCTGCGAGGAATTGCGGTTGGTACGCGACAGCGAGCGCGCGCGCGAGCGCTGGCTGGTGACGCTGGATGCCTTGCCGGCATTGCCACCGGTTCGCGCCGAACTGATCGCTGCCAGCGTGGCGATCGGCGATGGCGCCGGGCGTCGTGAGCTCTTCGAGAATCTGGCGCTGTCACCCGATCATCCGGAGAGCCTGGCGAACGTTCTCTGCGATCGCTCGACGCTGCTCTGGCCGCATCCCGACTGGGCGGCGACGCGGATCAAGCCGGCCGACGCGCGGGTCGAGTTCCTGCGCGGGGTCAGCGCCATGTTTTCCGGCGGGCGCGACGACTGGCAGGCGATCAGCCACGACGACTTCTTCGACAGCCACTGGACGCCGGCCGACGAAACCGGTGGCGCCGGGATCACCGCCCTCGCCGATTGCGACAGCGTCAGCCAGGTACTGCTGCCGGACCTTTATGTGCCGGCGCAGTGGGCCGGTCCGGAAACCATCGAAGAACTGCCGATCAGCAGCGCGGGCGCCGAATTCGCGGCCTGCCTGGAGCTGGAGACCAACCCCGGCAGCGCCAGCACGCTGGCGCCGAGCGCACTGGCCGGCTTGATCCTCGATCCGCGCACGCAGGCTGGCTTGACCGCCATCGTCGGCTTGCAGCAGCGCGTCGTCGATTTCTGCGAGAGCACGCAGGCGCTGATCGCGCTGTTCGACGTGCCGCCCGGCCTGTCGCAAGCGCGCATCGAGCAGTGGCGAGCGCAGTTCGACAGCAGCTGGGCGGCCGCCTACCACCCCTGGCTGGTACCGGCCAGGCGCAGTGCCGACGCCGCCGACGCAGCGCAGGCGCGGCGTGACCAGTTGCCGCCGTCGGCGGTTGCCGCCGGGATCATCGCCCGACGCGAATTCGAGCGTGGCATCCAGTTCGGCCCGGCCAACGAGATCGCCCGGCAGATCATCCACCTGGCCGAAGCGCAGCCCGAAGGCCGCGCCGACGCGCTCCACCCGCAAGGAATCAACTGTTTCGCGCGCGTTCCCGACGGCATCCAGCTGCTCGCCGCGCGCACCCTCTCGCGCGAACGCGACTGGCGACAGCTGTCGGTGCGCCGGCTGATCCTGATGCTCCGGCGAACCCTGCTGGCCGACCTGCAGTGGGCCGTTTTCGAGCCCAACGGCCCGGCGCTCTGGCGCGACCTGCAGCACGCCATCGAGAGTCTGCTGCGTGGCCTGTTCCGCGCTGGCGCCTTTGCCGGGCGCAGCGAGGCCGAGTCTTTCTTCGTCCGGGTGCATACCGACACGCCACGCCTCGATCGTGGCGAACTGCTGGTGGACATCGGCGTCGCTCCCGCCGAACCGCTGGAATTCATCCTCGTCCGCCTGCGTCGCGACGGCGACGGCACGCTCAACCTCCAGGAATGAGACGACCATGGCTGACGCCCTGATCCTGCCTGCCTTCCGCTTCGAAGTGAAGCTGCTGCGCTCGCCGGACATCATCGCCGGCAGCCAGCGCCTGCCCGGCGCCGGTGACGGCTACAGCCCGGCGCAGGGAAGGACGTTGCTTGGCACCGGCGCTTTCCAGGAGTGCGCCGGGCTGGAGATCGAGATGGACATCCAGGAGTACCAGGAGGGCGGCCGCAACAATGGCACCATCCGCCGCGTCGGTCGCGCCAAGTATCAGCCGCTGCTGCTCAAGCGCGGGATGTTCTATCAGCGGGACGGCGACGGCCAGGCAAGTCCCGAGTTGTGGCACTGGCTGCAGCGGATCATCAACGGCGAGCGCCCGGTTCCGCGCCACGACGGCATCGTGTACGTGATGAGCGCCGACCACAGCGTGCGCGCGACCTGGATGTTCGATCGCGGCCTGCCGGCCAAGATTCGCGGCCCCGAGCTGAACGCCAGGACCGGCGAAATCGCCATCGAGGAGCTGACCATCGCCCACGAAGGCCTGCGTCTGCTGCCCGCCGAGGTCGCCGCGTGAGCGCGCTGGTCAAGGCCCGCCTGGCCGAGATCGGATCGGGCGACCGTCCGAAGGAAACGCCGAATACCTCGGTGGACGTGCAGTTCAATCCGACGACGCTGCGCGTGCAGATCTCCAACCGCACTGCCGGTGGCGCGCAGGCTGGCGCGCAGGCGCGCCAACGTCCGGGCACCGGTGAGATGCAGGTCAGTTTCGACCTGGTCTTCGATACCGCCGACGAAGGCAAGACCGACGCCGGCGTCAGCGTCCTCAAGAAGACCGCGATGGTCGAGCGCTTTGTCCGGCCGCGCGGACCGGGAGCCGGCAAGGAAGCACCGCCGCGGGTGCTCTTCGAGTGGGGCAGCTTCCTGGTGCAGGGGACGATGGAGAGTGCCAACATCGACCTCGACCTGTTCGACGCCAGCGGCGTGCCCTTGCGCGCCAAGGTGTCGGTGAGCATCAAGGGCCAGGACCCGCGGTGGACGTACACCGCCGCGCCAGCCACTGCCGGTGGCAACTCCGCGGCGCCCTCGCCGGGGCGCTCGGGCAGCGGCACCGCGCTGCCCGCCGGTGCCCCCGGCACGCAGGGCAACGGCCAGACGCCGGATCGCATCGCGCAGGCGATGCCCGGCGAGAGCCTGGCGCAGCTGGCGGCGCGCAACGGTTTCGATCCGGCGGCGTGGCGGGCGCTGGCCGACGGCCTCGGCAACCCCCTGCAGCTGAGCCTGGGCCAGGAAGTGCCATTGCCCGCCGCTGCCGGCCGCGGCGTCGCCAACGGCGCCACGGCGCAGGGCAGTGACCCGGCGCGAGCCGCCGCCAGTCTGCCATTGGTCGGAGGCGGTGCTGCCGGTGCCGGCAGCAGCCAGGCCAGCGGGCAGCGCAGCGCCGCCGGCAGCGCTATCGATCCGGTGCGCCAGGGGCAGGCGCTGGCCAGCAAGGGTGGCCTTGGCGGGGCCATCGCCGAGGTCAAGAGCGAGGTGCATCGGCAGGGCGCGAGCAACAGTCTCGGCGCTTTCGGCGTGCGCAGCGACGGGGTCGCCGACAGCAGCGGTCGCCCCTGGGGCGCCGGCGTACCGCTGCGTCCGAAATTCGGCAGCGCCCGGCCGGCGGCGCGTCACGATCCGACGCTGCCGGGCTGGGCCAGCGCCGGCGCAACGAAGGCGGCTGCGAGTCCGGCGTCGACGGCCAGCGGCGCGCGCGGCAAGGCCGGCGCTGGCGACTGCGGTTGTCGCGGCCGGCGTTCGCGCACCAAACCGTGAACCAGTGGAGAGGGCAAACGATGCCAATCGAAATCAGGGAAGTCGAGGCCGAGGTCGAGGTCGACGCTGGCCGTGGTGGCGGCGAACAGCCACGCAGCGAAGCGAGCGCCGAGGCGCTGGCGCGCTGGCAGGAACTGGCGCGCCGCGACGCACAGCTGGCCGCGCGCACGCAGGCCTGGTCTTTCGACGACTGAGTTCGACCACCGCCCAGTGCCTACTCCCTTACACGCGAGCCTGAAACCATGCCCTTGATCCCGACTCCGCTGCAGGCCTCGACGATCCCCGAGATCCAGGTCGACGGGCGGGCGAATGCCGAGTTGGCGCGCGACGTCTCGCTGCTGCAGATCGACGAGGACGTCAACGGCCTGCGCCGTCTGCTGGCGACCTTCGTCGCCATCGGGCCGCGCGAAGGCGCGCCGAGCGAGCAACTCAACTGGCTGGACGGCGCGGTGCTCGATTTCGGCAAGGAATTGCGCGTCTCGATGGGCCCCAGCGACGCCCGGGAACAGATGTTTGCCGGCAAGCTGAGCGCCATCGAGCTGTCGATGGAGCAGGGCCGGACACCCGAGGTGGTCTGCCTGGCCGAGGACACGCTGATGGATCTGCGCATGACGCGGCGCTTCAAGACCTACGAGAACGTCAGCGAAGCCGACCTGCTGCAGCAGATCGCTGGCGAGCACGGCCTGCGCGCGGCCGCCGACGTGGACGGACCGACCTGGCCGCTGGCGCAGCAATGGAACCTCAGCGACCTCGCTTTCCTGCGCGAGCGCGCCCGCCGGCTGGCCGCCGAAGTGTGGGTCGACGGCGACACCCTGCACATGGCGACGCGTGACCAGCGTCGTGGCAATTCGCTGACCCTGATCCAGGGCGGCAACCTGCTGCAGCTGCGGCTGCGCGCCGACCTCGCGCAGCAGCGCAGCAAGGTCATCGTCGGCGGTTTCGACGATAACGATCAGGACGCCATCGACGAGGAAGCCGGCGACAGCGCCATCGCTGCCGAGGCTCAGGGCAATACGCACGGCGTGCAGGTGCTCGACCGCGCCTTCGGCGAGCGGGTCAGTTACCGCGTTCGCGAAGTGCCGCTGGCCGACGCCGAGGCCAGCGCGATGGCGCGGGCGGCGCTGCTCGGCCGGGCGCGCCGCTTCGTCACCGCCAGCGGTGTCGCCGACGGCAGCACGGCGATCCGCGTCGGCAGCCTGCTGCGGCTGGAACGTGTCAGCCCGCTGTTCGAGGGCGATGGCTACTACGTGACGCGGGTCCGCCACCAATATGACCAGAGCAGCGGCTACCGCACGCATTTCGACGCCGAACGCGCCTGGCTGGGGAGGGCGAGATGAGCGGCGACCCGCGCTTTCCGCGCGACGGCGATGGCCCGCGCTGGTTCGGTCTCTATCCGGCGGTGGTCAGCGACCTGGTCGACCCCGACGGCAAGGGTCGGATCAAGGTGGAAATGCCGGCTTTCGGCGCTGCCGGCGACACGGTCTTTGCCTGGGCGACGCTGCTCACGCCCTACGCCGACCGCGATCAGGGGCTGGAGATCCTGCCCGAAGTCGATTCGCAGGTGGTTCTCGCTTTCGAAGCCGGCGACCCGGCGAGGCCGTACATCGTCGGTGCCTGCTGGAACGGCAGCCGCGCGCTGCCCGAGGCGGCGGCCGCGGCCAACAACCTGCGCACGCTGAAGACGCGTTCGGGCAGCATGCTGCAGTTCGACGACAGCGAGGGGGCGGCCAAGGTCACGATCTCGATGAGCAGCGGCCACCGCGTCGTCCTCGACGATAGCGCGCAGGAAGTCACCGTCGAGCACAGCAACGGCTGCAAGATCAACATGAATATCGCCGGGCAGGTAACGATCACCGCCAACGCGACGGTCGAAATCAATGCCTCGGCAGTCAACGTGCACGCGCCGATGGTCACTTGCGACGGCATCGTCCAATGCACCACGCTGATCGCCTCGACCGGCGTCGTTTCGCCAAGCTACACACCCGGCGCGGGGAACGTATGGTGATCACCCGACAAGCCACCCATCCGGCACCGAACTGGCGGCTGGTCGGCCCGTGGTATCGCTGGCCGCGGCCGGCGCTGCCGGCCGATGGCCGCGTCAGCCGGCCGGCGATCCAGAAGTTCGCTGGCGACGATTTCATCAAGGATTTTCTGGCACAGCCGCAGCGCTCGCTGAAGTACGACGAGACGATCGATGTGGTCAATGGCTATCAACTGGCGCAGGCCGGGTCGTTCGCCAAGAAGGTGCTGTGCATGCTGCCGCTGACCGCGGCCGGCAAACCTGCCAGCAAGCGGGTCAATGAAAAGGGCGAGGTGATCGACGAACCGGTCTACCGCGCGCGCCTGGCGCCGACCGACCTGCGCAAGCTCTACCAGCCGGCGCACGACCGCCACTACCTGGTCACTTGCCAGCTGCACTGCGACGAGCCCGGATTTCCGCGCGTCGCCCGCCAGCAGGTCTGCCAGGCCGGCTTCGTCGTTCGCCGCCGGCGCCCGGCCAAGCTGCCGGACGGCATCACCGCGGCGATGGTCACCGAGCAGGCCAGGGCCGCGCAGGCGCTGGCCGCCAAGCTGCACGAACTGCTAGGGCTCGACGCTGCGGCCAGTGATTCGCAGGCCAGCGCCGGCCTGCGCGCCAATGCGCTGCGCCAGCAGGAGCTGCTCGCCAAGGACGAAAGCCAGGCGAACTGGGCGGCGCTGCTTGCCGATACCCGCGAAAAGCTCGATAAGGAACGCAGGAATCTGCAGGACTGGTACGACAAGAACGGCGTCGGCGTCGAGATCGACGGCTGGTTCCCGACGCTCCTGGACGGCAAGAGCAGCCGGATCTACGGTGAGTGGCGGCATCTCGGCGACAGCGACCAGCTCGGCGCCGACCCGCACGCCGCCGGCGAACGCCACTATCCGCTGTTCGCGGTCGTTCCCGACCCGCGCGAAGCGCAGCACGATGCGGCCGGTCGCACGCTCTACTACGGAACGGTGCCCACTGGCGGGCTGGAGCACGATGGCAGCGGGCTGGCGCGCTTCGACGAACTGACGACCTACGAGATCAGCTGTTTCGTTCGCCAGCATCACCCCTGTCCGCCGCAGGTGGGCAAGGCGCCGGACTGCCACGGGCCGGTGGTCTGGAGCCTGCCGACTGCCGCCTTCCGCGTCGCTGCGCCTTTCGACGTCCTCGGCTCGGCCAACCGGCCGATCACCATCAAGATGCCCGACCTGCGCGAACTCGCCGCGCAGGCGGCGATGCGGCCGCGCGGCAAGCTGTCGCCGATCCGCTTCGTGCAGCCGCAGCACCTGTCGCCGAAGGTCAAGGACAAGGGCGCCGACGGTGGCGAGATGAGCGGCGAGGCGATCTGCAGCTTCTCGATCCCGCTGATCACGATCATCGCGCTGTTCCTGCTCAACCTGTTCCTGCCGATCGTGGTGTTGATCTTCAACCTGTGGTTCCTGCTGGTCTTCCGCTTCTGCATCCCGCCACAGATCCAGGTCGCCGCCGGGCTCGACGCGGCGCTGGCGGTCACCCCGCCGAAGGTTGACCTCGACGCCGAGTTCAGCGTCAAGGTTAATGGCCTGGACACGCTTGTCAAACCCGACGACCTGCACGCGGCGCTGACCAGCGGCGGCGACTCGATGAAGACGCGGATCAGGAGTGACACCGGCCTCGACGAAGACCCGGCGATCGACGACCTGAGCAACAACAGCCTCGGCCCAATCGACCAGACGCTGCAGGACAACGCCGGGCGCAAGGCGGACAGCGCTGGAAACCTGCCGCCGCCACCACCGGTTGGCACACCGCTGGTCTACGAAGAGGCGGTGACGCCGGTCTGGCCACCTGCCGGAGCCAGCTGATGAACAAGCCACTGAAGCGCTACGAACGCCTCGGCCAGGGCCTCGGGCAGCCGATTGCTCCCGACGATGCCGGCCGCCTGCCGGTCGTCTCCGGCCCCGAGAAGGTCCGCCAGGCGATGTTCACCATCCTCGACACCGAGCCCGGCGAGCGGGTGATGCGGGCCGATTTCGGCTGCGGCCTGCGCCGCTTCCTGATGGCGCCGAACAACCCGGCGACGCGCGCCGGCATCGAGCGCGAGATCGCCCAGTCGCTGGCGCGCTGGGAGCCGCGGGTCAAGGTGATCGCGGTCAGCGTCTCGCCGACCGACGACCGTGCCACGGTGCTGATCGAGATCCACTACGCGCATGCGCTGGACGGTCGTCAGGACGTTCTGGTCTATCCCTTCTATCTGGAGCAAGCCGGATGAATCACCCTCGATGCCCCAGCGCTGCCTTGCCGGTTGGAGAGCCACCATGCCACTGATCGCCCCCATCCTGGACGACCGCAGTTTCGAGGATCTGTATGCCGAGCTGCGCAACCGCATCCCGGTGTACAACCCGAGCTGGACCGATCACCTCGACAGCGACCCCGGGATCACCCTGTTGCAGCTTTTCGCGTATCTCGGCGAGGGCCTGCAATTTCGCTTCAACCAGATCCCCGAGGCGACGCAGATCGCCTTTCTGAAATTGCTCGACCTGCCGCTGGAGCCGGCGCGCGCCGCCCGGGCGCTGCTGCGCTTCGAGAGCAAGGTCGGCAACGGCGTCGTGCTCTACGGCGGCGACCAGGTCAAGGCCGGCAAGACGGTATTCACGCTGACCCACGACGCGACCATCTGGCCGCTCGACTGCGTCGCCGTGGCGCGCCGCAGCCTGCTCACCGACGACGAACTGAGCGACAGCGCCAGGGTAAGCAGTTACATCGAAGGGCTGGACAGCGAGCTGAGCGTCGCCGTCAAGGGCAGCGTAGACGCCCTCAGGCTGGCGCAGGGCGAGGACCTGCCGGTGGCGCCCTACGAAGTGCTGACCATGGCCTCCGACGGCCTTTCGCCGCCGCTGGATTTCTCGGCGACGGTCGATGCCTGCGTCTGGATCGGCATCCTCAAGAAGGACGGCGTGGTCGACGACCCGCTGACCGACCTCAAGCGCGTCGCCGGGCGGACGCTGTCGCTGTCGCTCGGATTTGCGCCGGCGGTCTGGTATCCCGGCATCGACCAGGTGGCGGCGTGCGGCGTCGGCGACGGCCCGTCGCTGATCTGGCAGGCGTCGCTGGCGACGCTCAAGAAGGATGGCAGTCCGGACTACACGCCGGTGCGCGTTGCCGGCGATACCAGCGGTGGTTTCACCCGCCAGGGCGTCGTTCGTCTCGAGCTGCCCGCTGACCTGGCGCCGCTCGGCGTGCCGCAAGCTCCTGCCGGCCTCGCCGGCACCGGCGATTTCCCGCCAGAACTCGATGACGACCGTGGCGAGCAGCTGTGGTTCTGGCTGCGCGTCTGGCGCGGCGACGGCAGCCGCATCGGCGAGGTCAGTCTGCTGACGCTGAACGCCGTTGCCGGCGAACAGAGCGTCGCCGCCGCCGGCGAGTTGCTGGGTAGCGGCAGCGGCCAGCCGGATCAGCTGTACCAGCTGGCGCACGCCCCGGTGCTGCCGGACGCGCGCTACCCGGTGCGGTTGCAGGTCGAGGAGGGTGGGGTGTGGACCGACTGGACGCAGGTCGACACGCTCGACGCCTCGTTGCCCACCGACCGCCATTTTTCGCTCGACGCCGAAGCCGGGACGGTGCGCTTCGGCGACGGTCTTGGCGGCCGCCTGCCGCAGCTCGGCGAGCGCCTGCGGGTGATGGGCTATCGCTGGGGTGGTGGTGCCGCAGGCAACGTCCCGGCCAGGGCGATCGACAAGGTCGGCGAGACCCTCGCCGGTCCGTTGCCGCCGCCACCGCTGCTGCGGCCCGGGCAGGTGGCGCTGAAGTGCAGCAATCCGCTGCCGGCCTACGGCGGCGCCGACAGCGAGAGCCTGGACGCCGCACTGCGCCGGATTCCGGGTGAGCTGCGCCGCAATCACCGGGCGGTGGCGAGAGACGATTTTGCCGAGCTGGCGATGCAGACGCCGGCGGTGCTGCTCGGGCGCGCCGAATGCCTGCCGCTGTTCCACGCGCCGAGCCGCAGCCGCAAGCCGGGGACGGTCAGCGTGGTGGTCTGGCCGGCGCGCGACGCGCAGCATCCGAACGCGCCGCTGCCCGACGCCTGGGAGCTGACGCAGGTCTGCGGCTGGCTCGACCGCTGGCGCCTGGTGACCACCGAGCTGTACGTGATTCCGCCGACCTATCGGCGCATCGCGCTGGCGATTTCGGTGAAGGTCCGCGACGGCTACGGCCTCGACGCCGTTCGTGACTGGCTGGAGATCCTGCTTCGCCAGTATCTGGCGCCCTTGCCGCCCTACGGCCCGGACGGACACGGCTGGCCGCTCGGGCGGCGACTGCTGGCGCGCGAACTCGAAGGCGTGGCGATGCAGGTCGAAGGCGTCGAATACCTCGAAGCGCTGCGTCTCGATGCCGCCAGCACCAGCCAGGACGGCACGGTGAGCTGGGCGGCGACCGAGATCCTGTTGCTGAACGACTGGGAAGTTCCCGAAGTCGCCGCGATCATCGTGGTAGACGACGCGACCGCGCTGCCGGCGCCGGGCACCGGTCTGCTGCCGCCACTGGCGCGCCCGGCGGTGCCGGTGCCGGTGCTCAGGGACGTTTGCTGAGGAAATGGAGACGCCATGGCCATGCGTCTGATCGCTGACTCCGGCTACCGGATGCTGCGCGGCAGCGCCCACTGGCAGGCGTGCGCGCTGCACGACACGGCGCGCGTCGACGACCTGGTGATGCTCGCGCCGGCGCCGGCGCCGGTGGAGAACGGCGGCCCGGCTGGCGGTTTTGCCGGCGGTTACGCGGGGATGGCTTTCGACCGGCGCTGCCGGCTGTTCCACCCCAGGCCCGAGGACGGGAGCGTCGACTACGTGCTGTGGGGCCAGACCAGCGCGCTCGGGGTGCACGACAACAAACTACATCCGTTCGTGATCACCGCTGCCGGCACCGAGGTCGACGGCAGCGTCACCGGCGAGTTGCCGAAGCGCCCGCTGGCGCTGGCCGGCGACGCCGCCGATTATCTGTACCTGGCCGACCCGGACAGCCAGGCGGTCTGGCTGATCGACACCTGGCAGCAGGAAGTCGCCCGCCGGATCGACTTCGCGCAGCCGCCGCTCGACCTCGCGGCCTGCGGTGGCGAAGTCTTCGTGCTGCTCGCTGACGGCAGCACCTGGCAGATCTCGGCGTGCGCGGCGCCTGAACGCAGCGTCTGGCCGCTGCTCGCCGGAGCGCAGCGCCTGAGCGTCTCGGCAGCCGCGCGCGGTGGCCGGCTGGCCTGGGTGCTGAGCAATGCCGGCCAGTTCGACGCGACGCTGCACGCGCTGCACCTCGGCAAGTCGATCGCCGTGCCGTTCTGCACCGACATCGTCAGCGAGGCGGAAGACACCGAATTCGGGACGCTGATGGTCGTCGCCCAGCGCCCCGGCGAAAACTTCCTGCGCCTGCGTCTGCTGGCCAATCAGCCGACCATGCTGCCACCGCTGATGGCGCCGCAGTACGACGGCCGCGGCATCGCCCTGGCGCCGGACTGCCGGATCGCCTACTGGACGGCGCAAGGACTGCGGCACGCGGCACCGGCACGAGCGCAGTATCGGCAGCACGGGACGCTGTTCTCTTTCGCGCTCGACGCCGAGCACGACCAGACGCAGTGGGGCCGCCTGGTCGTCGAAGCGTGCATCCCGGCCGGCACCGCGATCCGTTTCCGGGCCTTCACCCGCGACGAGCTCGAATTCGACGATCCGATCGACGGCATCGGCCTGGCCGGCGAGACGCCGGTGCTCTCTCAGCACACCTGGGATCATTACGCAGGAGAATCGCAGACGCTGTTCCGCGATCCCTCGCAACGACCCTTGCGGCCAGCGCCAGCCGACGGTTTCGCGCTCTACGATGCGCCGCTGATCGTCGCGCCGGGGCGCTACCTGTGGCTGGTCTTCGAATTCAGCGGCACGCGCAGCAAGAGCCCGCGCCTGCGCAGTGCGCGTGTCGAGTATCCGGGCCACGACCTGCTGAAGAAACTGCCGCGAACGCTGTGGCGTGAAGCGGCGTCGCGCGACTTCCTGTTCCGCTACCTGATGGCGCCGGCGGCGATGCTCGACGAGTGGCAGGCGGTGGCCAGCGAACGCCAGCGCCTGCTCGACGCCCGCATTGCGCCCGAAGCGGCGCTGCCGTGGCTGGCCTCGTTCCTCGGCCTGGTCATCGATCCGTGCTGGTCGCCGGCGGTGCAACGGCAGATGATTCTCGAAGCGGCGACACTGTTCCGCACGCGTGGCACGCTGGCCAGTCTCAAGCGGATGGTCGAGATCCTGAGCGGCGCCGAAGTGGTGATCATCGAGCACTTCCGTCTGCGCGGCGGCGGAGTCGTTGGCAATCCGCAGGTGAATGCCTCGCAGGCGGTGCTCGGCGTCGGCTACCGGGTCGGTGGCGCGATTGGGGGCGCGCTTGGTGGAGCCCTCGGCGAGCCGCGCCGGCAGGCGCTGGCCACCGAGCAGCCGGTGGCGTCGGCGGCGGTCGACGATGTGCAGAATTTCGACGATTTCGCGCATCGTTTCACGGTCAGCGTCGTCGCTGCACTCGACGCCCGGCAGCTCGACTGCGTGCGGCGCCTGATCGAAATCCACAAACCGGCGCACACCGACTTCACGCTATGTACCGCCAGCAGCGGCATCCGCGCCGGTCTTGGCGCGCATCTCGGCATCTCGTCGGTGATTGGCAAGTCGGCGGGTTTTGAACAGGGGCTGATGGGCGACGCGGTGCTCGGCGCCGGCTACCTGCTCGGTCGCCCCGAAATCGACCGGGAGGCGAAATGAGCCTGGCCATCGACCGCCTGCGAGCGCGTTTCAATAGCCGCCTGCCCTTGCCGGCGGCGCTCCGCGACGAGTGGCTTGCCGTCCTCGCCGACGCCGACGGCGATGCGGTCAGCGCCGGGCTGGTCGCTAGCGGCGAATGGCTGTTCATCGCGCACCTGCCGCTGGCGATGCGCTGGTCGGTCGACGCCGACGCGCCGACCGTCGGCGAGCAATGGCAGGTGCAGCTGCGCCAGGCCATCGAACAAGCGCTGGCGGACGATGACGATACGCAGGTCATACGCTATCGCGGCCGCGCCGAGGCGCTGGCCGACCTGCTCTATCGCAGCGCTCTCGGCGAGCGCCGCCGGCAGTGGGCGTGGCAGCGCATGCACCTGCTCGAAGACGTCGGGGTCAGCGGCGCGCAGGCGCTTGCCGCCGGGATCGCCATCCTGGTCGGCGAGCCGCAGCAGGTCTGGCCGGTGCTGCACCGCCTGCTGAGCGCCGAGCGCGAAACGGCGGCGCTGAGTGCGCTCCTGCGGGCCTTGCCGGCGAGCGCGTGGGCAAGCCTCTTTGCCGCCAGTCCGCGCACGGCGGCGTACGCCAGTGCCGAGCACAGCGTCGAACGCGGCGCGGCGACGGCGACCGCGACCGCTGCGTGGTCGGCAGCAGCATTCGATAGCGGCCTCCGATCACTGCTGCGGGCATCTGCGGAAGCGCGCGACCTGCTGCGCTGGGCGGCGGCGCGCGGGCATTTCGCCGCCCGTCACCTCGATCCGCTGAGCGTAATGCTCGCCGCCCTCGTCTGGTCAGCGGCGGCGACGCCGACGGCTACCGTTCGCGGGCGCCTGTTCGCGGCGCGTGCCGAACTGCTGGCGGCGATCGCCATCGGCGACGTGGCCGGCACGCACCGCCTGGCGCGGAGTGCCGCGCAGCCGGCCGGCGAGCCTGTCCGCGCCGGCGAGGAAGGCCCCGCGCCGGCTGGACCGCTGGCCGCGATCGCCGAGCCCGAGGCCGTGCCGGCACTGCCCGAGTCGCCCGGGGCGATCGACTGGCACGGCACCGACTGGGGCGGCGCGCTGTTCTGGCTGGCGCGCTTGGCCGCCGATGGCGCTCTCGAATGGCTGGCGGAGCAGCCCGCCTTACCCGGTGACGCGCTGCCCTTGTTGCTGCGTGCTGCCGCCGACGGGCTTGGGGTTCCCACTGATGATCCGGCGCGAGCGGCTTTCTGCGGTGGCCAGCTACCGCCAGGCGACACGCCGCCGGCGCTCGACGAGTACGCGGCGATGCTGCTCGCCGGCTGGTCGGCGTGGCTGGACGAGCAGGCGCCCGAGCTGGCGCCGCCACGCTTGCAGTCGGTCTGCCGGCGGCGCGGCCGGATTCGTTTCGAGCCCGGCTGGATCGAGCTGCTGCTGCCGCTCGATGCGGTCGATACCAGCATCCGCCGCTTGGGGCTCGACCTCGACCCCGGCTGGCTGCCCTGGCTGGCTTGCGTGCTGAGGATTCGCTATGAGTGAGCAAGGCGACCCGCACTCGCCGGCGCTGCCGACCCGGCAGGCGCTGGTCAGCGAGATTCGCGAGCACAGCCGCCGCGAACTCGCGGCGGTCGGTCTGCGGCTGGCGCGCAGCCTGGCGCGGCGCTTCGTCGGCAACGATCAGGGCGGCCACGGCGGCGAGCGCGGTGCTGCCGCGCTACCGGGGCTGGACGAGGCGCCCGCGCGCGACGCGCTGCTGCCGGCGCTGGCTTTCGCCGAGCGCTTTGCGCGCGAGCTGCCGCCGGCTGTTCAGCCACCACTGGCGGCGCACCCGCTGTTGCGCCTCGAGGCGCTGGCGCGCGTCCGGCACAGCGCGCCGCTGCTCAAGGACCTGCTGCTGCTGGCCTGCCTGCCGGTCGCCCACGAGGGTTTTGCAACGCTCTGCCGCCTGCTGCATCCGCAGGGCTTGGCGCAGCCTACCGGCGCGCTGACGGTGCACTGGCTGGAGTCCGAGCGTGCTGGCGATCGTCTGCTCGCGCCTTTCGCGGTGCGCGACGCCGTCGAGGATCTGCTGCACTACTCGCCGCTGGCGGCGATGCGTCTGCTGCGCCTGGCCGGCGACGGTCCCTGGCACGGGCGCAGCCTGCACGCTGCGCCGGGGGTCTGGGAGGCGCTGATGGCGCGGCCGCCGCAACTCGACAACGGTGAGCTGCTGAGCGGCTACGTGCAGGTGCCCGGACTCGACGACTGGCTGGCGCTGCCGGATGTGCTGCAGGCGGTTGCGGCGCTGCGTGCCGGTCTGCCGTGCCAGGTGATGCTGGTCGGCGGCGACGCGGCGATGCGCGTGACCCGCGTGCGGGCGCTGCTCGGGGCCGCCGGGGTGGTCGCCATCCGCACGCGCATCGACGGTGGCGAGAGCCTGGCCCGCGGCGGCGACTGGATCGACGGCCATACCGCGGCGTTCATGCACCAGGCCTGCCTGTGGCTGGAGGCGCGCAGCGACCAGGCGCCTGCTGACCAGGCCAGCGAGTTGGCCAGCGAGGTGGCCAGCAATTCGACCAGCGCCGGACTCGGCGCGGTGCTGGCCGCTCTTCCCGAACTGCCGGTGATCACCAGCGCCCATTCCGACCGCCAGGCGCCGCTGCTCGGGCTGGCGCTGATCCGCTTGCCGGTGCTGGCGCTGGCGCCGGTCGCCCGGCGTAGCCTGTGGCAGTCCTTGCTGCCGCAATTCGGCGAACACGCCGGAATCCTCGCCGCGCGCTATCCGATCGACCCCGACGACGCGCGCGACGTGGTCCGCGACCTCGGCCTGCGCCACAAACTGTCGCAGCAGCCGCTGGCGCTCGAACAGGTCGGCGAATGCATCCGCGCGCGCACCACCTGGAGCAGCCGGCCGGGAATTCAGCGCGTCCTGCCGCGCGCCGACTGGTCGGCGCTGCTGCTGCCCGATCCGGCGCGCCGGCAATTGCAGCGCGCGGTGCGGCGCGTCCTGCAGCAGATCACGGTCCTCGACGACTGGGGATTCGCGCAGGGGCGCGGCGAGCGGCGCGGCGTGCGCCTGCTTTTCTTCGGTACGCCGGGAACCGGCAAGTCACTCGCTGCCGAGGTCGTCGCGCGCGCCCTGGGAGTCGATCTGCTGGTGGTCGACCTGGCCAGCCTGGTTTCGAAATGGATCGGCGAGACCGAGAAGAACCTGGCTGCCGTTTTCGACATCGCCGAACGCTCGCGCGCCTTGCTGCTCTTCGACGAGGCCGACGCGCTGTTCGCCCGCCGCACCGAAACGCAGGACGCGCACGATCGCTACGCCAACCTGGAGACCGCCTATCTGTTGCAGCGGCTCGAGCGCTACGAGGGCGTCGCGGTGTTGACCACCAACCTGCGCTCCAACCTCGACAACGCCTTTGCCCGCCGCTTCGAGTTCATCGTCGAGTTTCCCGAGCCCGACGCGGCCACCCGCGAAGCGCTGTGGCGGCTGCATCTGCCGGCCGGCGCGCCGCTGGCCGACGACGTCAGCCTGCAGGAGCTCGCCGCCTGGTACGCGCTGTCCGGCGCGCAGATCAAGAATGCGGCGCTGGCGGCGGCTTTCCTGGCCGCCGCCGCCGGTCGGCAAATCCACCAGCACCATTTCCTGCTCGCCGTCGAGAACGAATTCGACAAGGCCGGGCGCGCCCACCCGGGCTTTCCGCAGCACACCGTCTGGCCGACGGCCGACGCCGAAGACGCCGACGACCTTGCACCGATCACCCCGAACGCACGCTGACAGGAGGAATTTCCATGGCCACCTTGACCCAATACTGGAACGACGAAGTGAGCCGCCTGGCGACCGCGCTGAGTGCCGAGCAGCTGGCCGGGGCGACGCTGCGTAACAGCCTGGGCGCCGCGCAGACCGTTCAGCGCGCCGCTGCCGACGCGGTGCGCAGCCAGGGCGATACCCTCGCCGCGGCGCGCAAGGCGCTGGCGGCGATCGCCATGCCGGCCGACGGCGACCCGCTGCTGGCGCAAATGGAACAGGCGCTGGCGGACCTGGCCGCAGCCCGCGTCGCGCAGGCCAATGCCGAACTCGCGGTGCAGGGCTGGCGCGCCGACCTCGCCCGCCAGCAGCAGCTGGCCGCCGCGCTCGCCGAGCAACTGGTGGCCGCGCAGCGCGCGCAAGCGACGGCGACGCAGAGTGCGGCGGCACGGTCGGCGATCGCCGACGCGCTGACCACCGGCGAGCTGGCCGGACTGGCCAGCGACGCGGCCGCGGCGCTGGCCGCCGACGCCGCCGATGCGCGCGCTCGGGTCGAGGGCGAGTTCCCGTCCAGCGGCACCGCGGCCAAGGACCTGCTCAAGCGGGTGCGCGCGCGGCGGGCGATCGTCGAGGCGTCGGCGAGCTCCGCCGCCAGTGTCGAGGAGGCCGCTTTCACTGCCAGTCACGATCCCCTGGCGCAGGCGCAGCGCGCTTTCGACGACGCGCTGCAGGCGGTGCAGGCGCTGCATCAGGCAGCGCCGGCGCTGGCCGCCGATACGGCGACGCTGCACCGGCTGGCGGCGCTGCCGGCGGCGGTGCCATCGACCAGCTTCCCGATCCTGACGCCGTGGCAGCAGGCCCGCCTGCACGACGCGAGCAAGAAGTCGGCGCGCGAAACGGCGCTCGCCAAGCTCAAGGATGTCGATGACGCGGCGCAGGCCGTCCGCCCGGCGCAGGCCGCCTACGACCAGGCGCTGCACGCCGCGATGCAGGCCGAGCCCGACGCGACGCAGGCGCAGCTCGACGCGACGACGATCAGCGCCGAGCGCACCGCGCTCGACGGCAAGCTGGCCGACCTGGCGACCGCGCGGGCGGCGCTCGACGCCGCCGCGCAGGCGACGCTGCAGGCTTGGTTCGCCGCCGTTCCCGATACCCTCTGGGAAGCGCTGGAGAGCCTCGACAATGCGCTGGCGCGGCTGAGCCTGCTGCAGGGGCCGCCGACTGCCGCCGCCTTGCTGGGCGCGCTGGACGCCGCCGAGGCGACGCTGGTCGGCGCGCTGGCTGCGGCCCGGCTGGCGCAGCGCCAGGCGAGTGGCGGCAGTGCCGCGAACGCCCGCGCCAGCGCCGCCCGGCTCGCTGAAAGCGAAACCCGGCGGCAGCGCGCGCGGGCCTTCGCCCGCAGCAGCGAGTCGTTCTGAGCACCGAGACACGGAGACCGCCATGAATGCAAACGACACCCCCGGCCTGGGCTGCAGCGGCGTGCCGGTGATCGACCGCTGCGCAGCGAGCCTGCCGGACAACCCGCAGTGCGCGCCGAACTATCATTTCGGGATGCTGCTGGGGGTCGCCGATTTCCGCGCCGAGCAGGGCTTCCACGTCGGCCGCTTGCGTCGTCACCAGCGTCTGTTGCACGGCAGCGGGGTGGTCGCCGGTTTTCCGGTGCATTTCGATGTGGACGATTTCGAGCTGCACGTCGGCGCCGGTTACGCGATCGACGCGCTCGGCCGCGACCTGCTGCTCGACAGCGAACAATGTGTCAGTCTGCCCAGGTGGTGGGAAAAACACGCCGGCGACGAAGCGTTCGACGACATTGCTGCGGCCGAGGACGCCACTTTCGACCTCGACCTCGTCGTCTGCTACGCCAGCTGCCTCGACCAGCCGGTGCCGGCGATTGCCGAGCCCTGCGCCGGCGATGCCGCCGACATTGCCTACGCCAGGGTCTGCGAGACCGTTCAGCTGTTGCTGCGCCGCCATCTCGAACCACCGCCGGCGGTGCCCGCGCCGCCGGCGCCGTATTACCTCCTGCAGCGCTGGCTGGGGCTGGCGCCCGCGGCGTTCGATGCCGAAGGGCAGCCGCTGCCTGAGGAGCAGTGGCTGAGTGACCGTCTGGCAGAGCTGCCGGCCTTGCCGGCGCCCGCACAGGGCGCGGCGCGCGCCGCCTTGCTCGGCGAGATCAGCGCGCGGGCGGTCGCCGCCACCTCACCGTTCGCGCCCGCGCACCTGCCCGACGAGTCGGATCTCTGCCTGTCCATCGCGCGGCTGCGCGAGGTGCATATCTGGCAGGACGCGGTCGGCTGGCACGCGACGATCGGCAGCGTCGAACTCGGCGCGCGCCGCTCCTTGCTGCCGGGCAGCCTGCTGCAGACGCTGCTGCTTGCCGAACCACCGCCAGCGGCGGCGGTCGCCGGTGCGGTGGTGGTGGCCTCCGGTGCGACGCTGGCCGGCAACGACCTGACGCTGGTGTTCAGCCAGAAACTGGCGGCAGCGAGCGTCCAGCCGGGAGCCTTCGCGGTCAGCGAGTTCGTCGACGGCAGCGGCTGGCAGACCTTCGCGCCGGCGCCGCCGGCGTACGACGAAAGCGACCCGGCGCGGCCGACGGTGACGCTGACGCTGGACCGCGCGCCGGTCGGCTCGCGGCTGCGGATCAGTGTCGTCGGCGACGGCAGCACGCCGCTGCTCGGCGCCAATCTGATACCTGCCGGCGCGCCGCATCCGGACAGCGACGGGCGCACTCTCACCACCACCATTATCGGGGGCTAGTCATGGGCATAAACGAAATCACCGGCGAAACCGTCGAGATCAACGCCAAGGACGGCGTCGCTTTCATCGAGCAGGCCAGCCCGCTGACCCGCCTGCACTACTTCGACGGCCAGTTCCTGCGCGCCGACGCTTTCGCGCTCGAACAGGACTACCATCGCACGCGTACCCGGCTGGCCAACCTGGCCGGCGGCTGGGGGGTGGTGCATGGCCTGGGGATTGCCATCAGCGGCGCGCAACTGCGCGTCGGTGCCGGCCTGGGCGTCACCGCGGCGGGGAATTTTGTCCTCGCCAGCGGCGAGATGCAGGCGGCGATCGCCGACCTGCTGGCGACCGCGACGCCGGCGCCGGCCAGCGGCAACGCCGATTTCGGCGACTGTCTGGAAAACGCCAAAGGCGGCGTCAAGGGAAGCGCCGCGCTGGCGATTTACGAGGTCACCGTCGGCCCGGTCGAAGGGCAGTGCGGCAACGAACCGGTATTCGGCAAGCTCTGCGAGAGCGCCTGCGTCAGCGACTCGCGGCACCCCTGGTGGCGCGAGGGCGTCGTCCTGCGGCTGCGTCCGATCAGCCTCAAACTGCCTCCTGGCAGCGCTTTCCCCACGTCGTCGGTACACCTGCGCAACCGGGTTGCCTCGGGCTACTTTGCCGCCGAGCCCTGGCTGACGCCGAGCGCGGTCAGCGCGCTCGGTCTGGCCAACGAACTGTGGTGCGAGCCAGCCGGCCTCTACGGGCGCGACGAACTGGTGCTCGGCCTGCTGGTGCGTGAAGCCGGTGTCAACCGCGTGCTCGACGCCTGGAGCGGTCGCCGCGAGCGGATGGATACGCAGGCCCGCGGCTACTGGCAAGGGCGCATGCAGATGCGGCCATGGAACGTCTTCGTGGCGCAGATCCTGCAGTTCCAGTGCCAGCTGAGCGGCGTTTTCGACGCCGGCAGCGGCGTCATCAAGCCGGCCGACGATTGCGCGGAATTGCGCCAACTGCTCGACAAGACCCGCCAGGAACTGGAAGCACTGCAGAAAAAGTACAGCGAGAGTGCCGAGAAGATCATCGGTTCGTTTGGCGAAAAGCCGAACAAGAAAGCGGCGCAGGAGGCCGCGGGCGAAGCCAAGATCGCCTACGCCGAACTGTACGAGCTGAGCAACAAGCTGGCCGCCGCGAATCTCGGGCAGGGCGTCCTGCCGGCGCAGCGGATGCTGATCAACGCCGGTTTCATCGAGCTGCCGCCGGCCGGCTATCTGCCGGTGTCGGCCGGCAAGGTGGCGATCGAGGAACAGCTGTCACGGATGTTCGGCGAAGGCGTCGCCTTGCACTACCACGCGGTGCGCGCCGACGAGATCGCCCACTTGCTGGCCGAGGCGCAGCACCTGCAGCGCATTTCGCTGACCCGCGGCATCGTCCAGTCGGGCGAGCCTGAAGACGTCGAGATCTTCGTTCCCGACGGTCAGGTGGTCGACCTGCAGGCGCAGGCCGTCGGCACCTGGTGGCAGGTCGACATGCGTCTGATGGCGCTGTTCGTCTTCGATTTCGGCAGCAGTGAACAGGCCGGCGAGGCCGCCGCAGTGGCCAGCGGCGGCGCAAACCTCGAACTGCTGCGCGGCGCCGAGCGAGCGGCAGGCGCGGAGGGCGAGCCGCAATACACCACCGGCAACCGCGTCAACAGCCGCTTGGGTTCATTGACCCTCGCTGGTCTGGCGCGCACGGAAAGCCGAGCGAACGGCAGCTACGGCCTGACGCTGCTCACCGCCAGCGACCCGCAACAAGCGGGCGAACTCGAGCAGATCGGTCGGGAGAAGGTCGGTGGCGCGTCTGCGGCTGGCTTCAGCCTCTACGTTGCCGGCGACGTCGGCGGTGACCCCTTCGATCTCGAGATCGGCGACGCCATCGACGTCAAGGCGGAACTGCGCGTGCTGTCCGCTGGCCGGGGAACGGCCACGGTCATCGCCGGCGAACTGACCCTCCTGGCACGCAAGCCACAGGGCGCTTATACCGAATTGCTGGTGCAGGTCGAGCTGACGCTCAGCGACCGCAGTCCTTCCAGCGGCGAGGGCTCCGCGCCGCAAACCGCGCGCAGCTCGCTGAGCTTCACGATGCTGCGCCAGGGCAACGCTGCCGCGGCGGGCAGCTTCATCGTCGACGATCGCTATCACGATCCGAAAAATTCGCCGGTGTTCATCGATTGGGATGAGACGCCGCGACGCGCCAGGCTGTCGGTGAACGCCGCCAGCGAAGCGCAACAGGTGGTGCTGCAGAAGATGGTACGGGCGATGATGATCAACACCAACACCGGTATCGCCAGCGGCACGGCGCTGTCGAAGCGCGAGCAACTGCTGGTGATGAACGCCCTGGCGACGATGCCGGCGGCGTCGAGCACGCTCGGCGTGGCGGCGATGAACACGCTGGTGGCAATCGCCGACGCCACCGACGATGCCGCTTTCCTGGCGCGTGCGCGCCGGCGCCTGTTCCCGACGCTGGGCATCGCGCCGGCGCAGCAGGTGCAGGCGACGCAGGACTGGGTGATGTTCCGCCGGGCACGCACGCATCTCTGCCCGCCGGTGTGCGCCCCGGTCGTTCTGCCGGCGATCGAGGCTTTCCAGGTCTGGCACCTGCGCGTCGACGACGCCCAGCAGCTCGCCGTGCTGCACGCGGCCCTCGACAAGCGCGACCTCAAGACGCTCGGCGGATTCAAGTTCCAGCGCGTCGGCATCCTGCGCTTCCGCGACGCGAGCACCTTTGCCGAAGAATCGGCCGATCGCGTGCTGGCCATGTGGCAGCTCGCGCAGCCGGCGCCACAGGTGGTCCTCGGTCGCGTCTGGGAGACCGCGCCAGCGACCGGACAGGGCTGGGAGAACCATTTCCGCCTGCGCAACATGCTCGAACAGATCGCCAGCATCAGCACGCCGCCAGCGCGCGGACAGGGCGCTCTGGCGGCGATCCCGGAACCGCCGGCGCCGCTGGCCGATGGCGCCCTCGACGGCGGCATGCTGGTGGTCAGCATGCCGGTCGCCAGCGCCGAAACGCGCAGCGCCCTGCTGATCCAGGGTGGCCGGGACGGTGACTTCCACTACCCGCAAAAGGACTCGCCGCGCGCACCGCTGCAGTATCTCGCCAACCAGCCACAAGGCACGGCACTAGTGGATTTCATCGCCTTGCTGACGCCCACCCAGCCGGTCTTCGGTCTCACTCTGGCGACCACCAAGGCGGCCCCCGACGCTGGCGCCGCGGACCGTCTGAAGGCGGTGGTCGAGGCGCTGATGGCGGCCGGGAAGGCGTCGACCGACCTGCAGCAGGTGATCGAGCAAATCAACCAGACCGACCGGCAGCAGCTGGTTGATATTGGACTCGTTCCCGACGACTTCGACGAAGTCATCTTCTTCGAATGACCGCCGTCCGATGAGGAGCTGACCCCATGCCTGCCGCCGTACCCCCCGCTGCCGAGCACAAGAAGCCGGCGACGCCGCCGGCCTCGGTTGGCAACAAGCCCGGTGCTGCGGCCAGCAAGCCGGACGCGTCGCCGGGCAGGCAGGCGGCTGCCGGCGGCCCGGCGCAGGCCGGCAAGAACCTGGGCGGCCCGGCCCCGGCCGGGAAGAATCAGGCCGGCGCGCCGCAGGCGGGGGCGAAAAGCGGTGCGCCGGCGACCGGGGGCGGCGCTGGCGTCGCGCCGGCAAACGGCAGCCAGCAGCGTTTCGACCGGATGGCGGTGCGCGCCAAGCTGGCGGTCAGCGAGCCTGGCGACGCGGTCGAGCGCGAGGCCGACGCGATCGCCAGCAGGGTGATGCGGATGCCCGAACCGGCGGCTGCGCCAGCCACTGCAGCCGCTGGTCCAGCCAGCCCGGCGGCAAGACCCGAGCAGCTCAAGCGCTTGCTGCAGCCCAACGAGAAGAAGCCGGCCGTCGGCGGTGGCAGCGCGTCGCCAGCCAAGGCCGCTCCGCCGCAGGTTCCGACGCCGACTCCGCCGGCGGCTGCTCAGGGGACCGGCGCGCAGGCGGCTCCGACGCAAAAGGCGGGGCAGGCCCCGGCGCCGGCGCCTACCTCGGCTCAGGTGCCGGCAGGTCCGGCCGCCCCGGCGCAAGGGCCCGCACCCGGACGCGAAGATCTCACCGTCAAGCGACGGGCCGATGCTGCCGCGTCGCCGGCAGCAGGCGAGCGCCAGCCGGCCGCCGGCAACGCTCCGGGTACGCAGTCCGAATTGCTGTCGGGTCTCGGCGCTGGCGTACCGCTCGACGTCGACAGCCGGGCCTTTTTCGAGCAGCGTCTCGGCCGCGACCTCGGCGACGTCCGCATCCATGCTGACGACAGCGCCGCCGAAGCGGCCCGGCAGTTGCACGCCCGGGCCTTCACCTGGGGCAACCACATCGCCTTCGCCGGCGGCGAGTACCAGCCGGCCACCAGCAGCGGGCGGGCGTTGCTGGCGCACGAACTGGCGCACGTCGTGCAGAACGACAGCATGACGGTCAGCAACGTCGTGCGGCGCAAGGCCGACAATCCCAAGTTCAAGGATGGCAACGACATCAGCAGCGACGCGATCGACCCGGCCAAGGACAAGAAGGCGCGGCCGGCGCTCGAAACGCTCAAGCTGCCGGCGATCAAGGCACGGCACGCCGACGTCTACCAGAAACGCGCCGGCAAGTCGCTGCGGCGGCCGAAGGGTTACGACCGCAAGACGCCGCCGTTCCAGACCGAGCAGGTCAAGAAGTGGAAAGAGGCCATCGATCTGGCGGCGTTCTACGCCGCGATCGGCTTCGAGGCGGGCGGCGGTCGCCAGACGCTGACCTTCTACGGCGGCAAGCAGCAAAGCATCGCCGGCACCGAAGGCGAGATCCTCGAACAGCTCAAGGTTCCGAAATGGACTCCGGATGGCAGCTGGCTGAACTCGCCGCTGCAGGTCGACCATGTCGTCGAGGTCCAGTTGGGCGGCGAGGACGCTTTCGAGAACTACGAGCTGCTGACCGGCGCGCACAATACCAACGTCGGTTCGCAGCTGCGCTCGGTGATCTACGCCAACGTCAAGGTCTATCTGGGCGAAGTCGAGAAGAACACCGGCGACGCGCTGGTCAAGAAGTATCTCGACGACAACGACATCGAGTTCAGGAAGGTCGAGGCCGGCGGCGAGGGCAAGAACCTTGAAAAGACAGCCCAGTTCTGGAGCCGCAAGGAGATCGTCGGCGGCAAGCACCTGATCTGGCTGCAGGACGAGAAGCGCGCCAAAAAGGACGAAGGCACCGACAAGACGCGCTTCGCGCTGTATTCGCATACCGGCCAGGGTTTCATCGACGCCTTTCCGTTGAACAAGAAGAAGGTGACAGTGGTCGATAGCGGCCGGCTGGCCGGGATCAAGATCGAAAAGATCGAGATCACCGCCGACCTCGACCAGGAGAACAGCGGCAACATCGGTCAGCTTGTCGGCAAGTGGGAGCTTCCGAAGAACGTCGAGGTCAGCGCGGGCACCGGCTTCCAGAGCACGCTCAACGGTGTCAAGGGCAAGAAGTACGCCGGCGCGCTGAGCATGCCGCCGCCGCCCAAGGTCGACGTCAAGGGCGGCAGCCCGGTGACCTTTGGCGAGGTCGGCTTCGTGCGCGGCAAGCTGAGCGCCGACGGTACGCTGACCGCCAGCCATCCGCTGTTCGCCGGCGTCCAGATCCCGGTGCGCTGGCGCGGCGACGACTTCGCCTTCGAGCACACCTTCTCGGTCGATCAGCTGAAAGGCAAGCTGCCGGTTCCCGGGCTGACCATCGACGACGCCAGCCTGACGCTGTTCTTCGGCACCAGGGGTCTGGGTGCCGACGGCTCGATCAGCTTCACCATCGCCGGCCTGGGGGCGGGCATCCTGACCGTGACCGTCAAGCAGCAGGGCGCGCAGGGGCCGGAACTGAGCGCGACGGGGACGCTGACCGCCGATCGCAAGCTGTTCGACCTGGCGACCGTCGGCATCGGCTATTCGACCAGCAAGGGCTTCTTCGGCAGCGGCACGCTGGGGATCACCAATCCCGAAAAGATCAAGGGGATCAAGTCGGCCAGCCTGAAAGCGTCCTACGCCGAGTCGCTGTTCACCGCCACCGGCAGTGTCGATCCGGACATCCCCGGCCTCAAAAGCGCGGCGCTGAGCGTCACTTACGGCAAGGACACGCTGCAGATCACCGGCAAGCTGGGAATCGACGAGAAGGTTCCCGGCGTCGAAGCGGCCGAGATCACGGTCAGCGTCACGCAGGGCGACAAGGGCTGGAAGGTCGGCGCCAGCGGCGAGGTCACCCCGAAGTTGCCCGGACTCAGCGGCGCCAAGCTGCAGTTCAGTTACGACGACGGCTCGGTGCTCGTCGAAGGCGAGTTCGCGATCAAGAAAGGGCCGCTCGACGGCAAGGTCACCGCCGGGGTGACCAACGCCGAGGTCGACGACAAGGGCGTTCGCGGCGCCAAGGGCAGCGGCAGCAACTTCAAGGTCTTCGGCAGCGCCGACATCAAGGCCGAGTTCATCAAGGACAAGCTCGACGGCAAGCTCAAGCTGCGTCTGCTGCCCGATGGTTCAGTACGCGTCGGCGGTGGCCTGGCGGTCAAGGACTTCGAGGTCTTCGGGCGTTATCCCGCGGACGGCGGTGAATTCTTCAACAAGACCATCTCGACGCCGTCGATTCCACTGCCGGGGCTGGGGTTCTCGGTCGGCTCGATCGCCGTCGGGATCACCTTCTCGGCGTCGGTGACCGCCAAGGCGCACGCCAGCATTGGTCCCGGCAAGATCAGCGGCGTCACCCTGACGGTGACCGAGTTCGACCCGGCGACGGTTTCCTTCGACACCCTCGAAATCGGCGGCGGGGCGACCTTCAAGGTCTTCGGCGACGCCGGTTTCGGCGCCAGCGCGCAGGTCAATCTGGAATTCAGCGCGGCGGTGGCCAAGCTGGTCGGCAGCGTCGGCGTCGAAGCAACGGTCGGCATTCCACCCGAGAAACCCATCCTTTCGGCCGCCTCGACCTTCACCTACAGCCAGGCCAAGGGCCTGGATATCCTCAACACGCTCACCCTCGATATCAGTCCGGAGCTGAAGTTCAGGCTCTTCGGCGGCGTTTCGGCGCAGCTCAACCTGCTGGTCGATACGGTCACCGTGTGGAGCAAGGACTGGACGCTGGCCGAGGCCAACTACAAGCTGCCGGTGGCGATCAAGGCGACCGGCAGCCTGGGCTACAACTCGAAGACCGGCAAGATCAGGCCGGAAAAACCGGCCGACGCGATCGTCGTCGAGAAGCCCAAGCTCGACGAGAACGTGATGAAGGGCATCGTCCTCGGCGACTCGGCGCCACCGACCGTGAGCAGCGTCGACAAGGATGGCAAGGAGAGCGAGACGGCGCGGCCGACGGTCAATCCGAAGCGTGCCGATGGCGCCGGCGAGCAGCCGGCGACGCCGGTGGACGAGAACGTCGTCGCCCGGCTCGGGACCGGCGCGCCGCTCGATCCGGCAACCCGCGGCTACTTCGAGCAACGTCTCAAGGTCGACCTGACGCAGGTGCGGGTGCACACCGGGCCGGACGCCGTCAGAGAGGCCGAGCGCTTGTCGGCCAAGGCGTTCACCGTCGGCGAGCACATCGCTTTCGCGCAGGACGAGTACCAGCCCGGCACGCCCGAAGGCCAGCAGCTGATCGCCCATGAACTGGCGCACGTGGCGCAGCAACAGGGCGGCAGCGGGCCGGTCGTCCTGCGCTGGCCGGCGGTGACGCGAACCGACGCCCAGACCTCCGAGACGCCGGCGAGCATCCGGGCGATGACCCTGTCGGGCTTTTCGCTGCTCACCGAGACGCAACTCGACTGGGCGACCAGCCCCGCCTTGCAGGCCGATGCCGCCGCGCTGGCGTCGTTCAGGGAGATCGATCGCTTTACCGAGCGTCCCAACGTGGCGAGCGGTGCCGGCGGTCTGAAAGTCGGCGAGGTGATCGCCAAGGGTATTCCGGGGATCTATGCGCCACTCGAGAAGTATGCCGAAGGTGCGGCCACGCGCAACACCGCCTGGTTGCGCTCGACCGGCAAGATCGACGAAGCGGAAAGCTGGGGGCGTGACCTGACGACGCTCGAGGCCGCCTGGCCAGCCGCCAACCTGTCGCTGGTCATGCGTGCTCCGTCGGACCCGGCGGCGGCGAAAGCGCCGTTCGAAAAACTGGTCGATCCGGCCAAACCCGAGCTGGCCAATTTCATCAACTACCTGACCACCTGCAAGCCGGTGTTGTCGGCCAGCGATGGCAGCGAAGTCGATTCCTTCAAGGACCTGCGCGACGAAGGCGTCCTGCCGGCCAGCTACCACGGCCGGATCAACTTCGCCAGAACCTATCACCACTTCACGAGGAAAACCCTGGACGGGCTGGTCGCCAACGAAGCCTTCCCGCAATGGAAGCAGCAATCGTTCTGGTTCGAGCGGCCGCTGACGGTAGTCCTCTACCCGGCCATCGACGACAACGGCGCATTCCATCGCAACGCCGGGCTCGAAGCGATGGTCACCAGTAGCGACATCCTGAGCATCGTCATCGAAGGGCACGCGAGTGTCGGCGATTACCAGTCGCAGCTGGCGCCGGTTGCCGCGCGCTATGGGATCAACGGCGAGATCCAGCAGGCGCTGGTCGGCGGTCACGGCAACTCGACGGTGCTCAACCTGGCCGGCAGCGCCAATGCCGCGGTGACTGCCGACGCACTCGGTACCAGCGGCGGCAGCGGTGCCAACACCACCGGCCTGATGACCGAGTTGACGCGGCTGATGAGCGGCAGTCCCGCACAGCGCCGAATCGTGCTCGACGCGTGTCTGACCGACTCGCATCACGTCAACTCGGCGCTGCGCGCGTCGCCAGCCGACGCCGCCGCCGACATCCAGGCGGCAATCGTCGCCAACCCCAGCCTGCGCGACGTGGTGGCCAGTATCGCCGGTGCCGGCTCGACGGTACTGGGCGCCAACGCCTCCTTCGCCCCGTCGCGAACCACCTTCCTGCCAGCCGGAGCGACCGACATTGGCCTGAGTGTTCCCGGCGACCCCGATCTGGTTGCCGGCAAGCTGGCTTACGTCGAATTCGGCACCGAACCCACCGGTTGCCTGCGTGCCGTGCTCGAATGCTGGGCGACCGACCAGGCCGCCGGTACCAGCGTCTGCCGCGATGCCATGCGGCGGCGGATCGCCGGCGGGCGGTCAGCGCACGTGCCCGCAGCCGCCACCAGCACGTGGCGCGAAAGCGTCATCCAGCCGCTTTACGATCTGGTGGCCAACCATTACTGGGCCAACGGCGATGCGATTCGCCGGATTGGCGAACTCGCCGACAATGTCTTCGTGCTGTACATGGTCGACCACACCACGCCAGCCCGGATCAACAACGCTCTGGCCGTCCTGTCGGGAAACGTGGCGCACGTCAATCAACTGATGAGCCGGGTCACCGCCGCTCCGACGAGCACTTCCAGCATGCGCGTGGCGATCACGCTCGAGCAGGCATGGATGCAGTACAACAACGCGCGCCGCGGGCAGTTCATGACCGAACTCGACCGTTTCGGCAACTGCGCGCTTGCCGCACAGTACGTCGACATGAATCTCGTGATGCCGCATGTGCCGGACCTGCTGCTGCTGCCGCCGGCTGGCGCGCAGCTCAAGCTGGCGCTGCTGGCTGCCGTTCATGCGCCGGTGGCAACCCCGCCGCCGTCGCCACTGCCGGCCCATATCGCTTTCCTGCATGCCCTGCTCGGCGCCGGGCCGACCTTCCCGGCGGCGGCAGGCGTGGACGCCCCCCTCCGTTCCTTCGCCAGCGAGGAAGACATCCTGGCCAAGATCGGGCGACCGGTTGCTGGAGCCCCCGACCCGACCCGCGCGCCCAATGCCAACATCAACCTCGGCCGCGCCGACGTGCCGGATCGCAACGATTTCGCCGTTACGCCATTGCGCCGGAACGGGGTGGTGGCGACGCTGCGCGACGACCTGATGGTCCGCAGCACGCCGACCACCGCCACGCGTGCCAACATCTTCAACCACTTGCCCACCGGTAGCAGCGTCCTGGTGATCGGCGAATTCCGTGACTGGTACGTCATCGAGCAGGCCGCTGCGACCGGTTTCGTGGCCAAGCGATTCATCACGCTCGTCTAGTCTCGCTGGCCGCGGACCCGGTGAACGGTTGCGTGGCGCAGCGGCAGGCAGGTGCGCTTGCAACAGCGCTGACGACAGCGGTGGGTTCAGCGGGCTCGACCGAACCAACCCGCGCGGCGCTGTTCCATACTTCTTCAGCCTGGCCCACAAGGACACCGCCCGCATGCTCAACATGAACTTCGCGCAAGCCGCGCGCGTCGACACCGCCAGCGCGCTCTGGCAGCCGAGTCCGATGCCTGGCGTGTGGCGCAAACCGCTGGCCCGCGAGGACGCCGAACGCGGGCACGCGACCAGTGTCGTGCGCTACGACGCCGGCGCCCGCTTCGCCCACCATCTGCACCCCGGTGGCGAAGAAATCCTGGTGCTCGAAGGCTTTTTCTCCGACGAAAGCGGCGATTTCGGACCCGGCAGCTATCTTCGCAATCCCCCCGGCAGTGGCCATGCACCGTTCAGCGAAGGCGGCTGCGTGCTGTTCGTGAAGTTGCACCAGTTCGCGCCCGGCGATACCGCCAGCGTGCACATCGACACCGCCAGCGCGGATTGGCTGCCCGGTCAGGGTGGATTGCAGGTGATGCCGCTGCATGCGTACGAGGGCGAGCAGGTGGCGCTCGTCAAATGGCCAGCAGGCGAACGCTTCGTGCCGCATCGGCATTGGGGCGGCGAGGAAATCCTGGTGCTCAGCGGCGAATTCATCGACGAACACGGTCGCTACCCGGTCGGCAGCTGGTTACGCAGCCCGCATCTCAGTGCGCACTACCCATACACCGAAGTTGAAACGGTGATCTGGGTGAAGACCGGGCATCTGCCGGTGGTGTCAGTGGGGCGCTGACGGGCGCCGAATAGGCCAGGGCGCCTGCCGCCCAGCGCCGGCAGCCGGTCCACTGGCAGGTCCTCGCGCAGGCAGCGTGGCAATTCTCGGAGCGGGCGAGTGCGCCGCGCGCAGCGAGCTCACCTCGGACTCCTTGACCGACCCCTGCGTGCGCACTCATTGGCCGGCGCGCCGCCTCAACTCATTGATCAGCCAGGCGTCACGCGGCGCCAGGATTTCGCGCTGCTGCATGTTCCGGGCAATCCGCAATGCCTTCTGCACGAACGTCTCGTCGCCGCTCACTTCGCTCAGTTTCACGTAGCTGACGATCAGGTCGCGCTGCCACTCGGCGTTGGCGGGATCGCGCCGGGCAAGCGCTTCGGTGATGGCGAGGCCCTGGCGATAGGCGGCGAGCGCCGCGGGTCCGACTCCCTGGGCGAGCAGCACGTTGCCGATCTTGTTGTGGCTGACCGACAGGTCGCGCTGCCACTGGGTGTTGGCGGGATCGCGCCGGGTCAGCGCTTCGGCGATGGCGAGGCCCTGGCGATAGGCGGCGAGCGCGGCGGGTCCGTCACCCTGGGCGAGCAGCACGTCGCCGATCCTCTCGTGGCTGACCGAGAGGTCGCGCTGCCACTCGGCGTTGGCGGGATCGCGCCGGGTCAGCGTTTCACGGATGGCGAGGCCCTGGCGATAGGCGGCGAGCGCCGCGGGTCCGTCACCCTGGGCGGCCAGCATGTCGCCGATCTTGATGTGGCTGACCGAGAGGTCGCGCTGCCACTGGGTATTGGCCGGATCGCGCCGGGTCAGCGCTTCGGCGATGGCGA
>NZ_JAPUVQ010000041.1:0-24853 GCF_029255145.1 Accumulibacter sp.
CTGCCGCATCAAGCAATTTCGACGTATCGCCACACGCTACGACAAACTCGCCGAGCGTTTCGCTTCCTTCATCGCCCTCGCCGCATCCGTCATTTGGCTCGCTTGAATGTCAACACACTCTAGCAAGAGCTGCACGGCACGCAGGATTTCGTCCGTTTGTAGATCGGTTTCGCCTTGGTCCGCCGCATGGTAGGTGTGCCATCGACGGTCGAATCGAGGCCTATGGCGGCAACCCATTGATGCACGATGCGGGCATGCTGCCGATTGGAGAGATGAGGTGACGTGGAGAGCCGGTTCGGAAACAGGTATTGCTCCGGATTCAATTTCGGCCTCTCGATTCATGCGGTGACGGCGACCCTCGTCGGTTCGGTCAGCTCGAACTGGACCGGCCTTTGGGTTTCTTGCTGCACGACCATCGCGCGTGCCAAAACTTGACCGCCATGCGCAATATCCCGAACCCGCAAGTTCACCAGATCGCAACCACGCCGCTTGCTGTTGATCGCGAGGCTGAATTCGGATCGCCCGGATGTTCTTCTGCCTGAGTGGTGGCTTCGGCCCGATCAGCTTGCCCGTGTTCCAGGGTTGGCGAGTGTATGAGGATTCCATTTCAGACTCCTTTGTAGTCGACGAAGTCTGATTGTTCTCCTGCCCGACCAACGGCGGCTTTCGGTGCGACGGCTGGATGCGTACAATCGGCCACAAGCGGGCACAGGAACGTCAGCGGAAGCTGGGTCGCGGTCACGTTTGGCTGACGAATTCGGAGCCGAATTCGATGCAAACTACTCTGGTCGCGGTCGCCTGGCCGGTGAGCTGTGCTTGCAATGACATGGCTATTGATATCCGGCGCCGCGCCGGCCGCGTTACGGTAGCGTGATTGACGAATCGACTATCTTCCCGAGGCCAACCGTAGCATGACCCGAGACTCAGACATGGCGACGAGCAGGTGGCGGAACGTGGACGGCGCCTTCGCCGCGGCGCCGGACGAGGCGGCTTTCTGGACCGGCAGGACCTTCGACGATTTCCTGTTCCGGCCGCAGAAGACGGATTCGCAGACCCGCCGCAATATCAGCGTGAGCTCGCTGCTGACGGCGGAAGTGGTTTTGGATCTGCCGATCGTTTCTTCGAACATGGACAGCGTGACCGGCGCCGGCATGGCGCGGGCCATGGCCATGCACGGCGGCATTGGCGTTGTGCATCGTGGCATGAGTATTTCGCGCCAGGCGTCCGAAGTCGGCGTGGTCAAGCGCAGCCAGAGCGCTGTGATCGTCGGTCCGCTGTGCCTGCCGGCGGGCACCCCTATCCGCCAGGCCAGGCGTTTCGCGCGCCAGAACGGCATCACCGGCATCCTGATCGAGACGGCCAGCGGCTCGAACGTGCTGGCCGGCTTGCTCTCGAACCGCGACACGCCAGTGCACGGTGCTGACGAAGATCGACCGGTCGACGATTTCATGACGCCGCTGTCCCGCCTGGTGACCGGCGCGCCGGACATCTCCACTGACGAGGCCGAACGGCTGATGTTCGAACACCGCATCGAGCGTCTGCCGCTGATCGATGGCGCGAATCGCATCCATGGACTCATCACGCGCCGCGACATCAATCTCAAGCGCGAACAGCCCGGCGCCAGCAAGGACAGCGCCGGCCACCTGCGCTGCGCCGCGGCGGTCGGCGCGCGCGGCGATTACCTGGAGCGGGCCGCCGCGCTGCTGGAGGCCGGCGCCGATCTGCTGTTCGTCGACATCGCCCACGGCCACTCGGTAATCATGGAGCAGGCGGTCGCCGGGCTGCGGGGCAAGTTTGGCAGCGTGCCGCTGGTGTGCGGCAACGTCGCGACCGGCGCCGGCGCGCGCTTCATGCGCGATATCGGCGCCGATGCCGTCAAGGTCGGGGTCGGGCCGGGGCGCGGCTGCCGCACGCGGCTGGAAACGGCGGCCGGCGTGCCGCAGCTGCAGGCCATCCGCGAGGCCTATCTCGCCGTCGGTGGCAGCGTGCCGATCATGGCCGACGGCGGCGTGAAAACCGACAAGGACATCTTTCTCGCCCTGATCTGCGGGGCGTCGACGGTGATGCTCGGCAGCGCGCTGTCCGGCACCGACGAGGCGCCGGGCCGCGTGATAGAGGACCCGGCGACCCACATGAAGAAAAAGATCTACCGTGGCATGACCTCGCCCGAGGCCGTGCTGGAAACGCTGTACGACAGCGGCAGCAGCGAAGAGCTCGACGCGGCGCTCGAAACCCCGCCCGAAGGCCAGGAAATCCAGGTGCCTTACCGCGGCAGCGTCAGCAGCGTCCTGGAGCGTATCCGCGGCCATCTGCAGTCATCGGTGAGCTACGGTGGCGAGATCACGCTGGCGGCGGTGCGGGAGAAAGTGCTGCCTGATCCGAGCGCGTTCCTGGTGCCGCTGAGCGCGGCCGCGCGCATCGAATCCTACGAGCGCTGAGAGCCCGCGCGTGCTCCGATTTGAACGCCCGGCGGCCGGCGTCGTCGGGGTGAGCGCACGGCACGCTCTCATGGCAGGCCTGCTTTCAGGCCAGGACCCGTCGTTGGGCTCGCATTGAGCAAACGACGGTTCGGGCTGACCAATAGTCTGATGCCCAGCACAGGTGGCGGCGTGCATTGTGAGGGGTTAAGTGCCGCTCGATGCGGACTAAAGATCAGCAAGCCGCGAGTCATCCCCTTCGGGACACCCGAGGCGTCGAGATAACCTCTGATGACATGGTCGACGACAAAGTAGGCAAGGGCTGCGAGGGCGACAGTCAGCATGTTGTCGGCTCAGCGCCGATGAGTTGCTTGTATCAACCATTTCCTGACGCCGATTGGTAAAGCAGAGAGAACGTCGACAACCGCCATCGGTGATGAGAATCGTCCGGCGTCCGTCACTCTCCGTGCCGAACCAATACAGCCCGTCGACAAATGGTGGCCGAAGCGGGTTCGTCTTGTGCTGCTGGCGAAACCCAGAGCACACGACGAAGGAGGAAAAGCCTTGCCCCGCGGGTGCGACGCCGTCCTCACGGGTCGTTCCCTGTTTCGACGCGTCGCCGCTGCTCGCCAGACGCCAGCCTGCCCACGGTTTCGGCGCTGCGAGGTCTGCGGCCAGTGCCGGCTGACACATCGGGAGCCGCTTCACGAAGTGCTGCACTCGTCAAGCGCCTGATTTGCCGATCCTGTTCGCCCGACAGCAACAACAACGCGCAGACTGCGCCGATGAGAGCAAAGAACATGTCGGACTGCGTGTCCCAGGGATCACCCTGCGTCCCGAGAAACTCGTCTGCGCCTTGGCCCATCAGGAGCGCGGCGCCCCACTCGAGTAACTCGTAGCACGCGCTGATCGCGAGCACGATACAGATAACGTTGAAGACGAGCATCTTGCGGCCCAGCACGTAAGCACCCCGAACGAGTATCTCTCGCGCCACCAGCGCCGGCACAAAGCCTTGGAAGAAATGTCCGATCTTGTCGTACGGATTGCGCGCGAGATCGAGGTAGTCCGCAATCTGGAAACCGAGCGGGACGCGGGCATAGGTGTAGGCGCCGCCAAGCATGAGTACCAACGCGTGCAGAAAGATGCAGACGTAGAGCAGCGTGGTAAGCGGAAGCCGCCTGTACGTACTCACGAGCACAGGTACTGCAATGAAGATGGGAAACACCTCCATCACCCATGTCGCCCGGTCATAAGGCCTGACGCCAGAAAGGACGAGGAGCGCAAGTAGCAGGACCAGGGCGAGAACGAGAAAGGTCGAACGGTGCGCGCACATGTGCAGCTCAACCCGACGAATCAGTGTTTGCTCGTAGCGCTGCCGGGCATCGCCGTCAGGCGAGGGGCCGGCAGTGGTGGATCAGGGGCGGCTGCGCCAGCAACTCGCTGGCCAGCCTGACCGCACGGCCCGGGCCGAAAAGCTCGCACCAGACTGTGCGCCCTGTCGAAACCATGCTCGATGATTTCGCTTTCGAGTGGACCGTTGTCGTCGTAGCGCTTCTGCGGACGCCTCTCGAATTCCCCTTTGCCGTGCAGCAAGCCGCCGATGCAAGCCAGAGCGCCCGCGTGGTGTCCCAGGGAAAGGCGACGGTCGCCAGATGGCCTGCGGTCGTCTGGCAGTCTGGGATCTGGTTCCTGCATCGGGGTCATGCGCTTCGTCTCGCGGTATCAACTACGCGCATCATTATAGGCGGCGCCCGGCAGACGCTGTAGCGCCGGATGAGCGACTTGAAATAAGGTGGTCCTCGTCGAGGAAGCCTTGATCGGCAGGTGATAACCCAAGGAGGCGGTCGCACCACCGGCATAGCATGACTTATGGGTTTTCGGCGTGGGGCAGTTTGGGCCGATGCAGGGCTCAACCAGTGATCGCGAGTGGGAGATTTTCACCAAACACCGCGCGATTGACCGCTTGTCGGGCTGGCGTGATAGCTGTCGATCTGGGAAAAGGTGGTTTGAGTTTCCTGCTTCTGGGGACGTGACCAGCGTCGCCGGTTGCACACACGGAGGGAACGAGGGTGAAGCGGTTGCTGATCGCGCTGGTTCTGCTGGCCAGTGGCGTGTCGCTGCCCGCACAGAGATACGGGCCCGGTCGTCTCTCGATGTTGAAGTCCATCGGCCAGTGCCCGGACTGCGACCTGTCGGGCGTCAACCTCGCCGGAGTCAATCTGACCACGAATGTAATCGGTGGGGACGAGGTCGACCTTGCGGGCGCGCAACTGGCAGGGGCGAATCCGACCGGCATGGATCTGTCGACTGCCCGGCTGTGCCGCACGACGCTGCCCGGCAACTACCGTGAGAACCGTGGCTGCCGAGATCCGGCCACCCCGCGCTCCGGCCAGCGACAACGAACAAGCGTATCCGGCGACAAACCCCTGCCCTCGGCCGCCTGCCTTCGTGACGCCAAGACTCGAACTTGATCACGAAAGCAGTGCTGCTCCGCACCGACCGGCAACAGAACTCCGCGCGGGGTGACCGCCGGACTCTGGTACGGCGGCGGTGATCGGCCGCAGGGGACGCGCGCGGGCTACGAAGAGGGGGCGGTGATCCCGGCCCGGCTATTGCCCCACAGCGGCGGGGACCCGGCGTGAACGTGCCGCGGCCGCAGCTGCCGACCTGGTGGTCTCGGCGGCTGCTTTCTGGTCGAGTGCTTAGGGTGCAAAATCGGCCAATTGCAGTCAGTAATGAATTCACGGGCAATGTCTAGCCAAGGCCAAAAGCGGTAATAGCCATTTGCGATCTGCCTGCTCCGTTACGGTCGTTCAGTTAGTCATACCAACGCCAGACCTCAGGTGACTCGACACCTGCTCGAGGCAGAAATCTAAATATGCCCGGACGATGCTCGACGGGTGACGGTGCGAAGGGTAGAGTAGGTTAATCATTTGCTCGGGCATCGGATGCTCGGGCAGCAATGCGCGTAACCGGCCGTCGGCAATTTCACTGCGCGCGAGAAAAGGTGGCAGCTCTGTCAGTACCTGACCCGCCACCGCACGGTTACGCAACAGTGCATAGTCATTGGTGTTCAGCACCACTTTGGGTTCAAAGACCTGTTCTCCCAGTCGCCAGACGCTGCGGGCGTTGAAATCGCTCGTCCAGACGGCGCACGGGTAGCCACGCAGATCAGCCACGGACTTCGGCTCACCAAGCCGCTCCAGCAGGGCCGGCGCTGCCACCAGCACATGGCGATACCGAATCATCTGTCGCGCAACCATCGACTCATGCACGATATCGCCCACGCGCAGGGCCACATCAATGCCATCCTGCACGAGATCGACACGGCGCTCCGTTGAAAACACGCTCAAGGTGATCTCGGGATAGCGCTCCTGAAATGCCCCGAGCAGTTCCCACCACGGGTCAAAGGCCGGTGGAAGTGACAGGCGAAGGCGCCCCTTGAGGCGAGCCTCATCATTCATCACCGCCTGCTGCGCCTCGTTCAGGGCCTCAATGCCGCGGCTGGCGTATTCGTACAAGCGGCTTCCGGGCTCGGTGAGCTTGATGCCACGCGAGGAACGTTCCAGCAGCTGGACCTTGAGCTCGCGTTCCAGCTCGCGAATGCGCCGACTCAGGGTTGGTAGTGGCACGTTGATCTTCTCGGCTGCCGCCGAAAGACTGCCGGCCTGCACCACGGAGACGAACATGTTAGCCCCGTTCAAGTCCATCTTATCCTCTCATTTATGAGAAGTACCTTACCATCCTAGGACATTCCGAATCACTCTTGATTCATATAAAGTTGCGCACATCGATGCAATCAACCGTCGATCCATCCACCCACCCATTTACCCATCAGGAAACCCATCATGAAAGCCTATGTCATTGAACAAGCCGGAGGCCCCGAGGTTTTGCAACTGCGCGACATCCCATCGGTCGCCCCCAATGCGGAAGAGGTGCGCATTCGCGTGCGCGCCTTCGGCCTGAACCGCGCCGAGGTCTACCGCCGCGCGGGCAAGATGGGACCCGTCGCCGGGCAAGTCGTCCCGGGGATTGAAGCGGTGGGAGAAGTGATCGAAGACCGATCCGGGACTTTCCGAATTGGCAAGCGTGTGGCGACCGCGATGGGTGGGCTGCAGTTTTCCCGCAACGGCAGCTATGCCGAAGAGGTCACCGTACTGCGCAGCAACGTCATCGATTTGGATGGCACAAGCCTGTCGTGGGAGGAACTGGCGGCCTTGCCCGAGAGTTACCTCACCGTGTGGGGCGCGCTGGGCCGATTGATCGACACCGTTCCTGGGCAAACGGTGCTGGTGCGCGGTGCGACATCATCGGTGGGACAAGCGGCAGTGGCGTATGCCAAGGTTCGGGGACAACGCGTGCTTGCCACCACCCGGTCGGCAGCGAACGCGGCACGCCTCACCACTATCGGCGCCGACGCAGTGATCATTGACTCAGGAGAAGTTTCTGATCAAGTACGCGTAGCGGCGCCAGAGGGTGTGGACGTGGTACTTGAAGTTGTCGGTGCAGCCACTGTGCGCGATAGCCTTAAAGCTTTGAAGCCCTTTGGCACCGCAGTGGTGATCGGGCTGCTGGGCGGCGCACCCGTTCTGGAAAATTTGCACCTGATGAACGACCTGCCGGCAGCAACGCGCCTGGCGTTCTTCCCCAGTGGCCTGTTCGGCACCGCAGCCCTGCCTGCATCCGACGCGCCGCTGAACTGGATTGCCGGCCAGGTGGCCAGCGGGGCAATGCCCTCGCTGCGCGTTCAGACCTTCGACTTCGACGACGTTCGGCGCGCCCACAGTCTCATCGAGAGCGACCGCGCCATTGGCAAGCTGGTGGTGATGGTCTGACCCATAAGCTCGGTGGCAACCTTCCTCAACATCTCAGCAATCACCAAAGGAGAACAGCATGTCTACGTCAAACAAGATCATTGCCGTCGTCGGCGCAACCGGGAATCAAGGGGGCGGTGTTGTGCGCGCGCTTCAGAAAAGTCAGCAATTCCACGTCCGCGCCTTGACCCGCAATCCCAGCAAGCACCGCGAACTCGGTGACGAGGTTGTTGAAGCGGACCTCAGTCGCCCTGAGACACTGAAAATCGCCTTTGAAGGTGCATATGGCGTCTTCGCCGTCACCAATTTTTGGGAGACAGGCACCGATGAGTGGGCGCAAGGCATGGCCGCCGTCGATGCTGCAAGAGCGGCAGGTGTCGAACACTTCATTTGGTCCACTCTGCCGAACGTCGACAAGATCAGCGGCGGAGCCTTTGACGTACCGCATTTCACGTACAAGGCCAGAGTCGACGAACTGGTCAGGCAGGCCGGTTTTGCACATCACACGTTTGTGGTTGCCCCGTTCTTCTACCAAAACTTGAACGGCATGCTCGCTCCTGAATTGCAGCCTGATGGCTCAGCAGCCTGGACGCTGCCTATCGACCCGACAGTGAAAGCAATTCACATGGGCGACATCACGGAACTTGGAGCGGTCGTCACCGGTGCATTTTCGAACCCTGCCGCGGCTGGGAACGGACAGTACCTGCCGCTGGTGGGCAGTCTGTTGAGCTTTGACGACATCGTCGGAACGCTGAACGGGCAAGGCCACAAGATCGCCTTCAACCAAGTGCCTGTGGATGTCTTTTCAACCTTCTTCGACGGGGCGGCTGAGCTCGCACAGATGTTTGCCTATTTCGAGAAACATACCTACCTTGGGTCAAACCACGATCGCCAGATCAAGCTGGCCAATGAGATCGCTGGCAAGCCTGCGACCGACTTCGCAAACTGGGCCAAAACAAGTTTCTCAATGCCCGCCGCAGCGAATCCCACATAACCCGGCGGCAAGGAAGCTGTCCCACATTTGACGACCTTGTTTTGGTTTTCGCGAAGTGCGTTTCAGACTCGCCTCAGAAGAAGTTGCGGTAACTCGAAGTCCGCGTGGATTTGAAATGACTGCGATCAGGCAAGACAACGAGCAGCCTCCCACCCCGCCAAGCACGATGCGCGCTGTGGTGCTGAGCCAGCTGACGCACCGCCGCTGAACAGGAGCGTCGAACGTCCGCTCCCAGCCAAGACGAATGTCGCCCTTGGGTCGAAAGGGTGAGTAGCGTTCTTCAGCAAGCGGTCACCCGGCCCCCACCGTCGGCGATGGATCCTTGTCACCCCTCACCGGACGCCCGGCGAGGGCGTGGTACCGAACCGCGACCGACGTGTCGTCGTCGGTAAGCACCAAACCCGAAACCCGGAAACCCCGAATCACCCTGCCTCGCCCAGCGCCAGCCGCAGCTTCGGCGCGGCAAAATCGAGGAAGGCGCGCACGTTCGGCGACAGCAGCCTGGCTTGCGGGTAGACGATGTGCGCCGGGGTTCGCGCCGCATGGTGGTCGGGAAGAACCTCAAGCAGCGTGCCGGCGCGCAGTTCGTCGCGCACGTGGTAGTCGAAGAACTGTCCCCAGCCCAGCCCCAGCATGCAGGCCTGTACGGCGGCGTCGATCTGGTTGGTGGTCAGGACGCTGTTCACCGGCACCCGCAGCGTCCTGTTTCCGTCACGGACCTCCCACTCGCCGGGCGACACCAGGCCGGTGAAGCTGACGCAAGGCTCGCCGGCCAGGCCGCCGGGGACCGTCAGCGCACCACGGCGGGCGAGCAGCGCCGGGCTGCCGACGATCAGGCGGCGCGTGTGTCCGATCGGTACGCCGACCATCGACGAATCCGGCAGCGGTGCCAGGCGAACCGCCAGATCGATACCTTCCTCGACCAGATCGGTCAGCCGGTCGAGCAACAGCAGTTCGATGCGCATCTGCGGATGCGCGGCGAGGAAGTCGATGACTGCCGGCGCCACGAAACGGCGGCCGAACGGCACCGACGCGGTGATCCGCAGAGTGCCGCGCGGTTCGACCCGGCGCGCGCTCAGACTCGCTTGCGCGTCGTCGACCGCCGCCAGAATGCTTCGGCAACGCGCACAATATTCGCGGCCTTCGTCGGTCAGCGCCATCCGCCGCGTGGTGCGGTTCAACAGCCTGACCCCGACTTCGCGTTCGAGCGCTGCCAGCGTGCGCACCATCGACGGCTGCGAGACCGCGAGCGCCTCCGCGGCCGCGGTCAGGCTGCCGGAATCGACGATCTTCACAAAAGCCTGCATCGCGGCGAGCATGTCCATGGCGCCAGATATTACTGCGTAAGCTGCAGCAATCAAATCCGCCTGGCGCCATTTATCTCTCCCTTCGAAATGATCAGGATGGGAACCGTCGCATCTGCGGCAGCACCCAACCCCCGAAACCCGGTAACCCCAACCGATCACGAAAGGAAATCCATCATGGCACGCATTCAAGTCATCGATCCCAAGACCGCCACCGGCAAAACCCGCCAACTGCTCGACGCCGTCCAGGCGCAGCTCGGCGCCACGCCCAACTTCATCCGTGTCCTGGCCAATTCGCCGCAGGCGCTGCAAGGCTTTCTCGGGCTCTACGGCGCGCTCGGCGAGGCGAGCATCGACAAGGCGACGCAGGAGCGCATCGCGCTGGCCATCGCCGAGGGCAACGGTTGCCAGTACTGCGTCTCGGCGCACACCGCCATCGGCCGGCACGCAGGCCTGCCCAACGACGAGATGGTGCTCAACCGGCAGGGCCGTTCCAGGGATGCCAAGGCCGCCGCGACCGTTGCCTTCGCGCAGGCGCTGAACGCCAATCTGGGCGAGATCACCGGCGCGGAATTCGCCGCCGCGCGCAGCGCCGGGCTGAGCGACGCCGAGATCGTCGAGGTCATCGCGGTGGTGGCGATCAACATCTTCACCAACATCCTGGGCAAGGCCACGCGCGTCGAGATCGACTTCCCGAAGGTCGAATTGCTGTGCGAGGCGGTCAGCGTCGCTGCCTAGAAAATTGTCGGCCGGATCGCCTGCTGGCGCGCCGGTCCGCTCCCCGACCCCACTCTCAAAGGAGATCGCCATGGCTCGTGCCTACAGCGAAATTGCCTTCACCCGGGCCGTGCGCGCTTTCCAGACGCGCATGGGCAGTCGGCGCAACTATGCCGCGCTGGACCACGCCGCCGAGCGCGGCGACACGCTCGGCGCGTCCGAGGCCGAATTCATCGCCGAGCGCGACGGTTTCTACCAGGCCAGCGTCGGCGAGAACGGCTGGCCGTACGTGCAATTCCGCGGTGGGCCGGCCGGCTTCCTGCGGCTGCTCGATCAGCGCACGATCGGTTACGCCGACTTTCGCGGCAACGTGCAGTACATCAGCGCCGGCAACATCGAGGCCGACGGTCGCGTGTCGCTGATCCTGATGGACTACGCACAGCGGCGCCGTCTGAAGATCTGGGGCCGCGCACGCCTGGTGGACGAGGCCGGCGATCCGGCGCTGATCGCGCGGCTGGAGGACGGCAACTACCGCGCCCGCGTCGAGCGCGCGGTGCTGATCAGCGTCGAGGCCTTCGACTGGAACTGCCCGCAGCACATCACGCCGCGCTTTACCGAAGCGGAGATAGCCGAACGCACACGGCTGCTGGATGCCGAGCTCGCACCACTGCAGCAGCTCGCGCGCTCCCGGAGTACCGCTCCAGGGGGCCGCGAGGCAGCGGCGGCGGCGCCGGAAGGGCAGGGCGAGCCGGGACATCTCGCCGTGCTGGGCAGTGGCCCCCTGGCACTGGTCGTCGCCGGCGTTCGTCAGCTGACGCCGCGCGTGCGGGCGTACGAGCTGCGCTCGCCGGACGGGGCCGATTTGCCGGCGATCGGCGCCGGCGCGCATATCGACGTGCCGCTGGCCCTGCCAAACCGCGGCGAGGAAACGCGCCGCTACTCGATCAGCTCCAACCCGGCACGCCGCGATGCCTACGAAATTGCGGTGTTGCGCGAGGAGGGCGGCAGCGGCGGCTCGGTCGCCATCCATGCCGGCTGGCGCCTCGGTCTGCAACTGCGCTGCAAGCCGCCCGGCAACGATTTCGCGCTGCACGACGACCAGCGGCCGGCGGTATTGATCGCCGGCGGCATCGGCATCACGCCGATCAAGGCGATGGCCTTGCAACTGCAGGCCCGACAGAGCCCGTTCACGCTCCACTACGCCGGCCGTTCGGTACGCGAGATGGCTTATCGGGACCGCCTCGAGCGGCAGTTCGGAGCCCGACTCACCACCTACGCCAGCGATGGCGGGCAGCGCCTCGACGTCCAGCAGCTGCTCTCGGAGGCCCCTCCCGAGGCGCTGTTCTACGTTTGTGGTCCGGCGCGGCTGCTCGACGCCGTGCGCGACGGGGCGGCGGCAACCGGTGTCGCCGCCAATCGGCTGCGCTTCGAGCGCTTTCACGTGCCAGCGCGGCCCGACGATCTGCCGTTGCAGCTGACCCTGCGCGGCAGCGGCCGAACGATCGACGTCGCTGCCGGACAGAGCATCCTCGACGCCGTGCACGCGGCGGGGATAGCCGCGGCGGCGGGTTGTCGTACCGGCAGTTGCGGAACCTGCGCCGTCAAGGTGCTCGCCGGCACCCCGGATCACCGCGACAGCGCCCTCAGTGAAGGCGAGCGCGAACGAGCCGGGCTGATGTGCATCTGCGTCTCGCGGGCAAGGTCGGCGGCCTTGACGCTCGACCTTTAGTCGAACGACCGGCGCATGGTCAAGCCTCCGCAAACGGTCTTGCAAGCGTCCGGGTTACCGCAAGCCTCTCATTCCAGGCTACTCGATTCAGGAGAGAACCCATGCTTCGCCTCGACCAATTCGCCCTCTCGGGCAACCGTCACAAGGTGCGTCTGATGTTGTCGCTGCTCGGCGTCGAACACGAGCTCGCCGCCGCTGGCGCCGTCATCGGGCAGCTGCTGCAGGTGCTCCAGGCTCGTCTCAAGGATCACTCCTGGCTGCGGCGCGTGCGCGCGCTGCCGGGCCACGTCGGAATGGCCGGCATGCCCGGCGGGTGAGTCGGCAGACGGCATTGGATGGCGTCGCCACGAACGCGGCGCGAAAGCGCCCGTCGGCGGCGGAACGAAGATGAACGCAGACGACGCGAGCTGCCTGGGCGATCCGATGCTCGCCCGGGCGCTCAGCGGCGATAGGTGATGCGATAGATCGCGCCGGCGTAGTCGTCGGCCACCAGCAGCGAGCCGTCGGGCAGGACCAGTACGTCGGCGGGGCGTCCCCAGACGCTGTCGCCGCTTTCGCGCGATCCTTCTTCCAGCCAGCCGCTGGCGAAGGTCTCGTAGGCGATCGCCTTGCTGCCTTGCAGGCGGACCACCGTCACCCGGTAGCCGATCTTCTTCGAGCGGTTCCACGAGCCGTGTTCGGCGATGAAAATCTGGTTGCGGTACTCCGGCGGAAACATCGTCCCGGTATAGAAGCGCATGCCCAGAGCGGCGGCGTGCGGCGCCAGCTTCTGCGCTGGCGCGGCGAACTCGTCGCAGCGGCGGCGGGCGCCGAATTCCGGGTCGGGCAGGTCGCCGCCGTGGCAGTAGGGATAGCCGAAATGCATGCCCGCGCGCGGGGCGTGGTTGAGTTCGTCGGGCGGCAGGTCGTCGCCGAGCAGGTCGCGGCCGTTGTCGGTGAACCACAGCTCTCCGGTCAGCGGCTGCCAGTCGAAACCGACGCTGTTGCGCACTCCTCGGGCAACGATTTCGCTGCCGCTGCCGTCGGCATTCATCCGCAGAATGTTGGCGTAGCGCCGCGGGTCGGGCTGGCAGATGTTGCAGGGTGCGCCGACCGGCACGTAGAGCTTGCCGTCCGGTCCGAAAGCAATGAATTTCCAGCCGTGATGCGTCTCGCTCGGGAGCTGGTCGGTCACCACGACGGCTGCTGGCGGCTGCGCCGGGGAGTGCTCGCCTTGTACGCGGGGTTCGATCCGGTCGTAGCGCAGGATGCGGTTCACCGCCGAGACATACAGGCTGCCGTCCTTGTAGGCGACGCCGACCGGGCGTTGCAGCCCGCTGGCGACGATGCGCACCTGCTGCACCCGGTAGCTGGCGTCGAAGCGCAGCGCGTGTACCTTGCCGGCGTGCATCGAACCGACGAACAGCGTGCCGCCGTCGCCGTCGTGGCGCCCGAGCGCCATCTGCCGGGCGTTGTCGACGCGCGCCCAGAGCTCGATGGCGAAACCCGGTGGCAGCTTGATGCGCTGCAGCGGCAACTCGGCTGCCGCCAGCGTCAGCGGAAGCAGCAGCGCCAGCGCCAAGGGAAGATCGATTCGGTGCATGCCGTTACCTCGCGTTCTGGGTGGCTCGCTTGTCCGGTTCCGCAAGTCCTCAACTCGTCGCGGGTTGGCGACTGTCTCGCCAGCTTGTGACGCCGCCGCCGCCGGGTACCGCGGTGGCGCGGCCGCCGGCCCTTGCCATGCGCCAGCGCTAGCCGGCAGCCAGGTTCGCCGCGAGCCTGCTTTCCTCGAGTTCGAGGTGGCATGGCGCCAACAGCAGATGCGCCAGCTCGTCCGGGTCCTGGGTATGCAGCTGTTCGGCAAAAGCCGCCAGCCGCGGGTCGCGGGCATCGGCCAGCGCGACGATCAGCGTTCTCGCCGCTTCGCGCGGGTTCGGCCCACCCGCGCGATAGCCTGGCCACGCCTTGTAGTGCGACAGCAGCTGTTCCCGGTGATCCTGATACAGGGCGGAGTGGCGGATGAAATCGAGCTCGACTCGCCTGGCCTCGACCGCCGCCTCGATCTCGGCGTCGGTCTGCCGGTAGCGGGCCTGCTCCGCCTCGCTCCAATGCGGCTTTTCGCCGGCTGTTGCGCGCAAGCTGGCGAAGGTGTTCTTCAGCGTGATCTGCGAATGCGTGCCGGCGTCCCGGAAGACGTGCACCACGTCCCTGCCGTGGCCCTCCGGGCCGACGTAGCGCATCCCGGCCGTAAGCTGCCGCGGATTGAAGCCGAACTGGCGAGCGCAGGCCGCGCGCAGGGTGTCGAAGAGTTCGTTGATTTTCGCAGGGCTCACGGGTCGATCCTTTCGTTCAGCGATTATCGCCGCGATTGCAGCGATGGCCACCTGGCTGTCAGCAGCATACGCCACGCGGGTGCCAGTCCGCCAATTGGCCGATCCCGCGTGCCGCGCAGCAGGCGGTAATGGGCAGCGTCGGCGCGCTATCGCTCAGTGCCGCTGAATTCCCGGTCGCCGTTCTTGTCTCAACGGCCGGGCAGTGCCGAACCGGGAGATGTCTCCGGGCGCCGGCGCAGACCCCTCAACCAGACGATAGGAGAAGCCAATGATCGCAAGAACAACTCCCGCTGCTCGCGTACGGACGATCGGCCTGGCGCTGTTGCTCGGAGCACTGAGTGGCGGCGCGGCGTTCGCCACCGAGGTCAAGCTGACGCTTTCCGGTGCCAATGAGGTGCCGCCGGTGACCACCGCTGCCAGCGGCAGTGGAACGATCGTGGTCGGCGACGACGGCTCGGTCGCCGGCAGCGTCAGCACGACCGGTGTCGCCGGCACGGCCGCGCACATCCACCGGGGAGCGGCGGGCCAGAACGGCCCGGTGCTCGTGCCGCTGGTCAAGGAAGGAGACAGCTACAAGGTGCCGGCTGGAGTCAAGTTCACCGCCGAGCAGATGAGCAGCTTCAAGGCCGGCGAGCTGTACGTCAACGTTCACAGCGCGGCGAATCCCGGCGGCGAAGTTCGCGCGCAGATCAAGTAAGCCGCCTTCGGGCACCAGAGCCGGCGCTGGCGCACCGCGCGTCGGCCGAGCGCCGTGGTCATGCGCAAGCGATCGATTTCGGCGATACTTGCTGCTCGACAACGGCGGAGAACATGATGAAACGAAACACGGTGGTGCATCTTTTCGGCGGCACTTTGCTGGCCGCTACGGTGCTTCTTGGCGGCAGTGGTGTGGCCCTGGCGGAAGACAAGGCGGCGCCGCCGGCAGCGCCCGCGCTGGAGATCAAGGACGAGCGCGCGCTGCTGCTGCTGAAGGGCATGAGCGACACCGTGGCCAAAGCGCGGACGCTCGGCTTCAGGGTCCGCAGCCTGGTGCCGCTGGCGGCGCCGACCGGGCAGTACGTCAGCCTGTTCGCGTCGTCGCGAGTGCTGCTGCAACGGCCGGACCGCCTGTTCGTCGAGTCGCGCGGCGACCTCCTGCCGAACGACCTGTACTACAACGGCAAGACGGTGACCGTGATCGGGCCCGCCAGGAAGTTCTATACGCAGCAGGAGGTCAGTGGCAGCACCCTCGACACGGTCCTCGATCAGGACATCCCGGCCGCCGACAGCCTGGCGCCGTTTGTTGATCTGCTCGTTTCCGATCCCTACGCCCGTCTCGCCAAGGATTTGTCGAGTGCCCTGGTGGTCGGGCAATCGACCATCGGCGGCGTCAAGACCGATCATCTGGCGTTTGCCGCCAGGGGCGTCGACTGGGAGGTCTGGATCGGCGTGCACGACAAGTTGCCGCGCCTGGTCGTGGTGTCGTATCGCGGCGACGGCCGGCAGCCGAGCTTCACCGTCGAGTATTCGGACTGGAAGCTGAACGCGCCGATGCTGGCGCAGAGCTTCAGCGTAACCATCCCGAAAGATGCGGTGAAGCTTGATTTCAAGCTGCAAGGTCTTTCCCAGTCCAAGTGAGCGGCCCAAGGAGCTATGCGATGAAACACATCAAGACGATCATTCTCGGCATCGCGGCGACCGCCAGCGTGCTGCTTCCGCTGGCCGACGCGAACGCCTGGGTCGCCGCCGGCCGGGGTTGGGGCGGCCGCGGCTTCGTCGCCGCGGGTCATCCCTACCACGGCGGCGCCTACTACCATGGCGGAGGTTACTACCACGGCGGCTGCTACGGCTGCGGCGCGGCGGCGGGGGCCGTTGCCGGCCTGGCGGTCGGGGCGGTGGCCGGGGCGGCGATTGCCAGCGCGTCGCAACCGGCGGTGGTGGTGCAGCAGCCGGTCTACGTCGCTTCGCCGCCGGTCTACGCCGTCCAGGGGAATCTGCCGATCGGCAGCCAGTACGTGGCGCTGCCGCCAGGCGCCAGAGGGATGACGGTGAACGGCGCTCAGTATTACCAGAGTGGACCAAACTGGTACAAGCCCTACTTCGGGTCGAGCGGCGTCTATTACGAAGTGGTGCCGACGCCGTAAGACTTCGCACCCCGGCGAGTCGAGGCGGGCGCGGTGCGTCCGCCCGGCCGGCATTCCAGCCGCTTCGCCGGGGTCGATAAAGGCAGCGCGCGCCGTGCGTGGGTGGTCACGCGCTGCCCTTGTTGCGCCCTGTGCAGCCTTCCGAGCGCTGCATCTGATCATCGCCGCGTGCCATGGACCCGGCACGGGTCCGGCTGCCGCTGCTGCTCGACGCCGGCGCCAGCCGGCCCCATTTCTTCCAGATTCCTCCCGGGTTTCTCCCAAATTCCTCCCTCGCGCTGACCAGATCTCCTTCCAGAATGCGCTCCGTGGCTGGCGAACGGCGCCGCCGCTGAACAGAGGATAAGCGCATGGAAATCCACGCAACAAGGTCCCGGCGACTCAAGGCAATGGTCCTGAACGCCAACGGCCACGCCTTCGACACCCGGACGGGGAGAAGCTACGGTGTCAATCCGACCGCGCAGGTCGCCTTGCTGATGATGCAGGACGGCCAGTCGCGCGAGGCGCTGATCGAGGCGCTGGTCGGCCTCTGCGAGCAGTCGCACGCGGTGGTGGAAGCCGCTGTCGATCGGTTTCTCGACCAGCTGGCGAGCCACGTCTCGTGATCCGGCACGCCGAACAGCCGCATTGGACGGGCTGGAACATCGCCGTCACCGGGATCAACGCCAAACCCGAAAACCCCGGCCCGGGCTGTGCCGTGGTCCGCTGCCTGCGGCAGGCGACGGGCTTTCGCGGCCGGATCATCGGTCTCGCCTACGAGACGCTGGACGCCGGCCTCTACCTGCGCGACGGTTGCGACAGCGGTCATCTGTTGCCCTATCCGGCGACCGGCGCGGCGGCGCTTCTGGAGCGGCTCGACGAGATCGTCGGGCACGATCGGATCGACGCGCTGTTGCCGTGTCTGGACGCCGAGTTGCCCAACTTCATCGCCATCGAAGGCGAGCTCAAGCGGCGCGGCATTCATCTCATGTTGCCGCAGCGTGCGCAATTGCGCCGCCGTGACAAGGATCGCCTGCCGGCGCTGGGTGCCGCCGCCGGCGTCGCCACGCCCGACGTTCAGTGCCTCGGCGATGAACGATTCTTCGACCACTGCGGCGCCGACGGCTGGCACTACCCGCTGCTGGTCAAAGGCGCCTTTTACGACGCCTACATCGTGCATTCCGCGCCGGAAGCCAGGCAGCGCTACCGGCAGATGGTCGCCACCTGGGGCTACCCGGTGCTGGTCCAGAAGTTCGTCCACGGCGAGGAAGTCAACCTGACTGCCCTCGGTGACGGCAGCGGCGCGATGATCGGCGAGGTGATGATGAAGAAGCAGGCGCTTACCGACAAGGGCAAGGCGTGGGCCGGCGTCGCCATCGACGACCCCGACCTGTTCGACGCCGGGCGGCGGCTGTTCGACACCCTCAAGTGGCGCGGGCCGCTCGAAATCGAGATGCTGCGCGAACCTTCCGGCACCCTGCAGCTGATCGAGATCAATCCGCGCTTTCCGGCCTGGATCTATCTCGGTTACGGCGTCGGCCGCAACCTGCCGGCGGCCCTGCTGGCCCTGATGGACGGTGCCAGGCCGGGGCAGCTCCAGCTCGCGCCGCCGCGCCCGGGTACCGGTTTCATCCGTCACGCCCAGGAGACGATCGTCACGCTCGATGAAATCGCCAGCGTCGCGGTCAGTGGCAGCACCGCCCGTCCGCACGCGCTCGGCAGCCGCGCCGCCTGAACCCCGCAAGCAAGCAAGGAGAAAATAATGAGCACGTTGACCTGGGAATCGCCCCGCATCGCACCCCTGGTGCTGCAATCGCTGAACAGGTTCGGCTGGCGCCGGGTTGGCGTCGACACGCAGTCGGAAATCGACGGCGTCGCGGTCGAAGCGCTGGTCGAGCGCTACGGCTCGCCACTCTATGTCACCTCGGAGCAGCGCCTGCGTGCCAACATCCGGCGCATCCGGCAGGCCTTTGCCGCGCACTACCCGAAGGTGATCCATGGCTGGTCGTACAAGACCAACTACAACGGCGCCGTCTGTTCGATCCTCCACCAGGAAGGCTCATGGGCCGAGGTGGTGTCGCGCTTCGAGTATGAAAAGGCGCGCGCTCTGGGCGTGCCGGGCGAGCACATCGTGTTCAACGGACCGAACAAGCAGCGCCCGATTCTCGAACGGGCGATTGCCGAGGGCGCGTTGATTCACGTCGATCACGCTGACGAACTGGAGTTGATCGAAACGATTGGCGGAGAACGCCACGAGCGCGTGCCGGTCACCCTGCGCCTCAACTTCAAGACCGGTTACAGCGAGCCCTGGAGTCGCTTCGGCTTCAACCTCGAATCCGGCGCCGCCCGCGCGGCGATCAAGCGGGTCAAGGCCAGCCGGCACCTGCGCATCAACGGCCTGCATTGCCACATCGGCACCTTCATTCTCGACCCGCGCGCCTATGGCGCGGCGGTGACGACGCTCTGTGCGCTGGCTCGCGAGATCGAGGCCGACGGCAGCCGCTTGCGCTACCTCGACATCGGCGGCGGCCTGCCGTCCAACAACGCCCTGCAAGGCATCTATCTGCCGCCCGAGCAGGCGACACCGGAGCTCGATGAATACGCCGAAGCGATCTGCAGCGCTTTCCTGGCGGGCACTGCCTACCGAATCGAGCAAGGAGAACAGCGCCCGGCGCTGGTTTTTGAAAGCGGCCGGGCGGTGATCGACGACGCCCAGAGCCTGATCACCTCGGTCGTCGGCCGCAAGGAAACCGCCGACGGCCGCCCGGCCGCGATCCTGGACGCCGGCCTGAACGCCTTGTTTACGGCGCTGTGGTACGACCACCCGGTCCGCCCCGCTTCGCCAGCGCGGGGCGAGGCACGCGACACCGTGCTCTACGGCCCGTTGTGCATGAACATCGACGTCGTACGGCGCGCGGTGCAACTGCCGCCGCTGGCCGTCGGTGACCGCCTGGTGATCGCGCCGGTCGGCGCCTACAACACCACCCAGTCGATGCAGTTCATCGAATACCGCCCGGCCGTGGTGCTGATCCACGGCGACCGCGAGGTGAGCCTGATCCGTGCGGCCGAAGACCTCGAGGTGGTCTGCGCGCCGGAACGGCTGCCGGCGCATCTGGCGCACGCCGTGCCGGCAACAGCGGCGCTGGCCGACGCCCCTGGCGCGGCTGGAGACTGAGATGAGCTTCGTCCTCGACGGCCTGCGCAGCTTGCTGGACGCCTATGGCGCGCTGTTCCTGGCACGACGGCGCCCGGTCGGTGCGCTGGTCCTGACGGCGACGCTGTGCGATCCGGCGACGGCCTCCTGCGGCCTGCTCGCTGGCGTCGCCGCGCTGCTGACCCGCGCGGTGCTGCGTTTGCCGGCGCTGCCTGGCGAGGCCGAGATCCTCAACGCCATCTACGCCGGACTCGCCCTCGGCGCCTTCTACGGCAACCAGCCGCGTGTTCTGGCGCTCGCCGCATTTGGCGGCCTGCTGGCCGTACCGCTGGCGACCGCGCTGCGCCAGACGCTCGCCGGCCCGTTCGGCGCGCGCGGCCTGCCACTGCTCGGTGCGCCTTTTCTGGGCACTGCCTGGACCCTGCTGGCGGTGGCCAAGGGTCTCGCCCTACCGCTGCGCGCGGCCTGGCCCGCCTGGCCCGACTCGCCCAACTGGCTATCGGCCGGCACCGCCAGCGCCGCGGCGCTGTCGCATGTCGGGGCCCTGTTCTACGTCGCGCAGCCGCTGGCCGGGATCCTGGTGCTCGCCGCGCTGCTCGTCGCCTCGCGGGTCCTGGCGCTGCTCGCCGTCGCCGGCGGCGTGCTGGCGAGCGCCCTGATTACCGTGATCAACAGCACGCCGATGCCCGGCCTGGATCTGCTGGCAGCGTTCAACGGCGCGCTGGTGGCGATCTTTGTCGGTGGCACGCTGGCCGTGCCGACGCGGCGCACGCTGGCCGTCGCGGCAGTCGCGGTGGTGGTCGCCAGCGCCCTGTCGGCCGGCCTGCTCGCGCTGTCGCTGGCTTTCGGCGTGCCGCCGTTGTCGGCCCCTTTCGTTCTCGCCGTGTGGCTGGTGCACGCGGCACTGCGAGCGGAGACCAGCGCGTGCTGGTCGCGTTTCTGGCTGGCGGTACCGGCGTCTCCCGAGGACAGCATGGTCAGCGTTCGGCTGGCCAGCGCGCGTGGCCTGGCCGCTGGCAGCGTGGCGCTGTTGCCGCCCTGCGCCGGCCGCATGACGGTGTCGCAGGCGGTCGACGGACCGCACACGCACCAGGGTCAGTGGCGCTACGCGCTGGACTTCGTCCGTACCGTCGACGGCCGCAGTTATCGCCGCGACGGTGCCAGGCTGAGCGATTTTCATGCCTTCGACCAGCCGGTGCTGTCGCCGGTCCGGGGATACGTTGCGGCGTGCTGCAGCGATCTCGCGGACAATCCGCCGGGCGAGATGAACCTGGTCGACAACTGGGGAAACCACGTCCTGGTCGACATCGGCGGCGGCCTCTACGTGCTGCTGGCGCACCTGCGCCGAGGCAGCATCGAGGTCGAGCCGGGGCAGAGCGTGGCGCCCGGTGCGCGGCTCGGTCGCTGCGGCAATTCCGGGCGCTCGGCACAGCCGCACCTGCACATGCACGTCCAGCGCGGGCCCCGGCTGGGTTCGCCAACGGTGCCATTCCATCTCGCGCACTGCGTGATCGATGGCCGCGAGTACGCGCTCGACGGCCACCCGATGGAGGGTCAATCGGTCGAGGCGGTCGTCGGCTCGGCGTCGATGACCGCTGCCTGCGCCCCGAGGTCTGGCCGCGAGTGGCTGTTCAGGGACGGCGACAGCGAGTGGCAGCTGGCTGCCGAAACCGGTTTGCTCGGCGAAATCACGCTGGTCTCTGCCGGCGGCGGCCGCGTGCAAGCGAGCCACGCGCGCAGCCTGGTGGCCCTCCATCATCGGCGGGGTACGCCGGATACGCTGCTCGACGCTTTCGTCCTGGCGTTCGGGATGACGCCTCTTGCCGCCCAGGCGCTGCACTGGCGCGACGCGCCCGACGCGTCGCTGTTGCCACTGCCGCCATCGCTACGGCTTGCGCGATGCTTGCGCCATCCTTTTGGCGGCAATCTCGACAGCCACTACGAGCGCCGCTGGGACGCCGCTCGCCGCCTCTGGTGCCAGCGGTCGACGCACCGGCTGACGACCGCCCTTGGCGAGGTCGAAAGCGAGAGCGTCGGCTGGATTTCCGAATCCGGCGGTCCGGTCGCCTTCTCGCTGGTGGTGGACGGCCGCACGATTGCCGACGCTGCGCTTGTCGGATACGGCAATCGTGGCGATCATGGCGTTCCCGCCTGGTCGGCTGCCCATCTGCAAAAATCATGATCCGCCTCACCATCCAACGCAAGGTGTTCCTCGCCACCTTTGCCCTGGCGACGGCGATGGCCGTGCTGCTGACCCTGGTCATGCGCTGGAATCTCGGCGACGGCTTCGAGCGCTATACCAGCGCCGCCGAGCTGGCCCGCCTGGACTGGGTAGTACGCAACATCGAGGCCGACTACGCGAGGCACGGCAGCAGGGACTTCGTCCGCGCGGCTCCCGAACTGGCCTGGCTGCGCCTGTCGCGCCCGAGTCCGGGCAGCGGCGTCGATCGTCCGCTGCCAGAGCGCGCAGGCGGTTTTTCGCGCGGCCTGCCGCCGCCGCTTGAACAAGGGCAGGGCGGCCCTGCACCGCCATGGGGCGAACCGCCGCCACGGCCTGGCGACGGCCCGCCGCAGCAGGGTTCTCCGGGTGCTCCGCCGGCGGGCGATATCCTCCGCGTGGGCCGGCGTCTGGCGCTGGTCGATGCCGACGGCAAGTGGCTGGCGGGTAACGCAAGTGGCACGGGCGTCGGCGCAGCAAGGCCGATCGTCCACCAGGGCAGCGTCGTCGGGCAGCTGACCCTGCAGGCGGCGCCGTCGTCGGGACGCGAACTCGACGCCGCCTTCCTGGCCAGCCAGACCGAGAACATGGCCTTCGCCGGGCTGGCGGCGCTCGCCTTTTCGCTGCTCGCGGCCTGGTTGCTGGCTCGCCATTTGCTGGCGCCGATCCGCGATCTGGCACGCGGCGCACGCCAGATCGCCGACGGCTCGCTGGCAGCGCGCATCCACGTGCGCAGCGAAGACGAGCTGGGCCAGCTGGCGGCCAATTTCAATGAAATGGCCGAGCGCCTCGGCCGCGTCGAGGAATCGCGCCGGGCCTGGATTTCCGAGAGCTCGCACGAACTGCGGACGCCGCTGGCGGTGCTGCGCGCCGAGATCGAGGCGATGCAGGACGGCGTGCGAACACCCGACCCGGCGACGCTCGCCCGGCTGCACAAGCAGGTACGGCAGCTCGCGAAGCTGGTAGACGATCTGCGCCTGACACTCGATCGCGACCCCCCCGGCGGCGACATAGAGCAGCGTCCGGTGATGCCGGTGGCGCTTCTCGAAGAGACCGTCGGCACCTTTCGCGAGCGCTACGCCGCCGCCAACATCGGCCTCGACACCTCGCGCCTGGTCGACCTGGGCTGGCGGGTGCGCGGCGACGCCGGGCGCCTGACGCAGGTATTCGCCAACCTGCTCGAGAACAGCTTGCGCTATACCGATGCCGGCGGCCAGCTGAGGATTGCCGCGCAAGTCAACAAGCGGGAGTTGCTGCTGGAGTTTGACGACACCGCGCCGGGGCCATCGGCGGCCGCGCTGCCGCGACTGTTCGAGCGCTTTTTCCGCGCCGAACCTTCGCGCAGCCGGGCCTTCGGCGGTTCCGGTCTCGGCCTGGCGATTTGCCAGACGCTGGTCGAGGCGCACGGCGGCCGGATCAGTGCCGCTCCATCGACACTCGGCGGCCTGCACATCCGCGTCGAACTACCCCTGGAGAGAGCATGAGTAAACAGATCCTGATCGTCGAGGACGAACTCGACCTTGCGCAGATCCTCGCCGAATACCTGCAGCGCGACGGCTTCGTCACGACCACCCTGGCCGACGGCCTGGTGGCGATGGCGGCGCTGCGGCGAGCACCGCCGCAACTGCTGCTGCTCGACCTGATGTTGCCCGGGATGGACGGCATGTCGATCCTGCGCGAGCTGCGCAAGACCTCGGACCTGCCGGTGATCATGATGACCGCACGGGTCGAGGAAATCGACCGCCTGCTCGGACTCGAACTCGGCGCCGACGACTACATCTGCAAACCCTACTCGCCGCGCGAAGTGGTCGCCCGCGTCAAGACCGTGCTGCGTCGTACGCAGCCCGCAGCGGGCCTCGCCGCGACCCCGAAAGTTGGCGGATCGGTGCTGGAAATCGACGCTGACGCCCTGCAGGCACGCGTCGCCGGCAAGAGCCTCGAGCTCACCGCCAAGGAATTCAGGTTGCTGCAGGCGCTGGCCAGCAAACCGGGGCGGGTCTTCTCACGTGCGCAACTCCTCGACGCGGTCTACGACGACAACCTGGAGGTCTCCGAACGCGCCATCGACAGTCACCTCAAGAACCTTCGCAAGAAACTGGCGCTGGTTTTTCCCGACGACGAGCCGATCCGTTCGATCTACGGGGTGGGTTTCGCCTTCGAGCCATGAGATCGGCGTCGCGCCAAAGCAAGCAGCGTGCATTTGGACCGCCGAAAAAGAAACCCCGCCGAGGCGGGGTCTTTGCGGTGCTCAGGATACGCGATCAGTTCGCACGCTGACGACGGCGCCAGGCGATACCGGTCAGCGCGAGGCCTACCAGTGCGAGCGAGGCGGGCTCCGGAGTCGGGTTCGGCACGTTGCTGAACGGCAGGTCAATCTGCAGGACGGCCGGACCACCGCAACACTCGGCATACACCAGATCGAAAGCGAAAGTGCCTGACGGCCCGGTGTAGGTCTCGGTCGACGTTGTCGGCGCCGTCGGGCCAGCGTTGAAGCCGAGGTCCACGCCACCGATGATCAAAGTGAGGCCATCATCATGGGTGACGGTAAAGCTCTGACCATTGGTGACGGTGACGAAACCGGTGAAGCGGAGCATCGTACCTACGATGCCGTCATCCATCAGTGAGGCGAGCGTTCCCGGCGTATTCTCGACGAGGTTGAACGCGCTGCTGCTGGCAAGCCAGGTGCCAACGGTCACAGAATTTCCGGAAAAATTCATCGGCGAGTTGACGTCGAACTTGACATCCGGAGTTGTCCCGGGAACGTTCGCCGGGATCGCATTGAACGTGACGGCTTCAGGGACGTGCCACAAGCTGCCGGTAATCACGTTCACAGCCTGGGCGGACGAAACGCCGGCCAGAGCCAGCATGAGCAGAACAGCCTTTGATACTTTCTGGAAGATTTTCATGGTGCGGCCTCAAGGGGTAAGTGAAGGAATTCGGGCTGGAAATCGCCTTGAGACTGAGAAAGCAAATTCAGATTTCCTGATCTCGGAGGAAACCCGGTTGGCACTTTAGACGAGGGCGAAGGTCATTCTTGCCCCGGTTTCCGGATGCGGGAAATCTTGCAGGGTGAGTTCCTCGAGGAGCGCGGC
>NZ_JAPUVQ010000042.1:0-69732 GCF_029255145.1 Accumulibacter sp.
CGATGGCGAGGCCCTGGCGATAGGCGGTGAGCGCCGCGGGTCCGTCACCCTGGGCGACCAGCACGTCGCCGATCTTGATGTGGCTGACCGAGAGATCGCGCTGCCACTCGGCGTTGGCCGGATCGCGCCGGGTCAGCGCTTCGGCGATGGCGAGGCCCTGGCGATAGGCGGCGAGCGTCGCGGGTCCGTCACCCTGGGCGGCCAGCACGTCGCCGATCCTCTCGTGGCTGACCGACAGGTCGCGCTGCCACTGGGTGTTGGCCGGATCGCTGGCGAGGCGGTCCTCGGCCAGGCGCCGCGTCGCGGTGAAAGCGTCGTTGGCGGCGGCCAGGTCTCGGGTCTTCAGGAAGACGTCGCCGAGTCCGCCCTGCGCGGCCATTTGGCCCCACGAATCGGCACGAACGGTTGCGGCGTAGAGCGACCTGGTCAGTGCCTGTTCGGCAGAGTCCAGATCGCCGACGACGATCAGCGCGTGGCCGAGCAGACGGGCGGTCTCGGGATCATCGGCTTCGGCGGCCAGCGCTTTGCGGTAGAAGCGCACGGCCTTGGCGACGTCGCGCAGCAACGCGAGGTTGGCGACGTTGCGCGCGGCTTCGGCCATGGTCTGCTGCGCTACTGCCGCCGCGTGCTGCTGCGCGTCGTAGGCGCGCTCGAAAGCGTCCTTGGCGGCCAGCGACCTGCCCTGAGCGAGCTCGGCAAAGGCCTCGGCGAGGCCTCGCCGCTCGCCCGCGGACGCCTCGGCCAGCTTGCGCCTGAGGTCGTCGATGGTGCGGCCGAGGGCGTCGATCTGGTCGGACTGGAGGTGGCGGGTCTCTTCGAGTTCGCGCACGCGCTGCTGCGCGGCGCCGACGTCGCGCAGCAGTTGTTCGAGGTCGGGACCGACCGGCAAGCTGGTGGCCTCGGCGATCTCGGCGATCAGGCGGCGGGTGTCGTCTTCCCAGCCGCCTTCGCTGACCACGCGTGCGTTCCAGGTCTCGAACAGCGGGCGCAGGGGCGCTGGCAGCTCGGCGACGCTCGGCAGTTCTGCGCCCTCGACCAGCGTCGGAACCAGCGCCAACTCCTCGTCGGCCAGCGCGCTGACGAGCTCGTGGCGCACCATGTCGGCTTCGTCGTGCAGGCGGCGGAGGTGGTCGGCGTTCGCCCAGCGCGGACCGATGACCGCCACGCAGGCGGCGCTGCGCGCCAGCGCGGCGTCTATTTTCGTCCGCCATTTGCCGACGCCGAGACTGTGCACGTCGCGAAAGACGTGCTCGCGGCCAAAGCCGATGCGCAACCAGTCGTACAGGCGGCCGCTGGCGCCGCGCGCGTCGTCGCGACGGTAGCTGACGAAGATCTGGTCGCGTGTCGGCAAAGAAGGATCAATCGTGGGCGGCATTGGCGGGGTCCGGCTTCGCGCAATTCGGCGGGCTGTTCAGGCTCGATCATATGCCAGCCGTGCGGCTGCGTGTCACGGAGTTCGCAGCGTCGCGGGTCCAGTGTGCAAGGCGGCATTTCCTCGACCGGTTCCTGGTCATTCGTCGCTGCGATGCGGTTGATTTCCCGGTAAGGCAGACGGTTGCCGGGACGTTGGAATAGAGCAGCGACGGTCGTTTCGGGGTACCGAGCGGGCGGACCGCGAGCTTGATGCAGGCGCTACCACGCAAGCCCCTCGCCTGTCGACGGCGACTGGCTCGATGCCGTCGGCGCATTCCGGCGAGAGCGTATCCGGGACTCCCGGAAAGGTGGCGGTATCACGCCGTTCATGGATGCACGCGATGCGGCCACCGTTCTCACCCGGCGTCAGGTCACTGAACAGCGTGCGATATTCGCGCGCATGCCAGGCATCACAGACAGCAGCGCCTCGACGCGCACGCACGACGGCGGCGATCACGCCAGCACTCGACCGTGATCGTGCCCGTCGTATCGTCCTCCCGAACAACCTTGCTCACTTGCCCGTCGTAGCCCAGAATCCCTACCGCGATGGCCGCACCCGTTTCGCTTGCCTCGCGGTGTCCTCGGAAAGCCCGGATGGCTACGCGATCTCGGGGTTTTCGGTCATCCCTGGTGACGCAAGCAAACGACGAAAGGCCGAATCTTTCCACCACAGAAGAGGAAACTTCCATGTCCAGTGTTGGCTACCACGAACCTGTTGAAGAACTATCCGATGAAACTCGCGACATGCATCGAGCGATCGTGTCGTTAATGGAGGAGCTTGAGGCCGTCGATTGGTACAACCAACGTGCAGATGCCTGCAAGGATCACGACCTGAAGGCAATCCTCGAGCACAATAGAGACGAGGAAAAGGAGCATGCCTCGATGGTGTTGGAGTGGATTCGGCGCAAAGATCAAGCGTTCTCGAAGGAACTGAAGGATTACCTCTTCACCGACCAGGCGATCACGCACAAGTAGCAGCAACCTGCGGCCACCGTTCAACGGGCGTTGCCTGCGGCAGGCCGGTCAATGCGCTTCGGAACTGGACAGCTGCTGTGGTGGTGGGAAGGCACGGCGTCGCGTCGTCATTTGAGAGGCTCCGCTGTCCTGCACGGCTTCGGTTGCTTAAGGCGGTGTGCTGATCGATGCAAGGCTGGTCGCTGAGACTGTCGCCGCAGAACGTGGAAACCGCCGCGATCCGTCCGCGTCGGCCTGCACGACGGAAGGTGTCAATGACTTTGAGACCCCAGGGCACATCCATCCGACGGCGCTGCGGCAGGCCGACTGATCGCGCCGGTCCTTGGCGGCTGGGTGCAAACCTGCTTTGCCTGACCCTCGGTGTTTGCTCTACTGGCGCTGCTGAGCGTCGCGCTGTGGCTGGCCTGCTGGAAGCTGCGCCCGGAAACCGTGCCCCGGCACCGGCGGCAATCGCCGCGCCCCAGCCATCTGTCGCAGACTTACCGGAAGGTGCTGAATTCGCACGCTTTGCTGCTGGTTTGTAGCGCGCTGGCGCTCAATTTCGTGGCCTTCTTCGTCGTTGTGTTGTCGGCGCCTGGCCGTCGCGCGTCCTGTCGGTGTTCGGCTTCACCTTCGGCATGTCGCTGGCGACGCCTGGCCTGACGCTCGCTGCACTTGACCTGTTTCCCGAACAGCGCGGACTGGCTGCCTCATGCCAGGCAGTCGTCCAGACCACCTGCAATGCCCTCGCTGCGCCACCGCGATCCACCACCGGTTGCACGCGGTCGCGGCGTCATGCCGTCTGCTGGCAATGGGTCTCTTTGGCAAAAGGGATCAGGCACAGCGAGACGACCAGGCAGGCGGCCATCAGGCTGAACGCGGTCTGATACGCGGTGGCATCGTAAATGCGCGCGCCGTTCGCGCTTGCGCCCAGCCAATTGCGGTCGAGCACCCAGCCGACAGCCGGTTGCAGCAGCATCCCGCCGAGCAGCGGCCCCATGTTGCAGATTCCCGAGGCGGTACCCATCAGGCGCACCGGGACCGATTCCTTGGCGAATGCGAAGCCGATGATCAGGTTGCCAGAAACCAGGCCGGTGAATAACAGGGTGACAATCAACAGCCACACGGGAATCGGCGCGAAGATGACCACCGCCCAGCCGGAGAGAGCCGCTGCGGTGGTCCACACATAGAGTGGCCGGCGGTGGCCCAGGCGTTGCGAGAGGGTGCCGAGAAGCGGCCCGCCGACCGCCCAGGCGATCAGCAGCAGCGAGGTGATCGCCGCCGCGGTCCTGGTTTCCAGTCCATGCACCTGACGCAGATAGGGTACCCCCCACAGCCCTGCGAAAGTGAGTACCGCGCCGGCTATCCCGATCGGGGTGATCAGCAGAATCCAGCTGTTGCGGTAGGAGAGCACCGCGGCGACGCCGCGCAGGATCGAAGCATGCTGTCCGCTATCGTGCGTCGTCTGGGTGTGGCTGTCATAACCCCAGTCAGCCGGGTCGTCGCGAACGCGCAGCCAGATCGCCACGGCCAGCAGCGCGGTGACTACCGCCGACACGCCCATCACCGGGCGCCAGCCCCAGGCCTCGATCAGCAGCCGCAGCGGGACACCGGCGATCACCCCGCCAACGACGCCGAAGACCAGCGCCAACCCCGAGGCGAGGGCAAACTGCTGCGGCGCGAACCAGTGGCTGGCGAGCTTGAGCATCGACACGAAAGCGACCGCCACCGAAGCGCCGACCAGCAATCGCCCGGCACTCGCCCACCACAGGTCCGGCGCGTACGCGAAAACGGCACTGCCGACCGCCGCCACGGCTGCGCCGGCGGTCAGCAGGCGGCGGGGTCCCCAGCGGTCGGCGATGATCCCGGTCGGGATCTGCATCGCCACATAGGAGTAGAAATAGAATGCCGAGAGATTGCCGAGTTCGGTCGCGCCAATCGCGAAGTCGTTCATCAGCCGGTCGGTCATCACCGCCGGGGCGACGCGCTGGTAGAAAGCGATCAGATAGAGCAGGGCACCCAGTCCCCATACGGTCCATGCTACCGCAGCCGGTGGATAGCGACGCTGGCCGGGGTTCAACACCATTCCCCGGTGAATCCGCGGTGGCCGCGTGCGGCGCGTTCCGGGCAATGCCGCTCCCGGTCGGTGGCTGGCCGCGCACGCCTGGCAATTCTCGGGGGATCGGTCGGTCTCACGGGACTCCTGATTGTGCCTTCGTCTATACTCGGGCTTGCTCGAACGATTCTAGTCGCAGTCAGTGGAGCGCGGTGGACATGTTCAGGAAAGTATTTGCCGGGATCTTCCTTTCGGGCGTGATTGTCTTGGCGTTGTCAGCCTGTGATGCCGACAAGCTGAGCAAGCTGAAGCCCGGCAGCACCAGCGCCGATGAAGTGCGCAAGCTGATGGGCCAGCCGAGTCTGGAGTGGGTGGACGCGGAAGGGACGCGCGTCTGGGAGTATCCGCGGATGCCCGAGGGGATCGTCAACTACATGGTCGTGATCGGCCCGGACGACGTGCTGCGCGAGGTCCGACAGGTCCTGACCGAAGAGAACTTCGCCAGGGTCAGGCCGGGCATGAGCACCGATGAAGTGCGCTATCTGCTCGGCCGACCGGCGCACGAACGCTACTTTTCGCTGCAGCGGGAAACCGTCTGGGACTGGAAGATCAAGGTCGAGCCAGGAATGACGTGGTACTTCAACGTCCATTTCAACCAGCACGGGGTGGTCAGCAAGACCAGCACCAACTTCGTGCCCAAGGGCTGAGTACGGCGGCCGGCGCGAAGGCGCAACCGGCGGCGCCCGTCGACCGCCCCGGATTGGCGATCTGCCGATTTCCTGAACGCAGGGGACTAGCTGCGCACGGCCTGCAGCTGATTGCCGAACTCCATGACTGTCGCTGCGACTCGCGGCTGCTCGCCGAATCGCATCTGGCGGTACACACCTGGCCGGAAGCGAAAACAGTGACCATCGACCTCTATGTCTGCAATTTCAGCCAGGACAACAGTGGTGTAGCGCGGGCCGCCTGGCAGCGATTGCTTGCCGAATTCGCGCCGTCGCGACTGGTTCAGCGAGACCTTGAACGCGGCGTGCCGGATCATGCCGGCGCGCCAGCTGGCATCTGCGGTAGTGATTAGGGGCGATATCCCGGGGTATACTCCCCTGTTCGATCAAGAAGAAATGTCGGAGGTTTCGTGGAATCGTTACGCATTACGCTCGAACAGTCCGAGATTCCGACCCACTGGTACAACGTTGTCGCCGACATGCCGACGCCGCCGCTGCCGCCGTTGGGCATCGACGGCAAGCCGGTGTCGCCGGAGCAGATGGGGGCAATTTTCCCGGCGGCGATCCTCGAACAGGAAATGTCGGCCGAGCGCTGGATCGCGATCCCTGCGCAGGTTCGCGAGATTTATCGGCTGTGGCGCCCTTCACCGCTGATTCGCGCCCGGCGGCTTGAAGAAGCTCTGGCGACGCCGGCGAGGATCTACTACAAGTACGAGGGCGTTTCGCCGGCCGGTTCGCACAAGCCGAACACCGCCGTCGCGCAGGCCTTCTACAACCAGCAGGCAGGGATCAAACGGATCACCACCGAGACCGGTGCCGGGCAATGGGGTTGTTCGATGGCCTTCGCCGGCCAGATGTTCGGCCTGGAGGTGCGCGTGTACATGGTCAACATCAGCTTCCAGCAGAAGCCTTTCCGCCGCTCGATGATGCAGACCTGGGGCGCTGAAGTGTTCGCCAGTCCGTCGATGATGACCCAGACCGGCCGCGACCTGCTGGCCGGCGATCCGGAAAACCAGGGCTCGCTCGGGATCGCGATTTCCGAGGCCGTCGAGGAAGCGGCGGCACGCGCCGACACCAGCTACGCGCTGGGTTCGGTCCTCAATCACGTCGCCCTGCACCAGACGATCATCGGTCAGGAAGCGAAGAAGCAGTTCGAGAAGGTCGGTGACTGGCCGGATGTCATTTTCGCGCCGTGTGGTGGCGGTTCGTCATTCGCCGGGGTGGCCTTTCCGTTCATCGCCGAGAACGCCGCCGGCGGGCGCAACGGCCGGCCGACGCGACTGGTGGCCGTCGAGCCGAGTTCTTGTCCGACGTTGACCAGGGGTGCCTACGCCTATGATTTCGGCGATGCCTCTGGCTTCACGCCGCTGATGAAGATGTACACGCTGGGTCACGATTTCATGCCGCCCGGAATCCATGCCGGCGGGCTCCGCTACCATGGCGATTCGCCGCTGGTCTCGCAGCTCTACCATGACGGCCTGATCGAGGCCGTTGCCGTCGCCCAGTTGGCCACCTTCGAAGCGGGCGTGATGTTTGCGCGGGCCGAGGGCGTCATCCCCGCGCCCGAGTCGAACCACGCCATCCGGGCGGCGATTGATGAGGCATTGCGCTGCAAGCAGAGCGGCGAAGCAAGCACCCTCCTGATCAATCTCACCGGGCACGGGCACTTCGACATGGCCGCCTACGACCGGTATTTCGCGGGTGAACTCGAAGACTTCGAGTATCCCGCGGCAGCCATCCGGGCTTCACTCGAACACCTGCCGAAAGTTGGATGATCGCCGCGATGCGGATCGCCGTCCTTTTTCTGCTCCTGGCTAATCTGCTGCTGTTCGCGTGGGCGCGCGCCTACCTGGGCGCGCCGGCCAGCGCCGACGCGCGACGCGTAGACGAGCAACTGCTGCCCGAGCAGGTGAAAGTCGTTTCTCGCGATCGGCCGTCGCGGGCAAACGGCAAGAAGGAGGAGTTGGAAAAGATGGTGGATAGGGTGGATAACAAGGTGGATAAAGTCGCCGACAAAGGCGCCTCCGAGAGCTGTCAGCTGTGGACTGAGCTCGCCAGTGCCGACGCCGATCAGCTGGAGCGCCTGCTGGCCGACCAGTTTGCGGCGTTCAGGGCAACGCGCGGCACAACCGGTGAGGCCAGTGGCTACTGGGTTTACATCCCGCCGCTGGCCAGCAGGGAAGAGGCCGGCAGGAAGACGGCCGAACTGCAGGAACTGGGGATCAAGGATTTTTTTGTCGTGCCGAACGGTGGCACCAACCCCCTGGCGATCTCCCTGGGTGTCTATCGCAACGAGGAAGCCGCCAAGGCGCGGCTTGAGGCCTTGCGCGCCAAGGGCGTGAGATCGGCGAAAGTCGCCGAGCGCAAGGGCAAGACGGCGCTCAGCACGCTCGAGATTCGTGGCCCTGAAGCGCAGACGGAAGCGCTCGGCAAGGCGATCGTCGCGCTGCTGCCAAAGGCCAGCCCGGCAACTTGCAAGACCAGGAGTGAGACGGCGCCATGACGTTCATCGTCGGCTTGACCGGTGGCATCGGCAGCGGCAAGAGCACCGTCGCCGAACTGTTTGCCCAGCGCGGTGCAGTGCTGGTGGACACCGACGCCATCGCGCATCAGCTCAGCGGTCCGCAGGGTGAGGCCATCGGAGCGATTACGGCAGCCTTCGGGAGTGCCGTGCTGCGCGCCGATGGGGGGCTGGACCGGGCGGCAATGCGCCGTCTTGTTTTCGCCGATCCGACCGCCAAGGCGACGCTCGAAGCGATCCTGCATCCCCTGATCCGGCAGCGCAGTGACGCTTGTTGCGCCGCTGCCGAGGCCGCGCCTTATGTCTTGTTGATCGTCCCCTTGCTGGTCGAGTCGGGCAGTTATCGCCGACGTGCGGATCGGGTGCTGGTCGTCGACTGCGATGAGTCCGTGCAGATTACGCGGGTGATGGCGCGCAGCGGTCTGACAGCGGATGCCGTCGCGGCGATCATCGCCACACAGGCCTCACGAGACGAGCGGCGCGCCGTGGCCGACGATCTGGTGTACAACGATGGCGAACCGGAGGCCCTGCAGCCGCAGGTCGAAGGCCTGCATCAACGCTATCTCGTTCTGGCCGGGGCCAAACTTAATGCCGGGCGTTGAGGTTTTGCTGCAAATGCTTCAGAATCATCGAAAATTCCCGTTTTTTGAGTTTGGCGGAAGTGTGATCACCTACGAATATCCCTTCAATGAACGCATACGCACCCTGTTGCGTCTGGAGGATCTATTCCAGAAGGTGAGTAGTTTCATGCAGCGAGATGGCTCGCAGGAGCATCATATCGTGCTCCTGACCTTGTTCGAGATCCTTGATGTGGCCGGGCGCGCCGACCTGAAAATGGATCTGATTCAGGAACTCGAACGCCAGCGCCAGAGTCTCCTCGCTTATCGCAACAATCCGGACATCTCCGAACAGGCACTTTCCGACGCCCTCAACGAGATCGAGCAGGCATCGGCGGCGTTGCTGGCCATGGCCGGCAAGATCGGCCAGCATCTCCGCGACAACGACTGGCTGATGAGTATCAAGAGCCGCGCCAGTATTCCGGGAGGCGTTTGCCAGTTCGACCTGCCGTCATACCACTACTGGCGGCATCAGGATGCCGGGGTCCGGCGCGAGGCGCTGCTCGGCTGGCTGCAGCCCATGCTGCCCTTGCGCGACGCGCTGGCCATCGTGCTACGTCTGCTGCGCGCCAGCGGTCGCCCGGAACATCATGTGGCAAGCAACGGTGCTTTCCAGCTGATGCTCGGCGGCAGCAGTTCGCAGATGGTGCGTATCTCGCTCAAGCTGGACGATCCCTACATCCCCGAAATCAGCGCCAACAAGTACGCGCTGAACATCCGCTTCACGCGTCCGGACAGCGACCATCGGCCGCGGCAATCGGACAACGACGTTCAGTTCGAGATGCTGTTCTGTAACCTCTAGACGCCGCCTGCCGGCATCGTGCCGCAGCCAGGCGACGCCAGCATCCTCGTTTCCTGGACGCTTGACCAACCGACCGTCAGCAGAACGATGTTTCGAACTCTCAGTCAGCCTGGCGTATGGGCGGTCACCCTGTCGGCAGCCGGAATTCTGATGGTGACCATGGGCGCCCGCCAGTCGCTCGGGCTCTTCCTGTCGCCGCTGAATACGACCACCGGGCTTGGCGTCGCGTCAATCAGCCTGGCGATGGCCGTCGGCCAATTCACCTGGGGAGCGATCCAGCCGCTGGCCGGCGCTGTCGCTGACCGCTACGGGCCGGGGCGCGTGCTGCTTGCGGGGCTGTTGTTGCTGGCCCTTGGCAGTGCGATCACACCCTTGATGAGCGGTACCGTCGGCCTGATCGTCTCGTTAGGTTTGTTCTCGGCGATCGGTTCCGGTGCGGGCAGCTTCTCGGTGCTGATCGGCGCTTCGAGCCAGCGGCTGCCACTCGACGCGCGCGCCGCTGCTTCCGGGGTGATCAACGCCGGCGGCTCCTTCGGCCAGTTCGTCTTCGCCCCGCTCCTGCAGGCGCTGATTCAGCTGCTGGGCTGGATGGGCGCCATGTGGTCGCTGGCGGTCATGACTCTGGCGGCGACGCCGCTGGTGCGAGTGCTGTCGAAGCCGGTCGAGCAGCCGCAGCCGCGCGCAGCCGGTGAAGCCGGTCTGTGGCGGAGCGTGCAGGATGCGATGGACGATCGCAGCTACCAGTTGCTCAACCTTGGTTTCTTCAGCTGCGGCTTCCACATCGCTTTTCTGGTCACCCACCTGCCGGGCGAGGTGGCGCTTTGTGGTCTGCCGTCGGCGGTGGCCAGCTGGTCGCTGGCGATCATCGGCCTGGCGAACATTTTCGGCAGCCTCTACGCGGGTTCCTGCGTCGCCCGCTATCGCAGCAAGTACGTCTTGTTCTGGATGTACGGCTCGCGCGCGCTGATGATCGCGCTCTACCTGATGGCGCCGAGAACCGATCTGACCTTCTACGTTTTTGCCGCCGGACTGGGCTTCACCTGGCTGGCAACCGTGCCGCCGACCGCTGCCATCGTCGGCAAGCTGTTCGGCGTACGCTATCTTGGGACACTCTTCGGCATGACGCTGCTCTCACACCAGATCGGCGGTTTCTTTGGTGCTTACCTGGGTGGCATAGCGCTCACCCGCTTTGGCGACTATGGCTGGATGTGGTACGCCGACATCGCGCTGGCAACGGCGGCGGCACTGCTGAATCTGCCGATCAAGGAAGCCGCGCTGCCCAGTGCGGCAAGCTGAAGGGCAATGCCGAGCAATGATCTCGGGTTCGGTAGCGCACAATGGCTGCTTGCGAAGCCATTGTCCTGCTGAGGGTAGACGCGCTTGACCTCGGCAAGCGGCAGTGGACAGTCAGCTGAATCGCATGCTGCCCGATTCGCCGTGCCCCCCCACAGGAGGCCGCTGCTGGACGCGCTCCTCTTACGTTCTCCGGGACCTGGCCAATCTTGCTGCCGGTGGATCGCAGAGCGCGGCGGAGAGAGGGCGACGAGTCTGCACGCGCCACGGTAAAGGCCTCGGACCGTCGGCCTCGCCCCTGGCAAGTGTCAATCGCTGTTCCAGAGTATCATTGAGGGGCTTCTTGCAGCGTTTCTCAACCAGACGACCGTTCGGGCCAGACGATGACACTAGAGTGCAGCTATATCGCGCTGCAAAAAGACGATATCCTCCTCGGGAAGCCTCTTCCCTGGGCGGTTTTCGACCGTAGCCGGAAGCTCCTTCTGGAACCGGGTTCGGTAGTGGCCGTGCAATCGCAGCTCGACGCCTTGCTGGACAAGGGGATCTGTCGGGAGCGGCCAGGGGCGGACGTCAAGCTCGATTCCCGGCGCGAGCGCAGGGAATCCGGCGTAGGGGCCAGCACCGAGGCGGCTGGCGAGCGGGCGCTGCCGCTCGACGAAATCAAGCTGGGCATCGGTGATCCCTTCCAGATACAGACCCAGACCGAACACGCGGAAGCGCGGTACTACGTCAAGCTGATTGGCTATCTCAAAGGCAAGGGCGTCCTGGTAACGCTTCCAGAAGTCGATGGTCGGCTCTGTCTGGTGCGCGAAGGGCAGGCGTTTGTCGTTCGCTTTTTCTCGGGAAAGAGCGCCTATGCGTTCACGGCCAGTGTTCTGCGATCATCCAGCATCCCCTTTCCGCACATGTATCTCAGCTATCCGTCGCAGGTGCGCGGTCTGGTCGTCCGCACTGGCGAGCGAGTCCCGGTACGCATCATCTGCGCGATTGCCATGCGTGACGATACCAAGACGGTCAGCGCCGCCGGGATGCTGACCAATCTCAGCGTCAGTGGCGCGTTGCTGTCAGCGAAGGCCCGCCTGGGCAACCCGGGGGACCTGTTGTCGATCAAGTTTCGCGTCGAGATCCGGGAGATCGAATTCCTTGCTGCCCTTGACGCCGCGATCCGCTCGGTGTCCCGGGACGACTCGGGCGAGTTCCTGCATGGCATACAGTTCGCGGGCTTGCCAGACGACGTCGCAATTGCGATGACCGCATTCGTCTATCAGAAGCTGGCCGAAACATCCCGCTGAGGCGCTGTCTTCGAAGCCTCGCCCGCCGCTGCCGTGCTGGCGGCCGGCGACGCGATGCCTCTGGCATCGGCGCGGACAAGCCGGCGAGCAGGGACGGCGTTCGCGCCGTAAGGGCGGGTGAGGTGCCGGCCTTTACTCGGTGAGAATCAGGTTGTCACGATGGATGATTTCGGGTTCATCGATGTAGCCGAGGATGCTTTCTATGTCCTGGCTGGCACGACGCGCTATGCGTCGCGAATCGCTGCTGCCGTAGTTGACCAGGCCGCGGGCGATCTCGTACCCCTCGTCGGCGATGCAGGCCACCGCCGCGCCGCGCTCGAACTCGCCCCGGACGGCAACGACGCCGATCGGCAGCAGGCTTCTTCCTTCGCGCAGGGCGTTGATTGCGCCGCCATCGAGAACCAGTTTGCCGTTCAACTGCAGGTGGTCGGCAAGCCATTGCTTGCGTGCCGTCAGCGCTTGCGTTTCGGAAACAAGCAGCGTGCCGAGCGCTTCTCCGCGCGCCAGGCGCAGGATGACATCCGGCTCGCGGCCACTGGCGATGACGGTGTGGGCGCCACTGCGTGCGGCGCGCTTGGCGGCGATCACCTTGGTGATCATGCCGCCCTTGCCGTACTGGCTGCCAGCGCCGCCGGCCAGGGCTTCCAGATCAGCGAGCCCGGCCCGCGCCTCGCTGATCAGGGTGGCGGCCGTGTCCTTGCGTGGATCGGCAGTGAACAAGCCTTGTTGATCGGTGAGGATAATCAGGCAGTCTGCTTCCACGAGATTGGCGACCAGTGCGGCGAGCGTATCATTGTCACCAAACTTGATTTCGTCGGTGACGACGGTGTCATTCTCATTGACGATCGGCACGACGCCCAGGCGTAGGAGGGTGTTCAGCGTCGACCGGGCATTGAGGTAGCGTTTGCGGTCGGCGAGATCGTCATGGGTCAGCAGGACTTGCGCGGTATGCAGCGAGTACCGGGCAAAAGCCCTTTCATAGACCTGCACCAGACCCATTTGGCCGACCGCCGCCGCCGCCTGCAGTTCGTGCACCGCGCGCGGGCGCTTTTGCCAGCCGAGCCGCTGCATGCCACAGGCAATGGCTCCGGACGACACCAGAATGAGCTGTTTCCCTGCCTGGCGCAACTCGGCGATTTGCCGTGCCCATTCGTCGATGGCGGCCAGATCCAGGCCTTCGCCGTTGTTGGTGATCAGCGCCGAACCGGCTTTGATGACCAGTCGCCGGGCTGCGGCGATGCGGCTCGTAGCCATCTTCACGGGCCCTGCTCGTCGTCGTCGGCGAAGAAGTCGTCCGACCAGCAGGCGGCGGCGGCCGCGCTGGTTGCGGCAGGGGACGCCTGCCTGGCGGGCAGTTCTTGCAGCGCCTCCTGCAGCTTTCGGGTCAGTTCCCGACAACCGTCACCGCTGATTGCGCTGATGCGGTAGCAGGGGATGGCTGTCGAGGTCGTCTGGCAGGCCTGCAGGAAGTCTGCAATGCGCTGTTCACGATCCTCTTCGGGAATCAGGTCGAGCTTGTTGAGAACCAGCCAGCGCGGCCTGGTGGCGAGCTCGGGATCGTATTTTCCAAGCTCGCGGACGACCGTCTCGACGTCTCGGACCGGGTCGGCCGCCGGGTCGAGAGGGGCCAAATCGACCAGGTGCAGCAGCAAACGCGTACGCGCAAGGTGCTTGAGGAAGCGGATTCCGAGGCCAGCGCCTTCGGCAGCGCCGTCGATCAGTCCGGGAATGTCGGCGATGACGAAGCTCTGGTCGTGGTCTACGCGCACCACGCCGAGGTGGGGATGCATGGTCGTGAAAGGGTAATCGGCGACCTTCGGGCGGGCGGCCGAGACCGCGCGCAGAAAGGTGCTCTTGCCCGCGTTCGGCAGGCCAAGCAGGCCGACATCGGCCAGCAGGCGCAGTTCGAGCCGTAGTTCACGCTGCTCGCCTTCGTCGCCGCGGGTGCATTGGCGCGGAGTACGATTGACGCTCGACTTGAAGTGGATGTTGCCCAGGCCGCCACGGCCACCTTTGGCCAGCAGTACCGTCTTGCCATCGACGTCGAGGTCGGCAAGGACTTCCTGGCTGTTGATGTCGGCGATCGTGGTGCCGATCGGTACGCGCAGCGTCAGATCCTTTCCGCGCTTGCCGTAGCAGTCACTCGAACCGCCGTTTTGGCCGCGCTGGGCACGATGGCGGCGGGCGTAGCGGTATTCGATCAAGGTGTTGACATTGCGATCGGCGACGACATAGACGCTGCCGCCGTTACCGCCGTCGCCGCCGTCCGGGCCACCTTCCGGCTCGTACTTGTCGCGCCGGAACGAGGCGATCCCGTTGCCGCCATCACCGGCGCCAACAAGAATTCTCGCCTCATCGATAAATTTCATGGCTGCGCCCGTCCCTTTAGCCTGTTTGAAAAGCAAAAAGCCCTACCGACAGCGATAGGGCTTGGTGCCGCACTGCCATGCTCTGGCAGCGGTATGCCAGCGCCTTCAGGCGGCGGCAGGAATGATGCTGACCGTGCGGCGGCGCAGCGCGCCCTTGATCGCAAACTGCACGTGCCCGTCCACCAGTGCAAACAGCGTGTGATCCTTGCCGAGGCCCATGTTTTCGCCGGGGTGAAAAGCGGTGCCACGCTGGCGGACGATGATGTTGCCGGCGCGGACCAACTGGCCGCCGTAGCGCTTGACGCCCAGGCGTTTTGCTTCGGAATCGCGGCCGTTGCGTACGCTGCCGCCTGCTTTTTTGTGTGCCATGAGTCAGATTCCTCTCAAGTCAGGCTGAAGGGTCCGGCGCGGCGCCGTCGGCAATGGCGTCAACCCGGATTTCGGTGTAATTCTGGCGATGCCCCTGATGCTTTTGCGAGTGCTTGCGCCGACGAAACTTGAAAATCCGGATTTTGTCGTGACGACCTTGCGAGAGCACAGTGACCTTGACCGAAGCGCCGGCGATGATCGGTGTGCCGACCTTCACCGTCTCGCCTTCGCCAACCATCAGAACCTGATCAAGGGTGAGTTCTGCGCCAACGTCTGCCGGTATCTGTTCTATCTTCAATTTTTCGCCGCTGACAACGCGATACTGCTTGCCACCGGTTTTTATGACCGCGTACATGTTGGACTCCAAAGAACTGAACAAAGTAAAACGAAGAACCGCGCATTATACGTGTTATTCCTGCTTCGTCAAACGTTTGCGATCGACCTGGTGCATCGCTCCCTTGACGCAACACCGGCCGACGCCTAAGATTCGAGGGTTTTGTGCGAAGGTGCCGTGTTGTGAGAATGGAGCAGTTGTACAGGCTGATCGGGTCGGACATGGCCGCCGTTGACGCGGTGATCCGTCAGCGCCTCCATTCCGAGGTGGCCCTGGTCCGCCAGGTGGCCGAGTACATCGTGCAGAGCGGGGGCAAGCGGCTGCGCCCGGCTCTGGTCCTGCTGTCGGCCGGCGCCATGGCTTACCGTGGGGCGCATCATCACGAACTCGCTGCGGTGGTCGAGTTCATCCACACGGCCACCCTGCTCCATGACGATGTCGTTGATGGTTCCGATCTGCGGCGCGGGCGCCAGACCGCCAACGCGATGTTCGGCAATTCGGCCAGTGTGCTGGTCGGAGACTTCCTCTATTCGCGTGCTTTCCAGATGATGGTGACGGTCAACGACATGCGCATCATGCGGGTGCTGTCGGATGCGACGAATGTCATTGCCGAGGGGGAGGTGCTGCAGTTGATGAACTGCCACGACGCGGGCATCGACGAGGATGGCTACCTGCAGGTCATTCGCTACAAGACGGCGAAGTTATTCGAGGCGGCGGCGCAACTTGGTGCAATCATCGGCGGCGGCGCTGCGGTCGTCGAGCAGGGGATGGCCACTTACGGCCTGCACCTGGGGACCGCATTTCAGCTGATCGATGACGTGCTCGATTACTCTGGCGCGGAGTTGGAGACCGGCAAGCATCTCGGTGACGACCTGGCGGAAGGCAAGCCGACGCTGCCGCTGATTTTCGTCCTCCGCAATGGCAATCCGGAGCAGGCGGCTTGCGTGCGGCGGGCCATACAGACCGGTGGGCGGGACGACTTTCCCGAGGTGCTGGCGGCAATTCGCGAGACCGGGGCGCTTGACTACGCTCGGCAGAAGGCCCAGGTTGAGGCGGAACTCGCGGAGGCAGCGCTTGATGTCGTGCCTGCTTCTCAATACAAGGATTCCTTGCTAGAATTATGCCTCTTCGCTGTCGCTAGGAACAGTTAGCGCAGTTGTCGCCTCGGTCGGGGCGTAGCTCAGCCTGGTAGAGTACTGCGTTCGGGACGCAGGAGTCGGAGGTTCGAATCCTCTCGCCCCGACCAATCCACTTCACTTCGATCCGCACATCGCGCCTGATCGCGATGCCCGCGTTCGCCTTTGCGCTACCCGGGCGCATGACAAGGGCGGACGCTCCCCGTAGCTCGCTCGGCACTTGTCGTTCATTCCCGAGGGGTGGTTCTGTTACTGCGGCTGCATCTGGCATCTGCTATGCTTGAGCGCTCTGCGGAACCTCTCTCGCGATGAGCAAATACCTCCTACTGATCGGACTGGCGTGCGTTTTCTGGTGGCTCTGGCGCAAGTCGCGTGCCTCGTCGCGCGGCGAGGCTGGAACCCGGACCGTCCAGCGCGAAGCTGAACGGATGGTGCAGTGCGCGCGCTGTGGGGTGAATCAGCCAGTCAGCGAGAGCATTCTGGCCGACGGGCGCTACTACTGCTGCGCGGCTCATTTGCACGACGCACCATCCGATGACGCCTGAGGCACTATGCTGACCACCGCGGAGTCCGGTGAGGAACCGTTCTCCGAGATGCACTGGAAGTCGCTGCGCTACTTCAACCTCTATCGCTTTGCGGTTGCCGCGCTGCTCTTTTCGTCGGCGCTGCTTTATCCCTCCGTTTTTCCGATTGCCGGCCCGGACCAGAGTCAGCGGCATCTGGCGCTGGCCAGCCTGTATCTGGTCGCTACCGCAGTGGCGGTGGTCCTGGCGTATCGCCATGGGCAGCACGCGACCGTGCAATTGACCGCCAGCGTGCTGCTCGACGTACTGGTCATGACCGTTTTGATTCATGTCGGTGGCGGCCTGGGCAGCGGTCTCGGGTCGATGCTGCTGGTGACGCTGGCCGGAGCCGGTCTGGTAGGACAGGGGCGTCTGGTGTTGTTCTATGCCGCGATGGCCACCCTGGCGGTGCTCTTCGAACACTCCTACCGTGTGATGCAGAACGACTTCGATGCGGCTGGCTTTTTTCACGCCGGCGTGTTCAGCGCGGGTTTTTTTGCGGTAGCCATTTCCGCCCGTTTGCTGGCGCGGCGGGTGATCGCCAACGAGGCGCTGGCGCACCAGCGTGGCGTTGATCTGAATAACCAGACGGTGATCAGCCAGCGCGTCATCGAAGAGATGCAGGACGGCGTGGTGGTCCTTCGCCGCGACGGCAGGGTCCGGCAGAGCAACCCGCGCGCCCGGCAACTGTTGGGGCTGGACGGTGGCAGTGAGTCCCTGCTGAGCGCGTATTCGTCCGACCTGGCGCTGGATTTCGTCGATTGGTGTCGGAATGGCAGCGAAGATGCGGTGCTGGTGCGCGTGCCGGCAAGCGGTTTGCGGCTGCGGGCGCGGTTTGCGGCGACCGAGAGTTCGGAACGTGACGTGCTGGTTTTCCTCGAGGACATGGGCCGACTGCAGGAGCAGGCGCAGCAGATGAAGTTGGCTGCACTGGGGCGCCTGACGGCCAATATTGCGCACGAGATACGCAATCCGCTCTCGGCGATCAGTCATGCCGGCGAACTGCTGCGTGAAGAGCGGCGTGGCGAGGCCTATGAGCGCTTGTTGCGCATTATGCTCGACAATACCCAGCGTCTCGAGCGGATCGTCAGCGATGTGCTCGAACTCGGGCGCCGTGATCGCCTCTATCGGGAACTGATCGATCTGCGGGCGACCTTGCCGCCGCTGATCGAGGAATACCTGGCCAAGGAGGGCTTGCCTGCCGATGTGGTTCGCCTCGACTTGTCGGCTGGGGCGACCCTGTGCTTCGATCGTTCCCATTTTCATCAGGTGTTGGGGAATCTGCTGGGCAACGCGCTGCGGCATTCGCAGCGCGTCGCCGGCAGCGTTCGCCTGCTGGCCTGCGCCGGCAAAGTTGCTGGGCAGGTCGAGTTGCACGTGATCGACGACGGTGAGGGTGTCGGCGAGGAATTCCGGGAACATATATTCGAGCCCTTCTTCACCACGCATCATCGGGGTACCGGCCTGGGTCTGTACATTGCGCGCGAGTTGTGTGACGCCAATGACGCGCAACTCGAACTGCAGGGCTCTGGCCCGGGTGCTGATTTCTGTCTATTGGGGAGGGCTTCAGGGTGTCAGTAGTCAAGGCGGAGCGTCGCCCGCGCGGCGAGTTGGCAAGGGTGCTGGTGGTCGACGACGAAGCGGATATCCGTGAACTTCTCGATCTGACCGTGGCCCGCATGGGCTTGTCGGCGGACTGCGCGGCGAGTATTGCCGAGGCCCGGCGACTGCTCGAGCGGCAACACTACCAATTGTGCATTACCGACATGCGTCTGCCTGACGGCGAGGGTCTGGAGATCGTCAGGCTGATCGGTGAGCGCTACGGGCAGACGCCGGTAGCGGTGATCACGGCCTTCGGAAGCGCCCAGAACGCGGTAGCCGCGCTGAAAGCCGGTGCGTTTGACTATCTGGCCAAGCCGGTCGCCCTCGAGCAGTTGCGCAGCTTGATCAAATCGGCGCTCAGCTTGCCGCGGCATGGCGGCGTTGCCGACGACGAGCGGTCGCTGGTCGCTGGCGGGCAATTGATTGGCGAGTCGGCAGCGATCGAGCACGTTCGTCAATTGATCGAAAAACTGGCCCGGAGTCAGGCGCCGGTCTACATCTCCGGTGAGTCGGGAACGGGAAAGGAACTCGCCGCGCGTTTGATCCACGACCAGAGCTCTCGGCGCGCAGCGCCCTTCGTGCCGGTGAACTGTGGCGCGATCCCAGAGAACTTGATGGAGAGCGAGTTCTTTGGCTATCGCAAGGGTGCCTTTACCGGTGCCGACAGCGATCGAGATGGCTTCTTTCAGGCGGCGAAAGGCGGGACGCTGTTTCTCGACGAAGTAGCTGACTTGCCGCTGGCGATGCAGGTCAAATTGCTGCGCGCGATTCAGGAGAAGAAGGTTCGCAAGGTCGGCAGCACTGCCGAAGAAATGGTGGACGTGCGTATCCTTTCGGCGACTCACCGTTCGCTCAAGGGATGCGTCGATGACGGGCTCTTTCGCCAGGATCTCTTCTATCGCCTCAACGTCATCGAACTGCGGATGCCGCCGCTGCGCGAGCGTCACGAGGATGTGGCGCCGCTGGTGGAGGCGCTGCTGCACCGCATTTGCGGCGCCACGGCGCCGCGGATCGAGCAGCCAGCCCTGCGTGCGCTGGCCGGGTATAGCTTTCCGGGTAACGTACGGGAACTCGAGAACATTCTCGAGCGGGCGACGGCGCTGTGCACCAACGGTGCGGTAGCCACCGACGACCTGCAACTGGCGCCGGTCGCGGCGGTTGGCGGCAGTGTCGGCAGGGCTGGCGAAACGCTTGACGAATATCTGAACCGCCTCGAAAAGCAGGCCATCCTCGAGGCTTTGACGAAGACGGCCTTCAACCGCACCGCAGCGGCAAGATTGCTCGGTGTGAGTTTCCGTTCGCTGCGCTATCGCATCGAGCGGCTCGGCATCGAGGAGTGATGCCCCGGTATCGGGCGCTGGCCCTGCGGAGGGATGCCGACGGCTGGCTGGATGGCGCGCGCCGGGTCGCGTCGCCAAACTGCGATCAGCGTCCGGACGGCGAACAGCTCACGCTGATCGTTGTGCATGCAATCAGCCTGCCGCCAGGACAGTTTAGTGGCGACGCGATCGAACGGCTGTTCACCAATCGACTGGATGTCTCCGCCCACCCCTATTTTGCGCAGATCGGTGCGCTGCAGGTGTCGGCCCACTTCCTGCTTCGCCGCGATGGCGAGTTGCTGCAATTCGTTTCGTGTCGGCAGCGAGCCTGGCATGCCGGCGTGTCGTCCTGGAGCGGGCGCCCGCGTTGCAACGACTTTTCGCTGGGAATCGAACTCGAGGGCTGCGACGAGTTGCCCTTCGCGGATGCGCAGTACGACCGTCTGCTGGAACTGATCCAGGTGCTGTGTGCGCAGTACCCGATCGAAGCGGTGGTCGGGCACAGTGACGTTTCGCCTGGTCGAAAGACCGACCCCGGTCCCTGCTTTGATTGGCGGCGCCTGGCCGCGCTTGGCGATTTGCCCGGCTTGCGCCGCTGAGCGCCTGGGCGCTCAGCCAATAAATCGGCGGATCCTGTCCACTGCCTCGGTCAGGCGTTCGACGCCGGCGGTGTACGCAAATCGCAAGTGCTCTTCCGGCGCGTTGCTCCCGAAGTCGAGTCCGGGCGTAATCGCCACGCCGGCCGATTCGAGCAGTTCGCGTGCAAAGCGGTCGCTGTTGTCGGTCAGTTCAGCGCAATTGGCGTAGATGTAGAAGGCACCCTCCGGCTTTGGCGCCAGGCGGAAGCCGAGGTCTGCAAGCGCCGGCGCAAGAAAATCGCGACGTCGCCGGAATTCGTTTCGTCTTGCTTCCAGGATGCTGATCGTGGCCGGCTCGAAGGCGGCCAGCGCCGCGTGCTGGGCTGGCGTCGATGGTGAGATGAAGAGATTCGGTGCGAGCTTTTCGATGTCGCGGCCGAAGCGCTCGGGAACGACCAGCCAACCCAGGCGCCAGCCGGTCATGTTGAAGTATTTGGAAAAGCTCTGGACGACAAAGATGTCGTCACCGAATTGCAGTGCCGTTGGTACCTCGCGTTCGTAGGTGAGGCCATGATAGATCTCGTCGACGATCAATTGCCCACCCTGCTGGCGGACGAACTCCGCCATCGCCGCCAGCGAAGCATCGTCGAGGAGGGTGCCGGTGGGGTTGGCGGGTGAAGCCAGGAGAGCACCGGCGGTGCGCTCGTTCCAGTAGCATTCGAGGTCGGCGAGCGTTGGCTGGAAGTTGTTTTCGGCGTGCACCGGAACGGCGACCGGTACCCCTTCGAAGCTGCGCACGAAGTTGCGGTTGCAGGGGTAACCCGGGTCGGTCAGCAGCCATTCGCTAGCCGGTTCTGAGAGGCAGGCCATGGCCAGCAGCAGCGCTCCCGATGCCCCGGCAGTGACGACGATCCGCGAGGCAGGGACGCTGATCCCGTAGCGTGTGGCATAGAACGCGGCAATCGCGCGGCGCAGTTCGGGCAGTCCGAGCGCCGCCGTGTAGTACACGCGGCCGGTGGCGAGCTGTGCCTGTGCCGCTGCGATAATTGGTTCGGGCGTCGGGAAGTCGGGTTCCCCGACTTCCATGTGAATGATGTCGCGCCCTTCGGCTTCCAGCGTCTTGGCGCGCGCCATCAGCTCCATGACATGGAAGGGGGCGATGTCGGCAAGGCGGCTGGCGGGGAAGGTCGGCATGATTCGGCGATGGCAGTTTGAGAAAAGCAGGCAGTCTACCCGCAAGGCGGGTCGAGGCGCAAAAAAGCCGCCCGCAGGCGGCTTTTCGGCGACCGAAACCGCGTCGTGATCAGGCGGCCTGGAAGCCCTTCTCGAGTTCGTTGCGGATCTCGGCGAGCTTGGGAGGCAACTTGTCGCCCATCTTGGTGAACCACTCCTTGACGCCGTCGAGTTCGCTCTTCCACGCCTGCTGGTCGAGGCTGGTCACGCCGGCAAATTCTTCCTTGGAGAAGTCGACGCCGGTCCAGTCGATGTCCTCGTAATTGGGCATCCAGCCAAGCGTCGTCTTCCTTGCGGAAACCTTGCCTTCGCAACGGTCGATGATCCACTTGAGGATCCGCGCATTGTCACCGAAGCCAGGCCAGGCGAAGCCGCCTTGTTCGTTGGTCCGGAACCAGTTGACCATGAAGATCGGCACCGGCGTATCGGCGGCGTTGCCCATCTTCAACCAGTGGCTGTAGTAGTCGGCCATGTTGTAGCCGCAGAACGGCAGCATCGCGAACGGATCGCGACGAACGACGCCCTGCTGGCCGAAGGCGGCGGCAGTCGTCTCCGAGCCAAGGGTGGCGGCGGCATAGACGCCGTGATCCCAGTCAACGGTCTGACAGACCAGCGGTACGGTCGAGGCGCGACGGCCGCCGAACAGGAAGGCCGAGATCGGCACCCCTTCGGTGCTCTGCCACTGGTCGTCGATGCACGGGCACTGTGACGCCGGTGCGGTAAAGCGGGAGTTCGGATGAGCGGCCTTGGTGCCCTTTTCCTTGGCGATCGCCGGGGTCCAGTCGTTGCCCTGCCAATCGATTGCGTGCGCCGGTGCCGGCCCCATGCCTTCCCACCACACGTCGCCATCGTCGGTGAGTGCGACGTTGGTGAAGATGGTGTTCTCGGCCAGTGAAGCCATGGCGTTGAAGTTGGTCTGCTCGTTGGTACCCGGCGCGACGCCGAAGAAGCCGGCTTCGGGGTTGATCGCGTACAGCCGGGTGACGCCGTTCTTGTCCTTGCGCGGCTTGATCCAGGCGATGTCGTCGCCGATGGTGGTGACCTTCCAGCCGTTCAGGCTGGCTGGCGGAACCAGCATCGCGAAGTTGGTCTTGCCACAGGCCGACGGGAACGCCGCCGCAACGTAGTGTTTCTTGCCTTCGGGCGACTCGACGCCGAGGATCAGCATGTGTTCTGCCATCCAGCCGTCGTCGCGTGCCATGTTCGAAGCGATGCGCAGCGCCAGGCACTTCTTGCCGAGCAGCGCGTTGCCACCGTAGCCCGAACCGTAGGACCAGATTTCGCGCGTTTCCGGATAGTGGACGATGTACTTGGTGGTCGGGTTGCACGGCCAGCGCGGGTCCTTCTGGCCTGGTTCCTTGGGTGCGCCGATTGAGTGCACGCAGGGAACGAAGGCGCCGTCGGTACCGAGGACCGGGAAGACGTCCTTGCCCATGCGGGTCATGATCCGCATGTTGACTACCACGTAGGCACTGTCGCTGATCTCGACGCCGATCTGGGCGATCGGTGACCCAATGGGTCCCATCGAGAAGGGGATCACGTACATCGTGCGGCCCTTCATGCAGCCCTTGAAGACGCCCTTCAGCGTCTCGCGCATCTTGGCCGGTTCTTCCCAGTTGTTGGTCGGGCCGGCGTCTTCCTTCTTCTCGGAACAGATGTAAGTACGGTCTTCGACGCGGGCGACGTCCGAAGGGTCCGAAAAGGCCAGAAAGGAGTTCTTGCGCTTCTCGGGATTGAGCTTGACGAAGGTGCCGGCGGCGACCAACTCGGCGCAGAGCCGGTCGTATTCTTCTTGCGAGCCATCGGCCCAGACCACCTGGGCAGGCTCGGTGAGGGCCGCGATATCGGCAACCCATTGTTTCAGGCGTTCGTGTTTGACGTAGTCCGGGGCATTGATGGAAAAAGTCTGGTTCATGGTAATCACTCTCGAAGGAAGGTGGAGGAGCGGAGCTTGCCGTGGCGTGGCGCGCGCAGAGGCTGGCCAACGGAGCAGGGACCCGAAGGGTCCGTCCAGCCCAGTCGGGGGCGACGCGTCGGTCGCGGCTGGCGAAGAAACCGAGTGCAGCAAGGGGGGATTGACATGCCGGATGCTGGTGCTACAAGGTTGTCAGGGTTTGTGTAATTATGCCACAGGTCCGACCGGAACTGACGATCGATAGACAAGCCGCGTTCTGCCGAGAGGGTCGAGCGGGACACTCGGGAGTCAGAGATCTAGTGACCGTTGGGGAGCCACAAGCAGCCGCTTTGGCTTGATATGCCGCCAGGAGAGAGTCATGAACAAAGACAAAGACAAAGACCAGCTGCGGATTGCCGCCTTGGCCTACCACCGCAATCCACGACCGGGCAAGATCGCGATCCAGCCGACCACCCAACTGACCAATCAGTACGACCTGTCGATGGCCTACTCGCCAGGAGTGGCGGCGGCCTGCGAAGAGATCGTCGCTGTCCCCGCTGAAGTCAGCACGCTTACTTCACGCGCCAATCTGGTCGGCGTGATTACCAATGGCACGGCGGTGCTGGGTCTCGGGGCGATCGGTCCGCTGGCGGCCAAGCCGGTGATGGAAGGCAAGGCTGTGCTGTTCAAGAAATTTGCCAACATCGATGTCTTCGATCTGGAGATCGAAGAGCTTGATCCGGATCGCCTGGTCGAGATCATCGCCTCGCTGGAGCCAACATTTGGCGGCATCAACCTCGAGGACATCAAGGCGCCGGAGTGCTTCTATGTTGAGCGGAAGCTCCGTGAGCGGATGAAGATCCCGGTCTTCCACGACGATCAGCACGGTACGGCGATCGTTGTCGGTGCGGCGATCCTCAACGGCCTGTACCTCCAGGGCAAGGACCTCGACAAGGTAAAGCTGGTGACCTCGGGCGCTGGCGCCGCTGCGCTGGCGTGCCTGGATCTGCTGGTGATGCTGGGTATCCCGGTCGAGAATATCTGGGTGACCGACATCAAGGGGCTGGTCTATGAGGGCCGTGTCGAGGACATGGACGAGATCAAGGGGCGTTACGCCAAGCAGACCGACGCGCGAACTCTCGACGACGTGATCGGTGGCGCCGACGTCTTCCTCGGGCTGTCGGCCGGCGGCGTGCTCAAGCGGGAAATGGTGGCGAAGATGGCGCCGTCACCGCTGGTCATGGCGCTGGCGAACCCTAACCCGGAGATCACACCCGAAGACGTCAAGGCGGTGCGTAGTGATGCAATCATCGCTACCGGGCGCTCCGACTACCCCAACCAGGTCAACAATGTGCTGTGTTTCCCGTTCATCTTTCGCGGTGCGCTCGACGTCGGAGCGACGACCATTACGGAAGCAATGAAGCTCGCCGCGGTCAAGGCGATCGCCGAACTGGCGCGCGTCGAGCAATCCGAGGTGGCGCTAAAGGCGTACGGCGAGAAAGTCTCCAATTTTGGCCCCGAATACCTGATTCCGAATCCTTTCGATCCGCGCCTGATCAGCAAGATCGCGCCGGCGGTGGCGGCGGCAGCCATGGAATCGGGTGTGGCGACCAGGCCGATCAAGAATATGGACGCCTACGAGGACAGCCTGGACGAGTTCGTCTATCACTTTGGCCTGATCATGAAGCCGGTGTTCTCGCAGGCCAAGCAGGCGCCCCGGCGGATCGTCTTTGCGGAAGGGGGCGATGAGCGCGTGCTGCGCGCGGTCCAGGTGATCGTCGACGAGGGTATCGCGAAACCGATTCTGATCGGCCACCCGGGCGACATCGCCCGCAAACTGGAGGCGGCGAACCTGCGGGTCCGTCCGGGTGTTGACTTCGACATCGTTTGCGCCGGCCACAATGATTTCTTTGAGCACCATTTCGAGCCTTACTGGAAAGAGTATCGGCGGACGATGGAGCGCAAGGGCGTTTCGGCCGATTTTGCCAAGCGCGAGGTGCGGCGTCATCCCTCCCTGTTCGGCGCGCTGATGGTGCGCATGGGCGACGCAGACGGGCTGATCTGTGGCACTTTCGGTCGCCACCACGTGCACCGCGAGTATGTCGAGAACGTCATCGGCCTGGCGCCGGGCGTCCGGGGGCTCTATGCGATGAGTGTGCTGCTGCTGCCGGATCGCACGCTGTTCATCGCCGACACCTACATCAACTACGAGCCGACGGCGGAACAGCTGGTTGACATGACTCTGCTGGCTGCCGACGCAGTGCGTCGCTTCGGCGTGACGCCGCGTGTCGCCCTGCTTTCGCATTCGTCGTTCGGCTCCGAGAACACGCCAACGGCGCTGAAAATGCGCGAAGCGTTGCGCTTGCTGAAGGAGCGTGCGCCGCGCCTCGAGGTCGAGGGCGAGATGCACGGTGACGCGGCGATCGACGATCAGATCCGGCAGCGTGTTTTTCCGAGTGATGCGCGGCTGAAGGGGCAGGCCAATCTGCTGATCATGCCGACCCTCGACGCGGCGAACATTTCGTTCAACCTGCTCAAGATCGCTGCCGGTGACAACCTCACGATTGGCCCGATCCTGCTGGGATCCGCGCAGCCGGCGCACATCCTGACGGCGACCGCGACCGTTCGACGGCTGGTCAACATGACCGCCCTGGCGGTGGTCGACAAACTGATGAACGAACGCTGAACGCGCTGGGCGGCCCATCGGTGGCGCTTGGGCGTGTTCCTCCAACGCGTGTCGAGAACCCCACCTCTCAAAACCAGGTAGTGATGAGGGCCGATGGCCAGCGGTAGAATGGCGCTGATTCTCGGTGGTGGCGGCGCGCGTGCCGCGTATCAGGTTGGCGTCCTGCGCGCTGTTCGCGACTTGCTTGGCGACTGCAGCCGAAGCCCGTTTCAGATCTTGTGCGGCACTTCGGCGGGCGCCGTCAATGCGGCGACGCTGGCCTGTCATGCCCACAACTTTCGTGATGCGGTCAATGCCATGGAAGATGTCTGGCGCAATATGCGCGCCGGCCAGATCTATCGCGCCGACCCGATCGGAATCGGCCTGGCGATGGCCAACTGGCTGAGCGCCTTCCTGCTCGGCTGGGCGTTCAGGCGTAGTCCGCGTTCGCTTCTCGACAATCGGCCCTTGCGTCGTCTTCTTGAACAGAAACTGCACTTCCGCAACATTGAGCGCTCGTTGGCCAAAGGGACGCTATACGCCGTAAGCATTACCGCGTCAGGGTATGCGACCGGCGACGGCGTCAGCTTTTTCGAGGCCCATCCGGAGGTGCAGAACTGGCAGCGAACGCAGCGCATCGGTTGTCGAACGCAATTGTCGGTTGACCATCTGCTGGCTTCGAGCGCGATCCCTTTCATCTTTCCCGCCGTACATCTCAATCGCGAGTATTTTGGTGACGGTTCGATGCGGCAACTGGCGCCGATCTCACCGGCAATCCACCTGGGGGCCGACAAGATCATGGTCATCGGCGTCGGCAAGATCAATGAAGTGAGTCAACGGCAAAGTTCGCGCACCTACCCGAGTCTGGCTCAGATTGCGGGCCATGCGCTTTCGTCGATCTTCCTGGACAGTCTGGCCGTCGATATCGAGCGTATGGAGCGCATCAACCGGACCCTGGCGCGGCTTCCCGATGCGTTGCGAGAAAGTGGCGAAGTAGGCCTGCGGCCGATCGAGTCACTGATCATCGCGCCATCCGAGAGTCTCGATCAACTGGCCGCGCGCCATGCCAGAGCACTGCCATGGGCGGTGCGACTGCTGCTCCGGGGGCTGGGGGCAATGAACCGGCGCGGCGGTGCGCTGACCAGCTATCTGCTCTTCGAAAAATCGTACACTGGCGCACTGATCGATCTCGGCTATGGGGACACGATGGCTCGCCAGGAAGACGTCAAGGCCTTTCTTGATGCCTGAATGTATTTGATATGCTACATTACATAGTCAATCTATCTCCTTATTTTCCTGAATGTATGGTTTTCTCGGAAGACGAGCTGCGGTAGAATTGTGACGAATTGTAGATCGTGCAGGAGGCTGGAAATGCGGATGATACTCAGAGCAGTGTTGCTGGCGGGCGCCCTGTTGGGTGGTGGCCTGATGTCGATTGAAGCCGCGCACGCCGTGGATAAGGCCAAGAGCAAGGCCGAAGAACAGAAGAGCAAAGCGCGGACAGCCCAGAAGGCGCCTCCGGTGGCCAAGAAGAGCGCGACCAAGACAGTGGCGCATAGGGACAAGGGCGCGGTGAAGGCCAAGTCCGCGCGCGTCGCCAAGAGCAGCCATGCTGCTCCCCAGGCCGAAAAGAAAAGGTACACCAGCGACGCCAGGAAGCACCGGACTGCCAACCGGGTCTTCGCCGGCGACGCCGACCCCTGGCAGGAACCGGGCAACCTGGCGGTACACTCGGGCTCGGCTTTGGTAGTCGCGCAGGATGGTGGCGAAACCCTCTACGAGAAGAACGCCACTACCGTGGTTCCGATTGCCTCGATAACCAAGGTCATGACGGCGATGGTGGTGCTCGATAGCATGCCCAATCTGCAAGAGTCGATTACCATCACCGATGAGGATGTCGACTACTTGAAAGGAAGTCGTTCGCGCCTCCAGGTGGGAACAGTGATGACGCGCGAGATGGCTTTGTTGCTGGCGTTGATGTCTTCTGAAAACCGTGCGGCGCACGCGCTAGGACGTCACTACCCAGGCGGCCTGGCGGCTTTTGTGGCGGCGATGAACCGCAAGGCCGCGTCGTTGGGGATGGCCCGGACGCATTTCGAGGACCCCACCGGTTTGACCAGCAACAACGTCTCCACGGCACGCGACCTCGCGCGAATGGTCGCGGCCGCACATCGCTACCCCTTGATTCGCGAGTTTTCGACGACCTCCGGCGCGACGGCCGAGGTGAAAGGGCGTGAACTCGAGTACCACAATACCAATCAGCTGGTCAAAAGCCCGACTTGGGAGATCGGTCTGTCGAAGACCGGCTACATTCAGGAAGCGGGCAAGTGCCTGGTCATGCAGGCACGCGTAGCGGACCGACCGGTAGTGATCGTACTGCTTGATTCGGCTGGCAAGCAAACTCGCATTGGTGATGCGAATCGCATCAAGCGGTGGATGGAGAGCGCAGGGGCTTCCGGCAAGCAGCCGACGCCGGCCTGACCTGCCGCCGGAAGTGGATGCCACGGCACGCCGTGGCTTTTTTTTTCCCAGCGCGCCGCCGTTGGCGAAGGTGCAGGGGGGCAGTCTTCGCTCCTGCCGCGTCTTGCGCCGGTTCGAGGAACTGACAGCAAGGGCTGTGGCGGAGTTGTCGGGTAGCATGCGCGTGTGATTGAAGCGCTTCTCGCCATGAAATTCGTGACTCGCCCGTAGCCCGCTGCTACCGAGCCAGGATGTTTTTGACATCACCGAAACCGCCGCGGTGTCCGATTTTCCGCCGCCCGTACCTTCATGGACGCGGTGTGCGATCTGGGTTGCGCGTTCTCGCTTAATGGTCTTCGGTGTGGACTACGCGCTGTGCTACTTTGTCGGCAAACCCGCGCGGGACGTCGCCTGACCCGGTTGGTCGGCAGCAGGCAACAGGCGGGCAGCACCTGACGCTCCGGGAGGCTGGCAGAGCGGGTGCTATAATCGCCCGCTGACTTGCCTACCCCCTCTTACGCATGGCGCTGTTTACCCTTGGCATCAACCACCACACGGCGCCACTTGCGGTTCGCGAGCAGATCGCGTTTCAGACCGACACGGTGCAGCAGGCGTTGGCCGACCTGACGCGTTGCCAGGCGGTGCATGAGGCGGCGATTCTGTCGACGTGCAACCGGACCGAAGTCTACTTTGCCGGCGATACGCCCGGGGCGGCCAGTCAGTGGCTGGCGGCCTATCATCGACTGGCGCGCCACGAGATCGAACCTTACCTCTATACCTATCCCGAACGGGACGCCGTTCGCCACGCTTTTCGCGTGGCCAGCGGACTCGATTCGATGGTTCTCGGCGAACCGCAGATTCTCGGCCAGATGAAGGAAGCGGTGCGCGCTGCCGAGGAGGCGGGGACGCTGGGTACGACTTTGCACAAGCTTTTTCAGCACTCCTTTGCGGTCGCCAAGGAGGTGCGTTCGACGACCGCGATAGGGGCCAACATCGTCTCGATGGCCGCCGCCGCGGTGCGCCTGGCCGAACGCATCTTCGAGCGTATCGCCGACCAGAGGATTCTGTTCATCGGCGCGGGCGAGATGATCGAACTGTGCGCGACGCATTTCTGCGCCCAGCAACCACGGCACGTGGCGATCGCCAACCGGACCGTCGAGCGCGGCCTGATGCTTGCCGATCGCGTTGGCGGAACGGCGATCCGGCTAGAGGAACTCGGCGAACGGTTGGCGCAGTTCGATATCGTCGTCTCGTGCACCGCCAGCCCTTTGCCGATCCTCGGCCTCGGCATGGTCGAGCGGGCGATCAAGGTTCGCCGCCACCGCCCGATGTTCATGGTCGACCTGGCCGTTCCGCGCGACATCGAGTTCGAAGTGGGCGAGATGGACGACGTCTTCCTCTATACCGTCGACGATCTGGCGCAAGTGGTCGAGTCCGGTATCGAGTCGCGGCAGGCGGCGGTGGTGGACGCCGAGGCGATCATCAGCGAGCGGGTCGATGGTTTCCTGCGCTGGTTGGCGACGCGTGGTACAGTGCCGATCATTCGTTCGCTCCGCGATGCCGCCGAACGCGCGCGCCGCCACGAAATGGAGCACGCGCTCAAGTTGCTCGCGAGAGGCGACGACCCGGTGCGGGTTCTCGACCAGTTCTCGCACCGCTTGACCAACAAGTTCCTGCACGCGCCAACGCAGGCCCTGGCGCAGGCCGGTGATGGTCGGGACGAGTTGCCGGCGCTGGTCGGGCGCTTGTTTCACCTGCATCCGGATTCCCGCCTCGGCGAGTAGCGGGTTTCGATGGCTGACGACCATCCTTCGCTGATTCTTCCCGCCTGCGTTCGCGCGCTTGATCCTGCTTGATCCTGCTTGAACCCTTGAAACCATTTCCTGATGAACCAGAGCATTCGCGACAAACTTGAGCATTTGAGCGGCCGCCTCGACGAACTTGATCGGATGCTGGCCAGCAGCGACGCGACGCGCGATCTGGACGAATACCGCAAGCTGTCGCGCGAGTACGCCGAGCTTGGCCCGGTGGTCGCTCTTTACCACACTTGGCTGGGGTCCGAGGCTGACCTGTCGTCGGCGCTTGCGCTGCTCGCCGATCCGGAAATGCGCGAACTGGCCGAAGCGGAAGTGGCCATCGCCAGGGAGCGCCTGCCGCAGATCGAGAGCGATCTCCAGAAGCTGCTGCTGCCAAAGGACGCCAACGACGAGCGCAATGTCTTTCTTGAAATCCGTGCCGGAACCGGCGGTGATGAATCGGCGCTGTTTGCCGGAAGTCTGTTTCGCATGTACACGCGCTATGCCGAACGGCAGCGCTGGCAGGTCGAAGTGATTTCCGCCAGCGTCTCTGACCTCGGCGGTTACCGCGAAGTCATTGCCCGGATCATCGGCAACGGCGTCTACTCGAGGCTCAAGTTCGAGTCGGGCGCCCACCGCGTGCAGCGTGTCCCTGAGACCGAAACGCAGGGACGGATTCATACTTCCGCGTGTACAGTGGCGGTGATGCCCGAGGGCGACGAACTGGAGGAGGTGCTGATCAACCCGGCCGAAATCCGCGTTGACACCTACCGGGCTTCAGGTGCTGGCGGGCAGCACATCAACAAGACCGATTCGGCGGTGCGGATCACCCACCTGCCGACCGGGATCGTCGTCGAATGCCAGGATGATCGCTCGCAGCACAAGAACAAGGCGCAGGCGCTGTCGGTCCTGGGCGCCCGTATCAGGGACATGCAGGAACGCGCGCAACACGAGAGCATCGCCTCGGAGCGACGGAATTTGATCGGCAGTGGCGATCGCTCGGAACGGATCAGAACGTACAATTTTCCGCAGGGCCGGGTCACCGACCACCGCATCAACCTGACGCTCTACAAGATCGAGGCGATCATGGACGGCGATCTTGACGATCTGCTCGGCGCCCTGAACGCCGAACATCAGGCCGATCAACTGGCGATGCTCGCCGACAGCGATTCCTGACACTGCTTCGGACGATCTATTCAGCATGCAGCGGACGAGACCCTGCGCCGGCCGCCGCTTTCGTCGCGGCATTGGCGCCGAATGTCGGCGGCGACGATGATCGGGATCGGCGACGCGTGGCGCTCGGCCAGCCAGCGCATCGATCGCCTCGATGCACGACTGCTGGTGGAGCGCGTCGCCGGCTGCACGCACGCCGATCTGATTGCGCACTCGGCGCGCCTGTTGTCGGCGGCGCAACTTGCCACCCTCGAGGTGCTGGTCAGGCGTCGCCTTGGCGGCGAGCCGCTGGCCTATCTCCTGGGCTCGGCAGGGTTCTACGGTCTGGAATTCATGGTCACGCCGGCGGTCATGATTCCGCGCCCCGAGACTGAGCTGCTGGTCGATCTCGCGCTCGCGCGCGTGCAGAGTTTGCCTGCGCCGCGGATTCTCGACCTCGGCACGGGCTCGGGCGTTCTGGCGGTGACGCTTGGTTGGAAATGCCCGGCAGCGGTGCTTACCGCGGTTGATCTTTCGCCAGCAGCACTGGCCGTAGCCAGTGGCAACGCAGCGATGCACGAGGTCGCGATCAACTTCCTTGCCGGTGACTGGTACGCTCCGCTCGGGGAGCAGCGTTTCGATGTGATCGTCGCCAACCCGCCCTACGTCACGCACGCTGACCCGCACTTGCAGCAGAATGGATTGCCATTCGAGCCACAGCTGGCATTGACCGATGGGGTCGTCGGCGGTGACGGTCTGGCGTGTATTCGCGATATTGTCGGTAGTGCTGCCGCGCATCTTCGAGCTGGTGGCTGGCTGTTGATTGAGCACGGCTATCAGCAGGCGGCAGCGGTGCGCACGCTGCTGTGCCAGGCGGGACTGACCGAGGTTGCCTCATGGCGCGACCTGTCGGCCATCGAACGGGTCAGTGGCGGACGTTTACGTTGACGATCAGCGCAGCCAGACAGTACACTGCTCTGTTGATAATTTTTCTCAACCGCTATCACTTGTGAGGTCTGGCGATGGATGTGCAGCAGTTGATCAAGGAACAGGTCACGACCAACCCGGTAGTGCTCTACATGAAAGGGACGCCGGAGGCTCCGCAGTGCGGTTTTTCGGCGGTTACCGTGCAGATTCTCAGAGCCTGCGGCGTGGCCAACTTTCTCAGCGTGAACGTGCTGGAGAATCCGGAGATTCGCGTCGGCATCAAGTCGTACGCCGACTGGCCGACCATTCCGCAGCTGTACGTGCGCGGCGAGTTCGTCGGCGGCTGCGATATCATGCGTGAGATGTACGAGGATGGTGAGTTGCAGAAGCTGCTGGAAGGGCTCGTCGACCCGGTCTGATTCGGTGATCAGGCGCCGCCTACGGCAGCTCCGCAGGCGGGCTTGTTGCCGGAGCCGGCGTCGGTTTCGCGGACACAGCGTCCTTGCCCGTGGTCGCTTACCTGTTCAGGCGCTGACCGGTGCCGGCTGCTCGGAGTTCAGTTCCTCGTAGGCCCGTACCGCCTCGGCCGCGTACATCAGGGTCGGCCCACCACCCATGTAGGTGCACACCGCCAGCGTTTCCATCAACTGTGCACGGCTGACGCCCAGTCGAATCAGCGCCTTGACATGAAAACCGATACATGCGTCGCAACGGCTGGCAACGCCGATCGCCAGCGCAATCAGCTCCTTGTCGAGTGCGGACAGCACGCCCGGCGAGAGCGCTGCCTTGGCCAGTGCATTGAAGCCTTGAATCGTTTCCGGGATTTCCTTGCGCATGCTGCCGAGTCCCTTGGCCACGTCATCGGTAATGGTGGTGAAAGACTTGCTCATTGGCGTCCCGCTCATAAAATCATAGAACGCTAATATACCGCGGAGGAACTTCGCCGCGCAATCGCTTTCGTCGGCAGGTACGCGGACGAAGATCGGGGGTGGCTCGCGTCGATGGACGAGGAACTGCGGATGAATGGTTACCGTTGGCAGCACCCGTATTCCTTGCTTCTGATCGCTTCTTCGCCGTTGTCGGCTTGCGCGGGCGACAGCGGCCGTGGCTTGAAGCCCGGCGTGGCCGTGGCCACCTTGCCCGAGGGGCTGGCGACGATGAGCCAGCCGCCACTGAGCTGGAAGCATCCCGGTGGCAGCGAACAGCGGCCTGTCCGCGTGGGCCGGCGGGTTTGCAGACCCATATGGCGTTCATCGCGCCCGCCGGGCGCCGGCAGCGGATAGAGGAGGGTGCTGGATATGGCGCACTTCGCGTCAAGCCGGGCAAGAGTGACCAGGCGTCCGTTCTGCGTCTGCTCGGCCGATCGCAGCCCAAGTGGACCAACTACTTCCAGGCTTGCGACGAGCCGGTATGGGAGTGGAGATTCTGCGACAGCTGGAACCACCTGGCGCGCTTCGATGTGCTCTTCGACGCCAGAACCGGTATGGTCCGCACTGCTTATCAACGGCAAGGCCTGGTGGGCTGGAACGGCGTGGCGCTGCGGGGCCTCAGAAAGTCACCAGGCGGACGTTCGCTGCCGTCAGCCGTTCGCTGAGTACTGCCAGGAAAGACTGGTAGAAGTGCGCCCGGCACGATTCCGAGGAACTGCGCAAGGCATTTGCCGTGATGCGCACCAGCTTGGCGTCGGTTACGGCGACGATGTCGGCACCGCGTCTTGAGTTCGCCTTGCCGATCACGGCCATTTCGCCAAAGCACTCGCCGGTGCCCAGCATGTCGAGAATCATCCCGTTCTTGAGAACCTTCAGCTCGCCTTCGGCGAGGAAGCAGAAGAAGTCGCCGTGGTCGCCATCACGAATGATCGCGGTGCCGGGTGAAGCCCGGCTCCATTGCGAAAAACGTACTACTTCCCAGATCTCGACGTCGGAAAAGTCCGCGAAGAAAGAGAACGAACGCAGGCTGTCGAACTTTTCGAGATCAGCCAACTGGTCGACTGCGACTTTGGGTTTGCGGTTGCGAAAAGCCTGCGCCAGATCGTGGGCAAATTCCTGCCAGGTGGCGTAACGCGTTTCGAGTCGCTTGCTCATCGCGCGCGCGACGATCGCGTCGAGCGCCTCCGGAATGTCTCTGCGCAAGGCCGAAGGCCGGCGCGGCTCGGCGTTGATGATCTGGTAAACCATGTCGTAACTGTTGCGCGCCTGGAAAGGCAGTTGTCCGGTCAGCAGCTGATACATGACGACGCCAAGGGAGTAGATATCGGTCTGCTGATCGAGTGTCTGTTCTTTCACCTGCTGCGGTGACATGTAAGCGGGTGATCCGATCCCCAGCACCAGGGTACGGTCCGGTGAGCCGATGATCGCGGCCCCGAAATCGGAGATCTTGATGTCGCCCTGGTCTGCATCGGTGCCAGTGAACAGGATGTTGGCCGGCTTGATGTCACGATGAATGATGCCCGCCCGGAAAGCGAAATCAAGCGCCCGTGAGCACTTGAAAACGATCTCGACAGTACGTTCGACCGACAGCAGCCGGTCGGCCGTGGAGACCCTCTCCAGCGTGCCGCCAGCAACGTATTCCATCACCAGATAGCAGAAATCGTCGTCGACCACCGCGTCGTAAATCTGCACGATATGCGGGTGCGACAGCTTGCCGACCAGTGCCGCCTCGTTGAGGAACAGGTGGGTGTATAACCTGCCCCGTTTGGGGTCCTTCAGAATTCCGGGAAAGGCCACCTTGACGGCCACCGCGCGCTGGGTAAACGCGTCGCTGCCCAGATAGACGATCGACGTTGCGCCACGGCCGATTTCACGGTCGAGGTGATACTTGCCGATCTTCTCCATCATCTTCCGGTTTCGGCGGCGCGCCTAACGGCGACGGGCGCGGGCAATTGCCGCCAGGACCTGTTCCGGCGCGGTGCCGCCAATATGCTTGCGCGCCGCCAGCGATCCGTCTACGGTCAGCACCGCAAAGACGTCGTCGGCAATCAGCGGCGAGAAGTGCCGCAATTCGGCGAGCGGGAGTTGCGCCAGGTCGGCACCGAGTTCCTCGGCGCGCCGCACTGCCAGGCCCACCGCCGCATGGGCGTCGCGGAAGGGCAATCCCTTGCGGGTCAGGTAGTCGGCAAGATCGGTGGCGGTGGCAAATCCCTGATCCAATGCCTCGCGCATTCTTGCCGGATGGACGGTAATTCCGCCGACCATCGCGGCAAAAATGCGCAGCGTGTCGCTGACCGTGTCAATGGCGTCGAACAGTGGCTCCTTGTCTTCCTGGTTGTCCTTGTTGTAGGCCAGAGGCTGGCCCTTCATCAGCGTCAGCAGGGCGGTCAGGTGCCCGTAAACGCGGCCGGTCTTGCCGCGTGCCAGTTCGGGAACGTCGGGATTCTTCTTCTGGGGCATGATCGAGCTGCCGGTGCAGAAGCGATCGGCGATCCGGATGAAACCGAAACGCGGGTTCATCCACAGCACCAGTTCCTCCGACAGGCGCGACAGATGCATCATCAGCAGCGCGCTGGCGGCGCAGAATTCGATCGCAAAGTCGCGGTCGGAAACGGCGTCGAGCGAGTTTTCGCAGAGGCCGTCGAAGCCCAGCATTTCAGCGACGAAATGGCGATCGATCGGATAGCTCGTACCGGCCAGCGCGGCGGCACCCAGAGGCAGGCGGTTGGTGCGTCTTCGGCAGTCGGCGAAGCGCTCGGCATCCCGCTCCATCATCTCGAAATAGGCCAGGACGTGATGGCCGAAGGTCACCGGTTGCGCAACCTGGAGGTGGGTGAACCCGGGCAGCGGCGTGGCTGCCTCCTTCTCGGCGAGGTCAAGCAGCCTGGCCTGGAACTCGCGCAGCAGTGGCAGCAGCTCGTCGATCGCGTCGCGCAGATAGAGGCGGATGTCGGTCGCCACCTGATCATTGCGCGAGCGACCAGTATGCAGGCGCTTGCCGGCATCGCCAACCAGCGTGGTCAGGCGCTTTTCGATGTTCAGGTGGACATCTTCGAGGTCGAGCGACCAGACGAAACGGTCCCCCTCGATCTCGCGTACGATTTCCGCCATGCCGCGCTCGATGTCGGCCAGATCCGCGGCGCTGATAATCCCCTGCCTGGCGAGCATCGTGGCGTGTGCCACCGAGGCCCTGATGTCCTGGCGCCACATCCGCCGGTCGAAGTTGACCGAGGCGGTATAACGCTTGACGAGGTCCGACATTCCTTCGGAGAAGCGGCCGGCCCAAGTGTATTGGGAAGAATCCGATTGACTCATTAGCGACAGGTTCCTGGGCTAAAATCACTCGTAGAACCTTGGACAGGCGCCACTTCGAGTGATCGCAAGTATAAAGCAAAAGCCCACTGGCCAGCCCTTGCCAGACTTCCGGAATTCCGGAGTCATGCTGCGCACCTTGCTTGGGGTGAATCTGCTGGCGCTGCTGGCAGCGCTGGTGCAGAGCGAAGGAGTGAACGACAGCCTGCAGCATTACATCGACATGGCCGCCTGGGTACAGCCCTTGTTGCTCTTCAACGTGGCCCTGCTGGCGTTGCTCGGAGGTTTCCTGCAGAGCGCGCCAATCTGGATCGCGCGCAGCGCGGTGCTGGTGTTGGCCGCCGCTTCCGCCATCTTGTTGTCCGCTCTGTGGCGCCTTCTGGCGGTGGAAGAGGAAGGCGGGCAGCGCTTGATCCGGGCCGGTCTGCTCGCCGCCATGGCTGCCGCTTTCATGCTTTCCTATTTTGCCTTGCGTGCCAGAGCGCTCTCGCCAGCGCTGGTCGAAGCAAGGCTGCAGGCCTTGACCGCGCGCATCCGGCCACATTTCCTGTTCAACAGCCTGAATGCGGTCCTGTCGCTGATTCGTGCTGACCCGCGGCGTGCCGAGACCGCGCTCGAGGAACTCGCCGAGCTCTTTCGTGCCCTGATGCGCGATCATCGGGAGCTGGTACCGCTAGCCGACGAACTGGCGCTGTGCCGGCAGTATCTGGACCTCGAAAAGCTGCGCCTGGCGGAGCGTTTGCAGGTCGAATGGCAGTTGGCCGACAACTTGCCACTCGAACTCAGAGTGCCGCCGTTGATGGTGCAGCCGCTGCTGGAGAATGCCGTCTATCACGGCATCGAACCGGCTGGCGACGGCGGGACCATCCGTATTCGCCTGGCGCGTCGTGGCGACGAACTGCACGTCGAACTGGCCAATCCCTGCGGCGGCGGCTCCGAGCATCCGCGTGGCAACCACATGGCGCTCGACAACATCCGCGAACGGCTGGCTCTCTACTACGATCTCGAGGCGCGACTGGAGACCGGTGAAGTGCGGCTTGCCGACGGCCGCCGCGAGTATCGGGTGCGCATCGTGCTGCCGTGTCACCAGCATTCCCCGCGAGCGCGATGAGTACCCTGGCGCCGGATTTGCCCTTGTCGGTGATGATCTGCGACGACGAAGCGCCGGCGCGGGCGCGCCTGCGCGACTTGCTGGCCGACATCGCGCCGGAGCTGCCCAACGACGTTCTTGCCGAAGCCGACAATGGCGCGTCCGCCCTGGCGGCGGTCAGGAGTCAGCGGGTGGACGTGGCGCTGGTCGATATCCGGATGCCCAAGATGGACGGCGTCGAACTGGCTCGTCATCTGTCGCAGCTCGACCATCCGCCGGCGGTGATTTTTGTCACCGCTTACGACGCTTACGCCGTGCAGGCCTTCGAGCTCAACGCCGTCGATTATCTGGTGAAGCCGGTGCGGGCACGACGTTTGCTGGCTGCTCTGCAAAAGGTCATGCTGAGCCGCCGACAGGCGCCAGCGCTGCCTGCGAGCGTGCAACTCGCCGCGCGCAGCCACCTTTCCTGTCATGAACGCGGGCGCCTGCTGCTGATCGCGGTGAGCGAAATCGTCTACTTCAGAGCTGACCTGAAATACGTCGCGGCACGCACCAGCGATCGCGAATACCTGCTCGAAGAGTCCTTGACGCATCTCGAACACGAGTTCGGCGAGCAGTTCATCCGCCTGCACCGCAGTGTGCTGGCTGCCAGGGAGGCGATCATCGGCTTCGAGAAGAGCGTTTGCCACGACGACGCCGAGACGCAATGGCAGGCCATTCTGCGCGACATCCCGGAACGTTTGCCGGTCAGCCGTCGGCAGTGGCCTTTGCTCAAGTCCTACGCTCGCCAGCTAACTTCGTGACCGTGGCGGGTTACGGCGCTTGCCCGGCGAGCTTCGGAGCGTCGGTTCTTGACGCTCATCAAGGTCGCCAGCGAGCGCCTCTCTATAATTCCGCCTTCACTCCGACGAGGTCTTCATGCGGCACGCGCGACGTTTAAAGCTACTGTTCTGGATCCTGCTCGGAGCCGTCGTCGCGCCACCGCTGGCGGCCCTCGATGTCGATCGAGCAAGGGAGATCTACGGCCCCTGCGCTGCTTGCCACGGTCCATTCGGTGCCGGCGGCAAGAAAGGCGAATACCCGCGCATCGCTGGCCAGTCGGCAAAGTACATGGAGCAGCAGCTGAAAGCATTCCAGAGCCAGCTGCGAATCAACCTGCCGATGTATCCCTACACCAAGGAGCGAGAACTTCCCGATGAGGACATGAAGCTGGTCGCCGCCTACCTCGCACAGATCGAACTGCCGACCAGGCCGCCGGTCTTCAAGGACAGTGACGATGCGCTGACGCGCTTGCTGGCGATGGAGAAGATCATGATCGTCCCGCGTGCCGAGGGCGATATCGACAAGGGCCGGGCGGTGTACCAGCAGAAGTGCGCGGCCTGCCACGGCAAGAAGGCGCAGGGGCGCGGCATGTTCCCGATGCTCGTTGGCCAGTACACCACCTACCTCAAGAAACAGATCGATGCCTATCTCAAGGCCGATCGCCCGCACGACGAGGACAGTGCCGCTAGCGGCACCTTGTATACCCTGCAGGGCGGCGATATCCAGGACGTCCTGGCTTATCTGACGTCGCTTCAGGAGGTCGGGCCATGAGGTTCCTCCGGATCAAGGCGGTTGTCATGGCTGCCAGGAAGCGCGTTCGGCGCTAGGCGCTAGCGAGCTGTCGCCCCGGTCTGACGGCGCTGAACCAGCTGGCCAAGCATGTTAGAATCAGCTTCCCTGATGATAATGTCTTGTTGGTCGATGTTGCCTTGGCGTGCCGGCTGGATGGCGCGGGCGAGCAGCGTCTTACCGGAATCCTGCCTTGAATTCTGCCAATCCAGATCAGCCCCGCATTGTCATCGCCTCGCGTGAGTCGCGCCTGGCGATGTGGCAGGCGGAGCACATCCGTGGCCGCTTGCTGGAACTATACCCACAGCTTGAGGTAGATATCCTCGGGATGACCACCAGGGGCGATCAGATCCTGGACCGCCCACTGTCGGAAATCGGGGGCAAGGGCCTGTTCATCAAAGAGCTCGAGGTGGCGATGCAGAGCGGCCGCGCTGATCTCGCGGTGCATTCGATGAAGGATCTGCCGATGGAGATGCCGGAGGGCTTCGTCCTGGCAGCCATTTCCGAGCGCGCGAACCCGTGCGATGCTTTCGTCGCCAACCATTACGCCGCACTCGACGACCTGCCCGCCGGTGCAGTGATCGGTACCTCCAGTCTGCGTCGCGAGGCGACGCTGCGCGCCAGTCATCCGCAACTTGCGATCAGGGGGCTGCGGGGTAACCTCGATACGCGCCTCCGGAAGCTCGATGCGGGTGAGTACGACGCGATCATCCTCGCTGCGGCCGGACTGGTCCGACTCGGCCTGGCGGACCGGATCAAGTCGGTGCTGGCCCCGGAGCAGTCCTTGCCCGCGCCGGGTCAAGGCGTACTCGGTATCGAAGTCCCCTCCGGGCGTGCCGACCTGATTGCGCTGGTGGGGCCGCTCAACGACCTGGCGACAGCGCATTGCGTGCGAGCCGAGCGTGCTTTTTCGCGCGCCCTGGGGGGCAGCTGCCAGCTGCCGCTCGCGGCCTATGCGGTACTGGAGAGCGGCCAGCTGCGGCTGCGGGGTTTTGTCGCCACGGCGGATGGCAGGCGATCGGTAGCTGGTGAACTGCGTGGTGTGCCCGACGAAGCCGAGTCGGTCGGCTATCGTCTGGCGCAAACACTGCGTGCAGATGGGGCCGACGTCATTCTCCGGGAGCTTGCTGCCGACCAATGACCGCGTCCCTGCAAGGCAGAAAGATCGTCGTGACCCGGCCGCGCGCGCAAGCAGCGAGGCTGGCCAGCTGGATTGCCGGGCTGGGTGGTCAGCCGGTGATTTTTCCCTTGCTCGAGATCGCTCCGGCGGCCGACCCGGAACCGTTGCAGGCAGCAATCGCCCGTCTCGACAGCTATTCGCTGGCGTTCTTCATCAGCCCGAATGCGGTCGATTTCAGCCTCCCATCCATCCTGGCGAGCGGCCCGTGGCCGGCGGGTCTGCGTGCGTTCGCCATTGGTCAGTCCAGCCTCGCCTCGCTGGCAAGCTACGGGATCGCCAACACGCTCGCTCCGGTTGCGCACTTCGATTCAGAGTCCTTGCTCGAACTTCCGGAGTTGCAGCGGCAGTTCGTCGGCGGCCAGCGGGTGGTGATCTTTCGCGGCAACGGTGGTCGCGAGCTGCTTGGCGACACGCTGCGGGAACGTGGCGCGCAAGTCGATTACGTGGCATGCTACCAACGCTCGGCACCCGCCGATGCGGCAGCGCTGGCGTCCCTGTTGCGCGGCGGCCAGATTGACGCCATGACCATATCATCGAGCGAGGGGTTGCGTAATCTGGTTGATCTGCTCGACGCTTCAGCCCGCGCATCTCTGCAGGAAACGCTGGTGTTCGTCCCTCACCAGCGGATCGCCGAGGTGGCCACGGAACTTGGTTTGCAGCGCGTGATTCGGACCGGCCCGGCGGATGCCGGGATCATCGCGGCTCTGAGCGTATATAATTGGCAGTCATGATGAACGAAGAAATCGACCCTCGGCCGTCCCTCCCCGAACCAGTTGCCGCGGCGCCGGCGGGCCACTCGGCGGCAACCAGCGATCCGGCGGCGGCAAGCCAACCGACGGCAGCCAGCCAGTCGGCCGCAGCGAGCCAGTCGTCGGCGAGCAAGGCCTCATCGGCCAGTACGGCCGCATCGGCGAGTCAGCCGTCGTCAGCGACCCAGCACGCTCCTGCGTGGCGCAATCCGTGGTTGGTGGTGGCGCTGCTGGCTCTCGGACTGGCGGCCTGGCAATGGGTGGAAACCCGACAGAAGCTTGCCGACACCCAGCAGGAGCTGGCGCGCCGTCTGGCCGACAACGATTCCGTCGGCGTTGAAGTGCGCGGGCTGGCGAAGCAGTCGCAGGAGCAGGTAGCCGGCGTGCTTGGCAGGCTGGGCGCGCTCGAGGCGAAAATCGCCGAATCACAGAGTCAGCAGGCGACGCTGGAGCGGCTGTACCAGGACTTGGCGAGCAACCGCGACGAGTGGGCGCTGGCCGAGGTCGAGCAAGGCGTGACCTTGGCGGCCCAGCAGTTGCAGCTGGCCGGCAACGTGCACGGCGCGGTGCTCGCCCTGCAGGCTGCCGACGCTCGTCTGGCGGCCAGTGATCGGCCACAGCTCATCAGCTTGCGCAAGACCCTGGCAGGCGATCTTGATCGCCTGCGCGCCTTGCCGCAGATCGATACCGCCGGCATGAGCCTGCGCCTGGAAGGGGTGATCAATGCCATCGACAAACTTCCGCTGGCGGCCGATGGGCGACCTCGTGCGGGTGAAGCCAGCCCGAAGGAGCAGGCCGATGTGCTAGCGAATTCGGCCGCGGAGTCTACTTCGCAGTCGCCGTCCGTGATCAGTGTGGAATTCTGGCAGCGCCTGGCCAGCGTCGCCTTGTGGCAGCGCCTGGCTGGCGAGTTTTGGGGCGAGCTGAAATCGCTGGTCAGGATCCAGCGTTTCGACCGCGACGAGCCGGCCTTGCTGGCGCCGGGACAGGTCTTCTTCTTGCGTGAGAATCTCAAGTTGCGCTTGCTGAATGCCCGCCTGGCGTTGCTGGCGCGTGATCAATGGACCTTCCGCAACGAGTTGCAGCACGCGCAGGCGTGGATTGATCGCTACTTCGACGCTGGCGCCGCTTCGCAGCAGGCGGCGCAGGAGTCGCTGAAACAGCTGGCGGAGACCGAGATCACCATCGAAATGCCGACGCTCAACGACAGCCTGTCGGCGATCAAGACCTTCAAGCTTGGCCAGGAGCGCAAATGAGAGGGCTGCTGTGGTTGCTGGCCCTGTTCGCCCTGGCAGTCGGTATTTCGCTGGCAGCGCGCTTCAATGACGGTTACCTGCTGCTGGTGGTGCCGCCGTATCGCATTGAAGTGGCACTAACGCTGGCGATCTTCCTGTTCTTTGCCGCTTTCGTGCTGCTTTATGCGCTGCTGCACGCAATCGGGCTGACACTGTCGCTGCCGAACCGGGTGAGCGCATTTCGTGCTCGCCGTCGTCGCGAAAAAGCGGCCGCGTCATTTCACGAGGCTGTCCGTCTGCTGTTTGAAGGACGTTTCACGCAAGCCTTGAGCAAGGCCGCCGAGGCGTACACGACCGGGCAGTCGCCGGGTATGGCCGCGCTGATCGCCGCGCGTGCCGCACAGCGCTTGCGCGAACCCGAAAAAGAGAAGGAGTGGCTCGACCGGGTCAGCGTCGGCGACCGGAAGCTGGAGCCAGCGCGCCTGATGCTGCAAGCCGAAATCGCGATCGATCGCGGCCAATTCCAGGATGCTACGGCTGCCCTGCATGACTTGCAGAATCTGACCGGTCGTCACATCGCTGCGCTACGCCTCGAATTGCGCGCGCAGCAGGGTTGTGGCAACTGGCAGGAGGTGCTGCGTCTGGCTCGTCTGCTCGAGAAGCGTGAGGCACTGTTGCCCGAGCCAGCGCAGGAAATAAAGACCAAAGCGCATCAGGAAAACATTCGTCAGCTGCAGTCCGACAAAAGCCAACTGCTGGACTACTTGCGCCAGGTGCCGGCCAGGGAACGCTCGCCGCGGCTCACGTACACCTCGGCGGAGGCTTTTCTCGAACATGGCGCCGACGACGAGGCTCAACGTCTGATCGAAAAGCAACTCGACACTCAGTGGGATTCGGCATTGGTTCAGCTCTACGGCCAAGTCCGCGGCAGCGACCTGACGTCGTGCATCGCGCGTGCCGAAAAATGGCTGCCGCAGCATCCCGACGACGCGCGCCTGCTGCTCACGCTGGGCCGCCTGTGCGTGGCGCAACGTTTGTGGGGCAAAGCGCAAATCTACCTCGAAGCGTCGCTGTCGCTGCACGATCAACGTGCCGTGCGGCTGGAACTGGCGCGCCTGTTCGAGCGGACCGAACGCTCGGACGAGGCGATGCCTCATTACCGGGCAGCCGCCGAGCAGGTCGCCTGAGACGCTTCCGGCCGGCGCTGGCAGCTTTCGGCGCGCGGCTGCTGCCGCCGCCCGATCCTCAGACCCAGTCGCGTGGCGGCAGCATCTCGTAGATCAATGCTTCAGCCGTACCGGCTTGCGGTTGCCAGTCATAGCGCCATTTGACGATTGGCGGCAGCGACATCAGGATCGATTCCGTTCGGCCGCCAGATTGCAGGCCGAACAGTGTGCCGCGATCCCAGACCAGATTGAATTCGACGTAGCGGCCTCGCCGGTAAGCCTGGAAGTCGCGCTCGCGTTCGCCGTAGGGCAGTGATTGCCGCTTGTCGACCAGCGGCAGATAGGCTTCGGCAAAAGCATCGCCGACCGCTTGGGTCAGGGCAAAGCAGCGCCAGAAGCCGCCTTCGCTCAGGTCGTCGAAGAACACGCCACCCACTCCACGTGCTTCCTGGCGGTGTTTGAGGAAGAAGTACTCATCGCACCATTTCTTGTAGCGCGGATAGAGGTCGTTACCAAAAGGCAGCAGTGCTTGCTGGCAGGTGGCGTGGAAATGCCGAATGTCCTCGGTGAAGGGGTAGTAGGGGGTCAAGTCCATGCCGCCGCCAAACCACCACGCGGGCTCGGCATCGGCGCTGGTCGCGAGCAGCGCGCGGACGTTCATGTGCGCGGTCGGGCAGTACGGGTTTTCGGGATGCAGGACCAGCGAAACGCCCATCGCCTCGAAGGCGCGACCGGCGAGTTCGGGGCGTCTGGCGGTTGCTGAAGCCGGCAGCGCTGCGCCGCTGACCTGCGAGAAGGCGACACCACCGCGTTCGAAGACGCGACCACCCTCGATGACGCAGGTCCGCCCGTTGCCTGCGAGCGGTTCGCCAGCGACCTTCTGCCAGCTGTCGGCCGAAAATTTCCCGCCCTGCTCGCCCTCGATCGCTTCGGCGGCCGCGATGATCTTCGTCTGCAGGCCGGTGAAATAGTCCCTCAGGAGCGTCGCCTCGATCATCGCGGGCGCCGCGCGGTAGCCGGCCTTGCGCTCACCGGTTGAGCGCCCGCTGACCGATGTCATGGCGATACTGCATGCCGTCGAAGTGGATGCCGATAATCGTGTTGTAGGCGCGCTTTTGCGCCTGCTTGATGTTGTCGCCAAGGGTGGTGACGCACAGCACGCGGCCACCGGAGGTGACGATCTGCCCGTCTTGCTCGATGGTCCCGGCATGGAAGACGTAACTGTCTTCACTGGCTTTCGGCAAGCCGCTGATCGCGTCGCCGGTCCGCGGCGTGTCAGGGTAGTTGGCCGCGGCCAGCACCACACCCAGCGCGACCCGGCGATCCCAGACTGCTTCGACCTGGTCGAGTCGGCCGGCGACGGCATGTTCCAGTAGCGTCAACAGGTCGGATTTAAGGCGCATCAAGATCGGCTGTGTTTCCGGGTCGCCCAGGCGGCAGTTGAACTCCACGGTCTTGACCGATCCATCCCTGCCGATCATCAGGCCGGCGTACAGGAAACCCGTGTACGGGATGCCCTCGGCGGCCATGCCGCGGACCGTCGGCAGGATGATCTCGCGCATGGTCCTGGCGTGCACCTCCGGCGTTACCACCAGCGCTGGCGAGTAGGCGCCCATGCCGCCGGTGTTGGGGCCGGTGTCGCCGTCGCCGATGCGTTTGTGATCCTGACTCGATGCCAGCGGCAAGACGTCCTTGCCGTCTACCATGACAATGAAGCTGGCCTCTTCTCCTTCAAGGAACTCTTCGATGACTACCCGGGCGGCGTTCGCGCCATCCGGCAGGAGCGCGGTCGGTTCCGGGAGCATACGATCAATGGCGGCGTGTGCTTCGATCAGCGTCGCCGCCACCACCACGCCCTTGCCGGCAGCCAGTCCATCCGCCTTGATGACGATCGGCGCGCCCTGCCGGTCGACGTAGGCGTGCGCGGCGGCCTGGTTCGAGAAGGTGGCGAAACGAGCGGTCGGGATGTTGTGCCTGGCCATGAAGCGCTTGGCAAAGTCCTTCGAGCTTTCGAGTTGCGCCGCCTCGCGCGTCGGGCCGAAGATCTTCAGGCCGCGGGCGCGAAAGACATTGACAATGCCGGCGGCGAGCGCGGCCTCGGGGCCGACCACCGTCAGCGAAACCTTTTCCTCCTCGGCGAAGTCGGCGAGCGCATCGAGGTCGGTGATGTTGACGTTTTCAAGTTGGCGTTCACCAGCCGTGCCGGCGTTGCCAGGTGCAACGAAGACCTTCTGCAGTCCATCTGTTTTCGCCAGGCACCAGGCGAGCGCGTGTTCGCGGCCGCCCGAGCCGATTACCAGTAACTTCATAAAACTCCTTTCGCCACCAGATCATTGGTGGTCGAGCGTCAGCCGCGATCACGGGGACTTTGTCCGCCAAAGCAGGCCGATTCACACTTGCCGCAACGTCCGGCACCGGCTTGTTGCAGTCGCGCCGCAAGCAACCGATCAGTGCCGGAAGTGCCGCGCGCCGGTGAACACCATCGCCAGTCCGTGCTCGTTGGCAGCGGCGATTACCTCCTCGTCACGCATCGAGCCGCCGGGCTGAATGACGGCCTTGGCACCGGCCCCCGCCAGGACGTCAAGCCCGTCACGGAACGGGAAGAAGGCGTCGGACGCGACACAGGAGCCCGCCAGGTCAAGGCAGGCGTTCTGCGCCTTGTTCACCGCGATGCGGGTGGAATCGACTCGGCTCATCTGGCCAGCGCCAACGCCGAGCGTCATCCCGGCGCCGCAGAAGACGATCGCGTTGGACTTGACGAACTTGGCGACGCGGTAGGCAAACAGCAGGTTTTCGATCTGAGCCTCGGATGGCGCCAGTTGAGTGACAACGCGGAGGTCGGACGCCTGGACATTGAAGCGGTCGGGCGTCTGCAGCAGCAGTCCGCCGCCGACGCGCTTCATTTCGAAGGCGTGATAGACCTTCGCCAGAGGCAGTTCGAGGACCCGCAGGTTCTGCTTGGCTGCCAGCAGCTCGCTGGCAGCGCTGGTGAACGCGGGCGCCAGCAGGACTTCGACAAAATGCTTGCGGGCGTTCATGGCGGCGACGACATCGACGTCCACCGTTCCGTTGAAGGCGATGATGCCGCCAAAGGCCGAGGTCGAGTCGGTCTGGAAGGCCTTTTCGTAAGCCGTCAGCAGATTGCCGCTGACCGCCACTCCGCACGGATTGGCGTGTTTGATGATCACGCAGGCCGGCGTGTCGAAAGTCTTTACACATTCCCAGGCGGCGTCGGCGTCGGCGATGTTGTTGTACGAAAGTTCCTTGCCCTGCAGTTGGCGGTAGTTGGCGATCGAGCCGGGGGTCGGCGCGGGATCGCGGTAGAAGGCGGCCTGCTGGTGCGGGTTCTCGCCGTAGCGCAGCGTTTCGACACGGTCAAAGGCGAGTTGCAGGTGCCCGGGGAAGGGCTGTGGCTGCTCGCCCTCGTCGAGTGATGTCAACCAGTTGGCGATTGCCGAGTCGTAACGGGCCGTGTGTACGAAGGCCTTCCTGGCCAGCGAAAATCGGGTTGCCAGGCTCAGTGCGCCATCGTTGGCAGCCATTTCGCTGAGCAGCGCCTGGTAGTCTCCCGGATCGGTGACGACGGCGACGCCGCTGTAGTTCTTGGCCGCGGAACGGACCATCGCCGGGCCCCCGATGTCGATGTTCTCGATTGCCTCGGCGAGCGTGACCCCGGCCCGGGCGATCGTTTCGCGAAACGGGTAGAGGTTCACGCACACCAGATCGATCGCCGGAATGCCGTGCTCTTCGATCGTCGCCAGGTGCTCGCTCACGTCGCGACGCGCCAGAATACCTCCGTGTACCTTTGGATGAAGGGTCTTGACACGGCCGTCGAGCATCTCCGGGAAGCCCGTGTAGTCGCTGACTTCGGTAACCTCGATCCCGGCGTCACGCAGCATGGCGGCCGTGCCGCCCGTGGACAAGAGCTTGACACCGTGAGCGATCAGGCCCTTGGCAAAGTCGAGAGCATGGTTCTTGTTGGAGAGGCTGAGCAGGGCTTGACGTATCTTCATAATGGGCAGACAGGCGACGTGGTAAGGAAGGGTAAGGACACGGTTCAGGAAATCAGCTGGTGGTCGACCAGTTTCTTGCGCAGGGTGTTGCGATTGATGCCGAGGATTTCGGCCGCGAAAGTCTGGTTGCCACCCGCCTGCCGGAGAACGACTTCGAGCATCGGGCGTTCGACGCTCCTGATCACCATCTCGTAAACCGCCGCCGGCTTCTCGCCATCGAGCTGCTCGAAGTAGGTCTCCAGCGCGCTGCGGACGAAAGAGGCGATATCTTCACCGTTATCGTGGTGTCGCTTCATGCGGCGAGATCCTCGCAAGGGCCATCGGCCCGGACGGCCGCATCCGGGCTACCGGCGACGTAGGGCAGGTGCTCGTTGTGCTCGGCGAGCGCCAGGAAAAAGTCATCGACCGCTTGCCGCTGCAGGGCGATGGTCTGCAGTTGATTCATCCGGTAGCGGAAAGCTGCCGAGCCGACCAGCCCTCTCGTGTACCAGGAAATATGCTTGCGCGCGATGCGCAAGCCGGTCTCGGTGCCGTAAAACTGGTAGAGATCTTCAAGGTGCCCAAGCAGAACCTGGTGAATCTCACCGACTCGCGGTGGCAGCAGGTGGCTGCCGGTCTTCAGGAAGTGCTCGATTTCGCGGAACAGCCACGGCCGGCCCTGTGCCGCGCGGCCAATCATGACGGCGTCGGCGCCGGTGGTGTCGAGCACATACTTCGCCGTTTCCGGCGAGACGATGTCGCCGTTGGCGATCAGCGGAATACGGGCCACTGCCTTCACCATCCGGATGGTGTCGTACTCCGCATGGCCGGTATAGCCGCAGGCGCGGGTTCGACCGTGCATCGCCAGGGCCCTGATTCCCGACTGCTCGGCGATTTTGAGGATGTTCAGGGCGTTGCGGTTGGCGGTGTCCCAGCCGGTGCGAATCTTCAGCGTCACCGGTGTCTGCGGTACGGCATTGACCACCGCTTCCAGGATCTGGCCGACCAGCGACTCGTTCTGGAGCAGCGCCGAGCCCGCCATGACTCGGCAGATCTTCTTGGCCGGGCAGCCCATGTTGATGTCGATGATCTGCGCCCCATGGTCCACGTTGTAGCGCGCGGCGTCGGCCATCATCAGCGGATCGGCGCCAGCGATCTGCACCGAGATCGGCGCCACCTCGCCGGCATGGTCCGCCCGTCGTCTGGTTTTCACGCTGCCATAGAGCAGGGAGTTCGAAGTGACCATCTCGGAGACCGCCAGGCCGGCGCCCATGCGTTTGCAGAGTTGCCTGAATGGGCGATCGGTCACCCCCGCCATCGGCGCGACAAACAGGTTGTTGCGAAGCGAGAATCCGAGGAATTCCATGGCGTGAGGTGCCGGTGGGCGCGAGGCAAGGGGACGATTCTACCTCGATTGCAGCCCGAAAAATAGACACTTGTCGTCTGCAAGCAGCACCCGAGTGCAGCGTCGGTGCTGCCTGTTTGCTGGAATCCCGAGCGCCCTGGCGGTGGCGCCTGCCGCACGCAGCCTGGCGATTGCCGTGCAGTCTATGGCCTGTTGCCGACGTCCGGCATGACGATGTTGACCTCGAGCACTTCCATGTTTCCCTGCTTTTCGATCGACACCTTGATGTCTTCCGGGTTGACCGAGACGTACTTCGAGATCACCGCCATCAATTCCTGCTGCAGGGCCGGCAGGAAGTCTGGCGCGTTGTTGCTGGCATTGCGCTCGTGGGCAATGATCAGCTGCAGCCGCTCCTTGGCGATGGCGGCCGTCTTGGGCTTGTTGCCGAAGATCAGGGAGAACAGGGACATCCTTATTTACCCCCGAAAATTCGCTTGAACAGGCCGGGCTTCTCATAGTCGACGAAACGTAGTGGAATGGTCTCGCCGAGGAAACGGCCAACCACGTCGAGATAGGCGTTGGCGACGTCGCTGCCGGCCAGATGGATTGCCGGCGACCCCGCATTCGACGATTGCAGTACCGCTTCGGACTCGGGGATGACGCCGATGATCGGTACCCGCAGGATCTCCTGCACGTCCTTGTAAGACAGCATCTCGCCGTCATTGACGCGTTTCGCCGAGTAGCGGGTGATCAACAGGTGTTCCTTGACCGGCTCGCCGCCGAGCAGCGCGCGACGCGACTTGGCCTGGATGATGCCGAGAATGCGGTCCGAGTCACGCACCGACGAAACCTCGGGGTTGCTGACTACCAGCGCCTCGTCGGCAAAGGTCAGGGCCAGCACCGCGCCGCGTTCGATGCCTGCCGGCGAATCGCAGACGACGTAGTCGAAGCCCATGTGTTCGAGTTCCTTGAGAACTTTCTCGACACCTTCTTCGGTCAGCGCATCCTTGTCGCGCGTCTGCGATGCGGGCAGCACGAAGAGGTGGTCGTTCTCGCAGTGCTTGTCCTTGATCAGCGCCTGGGTGAGCGTCGCTTCTCCGTTGAGGACATTGACCAGGTCATAGACGACGCGCCGTTCGCAGCCCATGATCAGGTCGAGATTGCGCAGCCCGACGTCAAAATCGATGACGGCAGTCTTGTACCCGCGCAGAGCGAGGCCCGAAGAAAAGCTGGCGCTGGTGGTGGTCTTGCCGACCCCACCCTTGCCGGAGGTTACGACGACAATACGTGTCACGGACGTTTCTCCGCAAATTAAAGAAGCGATTCTACCTGCAGAATGGCAATTCTGTTGCCTGGCGCGGCTGACCGAAGTGGCAGCCCGGGTGCCGGCAACACGGCTAGTCGGTCTTCAGGGGCTCGACGACCAGTTTGCCCGCAGGCTCTCCGGGTTTTTCGGTGAGTCTGATCTGCACTGCCTTGCCGGCCAGCTCGGGCGGAACGCCGCCGTCGAAAGTCCGGTACAGACCAGCCACCGAAACCAGCTGGGCGTCGAAGTGCGTGCAGAAGATGCGTGCCTCGGCCGAGCCGCTGGCACCAGCCAGCGCGCGACCGTGCAGCGGGGCATAGATGTGGATGCTGCCATCGGCGATGACTTCGGCGCCGGAATTGACCGCCGCCAGGACCACCAGGTCGCCACCACGGGCATAAAGCTGTTGCCCGGATCGCAGGGGGCGCGTGACGAACAGCGTTGGCGCGGGCGCGGCGGCGCCAGGCGCTGCGGGCGACGGCGTTGCCGGCGGTAGCGCGGCTTCCTCCGGGGCTTCGACTGCCGGCGCTACCGCTGGCGGTGTCGGCGCAGCGTCGGCTTCGCTGCCGGCCGGGATGCGCGGCGAACGTTCGGCGGCCGCGTAGGTCGGCAAACCGGCTTTGGCCGCGCTCGCGCGCAGTTCGTCGCTGCCGCCGCGCACACCAATCACGTGCAGGCCGTGCGCCCGCAAGACCTCTTTCAGCAGCAGCCATTTTGCTGACGAAGTTTCGCCCACCGCGGAAAGCTCAAGGACAGAAGCATCGCCATCGAAAAAGGGATCATCACCGAACAGCGCGCTGGCCGCCTCGGCCACTTCGCCAGGGTGCAAGGATCGCAGGCTGATCACGACGACCGGCAGGGTGGTTCCCTTGAACTCGATCAGTGGCTTGGTCTTGGTCGCTGGTGGCATGGTCACGGAGTTCAGGCGAGGATTGGCGGAGCGACGAAGTCTAGCTGAATCAACACGAAAAGCGAACTGCGCCGCGCGGCTAGGGCCAGGCCCTGGCTCCCCAGATCATTCGCCTGGCGACGAAGTGACGCAGCGGCGGGAACAGGTCGAGAGCCAGCAGGCCGGCGCCGCGCGCGACGCGCAGCGGCGCCAGGTCGTTGGCGAAGACGCGCGCGACGCTGTCGGTGAAGGCGATGCTGCCCTGGCGGTCGAGCCGGCGCCCGCGCGCGTACGAGGCCAGAGTGGCTGCGTCGCCCGGATCGCCGGCGGCGTTCTCGAGCAGTCTTTCGGCCAGTTCCCAGGCGTCGCGCAGGCCGAGGTTGAAGCCCTGGCCGGAGATCGGATGCAGGCTCTGCGCGGCGTTGCCGATCCACACCTGCCGCGGTCCGGTGAGTTTCCGGCGGACCCGCAAAGCCAGCGGGAAGCTCGCACGCGGGCCGCTGGCGACGAAATCGACGCGACTGCCGAACTGCGCGCGCAGGGCGGCGAGAAAACCGTCTTCGTCGAGGGCCAGCAATGGTGCTGCCTTGTCCGGCGGCGCGGCAAGAACCAGGGAGTAGTCGTTCCCGATCGGCAACAAGGCCAGCGGGCCGTCCGGCGTGAAGCGCTCCCAGGCACGCCGCGCGTGTCCCGCAAGCGGGCGGACCTCGGCGACGACGGCATGCTGCCGGTAATCGTAAACCCGAACCTCGGGGTCGTCGGCGGGCGTGCCTTCGGCGTGTACCACCAGTCTGGCCGACACGCGGCGGTTTTCGCCGGCGCGGTGCAAGGTGACCTCGCTCGCTTCGCCGCAGCTCTGGAGATCGATCACCGCGCAGTCGTCCCAGATCCGCCCGCCGTCGATCGGCGAGTCCAGGGCCGCCGCCAGATCCCGGTAGCGCATCACGTAGCCCAGCGCCGGGAGGTCGTAGTCACGCGCGTCGATCAGCGTCCGGCCGAAGCCGCCACGCTGCGAGACGTGGATGGTATCGATCGCCGTGCAGGTGTCAGTGTCCCACGCGCCGAGGCGTTCGAGGAGTTGCCGGGTTCCCTGCGAAAGGGCCAGCGCGCGCGGGTCGCCGGCCCAGGCACCGCGCTGGCGGCTGTCGATCAGCAATACGCTATACGGGCCGCCGGCCAGCGCCAGCGCCAGAGTCATGCCGACCGGGCCGGCGCCGACGATGGCAATGTCCACGCACTCGATCTGCTCAGTCATGGCGCATCACTTCCTCGATTTCGGCGATCGTTTTCGGCGCGTTGGTGTAGACGGCGCAGCCGTCGGCAGTGACCAGGACATCGTCCTCGATGCGCACACCAAGGCCATGCAGATGTTGCGGAATCCTGCTGCCGGGGCGGAAGTAGAGGCCGGGTTCGACGGTCAGCGTCATTCCGGGAAGCAGTTTGACCCACGCGTCGTCGGCGATGCCGGTCTTGTACTCGCCAGCGTCATGCACGTCGAGGCCCAGCCAGTGGCCGGTGCGGTGCATGTACCAGGGCTTGTAGGCTTCGCTCTCGATGGCGCCGTCGACGCTGCCGGCGAGCACTTTGAGATCGATCAGTCCCTGCACCAGAACGCGCAGTGCGGCCTGGTGATAGTCGGTGAACAGGGCGCCGGGGCGGACCGCAGCAAGCGCTGCCTGCTGCGCGGCCAGAACGACTTCGTAGACCTCGCGCTGCACCGGGCTGAAGCGGCCGCCAACCGGGAAGGTACGGGTAATGTCCGAAGCGTAGCCGTCAACCTCGCAGCCGGCATCGATCAGCACCAGCGACTGGCCGGCCAGCAGCTTGTTGTTGGCGACGTAGTGCAGAATGCAGGCGTTGGCGCCGCCGGCGACGATCGGCGTGTAGGCGTGGCCGTCGGCGCCGCGGCGGCGGAACTCGTAGCCGATTTCGGCTTCCAGTTCGTACTCGGCCATGCCCGGCCGGCAGGCCCGCATCGCACGGCTATGGCCGGCCGAAGCGATCTCGGCGGCGCGGCGCATGCTCTTGATCTCGTGATCATCCTTGATCAGACGCATCTGGTCGAGCAAGCCGCGCAGGTCACGTATTTCGCCAGGCGCGCGGCTGCCGCTACGGCTCTGGTTGCGAATCGCGTTCAAGGCCCTGGTGATCCGCTGGTCCCAGTCGGCGTCGTGGCCGAGCGAGTGCCACAGGGGGCCGCGGTTGGCGATCAGTTCGGGCAGTTTCTGTTCGAGACTGGCGATCGGGTGTGCTTCGCTGAAGCCGAAAGCCTTCGCCGCGGCTTCGGGCCCGTAGCGGAAACCGTCCCAGGTCTCGCGCTCCTCGTCCTTGTCGCGGCAGAACAGCAGCGACTTCGGTTCGCGGCCGCCGACCAGGACGATTGCGGCTTCGGGTTCGGGGAAGCCACTCAGGTACCAGAAGTAGCTGTCGAAGCGGTAAGGGTAATGCGAATCGCTGTTGCGCACGCGCTCGGGGGCCGTTGCCAGCACGGCGACGCCGTCACCAAGGCTGTCGAGCAGTCGCTGGCGGCGACTGGAATAGGGGGCATGCGTCATCGGCAGGGGTGGGCGAGTCATGGTGCGCGGGCAAGCTCCATATCGAGTTCGGTAAGACGTTCGGCGGTGCCGACGTCTACCCAGCGGCCCCGGTGCCGCTCGCCGGTGACGATCTTGTGCGCAATGCCGTCGTCGAGCAGCGGGCGCAACTTCATCGTCGTGCCGGCGGCAACGCCGGCAAAGAATTCGGGCCAGAAGACGCCGATCCCGGCGTAGGTCAGGGCGCCGCCGCGGTTGGCGCCAGCGGTCCGCAGCGGTTCGCCTTCGCCGTCGAGGCAGAAGTCGCCGCCGGGATGATGTGGCGGGTTGTCGACCAGCACCAGGTGCGCACGGCGCCGGTCGAGCGCTCGTCCGATCCGGTGCGCCAGCAAGACGTCCCAGTCGCACCAGATGTCGCCATTGAGCGCCAGAAAGGGCTGCGTGCCGAGCAGCGGCAGCGCCGCGGCGATGCCGCCGGCCGTTTCCAGCGCTCCCGGCGGCTCGGGCGAGTAGGCGATACGCAGACCAAAGGCGCTGCCATCACCCAGCGCCGCCTCGATCTTTTCGCCGAGGTGGGCGTGGTTGATCACCACCTCGTACCAGCCAGCCGCCGCCAGGCGTTGCAGGTGCCAGACGATCAGCGGCCGGCCGCCGGCTTGCAGCAGGGGTTTCGGTGTCGTGTCGGTGAGCGGCCGCAGGCGCTCGCCACGGCCGGCGGCGAGGATCATCGCTTTCATCAGAAGCTGTAGCCGACGTCGACCTGCCGGTCTTCGACCGCGTCGAGCAGTCGCGCAAGCGGCCGCAGCTCGCGGTAGCGCTGGCAGGTCCGGCGCAGGTAGCTCAGGACGCGTGGCATGTCGGCGAGGTAATTGCTCTTGCCGTCGCGATGACATAGCCGGGCGAAGATCCCGAGCACCTTGAGCTGGCGCTGCGCACCCATCCATTCGTAGTCGCGGTAGAAGTCGTGAAAGTCGGACGCCACTGGCAGCGCCGCCCCGCGAGCGGCCTCCCAGTAGCGGATCACGTAGTCCAGCTCGTGTTCTTCCGGCCAGTCGATATACGCGTCGCGATAGAGCGAAACCAGGTCGTAGGTCAGCGGCCCGTACACCGCATCCTGAAAATCCAGGACCCCGGGGCTGGCCGGAAAAGCGCCTGTTCCGCCGCCGACAAGCATCAGATTGCGCGAGTGATAGTCGCGATGGACGAAGACCCGCGGCTGACGCAGGTTGTTGTCGAGGATCGCGGCAAAGGTGGTCTTCAGCGTTGCCTGCTGGCGATCGTCCAGAGTCAGGGCGAGGTGGCGCCTCAGGTACCACTCGGGAAACAGCGCCAGCTCAAGGCTGAGCAGGGCATGGTCGTAGTCGGGCAGGACCCCGGGCCGGCTGGCGAGCTGGATCGCCAGCAATGCCTGATTGGCGTCATGGTAGAGTTGCGGGGCTGTGCTGCGGTCCTGCAGGGCACTCAGGTAGGTCGTGCTGCCGAGGTCGGAGAGCAGCAGGAACCCCTGCGCCAGATCGTGTGCGAGGACCTCGGGCACATGCACGCCGGCGCCCTTAAGCAGCGCCGCGACCGCCATGAACGGCCGGCAGTCTTCTTTTTCCGGTGGCGCGTCCATGACGATCCGCGCCGTCTGATCCGGCAGCCTGACGCGGAAGTAACGCCGAAAGCTGGCGTCGGCCGAGGCCGCTTCGATCGGCAGTTGCTGACCGGGGAAATCGGATTCGAAGCGCTCGTGGACCCAGTCGCGCAGCGCGGCGGTACGCGGCATGCCGCTTCTCCTTGGACGTTGATGCTAAAATCGGTCAATTTTATCACCGGCTCGCTGTCCGAGGCGTCGCCAGAGACAAGCAGCGCAGGCACCTTTCACTGACTACTCCAGAATGACGTTTCCTTCGCGGCAAAAGCCGCTGACTTTGCTCTGCTGCTATGGTTTGGCGGGTACCCTTGCCGGCAGTCTGCCTGGTACGGCGGCAGCGCAGGCCTCACCACCGCTGCGGGTCGATCCGACTCTGCTGGGCCTGCCACCGTTGCCGCGGGTGGCGCGGCCGCCGGTTGCGCCGGCTGGCACGCCAGCCGTAGAAACCCGGTCGGTGGAGGCGCCGGTGGTCGACCAGCAGCCGCTGCAGACGCCACCGGTGGCGAACGCTCCGGCACCGCTTGAGCAGGCCGAGCAGCGAGACTCCGGGCCTGGCCGGCAGGCGACAGACAGCGCTGCGGCAAAGCTACCGACTCCACCCGAGGCGACATCGGCTCCCGTGCCGGCGCCGGCGCAGGCTGTTTCGGAGGCGGCAAGGACGTCGCAGGAAGCCGCGGCGGCAACGCTTTCGGTGCCGGCCGAGGAAGCGTCGCCCGTGTTCAAGGCGCCAGCACCGCGGCCGGCCCCGGAGGCGAGGCCGTCCGTGCCGACGCTGGTAACGCCGGTTCCGTCGGCTGGCGCCGTGGCGCCGCTGCCTGAGTCGGCATCGCCGGCCGCTGCGCCCGCGGCGGAAGCGATTTCCGCTCGGTCTGAACAGCCGGCGGCCACGGCGTCAACCCTGGCATCGCCAGCGCCTGTTGAGCAGTCGGGGTCCGTGGGTGTTTCGCCGTCCCGTCCGCCGGCCACGTCGGTTGCCAGGGCGACGATGCCGCCCGGGCCAGCAGCCGACGGACCACAACCGTCGGTGCTGAGCGCGCAACGAATCTCGGGGATCATAGACCGCGAGGTGATCGCCGAGGATGAGGCGGAACTGCGACAGGGCGACAAGGTATTGACGGCCGACCGCATGACGTACTGGCCGGTTGACGACGAGGTCGAGGCAGTCGGCTCCGTGCGCTTTCAGCAAAACGACGATGTCATCTCCGGGGTCAAGATGCGGATGAAGCTCGAAGATCAGTTTGGTTTCTTCGACGACGCTTCGTACTTCGTCAAACGACCGCCGAAGGAAGCGGTCCGTGCGCGGAGCAGCACGCCAAGCAGCGAATTCACCAGCGGTTTCGCGGCGCCACGGGCTTTGGACATCGCGCCCGGACAGACCAAGGTCAAGTCGCGGGACCGCGCGAAAACTGGCGCTACCGAGGCTCGTGGCGAAGCCGAGCGCATCGACTTCGAGGGCGAGAACCAGATCCGCCTGAGCACCGCGACCTACACCACCTGCAAGCCCGGAAACGACGATTGGTACCTCAGCATCGCCGATCTCAAACTCGACTACGACAACGACGTGGGTACCGGCAGCGACGCCACGGTGCGCTTTCTTGGCGTGCCGATTCTCCATACGCCGTGGATGTCGTTCTCGCTCAACAATCAGCGCAAGTCGGGTTTCCTCACCCCGACCTATGGTTCGAGCAGTGACAATGGCATCGAGTTTACCCTGCCCTATTACTGGAACATCGCGCCGAACATGGATGCGACGCTCGAGCCGCGCGTGCTCACCAAGCGCGGGCTGGAAATTGGCACTACCGTGCGTACCATCAACGAGGCTCTCGGCGGGTTCTATTCGAGCAACGCGCGCCTTGAGTATCTCCCCAACGACCGGCAGGCCGGCATCAATCGCTGGGGGGTGGCGCTGACGCACAACCAGGTGACCGCCAACGGCTTTTCGGGAGCGATCAATTACAACCGGGTTTCAGACAGCGACTACTACACCGACCTGTCGAGCCAGATTTCCAAGACCTCCGAGACGCAGCTCCTGCAGCAGGGGATGCTGACATACGGTGGTGGCGGCTGGTGGAATGCGATGGTCAATGTGCAGTCTTACCAGACGCTGCAGCCCGACCCCAAGAATCCGGTCACGCCGCCCTATCGCCTGATGCCGCAGATCACCCTGAACGCCCGGCAGCCGGACCTGTTCACGACCGACAGTTCGCTGTTCGGGCAATACACCTATTTTATCCATCCCTCGTCGGCCAAGGTCGAGGGCCAGCGAGCGGTGCTGCAACCGCAGGTCTCGCTGCCCTACGTCACCCCGGGGTGGTATGTGACGCCGCGAGTCGGCGTCAACGTTACCCAGTACGCCTTGTCGTACCCCGTTTCGGTAGCCAATGACCGCAGTTCGATCAATCGCAGCTTGCCGATCTTCAGCGTCGATTCCGGGATGACCTTCGAGCGGCCCAGTAACTGGTTCGGTCGTGACTATACGCAGACCCTCGAGCCTCGACTGTACTACCTGAACATTCCCTACAAGAACCAGAACAACATCCCGGTTTTCGACACGGCGCTGGCTGACTTCAACTTTGCGCAGATCTTCGCCGACAACCAGTTCTCCGGCTGGGATCGCATCAACAACGCCAACCAGTTGACAGCCGCCGTCTCGTCTCGCCTGATCGACCCCACCAGCGGTGCCGAAATCATGCGCGGAATGATCGGCCAGCGTCTCTACTTCACCGACGACAAGGTGACGCTACCAGGCACCACCGCACGCAAATGGAGCAATTCCGATCTTCTGGCCGGGTTTACCGGCCAGGTGCTGCCCCGAGTGTATGCCGACGCCGCCGTGCAGTACGACCCCGGTGATCAGCAGTTCCAGCGTTACTCGATCGGGGCGCGCTACTTTCCGGAAGCTGGCAAGCTGCTCAATGCCTCCTACAGTTACAACACGCAGGCGGCCACGCCGATCAATCAGGTAGACGTCTCCGGGCAGTGGCCCATCAGCGGGCGCTGGCAGGCGGTCGGTCGCTACAACTATTCGTTCGAGCAGAATACGCCGGTCGAGATCATCGGCGGTCTGGAATACAACGCGGGTTGCTGGGTGTTGCGGGTGGTTGGCCATCGCGTTCAGACTGCCGAGGCGACTTCGTCGACGAGTGCCTTTGTACAACTTGAGCTGAGCGATTTTGCCCGCCTGGGCTCGAGTCCCCTGAACCTTCTCCAGCGCCGGATTTCAGGCTACGGTGTAGCCAATCACCCGATGACCGACTCGGCCCTGGCTGAACAGTAGGCTTGACCATGATGCTCTTCTTTCGCACGCTGCTCTTGTTCGCCTGCCTGGCCGGCGCGGCGGCCGCGCAAAACCCGCCCCGCTCGTCGGCCGCCCAGCCGGTCGCCGCCGACCGCATCGTTGCCGTGGTCAATGACGAAGTGATCACCATGTACGAGTTGCGCTCGCGCCTCGACTCGGCCCTGGCCCAGTTGCAGAAGCAGGGGACAGCGCTGCCGCCGCGTGCGACGCTCGAAAGCCAGATGCTCGAACGGCTGGTGATGGACAAGGTGCAATTGCAGTTTGCCCGGGAAGTGGGCTTGCGCGTCGACGACGCGCAACTCGACCAGGCGCTGCAGCGCATCGCGGCCAACAACAAGATGTCGCTGCCCCAGTTTCGTGTCGCTCTGGAAAAGGACGGCATTGCCTTTGCCAGCTTTCGCGAGGAGATTCGTGCCGAAATGACCATCGCGCGTTTGCGCGAGCGCGAGGTGGACAGCAGGATCTTTATCTCTGAAGGCGAGATCGACAACTACCTCGCGGGCGCGACGGGGAAGGGCGGCAGCGGTGAGGAGTATCAGATCGCGCACATCTTGCTGCGTGCGCCCGAGTCGGCAAGTCCCGAGCAGATTCAGAAGCTGCGGGCCAAGACCGACCAGATCGTCGACCGTTTGCGGCAAGGCGATGATTTCGCGCAGCTTGCTGCCGCCTATTCGGACGCGCCTGACGGTTTGAAAGGGGGTGACCTTGGCTGGCGTCCGCTCGATCGCCTGCCGGCGATGTTTGCCGAAGTGGCAGTGACGCTCAAGGTCGGCGAGGTCTCTCCGGTTCTGCGCAGTTCGAACGGTTTCCACCTGGTCAAGCTGCTCGGCAAGCGCGGAGGCGGCGCCCTGCCGGCGGTGCAGCAGACGCACGCCAGGCACATCCTGATCAAGGTCAACGAACTGGTGTCGGAGCCTGAAGCGCGGCACAAGCTCGAGGGTTTGCGCGAGCGGATCAAGTACGGCGAGAGCTTCGCCGAGTTGGCCAGACTGTTCTCGCAGGACGGGTCGGCGTCGAAGGGCGGGGATCTGGGCTGGATCTACCCCGGTGACACGGTCCCCGAGTTCGAGCGGGCGATGAACCTCCTGAGCCCCGGCGAACTCAGTCAGCCGGTTCAGTCGCCGTTCGGCTTTCACCTGATCGAAGTGCTCGAGCGGCGCGTCCAGGATGTGTCGAGCGACCGCCAGCGCTCGGCGGCGCGGCAGACGCTGCGTGATCGCAAGCGCGATGAGGCCTACCAGGACTGGCTGCGCCAGACCCGTGACCGGGCCTACGTCGAGCTTCGGCTGGAGGAGCGTTGAGCGAGGCCAGCCGCTTGCCGGCGATCGCCGTCACCTCCGGCGAACCGGCCGGAATTGGCCCCGACATCTGTCTGCGCCTGGCCGATCGCTCGCTGGCTGGGCGCTTCCACGCCCGCCTGGTGATCCTGGCAGATCGTACGCTGCTTGCCGAGCGGGCTGCGGCACTGCAGCTGCCGGCGCCCTTGCGCGAGTGGGACCCGGGGTTGGCACCGCAAGCCGGCATGCTCGACGTGCTGCATCTGCCGCTGGCGGCCAGTGCCGACCCGGGTCGTCTGAATCCGGCCAATGCGCCTTACGTGCTGGCGCTGCTCGACCGGGCGCTGGCCGGTTGCCAGCGTGGCGAGTTCGCGGCGATGGTCACCGCACCGGTGCACAAGGGTGTCATCAACGATGCCGGCATTCCGTTCACCGGGCACACCGAATACCTCGCCGAGCGCACGGCAACGCCGCGGGTGGTCATGATGCTCGCCGGTGGCGGCCTGCGGGTGGCGCTGGTGACGATCCATCTGCCGCTGCGCGAGGTGCCGGCGGCGGTGACCTGCAGGGCCGTCGAAGAGACGCTGCGCATTCTGCACGCCGAGATGGGAGCGAAGTACGGTATTGCCCGACCGCGCATTCTGGTCGCCGGTCTCAACCCGCATGCCGGGGAGGGTGGCTACCTCGGTCGTGAGGAAATCGAGGTGATCGGCCCGGTGCTCGACAGCTTGCGTGCCGAGGGGATGACGCTGCTCGGGCCACTGCCCGCGGACACGATGTTCTCGCCGGCGGTTCTGGCACGCGGCGACTGCGTCCTGGCGATGTACCACGACCAGGGGCTGACGGCGCTCAAGTACGCGAGCTTTGGCCACGGCATCAACGTCACGCTCGGCTTGCCGATCATTCGCACCTCCGTCGATCACGGGACCGCGCTCGACCTGGCGGGCAGCGGCCAGGCCGATTCCGGCAGTCTGCTGGTGGCCGTCGAGCAGGCCATCGAGATGGCCGAGCGGGCCGGCGGCGAGTGCTGAGTGCGTGCGTCCGTGCGCGCTGAAGCGGTGACGCCGTGAGTGCACACGTCGCCCGCAAGCGTTTCGGGCAGAATTTCCTGGTCGACCAGCAGGTCGTCGCCGACATCGTCGCCGAGCTTGCCGTGCAGCGTGCCGACCTGCTGGTCGAGATCGGCCCTGGCCTCGGTGCTTTGACCGAGCCGCTGCTGCGGCGGCTCGACCACCTGCATGTCGTCGAGATCGACCGCGACATCGTTGCCCGGCTCCAGCAGAGGCATCCAGCCGACCGCCTGACCGTGCATGCCGGGGACGCGCTGAACTTCGACTTCGGCACCCTGGCCGGAGCTACGGGTCGCCGCCTGCGGGTCGTCGGCAACCTGCCCTACAACATCTCGACGCCGCTACTCTTTCACCTCGCCAGCTTTGGCTGCTGCGTTCGCGATATGCATTTCATGTTGCAGCGCGAAGTCGTCGAGCGGATGGTCGCCGATCCTGGAAGCGGCGACTTCGGGCGGCTGTCGGTGATGCTGCAATACCGCTTCGTCATCGAGCCACTGTTCGAGGTGCCGCCAGAAGCGTTCAGTCCGGCACCCAGGGTTCACTCGGCGATGGTCCGGCTGATTCCTCGTCCACCGGAGGAGTTGTCGGCGGCCGACGAAAAAGGCTTCGCAACGGTGGTCTCGCTGGCTTTCGGACAGCGCCGCAAGATGTTGCGCAACAGTCTTAGGAGCCTGGTCGACGATGGCCAGCTGGCGGCGCTCGGCGTTTCTCCTACGGCCAGGGCCGAGGAGCTGTCGGTCGCCGACTACCTGCGCCTGGCCAACAGCCTGAAATGAAAACGGCGTGCCGCGATGGCACGCCGTCGATACTGTAGGTTCTGGAAAAGACGGGCACAGTCCGGCAAGTCCGGCGATCAGGCGCTCTTCTTGACCGGGCAGGTGCTCGCCCCTAGCAGGCTGTAGGCTGGGCAGACGCCGAACAGGCCGGTCAGCAGCGGGACTGCGCCGATCCAGCCCCAGGCGCCGACGACTCCGAGGGCGGCCATGCCGAGCAGCGCGATGCCGACGACAATGCGCAGAATCTTGTCGATTCCACCGACGTTGGTTTTCATGATTGGCTCCGTGAGTTGTTGTGAGTGACGGGGCCAGAATATCGAGTCGCGCTGCTCGCGTATGTAACCGCGGTCACACAGCGACGCTTCACGCACGCAATCGCCGTCAGCGATTGCTCTCCGCCAGCTGCTGCAGTCCAGCCCGGTCGATCACCACAATCTGCTCGCGGCCGAGCTTGACCAGCCCCTGCACGGCGAAGCCCTTGAGCAGGCGGCTGACGATCTCGCGGACGCTGCCGAGTTCCTCGGCCAGCGCCTGGTGCGTGCTGCGGATGCCTTCGCCCCTGGCGAGCAGCAGTTTGGCCAGGCGCTGGTCGAGACGATGGAAGGCCACTTCCTCGACCAGCTGCATCAGTTCGGCGATCCGTTCGGCGAACAGGTGGAAGACGAAGTCGCGGAACATCGCGTTTTCGGCGACCAGGATCGCGAACGTCGCGGTCGGCAAGACCAGCAGCGACAGCGGCGTCTCGGCGACGCCACGCGCGGTGTACGGCGTGTGGCCGAGCAGGCAGCTCGAACTGATGATGCACGAGCCTCCCGGCTCGACGCGATAGAGCAGCATCTCGCGGCCGCTGGCGGTGCTCTTCACCACCTTGATGGTGCCGGCGAGCAGCAACGGGAATCCCAGGCAGTCCTGCCGTTCGCTGAACAGCTGGGCGCCCGCCGGCACCTGGCGCACGGCGCTTGCCGGGCACAGGGCCGCCAGCTGTGCGACGGGCAGCGAGCGCAGCGCCGGGTACAGCGTCAGCAGCGCCGGCGGCGAACTGTCGGCGAGCGCCTGCATCAGTCGGCCAGCTCGGCGCTTACCGGCGCGTGGTCCGACGGTCGCTCGAGCTTGCGCAGCGCACGCTCGACTCCGGCTGCCGTGCAGCGCCCGGCGAGCGCTTCGGAAAGAAGAATGTGGTCGATGCGCAGCCCGCGGTTTTTCTGGAAACCGAGCATTCGGTAGTCCCACCACGAAAACGTCTTCTCGGGCTGCTCGAAGAGGCGAAAACTGTCTTTCAGACCGAGCCCCAGGAGGTTCTGGAAAGCCGCGCGCTCGGCCGGCGAACAGAGGATCTGCCCGGCCCATTGCTGCGGGTCATGAACGTCACGGTCGTCCGGAGCGATGTTGAAATCGCCGGCCAGCACCAGCCGCGGATTCGCCGCCAGTCGCTCGGCGAGCCATCGGGTCAGCGCCGCCAGCCATTCGAGCTTGTAGGCGTATTTGTCGCTACCGACCGCCTGGCCATTCGGCACATAGGCGCAGACCACGCCAATTCCACCGATCGTCGCCGCCAGCAGGCGTTTTTGCGGATCCGGGTAATGCGGGTTGCCGGCGACGATCTCGGTCGGCTGTTCGCGCGCCAGCAGGGCGACGCCGTTGTACGTTTTCTGTCCGGAGTAGACGACGTGATAGCCGGTGTCCTCGATTTCCTGCCGCGGGAAGCAAGGGTCGTCGAGTTTGGTTTCCTGCAGGCAGACGACGTCGGGCTGCTGTATCGCCAGCCAGTCGAGCAGCTGCGGCAGGCGGACCTTTAGGGAGTTGACGTTCCAGCTGGCTATTTTCATGGGGTCCTGCAATCGTGGTCCTGCGATCGGGTAGCGATGAGGTCTGGGTCTGGCCGGGCGGTGTTGGCCGGCGCCTTCGGCAACGCATCAGGCTACCCCAGGTGGCACATTGTGCCAGCCCTCGTCGAATCGGGAAACCGCGCTGTTCGAGAGGCGACCTCGCTGCCGCTTGTCGCTCGCGCCACCGGCCCCATGGCACTCATTGCTGGCGTCGCCAGCTGCTCCAGAAGGACGCTCGCGTCGCCGGCCGGCGTTCGCGCATGAACGCCAGATAGAGCAGCGGCACGGCGAACAGCGTCAGCACCGTCGAGAAGGTCAGCCCCCAGACGATGCTCGACGCCACCGGTCCCCACAGCAGGCTCTTGCCGCCGATCCCGAAGGCCAGTGAGAACAGGCCGCCGATGGTCGTCGTGGTGGTGATCACGATCGGCACGACGCGCCGGCGCGCGGCCAGGATCAGCGCATGGATGCTGCTCATGCCACGCTGGCGGCGGTCGTTGGCGGCGTCGATCAGGACGATCGCCGAGTTCACGCCGATGCCGGTCAGGGCGATCACCCCGTACAGCGTGTATAGCGATAGCGGGTTGCCCGACAGCGCCAGCCCGAAGGCGACGCCGGTGAAGGCCAGCGGCACGGTGACCAGGATCATCAGCGGCTGCCAGTAACTGGCAAACTGCGCCGCGAGGATCAGGTAGATGAGCCCGACGCCGAGCAGGAACAGGATCTTCATCGCCGCCAGGCTTTCCTCGATATCCTCGAGTTCGCCGGAGAAATCGAGACTGACGCCGGGATGGCCGGCGCGGATCTGCTCCCACGCGCTGGCGATGATGGCGTTGGCCGCCGCGGTGTCGGTGCGCTCCTTGTCCAGGTTGGCTTCGACGGTGATCGTGCGGCGCAGGTTGTAATGACGGATGAAGCCGCGTCCGGGCGAGATCTCCTGCGCGACCAGCGCGCCCAGGCGGGTAATCTGGCCATCCGGCAGGGCGATCGGCTCGTTCAGAAAGGTCGCCGGGTCGAGCCGCGCGCTCCGCTCCGAGCGTACTCGCAGCTCGATCTTGTCGCCCTCGTCGCGGGTGAAAGCGACCACCTCGCCGTCAATCGCGATGCGCACCTGCCGAGCCAGCTGCGCGGCGTCCAATCCCGCCTTGCGCAAGGCGTCGCGATCGAGCCGCAGGGTCAGCTGCGGGCGGCCGGGAACGTTGTCGTCCTGGACGTCGCGGGCGCCGGGGATGCTCGCGGCGATCTCCTTCAGCGCGTCGGCAGCGGCCTGCAAGCGGCCAAAGTCGTCGCCGCGCACCTTGACGCTGATCGCCTTGCCGGCCGGTGGCCCGCCGGAGAGCACGGTAAAGCTCTTGCGCGCCAGCCCGGGTACCGCTTCGACGGCGGCGCGCATCTCCTCGACCGTTTCGCTCACCCCGCGCGCGCCCCTGACGAGCGGATTGAGCGAAACGATGACCTGCCCGTAAGGGTCACCGTAGAGCGGTTCGGTATCGGTGAACTTGACGCCGGCGTTGGCATAGACCGAGCGTGCTTCGCCGCTCACGCCGATCCCGTGCAGCTGGCTGCGGACCACCTGCTCGACCGCCTGCGTCTCGGCACGGGTATCCTCGAGCGTTGCCGTCGCCGGCATGTCGACGTTGACGTAGATGATTCGCATCGGGTCGAAAGCGAAGAACTGCACCCGCACAACGCCGCCGGCGACCAGCCCGACGGCCGCGACAACGCACGCCACAGCCAGCGCCGCCAATCGTTTCGGCCGCCGCAGCACGTACGCCAGCGCCTGCCCGTAGCGCAGGCGGATGCGGCGATTGAAGTCCTTGCGCCAGAGCTGCAGGGGTGACGGCCGGTCGAGACGCAGGCCGCTGGCGACGACATGCACCGGCATCATCCAGAACGCCTCGACCAGCGAGATCAGCAGCGCCAGGGTGACCACGAAGGGAATGATGAACATGAATTTGCCGACGATTCCCGGCAGCAGCATCAGCGGCAGGAAAGCGGCCATGGTCGTCGCCACCGACGCCAGCACCGGTGCCCACACCTCGCCGATCGCGTCGAGGCTGGCCTGCAGCGCCTGCTGCCCGCGCTCGATCCGATAGTAGGTCGCCTCGACGATCACCACCGCGTCGTCGACCAGCAGCCCGAGCGCGATGACCACCCCGAGCAGCACCGAGACATTGACCGTGTGGCCCATCGCGGCGAGTACGGCGAAGGTGCCGAGCAGCGAGAACGGGATCCCCAGCGACACCAGCACGCCGATCCGGCCGCCGAGAAACAGCCAGCAGACGGCGAGCACCATGATCACGCCGTACAGCGCGTTGGTCTGCATCACGCCGATCGCTTCCCGGGTCGGGATCGTCTGGTCGTCGGCCAGCGTCAGCTGCAGGCCGCTGGCGGCGAGCACGGCGTTCTCCCGGTCGATCAGGCTGCGCAGGCGGTCGACCAGTTCCAGCGTATTGCTGCCGGCTTTCTTGTTGATCGACAGCGAAATCGCGTCGCGGCCGTCGGTCGACGCGTACTGCGTTGCCGGCGCGCGCGCGCGCTCGATGCGCGCGACTTCGTCCAGCCGCGCCGAGAGCTCGGGGCGCGACGCCGAGCGGACCGGCAGCGTGGCCAGCGACTCGGGGTCGGTGAACACCCCCTTGACGCCGACCGACCAGGCGCTGCCCTGGCCTTTCAGTGTGCCGCCGGAAACGTCGCGGTACCAGGCCTGCACGCCGTCGGCGACGTCGGTGCTGGTCAGTCCGCGCGCCGCCAGTGCCTGCGGGTTGACGCTGATCAATAGCTCCGGGTCGCGCAGCCCGGAAGCGATGACGCTGTCCACGCCGTTCATCCGTTCCAGATCGGTCTTGATGCGGCGCGCGTTAAGGCGCAGCGTCTCGTCGTCGGCCTGCCCGACCAGCAGGATCGACGCCGTCGGAAAGCCGTTGGAAGTGGTGATTTCCATCACCAGCGGGTCCTTGGCCTCGGGTGGCAACTCGGATTTGGCCTTGTTCTGTATTTCGCGACGCAGGTCGTTCATCCGCTTGTCGAAATTGCGCTCGGAAACCTCGCGAAAGCGAACCAAAATCGTCGAGATGTTCTCGCGCGAGGTCGAGATCACGAAGCGGACGTCGGCAACGCCCTTGATGCCGTCTTCGAGCGGGTTGGTCACCAGCCGCTCGACCTCTTCGGCGCTCGAACCGGGCAGCAGCGTAGTGATGTTCACCCAGTTGAAATTGATTTCGGGGTCCTGTTCGCGCGGCATCGTCAGATACCTGAGCAGCCCGAGCAGCAGCACCACCGCGAAGGCGACGTTGGCCAGCGGATGGTTCGAGATCAGCGCGCGCATCAGCTTCATCGTCTGCGGCCTGCCCTATCTGATCGCCGCGCCGTCTTGCAGGGTCGCCTGGCCGCGCACCACCAGGCGCGTCCCGGCCGGCAGGCTGACCGCCGCCGCCCGCCCTTCCTGCGCGCCGGGCAGCGCCACGAAGCGCGCGATCTTGCCCTGCTGTACGAAGACGCCGATCGCGTCGCCGCGCCGCACCAGTACTTGCGCCGGCAGGTGCGGCTGCGGCTCGTTCCAGAGCACGCGGCCGTCGCTTCCCGGCGGCACCGGCGATGCCGCGCTGCTGGCAAAACGCAAGCGCACTTCCTGCGTGCGCGCCGGCGCCGAAACCGTGCCACCGACGCGCAGCAGGCGCAGCGGGTAGCTTTGCCCGCGGGTCTCGAAAACGATCTCGCGGGCGCGGCGCAGCCCGGCGACGTCGGCCGGCGCGATCTTCGCGCTGACTTCGGCGGCACCGGTTTCGGCGAGGACGTAGAGGACGCTTCCCGGCGTGACGACTTCGCCGGTCTGCGCCAGGCGCTCCATGACGCTGGCCGCAAACGGCGCGCGCAGGGTCGCTTTCGCCAGCTGGCGCTGGGCGGTCGCCAGCTGCGCACGATTCGCCGCCAGCTCGCTGCGCTGCAGCGCCACTTCGGTGTCGCGCTGCGCCTGCGCCTCCTGCGAGAAGAAACCCTGAGCCACCAGCGCCTTCGACCGCTCGCGTTGCTGCTCGGCCTGCTTGAGGCGTGCCACCGAGCCGTCCACCGCCGCCTGCGCCTGCTGAACGGCCAGCCGGAAGTCGGCCGGGTCGATTTCGACCAGCACCTCGCCCTTGCTGACCGTGCTGCCGGCTTCGGCCGTCCAGCGCCGGAGAACGCCGGTCACCTCGGCGGAGATCCTGGACTCGTTGCGCGGAATGACGCTGGCCGCGATTTCGCGCTGCGGGTGGATGACGAGTGCGCTGAGCGGCTCGGTCGCGATGCTGACCGCTGGCGCTTTCGCGGCGGCCGGCGCGGTCTGGGCGCGTGCCGTCGGCAAGGCGGCGAGCAGCAGGCAGGCCAGCAAGAGCGCTGCCGCTGCGGGTCGCCGTGCTGGCCGCGCCATCGGTGCGGGTAAGTCGCAGGCTTGCATGTCACGTCGCCGGGTCGGCGCCAGGGAATGTCAGGTGGGTGCCGGCAAGGTCGCCAGCGCAAGGAGCGAAGTATCCGCAGCAAAGGCGCCGCGGTCAAACCTGTTGTTGTCCTTACGAGGCGCGCGGGCGGTCGTGTTCTGCAAAAAACAGAGAAGCGTCTACCGCGACGTTAGAGGCTTCGGCGGGAAGCGGCGCCTTGCTTGCCCAAGGCAAGCGCGCACTCGTTGTCGCCGATGGAACCGACGTCGTTAGCGTTACGGCGGACACCTGATGCAGCAGCGCGGCGCGGCCGCAGTCCCCATTTCACCTCCCGACCGCCCGAGGCACACTCCCTTGGCGGCCGGTGTCGGAGAAAGCTTGCCCCCTCCTCGCGCGCCGCACGGGGTCACGAGTGTGATTGCTCGCCTGCCAAGGTGGGCGTCATCAGGCCTGGCCCAGGATTGCTGCCGCTTTCTTGGCGTCCTGCAGCGAGTCTACGGCCGCGTAGGCAATGAATTGCGTGCCGAGCACCGAGGCGGAGAATCCCCGCAGGTTGATACCAGCGTCAGCAAGCTTTTGAGCCAACTCCGCGACAATGCCGAGTCGGTTCAGGCCAATGACTCGAAGCGAGTGGAGGGTTTGCGTAACGTTGAAGCCCACCTGTGCGGCGGCGGCGATCTCCGCATCGCCCTGTAGCGGGGTGACGAAAACCACCGCCTTCCCCGGTTGATCCGGCGCCCGCCGCGAGATGACAGACTGCAAGTCTGCCCCCGCCTGGTTCAAGACAGTCAGCACCCCGGCCAGCCCGCCGGGTTTGTCGTCGATGGTTGAGGCCCAGACTTCAGCATGTTCTACGATTAGATCCATCTCGAATCCTCCTTCTTGCGAAGTGTTGGGACACTTAATGTATAGACCAAGACCGCTTGCTCTGCCATGAAGATTGGATGCTCGCGAACGGAGCCAACATTGTTCGCGTGACGCCGGACAGCGGATCGCAGTGGCGAAGGGTGGTAAGCGCAAGCACTATCCGATTTACCGAGCGATTGCCGGAGGCACGCGTCTTGGCCTCTCTTGCATTGGAGAATCGTCGTGCCAGAACCAACCGGTAGTGGTTCGCCGGGCCGCGGCGTTCAAGGTGGTCGGAGGGGTAGCGACGGGGGGCGCTCGCAGTTCGGTACTTCCGGCTGCGGGAGTGGGTGGACCTGGTGACCGGGTTCGTAGCGCTGGGCGGTGTGATCTTTGGCTGCGGCCGGCCGGGCGACCAGGCGACTGGCAGCCCGATCGCCGCCGAGGCGGTGCGTCGGATCGGCGAGTTATATGCGATCGAAGCGCAGGCCAAGAACAAAACAGAAGGGGAACGCGCTGCTCTGTGCCGAACCTGCAGCCAGAAGCGCCGGCCGCCCTTCGGCCGTTAGGCCGGAAATGGCTCTTAGCCGATTGCACGACCATCGCTACCTGCGGGAATCGCCAAGCGGAATACTCAGCGTAGCGAAGACCGCATACCCTTCGACGCGGTTCTGTGCCCCGAACTCCCGGTAGCCGCGCAGGCCGGCGTAGGCCGCCCGGCCATTGAACTTGACCACGTAGCCGATCTCGGGGCCAAGCGCTGCGACGCGCGACTTGAACGCGCCGACCTTGTTGCCGCTGCCGCTGTCGCCGCTGAGTTGCTGATACACGTAGCCGACCCACCCCAACCTGCCAGTTGGCCGACAGGAACTGCGAGGCGGCCCAGCCGAGGTGCGGGTCGATGCCGTTCTTGACCTTCGTGTCCGGGTTTTCCCGGTTGTAGGTGACGCCCAGCCCCGCTGAGACCTCGCCGTCGGTGCTGTTGTAGTGCGTCCCCAGCGGCGCAGCCTGCCACGGCGTCATGGGTCCATCCTTTCGGTCGGGATCACGACGACATGACGTGGTCTAATTTCCCTGGACACCTCGATAGGTGGATGATCCACCTTTAGAGGAGCAATTGATGAGCCAAGAACGCAAGACGTTCGACCCGAGCTTCAAGCTGCAGGTCGTTCAACTGATC
>NZ_JAPUVQ010000043.1:0-13870 GCF_029255145.1 Accumulibacter sp.
CGCGGCTATCGCCGCGTCGAAAACTTCATCGCCATGGCCTACCTCATCGCCGGAAAGCTCACTCATTTGCCCGCCTCGCCCTTCGCCCCTTTATTGCCCGTTCCACACAAAACGACCTAAACCCACTTTCAGGATGCTCGCTCCCGCGTGATGCGCCGAAGCGCAGCAGGGTCTACCCGACCCGACGCTCCGCGGCCACCGGCTGGTCTATCACCGCCTTTGTCGCCGCGCTCTCTCTCCCCTGCGAGAGCGGCGTGGCAACTGGTCGGCGAGCGACCATAGCCGGCCTCGGCAGGGCCAAGCTTTACGACCGCAAGGACTCGCCGCCTTTCCACGCAACGGCCTGTTGACCAGCCCTTTCCGACAGCGAAATACTGCCGGCGCGCCATTTGTTTTCTTTTTTTTTCAAGGAGAAAATGCTCATGAGCCAGAACCCGATATCGCTGAATGTCACCCCCGACGACCTGGCAGCGATTGCCGCCGCGATCGCCACGCTGCAAGAGAAACGCGGTGGCCTGATCGAACTCTCGGTTGACCAGCGGCGCCGCCTGACCAAGATGGGCGACAAGTCGGAGGCTTTTTGCCGGCAGACGCTGATCGTCCTGGCGCAGAACAAGCAGCTCATCCCGCCCGAACTGGACCTCGCCGAAGCCGAACGCGATCTGCATAACCTCGATCTCCTGCGCCCGCACCTGACCAGCCTGCGGCAGCTGGTTGCCAGGGCCGACGACACCGAAATGGCGCTCGGCAGCGACATCCTGAGCGCCGCGCTCGAGGGTTACGCGCTGGCCAGGGTCTTCGGCAAGGGCGCCGGGCTCGATGCCGTGAAGGAGGCGATGGCCGGTCGGTACAGCCGCAAACCGAAGCCGACCCCGGTCGCCGCTGCCTGAGCGCTGCGCAAGCCTCCGCACTCGGCGCACAAGGATCGGAGCTGCGGGCGCAAGGTTCCGATCTTCGACAGCAAGCTGGTGATCCTTGGCCGCCAGCATGAAAGCCTTGGTGTGCAAGCCTCGAAGCCTTGCGCGCAAGGCTTCGAGGCTCGATCCGGATGAAAAAAAGAGTCAAGCGCAAGCTTCCCGACCTTGCGCGCGAGGTTCTGAACTTCGCGCGCAACGATCAAAGCTTCGCAGTGCAAGCCTCGCTGCCTTGCGCGTCGAGCACAAAGGCTTGCGGGCAAGGCTTTCTTGCTGGCGCGCGAAGTTCAAAGCCTTGCCGGGACACTTCGTGGCTGCGCTGCTCGGGCAAAAAGCTTCGCCGCTGAGTTCCGGTCGCCGATGCCAGCGAACAAAAGGCTGGCGCAAAGAGCGTAAAGCCTTGCCGATTGAGCAAACGACCTCGCTCGTACAGTTCGTCGAGCGGGCAGCCGAGCCAGCAGGAAGCGCATCGGGAAGCGCGCGGCGACGGTCTTGTCCGGCAGCGCGCGAACTGCGGATCGATTTCGCCGAAGCCGGCGAGAGGGGCTGGATGGGCCGGATGGGCCGGGCAGCCCGGACAGGCGAAAGCGGCGGGACAGGCGGGAGTTGGAGCGGGCGAAGGGAATCGAACCCTCGGCTCTAGCTTGGGAAGCTAGGGTATTGCCATTATACGACGCCCGCGAAGGCCGCCATTCTACGACGCTTTTGCGCTTCTCCACAACGCCCGCCTGCTGCGCTGTGGGCTTACCAGCAATCTCGCCGACCGCCCTCGCCGCTGGTGCGCCGCTGCGGCGGGACAATGTTCAAGCCGGCTGCCCGCCCGGCACGGCGCGCCTGCCGGCCGCAGCCGCTTCGGCATTTACACGGTGGATAACGCTGCCGCGCCGGCCTGACCAAGCTCCCGCTGGCCGCAAGTTGAGCTGACAACGGCACGCCAGCGTGGCTATAATGCACCGATGGACATCCCGGTCACCCTCCTGTACTCGATCCTCAGCAGCATTGCCCAGTCGGCGATGGAGCCGGCGCCGGACCCGCAGCTGCTGAACGAACCAACGGCAATGGTCCGCCTGCTGCCGGCGGAAGCCAGGCAGGGGGTCATGCTGCCACCTGCCGGCGACGGCTTTGTCGTGATCGACGACCAGCGCTGGCCGCTGGCGCCAACGGCGCAAATCCGCAGCCGGCAAAACCTGATCGTGGTGCCGATGCAGATCCAGGGTCCGGTGGAAGTCCTTTATCTCCCCAACGCTTCGGGCGCGATCAATCGCGTCTGGATGCTGACGTCGAGCGAAGCCTCGGCGCCTCGCCCACGCTAAACCCAACACGCAAAACATGGCCAAAAAACTGTTCATCCGCACTTTCGGGTGCCAGATGAACGAGTACGATTCGGACAAGATGGCCGACGTGCTCGCCGCCTCCGAAGACATCGTCAAGACCGACACCGCCGCCGACGCCGACATCATCCTGTTCAACACCTGCTCGGTGCGCGAGAACGCGCAGGAGCGCGTCTTTCACGACCTCGGCCGGGTGCGGCTGCTGAAGCGCGCCAGACCCGACCTGGTGATCGGCGTCGGTGGTTGCGTGGCGAGCCAGGAGGGCGCGGCGATCGTCGCCCGTGCGCCTTATGTGGACGTCGTTTTCGGGCCGCAGACGCTGCACCGCCTGCCGCAGCTGATCGCCGATCACCGTCGCCTGGGCAAGCCGCAGGTCGACATTTCTTTCCCGGAGATCGAAAAGTTCGACAATCTGCCGCCGGCGAGCGTCGACGGCGCGGCGGCCTTCGTCTCGATCATGGAGGGCTGCAGCAAGTTCTGCTCGTTCTGCATCGTCCCCTACACCCGTGGTGAAGAAGTCTCGCGCCCCTTCGACGACGTGCTGACCGAAGTCGCCGGGCTGGCCGCGCAGGGCGTCGGCGAAGTGACCCTGCTCGGCCAGAACGTCAACGCCTACCGTGGTGCGATGAGCGGCAAGGGGCAGGCGCTGCCGGGCGACGAAACCGCCGACCTGGCGCTGCTGATCGAATACATCGCCGAGATCCCGGGCATCGAGCGGATCCGCTACACCACCTCGCATCCACGCGAGGTGACGCAGCGGCTGATCGACGTCTATGCCAGCGTTCCCAAGCTGGTCTCGCACCTGCACCTGCCGGTGCAGTCGGGCTCCGACCGTGTGCTGGCGGCGATGAAACGCGGCTATACGGCGCTCGAATACAAGAGCCTGGTGCGCCGGCTGCGCGCGGCGCGCCCCGGCCTGTCGCTGTCGTCGGACTTCATCGTCGGTTTTCCGGGCGAGACCGCCGACGACTTCGAGAAGACGATGAAGCTGATCGACGACCTCGGCTTCGACGCGTCGTTCTCGTTCATCTACAGTGCGCGTCCCGGCACCCCGGCCGCCGACCTCGCCGACGAGACGCCGGCGGCGGTCAAGCTCGAACGCCTGCAGCGCCTGCAGCGGCGCATCGACGAACTGGCGCAGGCGGTATCGGCAGCGATGGTCGGCAGCGTCCAGCGGGTGCTGGTCGAGGGCGTTTCGCGGAAGAACCAGAGCGAGCTGGCCGGACGCACCGACAACAACCGGGTGGTCAACTTCGCCGTCGGGGCGAGCGACCCCGCGCCCTGGCTCAATCGTTTCGTCGACGTGCGGATCAGCTCGGCGATGCCGCATTCGCTGCGCGGCGAACTGGTCGGCGAGGCGGCATGAACGGGAAGACCCTTGCGCCCAAGAGCCGGGCCATCGAGTTGCTGCTGTCGCCGGTCAACAACAAGCACCTGGCCAACCTGTGCGGAGCGCTCGACGAAAACCTGCGCCAGATCGAGACCGCGCTCGACGTCTCGATCGCCCGCCGTGGCGAACGGTTCACGCTGCGCGGCGAGCTCGCGCAGACCACCCGCGCGTCAGAGGCGCTGCAGCGCTTCTACGCGCAGGCCAAGGACGCGCTGTCGGTCGACGAAATCCAGCTCGGGCTGATCGAAATCCTCAACCGGCCGGTACGCAACGTCTCGTCCGGGGCCGGCGTCTCGCCGGCGCTGATGACCCGCAAGACCGAACTGCACGGCCGCACGCCGCGCCAGATCGAATACCTCAAGCACATCCAGGAACACGACATCACCTTCGGCACCGGCCCGGCCGGCACCGGCAAGACCTACCTGGCGGTCGCTTCGGCGGTCGACGCCTTCGAGCGCGAACTGGTGCAGCGCATCGTCCTCACCCGCCCGGCGGTCGAGGCCGGCGAGCGCCTGGGCTTCCTGCCGGGCGACCTGGCGCAGAAGGTCGATCCCTACCTGCGGCCGCTCTACGATGCGCTCTACGACCTGATGGGCTTCGAGCGCGTCGGCAAGATGTTCGAGCGCGGCTCGATCGAGATTGCGCCGCTGGCGTACATGCGCGGCCGCACCCTGAACCACGCCTTCATCATCCTCGACGAGGCGCAGAACACGACGCCCGAGCAGATGAAGATGTTCCTGACCCGGATCGGCATCGGCGCCAAGGCGGTGGTCACCGGCGACGTCACCCAGATCGACCTGCAGCGCGGCCAGAAGAGCGGCCTGATCGAGGCGCGGGTGATCCTCAAGGACGTGCGCGGGATCGCCTTCACCGAGTTCCTCAAGGAAGACGTCGTCCGCCACCCGCTGGTGGCGCGCATCGTCTCGGCCTACGAAGCGCATACCGCGGCGCTCGAAGCGCGCGACGCCAAAGCAGGGAGCAGACCGCATGCCGAAAAAAACTGAGCGGCTCGAGGTCGGCGTGCAGTACGCCGGCAAACGCCGCGACCTCCCGCGCAAGGCGCTGATCCGCGCCTGGGTGCACGCCGCCGCCAACGCCAACGGCGAGCGCGCCGGCCGGATCACCGTGCGCTTCGTCGGCCAGCGCGAGGGCCGGCGACTGAACCGCGAGTACCGCAGCCAGGACGACGCGACCAACGTCCTGTCTTTCCCCTACGCCCTGGAACCGCTGCTCTGCGGTGACCTGGTGCTGTGCGCGCCGGTGCTGGCGCGCGAGGCCGCCGCGCAGGACAAGTCGCTCGAAGCGCATTGCGCGCACCTGGTCGTCCATGGCGTGCTGCACCTGCAGGCCTACGACCACGACGCCGGCGAGCAGCAGGCCAGCGAGATGGAGGGCCTCGAACGCCGCATCCTGGCGGCTCTCGGCTACCCCGACCCGTACCGCGATGTCGATTGACTGAAAGGTCGACTGCCGACTGAAGCGTCGACGGAGGACTGAAACGTCAGCGGCGCCAGCTGTCCGCGTGGCACGCCCCCGTCGCCGCTGACGCCTCAACCCTCGAAGTCAACGATGGCCACCACTACCCCTCCCCCCGGCAAGACCGGCGCCACCGCCGGTTTTCTCGAACGTCTGTCTTCGCTGCTGGTGCGCGAGCCCGAAGACCGTGCGCAATTGATGGCGCTGCTGCAATCGGCGCACCAGCGCAAGCTGCTCGACGCCGACACCCTGAGCATCATCGAGGGCGCGCTCGCCGCCTCGCAGATCACCGCCCATGAAGTGATGGTGCCACGCCCGCTGATGGAGGTGATCGACGTCAGGGATTCATTCGACACGGTCATCGCGCAGGTGAACCGGACGGCGCACTCGCGCTTTCCGGTGATCGACGGCAACCGCGACACCATTCTCGGCATCCTGCTGGCGAAGGACCTGCTGCGGGTGCACCGCGACGACGCTTTCACGCTCCGCGACTGGGTGCGGCCGGCGGTGTTCATTCCCGAATTCAAGCGCCTCGACGGCTTGCTGCGCGAGTTTCGCGTCTCGCGCAATCACATGGCGATGGTCATCGACGAATACGCCGGCATCGCCGGTCTGATCACCATCGAGGACGTGCTCGAACAGATCGTCGGCGAGATCGAGGATGAATACGATTTCGACGAGGCCGGCGGCAACATCGAGCTCGATCCCAGCGGCCTTTACCGGGTCAAGGCGCAGACCGCCGTCGCCGACTTCAATGCGGCGTTCGGGACGCGCTTCAGCGACGACCGGTGCGCCACCGTCGGCGGCCTGATCCTGCGCGAAATCGGCCGGGTGCCGCTGTTCAACGAAACGATCGCCATCGACGGTACCGACTTCCAGGTCCTGCGCGCCGACGGCCGGCGGATCTACACGCTGCTCGTCGCCGGGCCGCCGGATGCCGGCGATCCGCAATAGCTCCCTGCGCTGGCGGGTAAGCGGCGCGCTGCTGCTCGGCGCCGCGGGGGTTTTCGCTTTCGCGCCCTTCGGCTGGTTTCCGGTCAACTGGCTGACCCTCGGCGGACTGTACGCGCTGCTCGGCGCCGAGGCCGACGGCGAGCGGCGTGCGCGCCATGGCGCGCTGCTCGGCGCCGCCTTCGCCTTCGGACTGTTCCTGGCCGGCGTGTCGTGGGTCTACGTCAGCCTGAGCGTCTTCGGTGGCATGCCGGCGTGGCTGGCGGCGCTGGCGACGGTCCTGTTCTGCGTCGTGCTGACCATCTTCCCGGCGCTCGCCGGCGCGCTCTTCGTTCGTCTGGCGGCCGCCGGCTGGCTGCCGCGGACGCTGCTCTTCGCCAGCCTGTGGGTGCTCGCCGAGTGGGCGCGTTCCTGGATGTTCACCGGCTTCCCGTGGCTCGCCGCCGGCTATTCGCAAGTGCCGCCGAGCCCTCTCGCGGGCTACGCGCCGCTGTTCGGCGTCTATGGCGTGTCGCTGGCGTCGGCGCTCACCGGCGCGCTGATCTTCGCCGGCGCCCGGCAATGGCGCGAGCCGGCAGCGCAAGGCGCGGCCGGCCGGCGGCGCCGGCTGCCGGCGGCGCCGCTGCTGGCGCTCGCGCTGCTGCTGGCTGGCGGCGCACTGCTCGGCGAGCGGCGCTGGACGCAGGTCACCGGCGAGCCGCTGCGCGTCGCGCTGCTGCAGGGCAACGTGCCGCAGGAGATCAAGTGGCGGCCCGAGCGCTTCGTCGATTCGCTGCGCACCTATTACCGGCTGGCGCAGGAAAACCCCGCGCAACTGACCGTCCTTCCCGAAACGGCGCTGCCGGCGTTTCTCGACCAGATCCCCGCCGACTACCTCGACGAATTGCGGAAGCTGGCGCGGCGGCAGGACGGCGAGTTGCTGCTCGGCATCGCCGTCGCCGAGGGCCGGCAGTACTTCAATGCGGCGGTGACGCTCGGCGCGTCGGAGCAGCAGCGCTATCGCAAGCGGCACCTGGTTCCCTTTGGCGAGTTCGTGCCGCCCGGCTTTGCCTGGTTCATGGCGATGGCCAACATCCCGATGTCCGACTTCACCGCCGGCTCGCCGCACCAGCCGCCACTCGAACTGCACGGCCAGCGGGTGGCGGTGAACATCTGCTACGAGGACTCTTTCGGCGAGGAGATCATCACCGCGCTGCCGGCCGCGACGCTGCTGGTCAATATCTCCAACGTCGCCTGGTTCGGCGACTCGCTGGCGCCGGCGCAGCACCTGCAGATTGCCCAGATGCGCGCGCTGGAAACCGGCCGCGTGATGCTGCGCGCGACCAATACCGGGATGACCGCGATCGTCGACGTCGACGGTCGCGTGCGCTCGGTCCTGCCGCCATTCACCCGCGGTGCGCTGGTCGACGACGTCCGGGGCCACACCGGCGCGACGCCGTATGTGCGCTGGGGCAACTGGCCGGTGGTCGCTGGCGCGCTGCTGCTGATTGCCGTGCTGCGCAGACGCTGGCCGCGCCGGCCGCGGTAGCACGCCAACCGGCGTCGGACGAAGCCGTCAAGCCGCTTGAAGTCGGTTCTTGTCGGACCAGAAACCAAGTAAAATCGCGTCTTTTGCTGCGATCCGAAACTCTCCCATGCCCACCTTTCAGGAAGTCATCCTGCGTCTCCAGGAGTTCTGGGACAAGCAGGGCTGTGCGCTGCTGCAGCCCTATGACATCGAAGTCGGCGCCGGCACCTTCCACACCGCGACCTTCCTGCGGGCGATCGGCCCGGAACCGTGGAACGCCGCCTACGTGCAGCCGTCGCGCCGCCCCAAGGATGGCCGCTACGGCGACAACCCGAACCGCCTGCAGCACTACTACCAGTACCAGGTGGTGCTCAAGCCCTCGCCGGCCAACATCCAGGACCTCTATCTCGATTCGCTGCGCGCACTCGGCATCGATACCGCGCGGCACGACATCCGCTTCGTCGAGGACGACTGGGAAAGCCCGACGCTGGGCGCCTGGGGGCTCGGCTGGGAGGTGTGGCTGGACGGCATGGAGGTGACCCAGTTCACCTATTTCCAGGAGGTCGGGTCGCTGCCCTGCCGGCCGGTGCTCGGCGAAATCACCTACGGCCTCGAACGGCTGGCGATGTACCTGCAAGGCGTGGAGAACGTCTTCGACCTGGTCTGGGCAGAAGGAGCGGGCTACCGCGTGACCTACGGCGACGTCTTTCACCAGAACGAGGTCGAACAGTCGACGTACAACTTCGAGCAGGCCAACGTCGAGCTGCTGTTCCGCCACTTTGGCGAGCACGAATCCGAAGCCCGGCGCCTGATCGCCGCCGGCCTGGCGCTGCCGGGCTACGAAATGGTGATGAAGTGTTCGCATACCTTCAATCTGCTGGACGCGCGCGGCGCCATCTCGGTCACCGAACGGGCCGCCTATATTGGCCGCGTCCGTGCCCTGGCGCGCGAAGTCGCGCAGGCGTATCACGATTCCCGCCAGGCCCTCGGTTTCCCGATGTGCAAGGCCAGCGCCGGCCGCGTGGGGCAATGACATGAACGACACCGTCCTGATCGAGCTGCGCACCGAAGAGCTGCCGCCGAAATCACTCTGGCTGCTCTCCGAATCCTTCGCCGACGCCGTTTTCAGCGCCCTCAAGGCGCAGCAGTTCACCGCCGGAGACAGCGTCTGCACACCGTACGCGACGCCGCGCCGGCTGGCGCTGACGATTACTGGCGTCGCCGGCCGACAGCCCGACCGCGTGCTGGAGCGCAAGGGACCGGCGGTCGCCGGCGCGCTCGACGCCAGCGGCAATCCGACCAGCGCGCTGCAGGGCTTCATGCGCTCGGCGGCGGTGAGCATCGAACAACTGCAGCGGGTCGCCGACGGCAAGGGCGAGTACTTCGTCGCCCGCCGCCAGCAGGCGGGCGAGGAACTCGACGTCCATCTGGCCGAAATCGTCGCGCAGGCGCTCAGGAAGCTGCCGATCCCGAAGGTGATGCGCTGGGGCGATTCGGAACACCAGTTCGTCCGCCCGGTGCATGGCCTGATCCTGCTGCACGGCGAGCGGGTCGTCCCCGGCGAAGTGCTGGGCCTGCGCAGCGGCCGGATCACCCGCGGCCATCGCTTCCTGTCGGCGGCTGAAATAGTCGTCGGCAGGCCCGCCGAATACGCTGAAAAACTGGCCGCGGCGAAGGTCATCGCTTCGTTCGCGGCAAGACGGGCGACGATCGCCGCGCAGCTCGATGCCGCCGCCGGCCAGCTCGGGGCGCGCATCAACCCGGCCGACGGCCTGCTCGACGAAGTCACCGCGCTGGTCGAATGGCCGGCGGTCTATACCGGCGAGTTCGAGGCCGAATACCTCGAAGTGCCGCAGGAGTGCCTGATCCTGACCATGCAGCAGAACCAGAAGTACTTCCCGCTGCTCGACGCCGGCGGCAAGCTGTTGAACAAGTTCCTGATCGTCGCCAACATGCAGGTCGACGATCCGGGCCAGATCATCCGCGGCAACGAACGCGTCGTTCGCCCGCGCCTGTCCGACGCCCGCTTCTTCTACAACCAGGACCGCAAGAACGGCTTCGCCAGCCGTGCCCTGCGCCTCAGCGCGGTGGTCTACCACAATAAGCTGGGGTCGCTGGGCGACCGGGCGCAACGGCTGGGCCGCATCGCGCGCGGCATCGCCGAGATGCTCGGCGCCGACGGAAAGCTGGCCGAAGACGTCGGGCTGCTGGCCAAGGTCGACCTGCTGACCGACATGGTCGGCGAGTTCCCCGAATTGCAGGGGATCATGGGCCGCTACTACCTGCTGCACGAAGGCAACCCCTCCGAGCTTGCCGACGCCGTCGAGCAGCACTACCGCCCGCGCTTTGCCGGCGACGCGCTGCCGCAGGGAAACATCGCCTGTGCCGCCGCGCTGGCCGACAAGCTCGACGCGCTGGTCGGCTTCTTCGGGATCGGACAACTGCCGACCGGTGACCGGGACCCCTTCGGCCTGCGCCGGGCGGCGCTGGGGGTGCTGCGGATCCTGATGGAAACGCCGCTGCCGCTCGACCTGGCCGAGTTGATCGGCGACGCCAGGAACGCCCTGAACGCGCAGGGAATCGAGCTGGCGGCGGTCGACCAGCCCTTGCTGGTATTCATCCTCGACCGTCTGCGCGGGATGCTCAGAGACGCCGGCCATTCGATCGACGTGATCGAGGCGGTGCTCGCCCAGCAGCCGACGCGCATCGACCGGGTTCCCGCCCGGCTGGCGGCGGTGGCCGAGTTCCAGAAGCTGCCCGAAGCGCTGGCGCTGGCCGCCGCCAACAAGCGGATCGGCAACATCCTGAAGAAGGCCGAAGCAGACCTGCCCGAACCCGACATCGCGCTGCTCGAAGAGGACGCCGAGAAGGCGCTGTTCCAGCGGGTGCTGCTGATCGCGCCGCTGGTCACCGCGCACGTCGCCAACGAGGACTACGCCGCCGCGCTGCAGGTCCTGGCGTCGGTGCGCGGCGAGGTCGACCGCTTCTTCGAGGAGGTGATGGTCAACGTCCCCGAACCGCTGCTGCGTGGCAATCGACTGGGCCTCCTCAATGTCCTGTCGCGGCAGCTCAACGCCGTCGCCGACATCGCAAAGCTGGCCGTATGAAACTCGTCATCCTCGACCGCGACGGCGTCATCAACTACGACTCGAAGCAATTCATCAAGTCGCCGGCCGAGTGGCGGCCGATCCCCGGCAGCCTCGACGCGATCGCCCGCCTCAATCAGGCCGGCTACCGCGTGGTGCTCGCCACCAACCAGTCCGGCGTCGGTCGCGGCCTGTTCGACATGGACATGCTGAATGCCATCCACGACAAGATGCACCGCGCGGTGCAGGGTGCCGGCGGGCGCATCGACGCGATCTTCTACTGTCCACACCCGGTCGACGCGCACTGCATGTGCCGCAAGCCCAGGACCGGCATGTTCGAGCGCATCGCCAGCTGCTTCAACGTCGACCTGGCGGGCGTGCCGGCGGTCGGCGACACGCTGCGCGACCTGCTCGCCGCCGCCGCGGTCGGCGCCCAGCCGCTGCTGGTCCTCACCGGCCAGGGAACACAGACCGTCGAGGCCGGCGGCCTGCCAAAGGGGACGCTGGTTTTCCCCGATCTCGCGGCCGCCGCCCAACACATCATGCAGTCGTGATGGTCGCGCTTCGCTCGACGCTGTTCCTGTTGCTGGTCAGTGTGTGGACGATCCCTTTCGGGGTCCTCGTCTCGCTGGCGGTGATCTTCCCGATCGGCGTCCGCTACCGGGTCATCGCGCTCTGGCGAGCCGGCTTCATGGCCCTCTGCCATGCCGTGCTCGGCATCCGCTACCGGGTGATCGGCCGCGAGAACATCCCCGCCGAGCCGTCGGTGGTGCTCGCCAAGCACCAGTCGGCGTGGGAAACGGTCGGCCTGCAGGAGGTCTTTCCGCCGCTGGTCTTCGTGCTCAAGAAGGAGTTGCTGCGGCTGCCTTTTTTCGGCTGGGGGCTGGCCGCGCTGAAGATGATCTCGATCGATCGTGCGGCTGCCAAGGATGCCCTCAAGCAGGTCTTCGAGCAGGGGCGCGAGCGCCTTGCCGCCGGCTATTGGGTGGTGGTCTTCCCCGAAGGAACCCGCGTCGCACCCGGTCAGACCTGTCGCTACAAGCCGGGTGGCGCGCACCTGGCCGTTCGCGCCGGCACGCGGGTGGTGCCGGTGGCGCACGACGCCGGCGAAATCTGGGGACGAAACGCCTTCCGCATCCTGCCCGGAATGATCACCGTCAGTATCGGACCGCCGATCGACCCGGCCGACAAGTCGGCGGCCAGGATCAACGCCCTGGCATCCGCCTGGATCGAGGGCGAAATGCGCCGCCTCTCGCCACACCGCTACCCGGCGGCGCCCGCCGATGCCCCCGCTGTTTGAGCAGGCCGGTTCCGCCGATCGGCCAGCAGCGACCGGCGAAACGTCGCGAACCATCGCCATCGGCGAGCGCACGGTCGCCTACGTCTTGCGCCGCGCAAGGCGTCGAACCATCGGCCTGTCGATCGATCAGCGCGGCCTGCGCGTCGGCGCGCCAGCCCGCGCCACCTTGCGCGAAGTCGAGGCACTGCTCGTCGAACACGGCGAATGGATCGGAAAAAAACTCGACGAATGGTCCACCCGCCGCCCTCCCGAGCTGCTGCAGATAAGCGACGGCGTCGAACTGCCGCTGCTTGGCACAGTGCTGCGGGTCCGTCTGGCGTCAGGCGCCAGCCGCTGCGTCTGGAACCTGCTTACCGAGCAGCCAACGCTCACCCTTTGCCTGCGCTCGCCAGCGGACGCGTCACGGCTGCTGGAACGGGCGCTGCGCGACAAGGCTCGCACACTCTTCGACGAGCGTCTTGCCCAGTACGCGGCGCAACTCGGGGTCGCGCCGCCGCGGCTGTCGCTGTCGTCGGCCCGCACCCGCTGGGGAAGCTGCAGCCCACGCAGCGGCATTCGCCTGAACTGGCGGCTGCTCCATTTCCCCCTGGCAGTGGTCGACTACGTGGTGGCGCACGAAGTGGCGCATCTGCGCGAGATGAACCACAGCGCTGCTTTCTGGCGTCACGTGGAGCGTTTGTGCCCTGATTACAAAGCGCAAAGAGTTCGGTTGCGCGAGCTGTCCGGCACCGTTCCAAGATTCTGAAATGGGCTTTCTACGGACTGCGCCAAGCGGCGCGAACCGGCACAATGCCTTGCGCCGCCGGGGTTTCCCAAGTGATCCCGCTGCTCGTTGTGCTGCTGCTGTCATATCGTGAGAACCGTATTTTACTGGTCGCGCCGAGAGCGATCGATGCCCGGATTTGAAGGGCGGGAGCCCCCAAGGCCGCACCGCCTGACCCCCCTGCCCTTCGTTGCGGCAACAACATCTTCCGCGGTTCGCGAACGAGTTGCGCGCGCGACCAGTGCCACCCTTTTCAGGCTTTGAATTTACGCGTGAAACCTAGCCCTGCCAGGCAAAGAGTGAGCAACGCAAGAGTAGCTGGTTCAGGCACTGCCTGGGCAGCGACCAAGTCTATCCCATCGAGAGAGAAGTATGACCGGTCGGTGTTGCCAAGCTGGAAGGACAGAAGCTGGGTGGTTGCGGTGGCGACAATCGCGATGGATTCGTACGTCCAGCCCGAGCCGAGCGCTATCGTGCTCCCCAATCCGGCGGACACCCCGTCCAGCAGGGCTTCGACGCGATTCGGATCATCGTAAACGCCGCAGCAGGATGTGCCGAAATTGCCGACGTACCAGGAAAGTTGGTAGCTCTGCCCAATCACAAGGCCGCCAACGGTCTGCCCGAAAGATTCGATGAAGCCGCCATCACGGGCAAATCCTACCCATGTCCCGCCGTCTGGCGAAGGCCCGGAAGGAGTAATCGCGAACGGTGCCCCCGGCAAGGGAACGCCGACGTTGTTGTTTTCGTCCATCGTATCGGGGCTGGGGGACACGACCACCCAGCCTGAAGGTACACCACCGTTGGCAATCGGCCCCGTGAGAGAACCGTTGGTCAGCAGGTTTGCCGATGCCGGACCGGCTTGCACCATAAACGCCGTCGATACGAGAAACCCAAGTAGATGCCGCTTCATCTGAACTCTCCTAAGTTGTTGGCGGGGCTTTATAGACCGTTTTGGCTATGGCAAGGGGAACCCGCCGGCAGAAGCGGCTGAGCAATTTTCGAGCCAGCGACAAACACATAGGAAAACCACAGCAGTTCTCATTTCAAACCCACGCAAGGGGGCTGTTGGCGTAGGTTGGCGCACGAGGATTGGCAGACTTGGGCGATGAAGATTGAGGGAGACTCTGGCTGTTCTTAAAATAACGCTGTTAA
>NZ_JAPUVQ010000044.1:0-65469 GCF_029255145.1 Accumulibacter sp.
CGATAAAAGCTTTCCAGAACACCACAAAGCCAACCCGCCAACCTCATCCGCCACCGGAAATCCAATCCCGTTACACTACCCCTCTAAACCATCAGCCCGCCTCGCTACCTCCCCGAGATCTTCCCTCCTTCAGGCTCATACCTGAAATGGAAAATACTCCTTCTTACCAGGCAACAGCGCTTCGATCCGCGAAAACTGATCGTCCCTCAACCACATTCGTGCCATCCTGACTCTGCCCAAAAGCCAGGATATGACCATAAATCAACCTCTGTGAACAGCCCCTTTGTAAGTGATTGATGGTGAACGATTTTTGAGTCCATTTGTTGACAATGGCATTCCAGGGACAGGCGGAACGTCAACGCGCTCTAGCACGACCACGCTCTCGCAGCAGAGCTCCAGCTTTCAAGGCTCAATGCGAGCACTACGCCCCGCCAAGCTCTCACCCCGCTGAAAGCGCACCGCCAATGAGTATCGCGCCCCAGGCGATCAGCAGCGCACCACCAGCGGGAGTCAGCCAGCGCGCGCCGGACCAGGTCTTTTCGATCAGGACGAAAACGGTCAGCGCGGCAATCCAGACCACGTTCATCACGCCGAGAACGAACAGCAACGCCATCAGCAGCCAGCAGCACGCGGTGCACAACACGCCGTGCCGCAGGCCAATGATCAGCGCGCCAGCGTTACCCGGGCGCCACTCGGTCATCAGGAACGAGAGTGGCGAGCGGCAGGCCGACAGGCAGGCGTGCTTGAGCGGCGTAAACTGAAAAATTCCGGCGGCAAGCAGCAAGGTGCCGCCGAATCCGGGACCGCGCACCTCCATCATCGGCGAGATCCAGCGGGCCTCGAGCAGTCCCCATTGAAGCAGCGTGGCGAGCAGACTGAAGCCGGCCCACACCAGCACATAGCCGATAACGAAGGCCACCACGGACCAGGCGCGGGGCTGCTCCGCAGACGGTCGCGAGCACGACGCGAAGGCGGACACCATCGGCAGCGCCGTCGGCAGCATCATGGCGACCATCATCACCACCCACATCAGGAAGACCAGCGCCAGGTCCACGGCGCCCCAATCGGTCATCCGCGGCATCAACAACATCTCGATGCCGACGTCCATATGCGCCATGCCCCAAGCCATGTACAGCAGGTATGTCCAGGCCAGGGCGATCACCCCGGCCAGCCCGAGCAGGACGGGCAAACGCTGCCCACCGTGCCGACGCTGCCCGGAGCGGCCGCCTGGACGGCCCGTGACGTCGATCAAGGCAGGCATCAGCTGGTGTACCGGAACGGTGAGTAGAAGCCGTTGCGATCAGAGACCTCGCGCTGATAGCCGTGATCGGCGTAACGAAAGCGGCTGGACTTGGCCACCACCGCAGGAAATCCGGGCACTGGCGTGAACGGGTGCCGCTCGATCGTTACGTCGCCGCCGCCCTGGCCGGGAATGGCTTCGATCTCGGCTTCCGCGATGCCGGCGATGCTCAGACTGCGACGCTTGCCGTCGGCGACGTATTCGATAGCCGCGGTGCTCACCCCCATGACTTCACCGATCAGCGGCGCCAGGGCCGCCAACGGCCCACCGGCCTGACCCGAGAAGACCTGCCCAAGGGCCTCCTGCTGCACCGACGTCGCGCGCTGATCCAGATACAGCGCCACCCGCCATTTGGTCTCCATCATGTGGCCAGGCGCGTGTGCGAAGAGAACGACATTCAGCCCGTCCAGCTTGACCGCGCCGAGCGCGCCCTGGTCGATATGCCAGGCAATGAGCGCGGCGCAATCTCCCTCCGTTGGTGCGCTGAGGCAGACGCAACTGCACGGTGCGAAACAGTTGCAACTCTCGAAGTACGTGCCTGAGACGTTCAATGCGTTTTCCATGATTGCTCCTTGAGCTTCGGTGCGTGGCAGCGCGGGATTGCGTCATGCCGACAACTCCACCGTACGCGTCCCCGAGCCGCTGCACATCACCGGAACCGACTATTTTTCCCTCACGATCAGCGCCTGCCCTGGTTCGCCATGCCGAAACAGCCTGACGACAGACTCGCCTGTTTCCAGACCAGCGAAGGCGATGGTCGACACCCCCGAGGACCGTCAGCCGTCGATGTTCTTGGTGTGATGGAAGAGCCTGTCAGGGTCGAAGCGCTTCTTCAGCTCGGCCAGCCGCTTGAGGTTGGTCTTGCCGTAGGCCGCCGCGATGCGCTCGGCGCCCTCTTCTTCGGTGAGGAAGTTGATGTACGCGCCCCCGGTCGAGAACGCCTGCATGGCCTCGAAGCAAGCACGCGCCCAGCGCATGTTGGCGGCGTCGTCGGCGGCGTTCTCCCACGACCCGGCGACGTTGAGCACCAGGGCGGCGTCGCGGTTGCCGGCCGGCGAGTGCTCGGCGGGCAGTTCGCCAAGCGCGCCATCCAGCTGGAACAGCAGGATGGCCGAGTGCGGCGAAACTATCCGTGCCGCGTGCTCGATCAGCACCTCGATGGCCTTGGCATCGACCCCCGGCAGGTAGTGCGACTTCCAGTAGTAGCGCCTGCCCTTCGGCTGCGTCGCGTCGAGCAGGCTCTGCATCTGGGTGTACGGACGGCGGGTGACGATGTCGGCCACCGGCTTACCGAAGGCACGCAAGGGCGCGACGATCTCCTCGCCCTCCTCGATGCCGCCGCTGTGGCAGACGAAGATGGCGACGATCGGCTGGCCATGGATCTCCCTGGGCAACCACGGTGCCGGCGGGGCGACGCGCAGCACCGCGACGCAGGTGGTCTCGCGCGGCGTCGCGGCGGTGAATTGGCGATAGAAGTCGAGGACCTCGCTGGCATCCTCGGCGCGCCAGGCAATGGCGCCGCCGAGGATCTCCGGACCGACCGGGAAGAGACGGTACTCGAAGGAGGTGACGATGCCGAAGTTGCCGCCGCCGCCGCGCAGCGCCCAGAACAGATCGGCGTTCTCGTCGGCCGCGGCGCGCACCGGCTCGCCGGCGGCGGTCACCACCTCCATCGATAGCACGGTGTCGCAAGTCCAGCCGTGCCGACGCGTCAGGTAGCCAAAGCCGCCGCCGACGGTCAGGCCAGCGATGCCGGTGGCCGAGACGAAGCCGAGCACCGCCGCGAGGCCATGCAGTTGCGTCTCGCGGTCGACGTCGCCAAGCGTACATCCGGCCTGCGCCCGTGCCGTACGCGCCGCCGGATCCACCCAGACGCCGGTCATCGGCGACAGGTCGATCATCAGACCGCCTTCACACACCGCCAGCCCGGCGATGTTGTGGCCACCGCCGCGGACCGAGAGCAGGAAGTGGTGCTGGCTGGCGAAACGTACCGCCCGCACGACGTCGGCGGTGCCCGAGCAACGGACGATCAGGCCGGGACGACGATCGATCATGGCGTTCCAGACTGTGCGTGCCGGCTCGTACCCATCGTCGTCGGGGCCGATGACCGACCCTGCGAAGCCAGCCTTGAATGCCTGCAGGATCTCGGGTGAGACCTGCACCGTGCCGCCGTCGGCGGCTTTCAGTTCGATGGTCATGGTCGCTACTCCTCGAAAGGTCTGGACGGCGTCGCACGGGCAGCAGCAAGGGCGGCTCACCGCCCACGCTGCCCGGCGTGGAGTCAAAAGGCGTCGCGCGGCGGCCGGAGAGCCGCACTTGCCTCAGGGCAGTCTGCGGCGTCGACGGCACTCCCGGCAATCGTCAGAACTGACTATTTCGGCGCCATCAGCCCGTGCCGAACGGCGAAAGCCGACGCTTCGGCCCGATTTGCCGCCTGCGTCTTGCCGAGGATGTTGCGCACATGGCTGGCGACCGTGTTCGGACTGCGAAACAACGCCGTGGCTATTTCCTGATTGGTCTTGCCGGCCGCCACCAGCCTCAGTACCTGCACCTCGCGGCTGGACAAGCCGGCCACCGGCGCCGCCCGCGCGTCGCCCGCTGCCGCTTGCCGTTGCAAAGCGACGAGCGTTTCCTCGAGGCCCCGCATGCCCAGTTTTCGAGCCTCGTCGAGGGCCGCATCGAGCAGCGGCTGCGCGCGCTCAAGGTCGTCGCCAAGCGCCCTGCGGATCAGCATCGTGGCGAACGCGCAGCGCGAATGCACCAGCCAGGGCCGACCGCCGGTCTGCTGGTCGAAAACAACTGCCTGCTCGAAATGGGCGCGCGCCACGTCCCAGCGCTCAAGCGTCGTCGCCAGCATCCCGAGCAGGCGGTCGGCGGCGCCGAAGGATGCCGTGTGCGCGCCGAATACGATATTGCGCCCGGCATGGGGCGCGAGCAGTTCGTAAAGGGTGGGTGCGCGCTCGCTGTCGTCCAGCCAGACGCACACCTCGGCGAGATAGGCGATGCTCGCGATACGGATCGCATCGTGCGCCAGGCCGGCAAAGCGGCTGACCGCGAGGGTCTCGAAGATTTCTTGCGCTTCGTCGTGCGAACCGAGTTCGCAGTGCAGAATCGCCAGGCCCGGGCGCCAGGTCGCGCCGCGCGAGTCCTGGTCGCGAAACTGCTTGAGCACCGGTGCCAGTTCGCGCAAGCGGCCCTGATGGCGCCGCAAGGTGAACATCTGAACGCCAAAAATGCCAGCCGCGTTGGCACGATCGAAACGCGTGCCACAACGCAGCGCCTGCACCGCCAGCGGCTCGGCATCGGCAAAACGGCCTTCGTGGGTGGCGATCATCGACAGCGCGGCCAGCGCCGCAGCCTCGTTGAAAGGCTCACGCTGGCGCTCCGCGGTACTCAGATGAAAGCGCGCGGTGGTCGTCGCCGCAACCGTGTCGCCGATCTCCATCAGGTCCCCGACGTGCCAGCCGGAGAGGTAGGCAGACTGGTGACTCGGGTGACCGGCATGGCCAGCGAGTTCGACCGCCTCGCGTGCAGCGTCGATGCGCAGCGCCAACTGTTCGGGGTACCAGCGCCCGGGCAGGATGGCGCACAACGCCCTGAACAGCACCAGTGAATCGCCAAGCTGGCGGGCGATGGCGACCGCCTCACGGAATGTCGTCTCGGCTTCAGCCGGCTGATTGGCGAACAGCAAGGCCTGGCACAAGGCGCTCAGCAGGGAGCTTCGTGCCAGGCTCTCCGCTGGCGCCAGCTGCGCCAGCGCCTCGCGGATCAGCAGCACCGCCTGCGAGCCGTCGACGCCGAGGCGCCACTGCGCGTCGGCAACGCCAATCGCCGCGTGCGTCAGCAAGGAAGAATCGCCCAGACGCCGGGCGCAGGCAGCAGCGTCGCCGAAGGTGGCCATTGCCAGCGCGCTCGCCCCGGCGCTGTTCTGCGCGTAACCCAGTCCGAGCAGCAGCCGGCATCGTTGTGCATCCGTACCGGGACCCGCCGGCAGCGCGCTGCAGGCGCGCAGGTAGTGGCGCGCGGCCTCCTCGTGCGCGTGCATCGCTTGCGCCCGCTCGGCAGCGCGGCTGGCGTATTCGATGGCCTTGGCTGCATCGCCGGCCGGTCCGGCGGCGTGATAGTGATGCGCCAGGGCGGACCAGCAAGCACTCAGGTCGCCCTGATAGTGCGCCTCGAACGCCGCGCCGACCTGCTGGTGCAGCGCCGCTCGCCGCCTGGCGGGCAGTTCGTCGTACAAGGCGTCGCGCACCAGCGCGTGCGCAAACTGGTAGCTGCCAGATTCCGCCGACTGGTCGATCAGGCTGGCCGTCCGAGCCTCTTCAATAGTCGCCATGACCGCGTCCTCGCTGACCGCACCAAGCACCCGGCAGAGCAGCTCGGAACTGAACTCGCGACCGAAGACCGCAGCAGTCTGCAGAACTTCGACGCAGCGCGGCGTCAGGCGGTTCACGCGCGCGCCGATGACTTCGCGCACCCCCCGCGGTACGACACTCCAACCGCTCCCGGGCTTCGCCGCACCGCTGCCGCTGGCCTGCCGAAGGTCGCGCGCCAGTTCCGCCAGGAACAGCGGATGGCCCGCCGTCTGGTCGTGCAAGGCCGCAGCCAGTTCGGGCGAGGCGGCCCCGGCCACCGAGGCGACGAAGCAGGTGGTCTCGGCGAGGCTGAAGCCACCCAGCAGAAAGCGTTGCACGGAGGCATTCCGGTGCAGTTCGGCAAGCGTATCGGACAGGGGGTGCTGACGACTCACTTCCGCGTCGCGGTAGGTGCCTAGGACCATCAGGCGACTGCCGTCAACGTTGGCCATCACGAACTCGAGCAGCCGCAAGGACGGCACGTCGGCGCGATGCAGGTCGTCGGTCACCAGCAACAGCGGCTGCCGCGCGGCGGCACGTCGCCAGAAACCGGCGACCGCATCGAACAAGCGAAAGCGGGATCTGGCCGGGTCGCTCTCGACAGGAAGTGGCGCGCAGTCGGGCAGCCGACCCGCCAGTTCCGGATCCAGCGCTGCAAGATGCGCCGCTGCCGGACCACTGGTCTCGGCCAACACTTGCCGACCGTGCAGTGCGACGTAACGCCGAAACAGCTGCAGCCACGGCCAGTAGGGCGGCGCGCCCGAATCTTCCGGACAGCGCCCCCACAGTGCCAGCACCTCGCGACGGCCAGCGTGCGCGGCAATTTCCTGCGCGGTGCGGGTCTTGCCGATTCCTGGCTCGCCGGCGAGCAGTACCACCCGCGGCTGCCCGGCAATCGCCGATTCCAGCGCCGAATACAGCGCGTCGATCTCCCGCTGCCGACCGATGAACATACGTTCGGGTTCCGGTTTCATGCCGGTCAGCCCTGCGGGCAGCGCTTCGCTCCCCGCCATCGCTTCCCGCCTGGACGGCGGCGACTCGCGTCCCCGACGTGCACGGCGCTCAGGTGAACGCTTCCGGCCGCAGTTCGGTGACCTCGACGATCACGTCGGCCGGGAGTTGGGCGAGCCGCGCGGCGGCACGGATCGCGTCGGCGTTGGGCGCCTCGTAAAGGCAATAGGTCTTCTTCTGGTCGGCCGACAGGAATGAGAACAACCAATGCACGCCGCTGGCGTCGTTCACTTCGGAGATCAAACGCGCGGCGTCGCTGGTGAGTTGCATCCGCTCGGCGAAATTACGTTCGATGACGAACATGGCCATACGCTTCTCTCCTCCAGTTTGCAGGAAACGTTCGAAGTGAACGCCTACCCTACACCAGGCGGGAGTACTTGCCCAGCGTGCCGCGATCATGGTGGCAGGCGGAGCGTCCGCAGCAGCGCGCTCCTGGCAGCGCGACGACACGGTTTGATTGCCGTTCGCTGGGAGTGGTCGACGGCTGATTGACAGCGGCTTGTCCGCACACTTAACCTACCGCGACTCCCCTGCCGGCAGGGGCGGCGTGTTGCTCCCGACCGCGTGGCGATCCTTTCCCTTCAGCAGACGACGATGCGTGTATTACTGGTCGAAGACGACCCGATGATCGGCAAGAGCGTTCAACAGGGCCTGCGGCAGGATGGCTACACGGTCGACTGGGTGCGCGATGGAAGGGCAGCCGAACTGGCCCTGGCGGCGGCACCCTACGAACTGCTGCTGCTTGACCTCGGCCTGCCCGGCAAGTCCGGTCTCGAGGTCCTCGCCCGGCTGCGCAGTTCCGCCAACAGCATTCCGGTGCTGGTGATCACCGCCCGCGATGCGATCGCCGACCGGATCAAGGGCCTGGACACCGGCGCCGACGACTACCTGCTGAAACCCTTCGACCTCGACGAACTTGCTGCTCGCATGCGCGCGCTGATGCGGCGGCACGCCGGCCGCGCCACCCCGATCATTGAGCACGGCGACTTGCGGATGAATCCGGCGACCCATGAGCTGACCCAGAACGGCAAGCCGGTACCGCTCTCGGCACGCGAGTTCGCGCTGCTGCGGGCGCTGCTCGAAGAAGCCGGAGCGCCACTGTCGCGCGCCAAACTCGAAGAACGGCTGTACGGCTGGGGCGAGGAAATCGAAAGCAACGCCGTCGAGGTCTACATCCACGCCTTGCGGCGAAAACTGGGAGCGGAGCGGATCAGAAACATCCGCGGCGTCGGTTACCTGGTACCGCCGGCCCGATGAACTCGATCCGCCGCCAGTTATTGCTGACCCTGCTGTCAGTGATCATCCTCACTACCCTGCTTGGCGCGCTGGCGACCTACCGGACGGCACGCGACGAGGCCGACGCGATGTTCGACTACCAGCTACGCCAGTTGGCCTTGTCGTTTCGCGATCAGGTCTTCCCGAGTGGTCGGCAGCACGACTTCGCCTTCGACGACGAAGCACAGGATTTCTCGATCCAGGTCTGGCGCCCGGACGGCACCCGGCTCTACCTCTCGCACCCGCGCAAGGGGCTCCCGGAGAAGACGCCGCTCGGTTTCGCAACGGTCGATACGGCGCGCGGCAAGTGGCGGGTGTTCGGCCTGCAGCAGGGCGGCCAGACGATCCAGGTGGCGCAGCCGATGCACTCGCGCGACCGGTTGGCGCTGGCCGCCGCCTTGCGCACCGTCGCCCCCTTCCTGCTGCTGCTGCCGATGCTCGGGATACTGATCTGGGTGGTCGTCGGGCGCGGCCTGCGACCGCTGGACGCCGTCGCCCGGGCGGTGACCACGCGCACCGCGGTGGCGCTGGACCCCTTGCCGGAAAATCGGGTACCGGCCGAAGTGGTGCCGCTGGTGCTGGCGCTCAACGATCTGCTCGACCGCCTCCAGCGGGCGCTGCAGGCGCAGCGCGAGTTCATTGCCGATGCCGCGCACGAACTGCGCACGCCGCTGGCCGCGCTGCACCTGCAGGTACAACTGGCCGAGCGCGCCACCGACCCGGCGGCACGCTCCGACGCCTTTGCCGAATTGAAGGGCGGACTGCGGCGCGCGACGCATTCGGTGCAGCAACTGCTGACCCTGGCCCGCCAGGAACCGGGCGGCGGCGAGATGGGAAGCGAGCCGGTAAACCTTGCCGACCTCGCGGCAACGGTGATCGCCGAGCAGCTGCCGCTGGCCGAAGCCCGGTCGGTCGATCTCGGCGCGACGCCAGCCGGCGGCGAAGTCGTCATGGGCGACCGCGATGCGCTGCAGATCCTGCTCAGCAACCTGGTCGGCAACGCACTGCGCTACACGCCGGCGGGCGGCAAGGTCGACGTCGCGGTCGGCGAGAACGACGACGGCACCTTCATCGAGGTCTGCGACAGCGGCCCGGGTATCCCGGCCGAAGACCGCGAGCGCGTCTTCGACCGCTTCTATCGCCGGGAACAGAGCGACCAGCCGGGCAGCGGCCTCGGACTGGCGATCGTCAAGACCATCGCCGAACGGCATCGGGCAGCGGTGCTGCTCGACGATGCCACGCTCGGTGGTCTGCGCGCCCGCGTCCAATTCAAGCGCTCGCCGCCGCCTTAAGTCAGCTTTAAGTGACGTTCCCCTATCGTACGCCGCACGGGAAGCCACGCGCTTCCAGTCTGGAACGAATCAGGAGACGATCATGCAAGCAATACCCTTCAAACGCAGTCTACTGGCCCTGGCACTGATCGCCGCGGTCGGCGCCGGCTACGCCAGACTCGGCGGGCAGGTGATCAATCCCGCCGACGCGGTCAGCGCGCCCGTCACCACACCGCTGGCCAGGACCGGCACCGGATTGCCCGATTTCACCCCGATCGTCGAACACAGCGGCCCGGCGGTGGTCAACATCAGCGCCAGCGGGCCGTCGAAAATGGCCTATTCCGGTGGCGACCGGAACGATCGCATGCCCGAGCTCTTCCGCCACTTCGGCATCCCCTTGCCCGACGACGGGGCGCCCGCGCGCGGCATGGGTTCCGGCTTCATCGTCCGCGCCGACGGGGTGATCCTGACCAACGCGCACGTCGTCAGCGGCGCCGACGAAGTCACCGTCAAGCTGACCGACAAGCGCGAATTCAAGGCCAAGGTGGTCGGCATCGACAAGCTGACCGACATCGCCGTGCTGCGCATCGACGCCAGCAATCTGCCCGTCGTGCGGCTGGGCAATCCGGGCAGCGCCCGGGTCGGCGAATGGGTGGTTGCCATCGGCTCGCCGTTCGGCTTCGAGAACAGCGTCACCGCCGGCATCGTCTCGGCGAAAGGGCGCTCGCTGGCCAGCGACAGCTACGTGCCGTTCATCCAGACCGACGTCGCGGTCAACCCCGGCAACTCGGGCGGACCGCTGATCAATCTGGATGGCGAAGTGATCGGCATCAACTCGCAGATCTACAGCCGCAACGGCGGCTATCAGGGCGTCTCCTTTGCGATCCCGATCGACGTCGCGATGAACATCGAGGAGCAGTTGCTGCAGCACGGCAAGGTCAGCCACGGCCGGATGGGGGTGACCATTCAGGAAGTGTCGCAATCGCTGGCCGAATCGTTCGGCCTGAAGGGTTCGGCCGGCGCGCTGGTCAGCTCGGTCGAAAAAGGCAGCCCGGCGGCGGCCGCCGGCCTCGAGCCAGGCGACGTCATCCTGAAGCTGAACGATACCGCGATCGCCAGCTCGTCCGAACTGCCGCCACTGATCGCGGCGCTCAAGCCCGGCACCCGGATCACGCTGCAGGTCTGGCGTAAAGGCGGCAGCCGCGAGATCGCGCTGGCGGTCGGTGAAATTCCGAGCCCCGCGCTGGCGGCCAACAAGTCCGGTGAAGGCGCCAATCCGCGCCTCGGTCTGTCCTTGCGTCCCTTGACGCCGCAGGAGCTGGCGCAAAGCGACTCGCGCGCTGGCCTGCTGGTCGAGAGCGTCAGCGGACCTGCCGCCAAGGCGGGCATACGGCCCGGTGACGTGGTCCTGTCGCTCAACGGTCAGCCGGTCGGGGACGTCGCGCAACTGCGGGCGCTGCTCGACAAGTCGGGGCGAACGATTGCGCTGCTGATCGAGCGCGACGACGCCAAGATCTTCGTGCCGGTTGATCTCGGTTGATCTCGGTTGATCACCGCCCAGCCACGTGCTCCAGGTGACCCCGGTGGCGGCGCCTGGAGAGCTTGGGCACCCGCCACGACGCGAAAATGGCCGACAAATGATTGACGCGCTGTTCGACCTTCTCGGCACCTTCTACCAGAGCGGCGACCTGACGCAGGCCGAGTGGATCGCCCGCAGCATCTTCCAGGCGATCCCCGACGACATCGTCTCGCTGCAGTTTCTCGGTCTGCTCTACTACCGGACCGCGCGCCGCAGCGAAGCGCTGCAGGCTTTCGGCGCGGCCGACCGGGAAGCAGCCTCCGTTGCAGGGTCGGACACCGAGCCTGGCGACCTGCTGGCTTCGGCGCAGTGCCTGCGTGCGGCGAGCGGCCGGGGATCGACCCTGGCCGGCGCGTGGTACGACCTGGGGCTGCTGCTGTTCCGCCTGGGGCGTTACCCGCAAGCGCTCAAGGCCCTGCACGCGGCGCAGTCGGCGCGCCCGGATTTCGTCGCGGCGCGACGCGCCATCGCGCGCGTGGCAGCGTTTGCGGCGCACCGCAGGGCTATCGCCCGGCAACCTCACACCCAACTGCCAGAAGTGCTGCCAGCGCAACGCGAGGACTAGACGACGCCGAGCAGTCGAGCGCCGGCTGCCCGGAGCCGCGCAGCGCTCGGCGATTCGCCCGCAGGAGCACGCCAGCAGGATACACTCCGGCCTTTGCGGCGCCCGGCCACGGACGCCGTCGCCACGCGAGACCCCGATGAGTGAACGCGGCATCAAGGTATTGGTCGTCGATGACTCGGCAACGCTGCGGCGCCTGCTTGCCCAGGCGCTGGCCGGCGACCCGGCCAGCGAAGTCATGACCGAGACCTGTGACGCCGTGCTCGCCCTTGGCCAGATGAGGAAGCGCTGGCCGGACGTGCTGCTGCTCGACATCGAGACCCGGCGCATGGACGCCATTGCCTTCCTGCGCCGGGTGATCGCCGAGCGGCCAACGCCAATCGTGATCTGTTCATCGGCGGCGAACCTGCGAGCGCCAACGACCCTGGCGGCGATCGCCGCCGGCGCCGTCAGCGTCGTCGCCAGACCCGCCAGCGGTCGGCAGTCTGCCATCGAACAGTCCGCGACAGAGATCGTGCGCACGCTTCGGGCCGCTGCCGCCGCATCCGCCCGGCCGGCAACACAAGCACCCGCAATACCGACCCCCGCAGCGCTGCGCCCAAAGAATTCGGCCGACGTGATGCTCGCTGCCGCTTTGCCCCGGAGCGTCGAGCGGACCAGCGAGCAGATCGTTGCCATCGGCGCCTCGGCCGGCGGCACGCAGGCGCTGGAGACCGTTCTGACCAGGCTGCCGGCTGCCTGCCACGGCCTGGTAATTGTCCAGCACATGCCGGAGCGCTTTACCGCGATGCTCGCCCAGCGCCTCGACGAGCTCTGCCGGATCGACGTCCGCGAGGCCAGCGACGGCGATCGCGTTCGTCCGGGCCAGGCCCTGATCGCGCCCGGCGGGAAACACCTGCTGCTCCAGCGCAGCGGCAGCCAATACCGGGTGGAAGTCGCCGATGGCCCGCTGGTCAACCGCCACAAACCGTCGGTGGATGTGCTGTTTCGCTCGGTGGCCCGGTTTGCCGGCGGCAACGCGCTGGGCATCATCCTGACCGGCATGGGCGACGATGGCGCGCGCGGCCTCCGGGAAATGCGCGACGCAGGAGCCATGACAGTCGCCCAGGACGAAGCCAGTTGCGTGGTCTTCGGCATGCCCAGGGAGGCGATCAGACTCGGCGCCGCCGAGCAGATCATGGCCCTGCAACAAATCCCCGGCGCGATCGTCGCCTTTGGCATGAGCCGCGCCCAGTCCGCCATTCCGTGGCGTAGCCCGGGCGGCGGCTGACGCCTCAACGCACGGGTCACGCTCAAACCGGCTTCCCGAGTTCGGTGGCATCGCGTATTCTCCGCGGATTGGCGCTGGTGCATCCGTGCACCAGCGCTCTGTCCTCGCTCCGGAAGATGATTCTGCCATATGTCTCAATCCAGCATTCGTGGCGTCATAGCGGCGTCTGACGCGCATACTGCCGAAGCCGGAGCACGCCTGTTGCGCCGCGGCGGCAATGCGGTCGATGCAGTTGTTGCCGCCAAGCTCGCCGCAACCGTTACCGAACTGCCGCTGACCTCGCTTTGCGGCGGCGGCGCCTGTGTCTGGGGCAACGCCGACGACGGCTACGAAGTCCTCGATTTCTTTGCCTCGACCCCGGGGCTCGGCCTCGCTACTCGGCCGCCGCTCGACTTTGCACCGGTGACCGTCGATTTCGGAGAGACCACCCAGACCTTCCACGTCGGCAAAGCCGCCGCCGCCGTTCCGGGCGAACTGGTCGGTCTGCTCGAACTGCACCGACGGGCCGGCCGGGTCCCGCTGCGTGAAGTCGTCGCCCCGGCGGTTGGCTGGGCGCGCGACGGCTTCGCCGTCAGTCCTCAGATCGCCGCGATCATCGGCCTGGTCGCACCGATCGCCCGCCGCTCGCCGGCCGTCGCGCGGCTGTTCTTCCCTGCTGGCGGTCTGCCGCACGCAGGCGATCGCCTGGCCAACCCCGATCTTGGCGACTTCCTGCACGCGCTCGGCGAAGGAGATCCAGCGACCCAGGTCGCCCGCTATTGGGCGTCTCTGGTCGACAACTTCGGGCCTGCGCAAGACGGGCTGATCACCGCGCGCGACGTCGCCGCTTACGCGCCGGTGGTCCGTGAGCCGCTGCGCGTCGGCATCGGCCCGTACACCGTGCTGACCAACCCGCCGCCGTCGGCCGGCGGCGGCCTGATCGGCGCCGGTCTGCGGATCGCCGAGCGGCTGGGTATTGGCGACGAGGAGTTCCTGTCGTCCGAGCACCAGCTGGCGATGGCGGCGCTGCTGGCAACGGTATCGGCGATCCGCCAGTCGGGCTACGACCAGCGGCTGCACGCTGACCCCGATTCGATTCGCGCGCTGGTGGCCGGTGACGGCATCCCGGCCTGGGTCGAACGAGCGCGAGCGCTGCTCACCGAGAACCAGCTCGGCGCCACCACCCACATCTCGGTAATCGATGCCGAGCGCATGGCGGTGGCGATGACCACCAGCAATGGCGAGGGCTGCGGGCAGGCGCTGCCCGGGCTGGGAATACACGTCAACAACTTCCTCGGCGAGGACGACATCAACCCGAACGGCTTTCATCAACTGCCGCCCGGAACCCGGATGAGCACCATGATGTCTCCGACCATCGTCGTCGCCGGCGACCGCCCCTGCTTCGCGCTCGGCAGCGGCGGTTCGAACCGGATCCGCAGCGTCATCCTGCAGGCGCTGCTCAACCTGCTGGCCTATCGCCGCCCGCTGGACGAGGCGGTGAACGCCGCCCGCCTGCACGTTGAAGGCGGCCAGCTGTGGTTCGAGAGCAGTGGTCTGGAGGCCAGCGCGATTGCCGCCCTGCAGGCCGCGTGGCCGGCGTCGACTCGATTTGACCAGGCCAGTGTCTTCTTCGGTGGCGTCAACTGCGTGGCCAGCGGCCATGACAACCTGTACGGCGCCGGCGACCGCCGACGTGGCGGCGTCGTGGTCGTCGCCCGATAAACCGGCGATGGGCAGGGGTCAGCAGTGGAGAGATTGATGAAAGCGATGCTTCTGAGCACCCCGGGAACAAGGTTGCAGCTGGTCGAGGTGCCGCGACCGACGCCGGGCGCTGAACAGATCCTGATCGAGGTACGAGCCTGCGGCGTCTGCCGGACCGATCTGCACGTACTCGACGGCGACTTGCCGCGACCCCGCCTGCCGCTGGTCCTCGGCCACGAGATCGTCGGCGTCGTCGTCGAAAAAGGCGCCCTGGTGCGCGGCTTCGCTCTCGGCCAGCGCGTCGGCGTGCCCTGGCTGGGACGCACCTGCGGCCATTGCCGCTACTGCGCGGGCGGCGCCGAGAACCTGTGCGACACCGCGGAGTTTACCGGCTACACCCTCGATGGCGGTTACGCCGAGTTCGCGCTGGCCGATCAGCACTACTGCTTTTCGCTGCCGGACGAATACGCCGACGCCGAAGCGGCGCCGCTGCTCTGTGCCGGCTTGATCGGCTACCGCTCGCTGGTCGCCACCGCCAGCGCCCGGCGTCTGGGGATCTACGGTTTCGGTGCTGCCGCGCACATCATCGCGCAGGTCGCCCGCTGGCAAGGACGCGAGGTATTCGCCTTCACCAAGCCCGGCGACACCGACGGGCAGGATTTTGCACGGCAGCTCGGCGCAGCCTGGGCGGGCGGTGCCGACCAGGCGCCGCCGCAGCCGATGGACGCCGCGATTCTCTTCGCGCCGGCCGGCGAACTGGTACCGCAGGCGCTACGGCACACGGTCAAGGGCGGCACGGTGGTCTGCGCCGGCATCCACATGAGCAACATTCCGGAGTTCCCGTACGCGCTGCTCTGGGGAGAACGCAGCGTCCGGTCGGTCGCCAACCTGACCCGACGCGACGGCGAAGAGTTCTTCACCATCGCCGCCCGCGCCGGCGTCAGGACGACGGTCGAGACCTTCCCTCTGGAATCGGCGAACGAGGCACTGCAGCAACTGCGCATCGGGCAGGTCCGCGGTGCGGCGGTGCTGATCCCCGGCGGCGCTGCCGCCGCTGGTCAGAAACTGTAGCGCAGTTCTGAATAGACCCGGTCGCTGGCATCGTAGCGACCGAAGAATCCCAGCGGCGGACCGTTGAAGATGTCGACTCCAACCGCCAGACCCCAGTTTTTCTCGAAGTTCCAGTTGACCCGCGGCCGCAGCATCCAGTCGCTGCTGTCGTTGAAACTGGCGATCCACAGCGCCTGCAGCTCGACCTTGTCGCCCAGCTTGTGGTTCACCAGCAGGCTGTAGCCGGTCTCGTTGGTCGCCGGAATGATATCCGGGTCATGGTCGAAGAAATGGCTCTGGAAGATCTGGGTGTTGATCCGCGTATCGGCGAACTGGGTGAAGTCCAGACCGAGCACCCAGGTGAGGGTGTTCTGCGGCACCACCCCGTTCGGGTCGGTCAGGTTGGTGACCTGATACTGCAGGCCGCGCGTATAGACCGCCTCGCCCTTGAGGACCACCGACCCGAAGTCCTTGGCCATGGTGCTGCCGAACTGGGTGATCCGGTCGTGTCGTGCCTGATACACCGCCGTCGGCTGCGCACCGGTGACCAGCTGCCGGTAGAAGGTCGGCGCGACGCTCATGCTGCTGTAGGCAAAGGCCGCCACGTCCCAACCGTTGCTGAGGACCGACAAGCGCAGGCCGTAATTGGTGTTCTCCAGGCTGTTCGACGGAATCTGCTCGTTGCGGAACGAGGTCGCGAAACCGGGCGGTGGCGGCAAGGTGTACGCGTAGAACTGCCCTCCCGGCTTGCCGATGTTGTCGTAGCTGGCGACCGGGATCCAGACCAGTTCGGCGTGAAAGTCGTCCTTGAAGTACTCGGCCCTGGCGGCCCACTGCGGGATCCGCAGGATCTCGAATTCCGGCAGGACGAAATGCCGCATGTCCTTGGCGGAAACCACGTCGCCGAACAGCAGGCCGACCATTTCGCCCCAGATGATATGCTGCCGGCCGAGACGGAAATCCCAGTCACCGGCGCCGATGTCGAGATAGTTCTCGCGCAACATGAAGTTCAGGGTCTGGTTGTTGTTCACCGCCTGCGGGTAGAAATCGCTCAGCGGATAGACCGCGTCAAAGTCCACCCGCGCGCCCAGTTTCCATTTGATTCCGCCACTGAGGTCGCCCTGCGCGCCGAGGTCGGCGCGCATCATCGCCTCCGACCAGTGCGAGGGATTCGGCGTGGTGTAGGCCATCACGTTCTCGACGAAACCCCGGATCCGGGCCGGGCGCTCGGGCGACGATGCGATCAGTGGTATCGCCGCTGGTGCCGCCTGTGGGATCGCCAGCGGCGCCGACGGCGGCGGCAGCGGCTGGTCATCGCCGAACAGTGATTCCCGGGTCGTCGGCGGGGCCGGTGCGCTGGTCGGCGCGGCGGCTGGCTCGTCGTCGCCGAACAGGGCGTCCCTGCTCAGCGGCAGTTCGCTGTCGGCCTTGGCCGCCAGAGCCGACGCCGGCAAGGCCGCCAAGAGGAATGCGAGACACGTGGCGAGACGCGTGCAGGGCTGCTTACCTTTGTTCTGCATTGCTGTTTTCCCCGGCTGGATCAGACGCCCCGGCGGGCGCAGTGGTCGTTGGCTCGTTGCTGGTGACTTCCGTCGGGCGATGGCGAGCGAAAGACCATCTCGATTGCGCACGGACACCGAGCAAGGAGATCTCGCCATCCTCGACACGCACCAGACGGTCGGCCTTGGCAATCACCCGCTTGTCGTGGGTAGAGAAGATGAAGGTCGTTTTCAGGGCGCGGTTGATCTTCTTCATCAGGAGAAGGATTTCCTCGCCGGTCTTGTGATCCAGGTTGGCCGTCGGTTCGTCGGCCAGGACGATCGCCGGCCGGATCACCAGCGCCCTGGCGATCGCCACCCGCTGCCGCTGGCCACCACTCAACTGATTCGGGCGGTGCGTGGCGAATTTCGACAAGCCGACGATATCCAGGAAATAGGCCACGCGCTTCTGACGCTCGGCGCTTGACATGTCCTTGCGGTGCAGCAGAGGATATTCGACATTTTCGGCCGCGGACAACACGGGCAATAGATTGAAGGTCTGAAAAATGAAGCCGATCGTTCTGGCACGCAGGTCAGCAAGCTGGTCCGGCGTCCGACCGCTGACGTCGCGATCGTTGATGTAGATCTTGCCACTGGTCGGCGTGTCGATGCAGCCGATCAAGTTCAGCAGGGTGGTCTTGCCGCTGCCCGAAGGACCGGCAATCGCCAGGAAGACGCCCCGGTCAAACGCCAGCGTAATGTCCTTCAGGGCTTGGACTTTCTGGTCGCCGAGCAGATAATCCTTGCAAACGTGTTCGATGCGGACAACGCTCATACGGTGGCACTTCCTGCCAACCGTCTAGACGATCAGCACAGTGGGGTGAAAATTTTGGAAAGCATGACGATCCGCCATTCTGGTGTCAAGACTCGCCTGGTTCTCCTTGCTGCCTGCTTCTTCGCCGCCGCTGGTTCGGCGTCGGCGGCGGAGAGCGTCCAGGCAGATCCCGCGGACGACGATGCCCAAGCCCGGCTGATCGTCGAAAAAGCCGATCACGTCCGCTTTCCGGCCGAAGGCTTTCAGGTGGACGTAACCATCACCACCACCGGTAGCGACCAGGAAAGCGAGGTGCGCAAATACCGCGTGCTGGCCAAGGGCAACACCAACAGCGTGGTGATGGTCCTGGAACCGGCTTCCGAGCGTGGGCAGATTCTATTGATGAAAGGCCGCGACCTGTGGGTTTTCATGCCTGAGGTTTCACAACCCATTCGGCTCGCTCTCTCGCAACGGCTGACCGGGCAGGTGGCCAATGGCGACCTGGCGCGCGCCAACTTCGCCGCCGACTACAACCCGAAGCTGCTGCGCACCGAAAAAATCGCTGGCGACGACTACCAGGTGCTCGAACTGACTGCGGCCGACCGGGGCGTCACCTATCAGCGGGTACTTTACTGGGTCCGCGAAAAGGACTCCTGGCCCTACCGGGCCGAATTCTATTCGCTCTCCAATCGTCTGCTGAAAACCTGCCGGTACGAGAACTTCAAGACCATGGAAGGCAGAAAACGGCCGACGCGACTGGTCATGGAAAACGCGCTTCGCGGCGGCGAACAGTCGGTCATGGAATATGGCAGCATGCGGCTGCGCGATCTGCCCGACAAGGTGTTCACCAAGGACTATCTGAAGAAACTCGACTAGCCAGGGTGTTGAGGCCAATGCCCGCACCACTTCGTAGTACCATGCGCAGGCTATATCGGCAGCGAGCGATCAGCATAAGGGCGGCAGATGTTTCTTTCGAACTTGACAGAACTGACCATGAGCCAGGGTTACCGGCGGTTCTTCAAGGTCGTGCCGGCGCTGACCGATGAGTTGCGGGCGGAGAACTACCGCATCCGGCACGAGGTGTACTGCCGCGAACTGGGCTACGAGCCACTGCGTCCCGAAGGCCTCGAGGCCGACGATTACGACGAGCGCTCGGTGCACTGCCTGGTGCAGTCGGTTTCGAGCGGGCAGTTCGTCGGCTGCGCCCGCCTCGTGCTGGTCGATAGGGAAAACCCCGAGCAGTCATGCCTGCCTTTCGAGATCTCCTGCGCGGCGACACTTGACCGGTCGATCATCGATCCGATGGCCATCGACCGCAGCCAGATCGCCGAGATCTCGCGTCTGGCGGTGGTCGGCAGCTACCGCCGCCGGCAGGGCGAGCAGGGCCAGCCGATCTCGATTTCGGAACAGGACTTCGGGACCGCCAGCAGGCCGCGTCAGCCGTACCTCGCCCTCGCCGTCTATCTTTGCCTGATCTCTCTGGCCCGTCACTACGGGGTCAGCACGCTTTTTGTCCTGACCGAACCGCGACTGGCGGCCAACCTGTCGCGCCTGGGCGTTCACGTCGAACGGATCGGCGGCGAAATTGAGCATCGGGGTACGCGGGTGCCGTCGATGCTGTCGGTGGATGAAATCATCGGCGGCATGAACTTCGTCGTCCGGGCACTCTTCGAAGTCGTCTCACGAGAAGTCAGGGAAAGCCTCGAAACGGCCGGGCAGCGCGCTGTTCGCGCCAAGCATCACCCTCTCTTATAGCGGCGCACGCGGCCATGCACGCTCCTTTCGCTTCATTGACCGCTGCCAGAACGGCATTCGGCGCCTGTCACGACCGCAATGTATAGCCTGCCGGAGCCGATCCGCCACGCCATCGAGTCCGGGCGCGCGCCTTCGCCGCCACAGGTCCTGCTGCGACTGCTGCAACTGGTGGACGACGACTGTACGACGATGGCCAGGCTGGCCACGCTCGTCGAGCAGGACCCGGGCTTGTGCACCCGGGTCCTGACCGCGGCAAACTCGCCCGCCATTCGACGTGGCAAGCAATTGCGCAGCATCGAAGGCTGCCTGATCGCGCTCGGCACGCGCCTGGTTCGCTCGATCGCGACCTGCCTGTCGGTCCAGAGCCTTTTTGACGAACGGACGGCCACCCGAGCGGTCGATCTGTCGGCGTTCTGGACGCATTCCCTGCTGGTCGCCGAGCTGTCCCGCAGCCTGGCCACGTCCAGCGGCTATCCGCGTCCCGACGAGGCCTACCTGGCCGGCCTGCTGCACGACGTGGGCGAGCTCATTCTGATCTCGGCACTTGGCGATCCATATCTGCAGCTGCTGGCCGGGAGCGCCAGCGAAGCCGAACTCGCCGATCGGGAAACCGAACAGCTCGGCGTGCACCATGGTCAGATCGGCACCTGGCTGGCCGACCAGTGGCAGCTCGATTCGCCGTTTGCCGACGGCATCCTGTTCCACCATCTGCCGGCCGAGCAGATCGTCACCGCGGCGCAGCTGCCGCAAGTAGTCTGGCTGGCACACGCGGCAGCGTCTGGCGACGCGGTGCCAGACGACCTCGAACGACTCGCCGAGAAGCTGTTCGGCGACCGCAGCGGTAGTCCGCTGGCTGCCCTGCGCGACGCCGCCGAGCAACGCATGCGGGTCTTTGCCGACGCGATCGGCATCGCGCCGCTGGAATCGGCTCCCTCTGGCAGCCCGACGGGTCTGCCACGCGTTCTCGGCCTGCGTCGTGGCGCCGCCGAGACCGGCGCCGACGCCGCCGCCGGCCAGCTGGCCGCGATGATCGGCGACAAAGCCCTGCTGCAACCCTTGCAGGAAGATCTGTGCACACTCGAAAGCGATGCCGCGTTGCTGCTCTCGCTGCGTGAATCGGCGCGCATCCTGTTTGACCTGAACCATCTCGCCTTCCTGCTTGCTGATCCGCTCGACGGACGGCTGGCAGGCCAGGGGATTGCAGGGCAGGAACCGATTTTCGGGCAGGTCAGCATCGTCCTCGAGGAGCAGCGCAGCCTCGCCGCGGCCGCCGTGCTCAGTGGCGCGATCCGCTCGTCGTATGACCAGGCGCCAGCGCCCGCGAAATCACTGATGGACATCCAGTTTGCCAGAGCCTTGTCGAGCAGCGGCCTGCTGTGCATTCCGATGCCTGGCCGAAACCGGACCGTCGGGGTCATCGTTGCTGGCCTGACCGCCGGCCAGCACAGCCGCCTGACCCACCGCCTGCCCGGCCTGGCCAACTTTAGCCGGATTGCCGGCGTCACCGTGGAGAACTGGCGCGAGGCACAGGACGCGCGCAAACAGACCGAAGACAACGCCGCGGCACACTTCGCTCGCCAGGCCAGACGAACCGTCCACGAGGCGGGGAACCCGCTGACGATCATCAAGGGCTACCTGAAGATCCTCGACTCGAAGCTGCCGCAGGGCGCTGGCGTGCACCACGAACTGAGCATCCTGACCGACGAAATCGAGCGTGTCGCTAGTATCGTGCGCCGGATGAGCGAAGTCCCGGCCGCCCGCGACAATGACCAGGCGGTCGATGTCTGCGATCTGGTTCGCGAACTGCTGCTGCTCTATCGCGAGGCGCTTTTTGATTCCAGAGGAATCGTCATCGAGACCGCCCTGCCGGCCAGGCCGATCCACGTCGCCTGTGATCGTGACAGCATCAAGCAGATCCTCCTCAATCTGTGGAAGAACGCCTCCGAAGCGCTCTCCCGAGGCGAACGCTTCCAGCTCTCACTGACCGACGACGTCCTGCATCAGGGGCGCCGCTTCGCCGAGCTGAAAATCCGGGACAACGGCCCCGGCATGAGCGAACAGGCGATGGGCGCGCTGCATCGCGCCGCCGATGGCCAGCTGGGCGCTGCGCGTGGCGGGCGCGGCCTGGGCCTGTCGATCGTCGGCACCCTTGCGCACCGCCTGGAGATTGCCGTCACCTGCCGCAGCAAGCCAGGCCACGGGACAATGATCGCACTGCTCTTGCCAGCGCCGGACCGGACTGAGCGCCGGGGCGGCAGCGAAGCCAAACCAAACTGAAGGACGATCTCGTCGCCGAACACGAGTCAGGAGTACCGATGAAGGCCATAGCGAACGTCGAATTCTTGCCGCAGAGACTGGAGCCACCGGGCAGCGTCAGGATCCTGATCGTCGACGACGAGGAACGAATCAGGGCCGCCTACCGGCAGCTGCTCGCGGCCGACGGGCGCTGCATCGAGGAGTGTGGTACCGGCATCGAAGCCCTCCGCCGGCTGGAGAGCCGCGATGTCGACATCGTGATCCTTGATCTCAATCTGCCCGACATCGACGGGCTCGAAATCATGGAATGGATGGTGCACAAGCATGTCCCGACGGCCGTAATCGTCTTCAGTGGCGACGAATCGATCGACTCGGCGATCCGTGCCCTGCGTCACGGCGCGTTCGAGTTCATTCGCAAGAACGGCAATCCGCAGGAACTGATCGATACCGTCGACCGCGTCGAGCGCCGCCGCCGGATCGAACGTGAACACGCGCTGATGACCGTTCAGCTCGAGCACTCGGAACGCTTGCACCGCTTCCTGGTGGAGCAGTCGCCAGACATCATCTATACCCTCGACAGAAACGGCTGTTTCATTTTCGTCAACAGCCGGGTCGAAGCGCTGCTCGGATACTTGCCGGATGAACTGCTCGGCAAGCACTATTCGCTGATCGTTCATCCCGACGACCTGGAGCACGCGCGCTTCGCTTTCAATGAACGCCGGATCGGCGACCGGGCGAGCACCAACGTCGAAATCCGCCTGGAGACGAAGACCCAGGGGGTCCGGCATTTCGAGAACCGGACGATCGTCACCATCCTCAGCTCGCAAGGCCTTTACGCCGCCAATGAAGGGCCCGCGACGCAGCACTTCATTGGCACCTCGGGCGTCGCCCGCGACATCACCGACCGCAAGAAGGCCGAGGAGACCATCGCCTTCCAGGCTTTTCACGATCTCCTCACCGGGCTGCCCAACCGTATCCTGTTCAAGGATCGACTGGGGATTGCCCTGAGGCAGGCGAAAAGGAACGGCAAGCGGCTGGCCGTGATGTTCATCGACATCGATCGCTTCAAGCTGGTCAATGACACCTACGGTCATCACGAAGGTGACGAACTGCTCAAAGGCTTCGCCGAGCGGACCCGTGCCTGCCTGCGCTCCGGCGACACGCTGGCTCGCCAGGGTGGCGACGAGTTCACCGTCCTGCTGCCCGACCTGAGCAGCGGTGACGATGCGGCCACCATCGCCGCCAAGATGCTCGGCGAGCTCAAGCAGCCGTTCAGGATCGCCGGACTCGATTTCTATACCACCGCCAGTGTCGGCATTTCGCTTTTCCCGGACGATGGCGACAGCCCGGAAATTCTCCTGCGCAACGCGGATATTGCGATGTACCAGATCAAGGGACGCGGCAAGAACGGCTATCTCCAATTCCATCCGGAGATGAACAACGGCCACAGCATGCGCATCACGCTCGAGAGCGATCTGCGCCTGGCGCTGGAAAGCGGCGACCAGTTCGAGCTCTACTATCAGCCGCAGATCAACCATCGGCAGGGACTGACGGTCGGGATGGAAGCGCTGGTCCGCTGGCACCACCCCCGGCACGGGCTGCTGGCGCCCGACGCCTTCGTCCCGCTCGCCGAAGAAACCGGAATGATCGTCGACCTCGGCGACTGGGTACTGCAACGGGCCCTCAGCCAGCTGGCAGAGTGGCGCAGCAAGGGCTTTACCAGCCTGCAACTGGCGATCAACCTCTCGCCAAAGGAGTTCGACCGCGCCGGACTGCCCGAACGACTGCTGCAGCTGATCGACTCGCATGCCCTCCCGGCCGATGCGATCGACATCGAGATTACCGAGAACCTGCTGATGAAAGATGCTGAAAAGAACATCGACATGGTCAGGCAACTGCGAAACGGCGGCCTGCGCGTGTCGATCGACGACTTTGGCACCCGCTACTCGTCGCTCAACTATCTGCGTCGTTTCCCGATCAACAGCATCAAGATCGACCAGTCATTCGTTCGCGACCTGAACCCGCACCACGACAGCTCGAACGCAATCATCCACGCCATTGCGTGCATCGCCCGCAGCTTCGGCCTGCGGGTTCTGGCCGAGGGCGTGGAGACCGAAGCGCAGCGGCAAATGCTCAGCGGCATGGCCTGTGACGACATGCAGGGCTTCCTGTTCAGCCGACCGCTGCCGGCCGCCGAATTCGAGGCTTTCCTGACCACCAGCGCCTTCCCCTGCCGCCCGCATTCGCCCGTCTGAGCGAACGCAGGATAGTCGCGCCGGGACTTTGCCGCGCACGGAAACGACTGGGCCACAGCTGGGAAAGCGAAGGATGCGCGCCATCAGCCGGGCTGGGCGGTGCCGTGGAAAGCAGCGAAATCACCACACCGGCACGCACCAGGCAAATGGCGAACCTGCCAGCAAGGGCGGATCGGAAAACGCTCCGCTCTGATCGCTGAACGTCCTACTGAACGAACCGGCGATTCTCCGTGACAACCCGATCGAGCACGGACTTGCTGGCGTCGACGACCTCCTGCCGCTCGTTCCTGGGCAGTCTCTTGTCCAGCGCATCGTAAACGTCGTACCGGAAGAACTCGCTGCCCGTGAAGGGGAAGACGAGCTTGCTGTCGCCGTTCTTGATTCCCAGATAGTTGTAGTTGCCGAGGACCAGGAAATCCTCGCTCTGGAAAAGATCCCCGGCCAGGGTATAGGCGTCCGCCGGAGTGGACGTGCCCAGATAGGTCATCAGCGTTTTCGGAATCTGCAGGTGCGAGGTCACGTGGTCGAAGGACTGCGCCCGGTAGCCGGGGATGCTCAGCACCAGCGGGACGCGAATCTGCTGTTCGGGGAAATAGTTGCCGTGTCCGTGCCCCCAATGACCGTTTTCCATGAACTCTTCGCCGTGGTCGCCGGTGAACAGGACGATGGTGCTGTCGAGCATGTGGTGCTCCTCGAGGTAGTCGAGGATCCGCCCGACCTGCCGGTCCACATGATGAGCGGCGTTGACGTAACGCCGGTGGATCGCGTCGGCGTCTTTCATCAGATCGAGTTTCGCGTAGTTCATCACCTGCTGATAGCCGGGCCGAATGACCGCCGACTCCGGAAAGGTGTACGGGGCGTGCGTCGACTCGAAGAACATGAACATGAATCGCGGCTTGCCGGCCTCGAAATGCGCCAGTTCGGCGAGCATGTGGTCGACGTTCTGCTGATCGCAGCGCCACGGCTCGCCCTCGTTCAGCGCCTGCATCAGGGTGCCTTCGGGCATCTCGGCAAATACGGTGTCGTTCAGTTCGGGATAGGTGAAGCTCTGGCTGGTGCGCAGCGAAAACTGGTAGCCCTTGTCGATCAGCAGGTCCATCAGCACCGGCCGCACGCGCTGCGTCTGAAACGCGTACCAATACGGCGCGTGCAGTCCGTAGAACATTGAGAACATCCCCATGCGCGTGCGGTTGCCGCCGCTATAGTGACGCTTGAAGCTCATCGCCTTGTTGGCGAAGGCCCACAGATTCGGCGTGACCTCGGCGCTGAACAGGTCCCAACGAAACGATTCAGCGGTCAGCCAGATAATGTTCGGGTACTTTTCCAGCGGCCTGGTGGTGATCGCCTGCAGCGGGTAGTTGACTTTTCCCTTGGCAAGGGAGAGAGCGTTGCTTTTTTCTGCCTGCACCACGCCCAGTCGGCGCAGCAGGCCAGTGGCGCTGGTATTCACATGAAAGGGCAGCACCGATGCCGCCTGCAGGTATTCCTCCTGGCCGGTGTAGGAGCTGAAGGCATAGACACCCTGGACCACGCCCAGAGACGTCAGCAGCAGGCCGACTACCGCCAGCCCCCTTCGCCGGGACACATGCCCCTGCCGCGATCGGGCCGCGAACCGGTGGATAACCCTCAGCATGGCCGCCAGCAGGATTGCCGCCAGCACGACCACGCCGGCGACGGTGTACGTCGTCTCATCGGTTGCACCAAGCGCCGCCAGGCCACCCGGCGTGGTCAGCAGGTTCCAGACGAAGGCGTTGAAGTGGTATTCGTACAGCTTGAACAACTGCAAGTCGGTGTACCCCACCAGCACGACGATCAGGCTGACCAGCCAGACGCCCCCGTAGACCAGCGCCAGCTTCCATCTGGGCACCTCGTCGCCGCGGGGACGAACGAAGAGTTCCAGCAATTCGCCGATCACGATCACCGGCGACACGAACATCGTCGCATAGCCCAGCACGGAGAGCGTCGCGAACAGGTAGACGCTCGCCTGAGACGCCTCGATGTATGGCCAGAACTGCACCAGGAGCAGGCACAGCAGGCTGAACAGCACCACGTAGTAGTACCGCAGAGCGCGTTGAATGGGTGTCACCAGCTTACCTCTGCCGAATGCGAAATTCTCAAGTATAGGGGAGGAACCTTAAGTGGTAATCAAGTCCGGCGCACAACGCGAGGCGCCTGGTCGGCGTCGCTCTCGGGGGGAGGGACGCACGGTGATCTGCCGTGGCGCCGACTGCCGGCGCCGTCCACACGGCCCGAGGCGGCCTTGCCCTGGCCTTCGCCTAGTGGTTATCATGGACTGACGCTGAATCCCTGTCGGCGCCGCGGCAGACCCTCGACCCCCTGACGCCAGGCCAATTCCGGACCGGCATCCGTCGTCGGTCAACAAGGCTGACAACCGTTGGCCGCCGCCCTGCCACCCCGTTCCTCCCAAGGAGTGACCCATGAAACGTTCGATCACCGCTGTAGTCTGCATCGTGTTCCCTGCTCTGGCGTGCGCCGCAGAGACGACCGTCACCTTGAACCTGGCTGACGCCAAGGGCGTTGGCGCGGCCGTGGGAACGGTGCGGATCCTTGAAACGCCGTATGGCCTCGCTTTCTATCCGAATCTCAAGGCCCTGGCGCCTGGCCTGCACGGCTTTCATGTGCACCAGAATCCGTCGTGTGCCCCGGCTGAAAAAGACGGGGCGTCGGTCGCGGCGCTGGCGGCCGGTGGCCATCTGGATCCGCAGGAGACCAAGCGGCACGGTGAACCGTGGGGGGACGGGCATCTCGGCGACCTGCCGGGGCTCTACGTTGCCGCCGACGGCAGCGCCACCAGCCCGGTACTGGCGCCAAGGTTGAAGCTTTCAGACGTGGCCAACCGTTCGCTGATGGTACACGCCGGCGGCGACAATCACTCGGACCACCCGGCTGCGCTCGGCGGCGGCGGTGCCCGGGTGGCGTGCGGGGTAATCGGCGGCTAGCGGCCTGCGGGACTTCCCCCGCGCCTTGATCCGCAGATGAACAGTCATGACGCGTCGAGCAGCCGGATCATGGCATGTCCAGCCTCATCGCCGCTGACCGCAAGACCGACTATCTGCCGCCGTGGTCAAGTGGCTGAACCACTACCATCTGGCAGGATTAAGGCCGGTGGCGGCTTTCAACAATCGTACAACGTCCGGGCGGGAGTGCTCGGCGCCGTGGAATGTGCGATCTCCGTCGCTCGCGACCAGCGCCATCCGGCCTGGCGTGACCGCCACCGCCACCCGGCGCCATGGCCCGACGGTGCCACTCCAGTGCCGACCATGGCTCATCGCCTGAACACCCAGGAAGGACGAGGGCCCTACACCCCGCTGTACGCGGCGTAGGCCTGCCACGCGGCGACCAGCGCCAGGAGCAGGAAGAAGGCGCCACTGAGCCGATGCAGCAGCACCAGCGGGATCCGCTGCAGGATGGTGCGACCAGCCAGAATCCCCAGCGCGGAGGTGGCCGCCAGCGCTACCGTCGCCCCGAGCCAGACCGCCGCTGGCGCGTGCGTGCTGCTCAAGGCTACGACCGCGAGCTGCGTCTTGTCGCCGAATTCGGCGACAGTCAACAAGGCGAAGGTGGTGAAAAAGATGCCGTGCCCACTTTTCTCGACAAGCTCTTCATCGTCGCCGTCATCGGTGGTACGCAAGGCATGGACGCCAAATGTCGCAAACAGGATGGCGACGATCGTGCCGACCACGTAGGCCGGCAACCAACTGGCGATCGCCACGCCGAAGACCACGGCCAGGGTGTTGAGCACGGCAAAGGCGGCCAGCGCGCCAAGCATCACCGGCATCGGCCGATGCCGGGACGCCAGCGTCATGCACACCAACTGGCTCTTGTCGCCGATTTCGGCGGCAGCGATCAAGGCAAAGCTGGTCGCGGCCGTCGCCGACCATTCAAACACATCGCCGGCGCCCAGCAGCGTGGTGACGGGCTGTAGAAAGCTCTCTTCCATCCAGGTCTCCGAAAACCTCCCTGGAGGGCGCCAGCAGCCATGGCCACCAGGCACGCCCCCCCGGCGAGGTACGCGAGTATAGCCCCTCAGCCAAACCCCTTGGGCATATTGAAGTCGCCGCAGTCGCCACTTCAGCGCCGCTCGCCGGAGAAAGGTGGTACGGGGCCGGGCGAGGCGGGCGGGTCCGAGCCTGCGTCCGCCTCAGGCCTGGCCTCGGCCAGCAGGCCTGCGCATCATTCTCGCCGTGCCGGCGTCAGTTGGCTCGCGCGATGGACATAGAAGCGTACCGGCGCAGAGGTAATCAGCACCTTGCCGGAGAGGGCGATCACCGAGACCTGCAGTTGATGCTCGACGCTGTCAACCGCCGCCAACTGCCATTCCGCGGCGCTGACGTCGAACTGCAGCGTGCTGCGCGTGGTCGGTAGCGCCGTCTTGTCGAGGCTGACGACGAGAACATCGCCCTGAGCCGCCCGCAGCGCCGGGGTGATGCTTACCCGGACAGGGATCTGGCCGGTATTCGAGTGTACGGTCCCGCCACTTTCCGGCTCGCTGATGCTCAGCGCCTGGTAGGGTACGGCAACCGCTGCCGCCGCTGGCTGAACGGTCGCCGCGGGCAGCGGGCTGGACGCGTCGATCGGCGGCAGCACCATCTCGCGCGACCCTTCGCTCGGCAGGTCCGAGAAGACCGGGCCATCGTCGTCACGGGTTTCGTACACTGGCTGCGCCGCGGTGGTCGCCGAAAAGAGCAACGCCAGGAGAAAGCAATGAATGGTTTTCATGTCCGTCGTCCGGTTGGGTTGTGGCGTAGGGCCAAAAGGAATATAGCATGCACGTTCGTCCAGTGAGCCGGGTCGCCGGGGCGGGCGCCGCGCGGCTTCGATGATCTCTGCCGGTCCGTTGCCTGGCCTGATCGCGGAAGCGGAAGGAGCACCCGCCCTGTCCTCGCGCAACGCGCAGAGGCCGTCAGGATCCGGAGGGCGGAATCGACGGTTTGGCGCCGCTCCAGCACGCCAATGGTCCAGCGACGAGGCGGACAAGGCCGCTGAAGGAGGTCGCGATTTCGATGTGCTTGCATGCCATTGACCGCTTGCCGGTCGCGGAGATATAGTCGCGCCTGAAAAATTCGCTGGTGATTCCGGCCGCTCGTCCGATCGATCAGCGGGAATGTCTCCCCAGAATGAAGAACCAGGCCCCGGATGAAGTCGCTTACCGTGCTGGCTGCGTCGCCGTCGGCGGCCGGCCGGTCGTCGGCAAGGCTGGCGACACGACTGACCCGCACCCAGGAGCAAAGCAATGACGACCCAGCCTGCCGCCACGGACGCCCCTGTCACGTCGAGCAAGATGCGCCTGGTGAGGGACTTGCTGGAGCCCTACCACCGCTGGCTGGTAGTCATCCTGGTGGCGATGGTGGTCGAGACGGCGATGTCGCTGGCCGCGCCGTGGCCGCTCAAGATCATCCTCGACAACGTCGTCGGCGATCACAAGCCACCGCGTTGGCTGGATGCGATGCGTTTCATCGACCTTGGCGGCGACAAGATGGAACTGGCTGCCGTGGCGGGCGCTGGCGTTCTGCTGATCGCCGTGCTCGGCGCCATTGCCAGCTATATCGACAACTACTACACCGAGAGCGTCAGCCAGTGGGTCGCCCACGACCTGCGAATGCGCGTGTACGACCATCTGCAGCGCCTGTCGCTGGGCTATTACGACACTCACCAGACTGGCTCCATCCTGTCCACGCTGACCGCCGACGTGAAGACCATCCAGGGCTTCGCGTCGTCCGGCACCCTGAGCATCCTGGTCGACCTGCTCACGATCTTCGGGATGCTGGGCATCATGCTCTGGCTCGACTGGGATTTCGCACTGATCGCCATCGGCGTAACGCCCTTCCTGCTGATGTTCGTGGCGCGTTTCAACCGGGCGGTCAAGGCGGCCACCCGCGAAGTGCGCCGCTACCAGAGCGACATCGTCGCCTCGGTACAGCAGGGTCTGGAATCGGTGCGCATTGTCAAGGCGTTCGGCCGCCAGGAACTCGAGGCGAACCACCTCGCCGAGGCGAGCCACGCGACCGTCGACGCGGCGCTGCAGGCGCGGCGGGTCAAGTCGCTGCTCTCGCCGGCGGTGTCGATCTCCGTCGCCATTTGCACCGGCTACGTCCTGTGGCGCGGCACCGGCCTGGTGCTGGCCGACCTGATGACCGTTGGTTCGCTGACCGTTTTCCTCACCTACCTGGGCAAGTTCTTCAAGCCGGTGCAGGATCTGGCCAAGATGAGCAACACCATCGCCCAGACAGCAGTCGGCATCGAGCGCATCCAGCTGATTCTCGATACCGACGACTCGCTGCCGGAGAAGGATGACGCGCTGGATCCGGGAACGCTGCGCGGCGAGATCGTCTTCGACCACGTGGCCTTTGCCTATAACGCCGAGGCCAAGGTGCTCAGCGATGTCGTCTGCAGGATCGCTCCGGGTCAGTTGGTCGGCGTCGTCGGCCCGACCGGTGGCGGCAAGTCGACGGTAGTCAGCATGATCCCGCGCTTCTATGACCCGACCGCCGGAACGGTGCGCATCGACGGGGTAGACGTGCGCGACTACGACCTGCAGGCGCTGCGCCGGCAGATCGGCTTCGTCCTCCAGGACACCGCGCTGTTCCATGGCACGATCCGCGAGAACATCGCCTACGGACGGCCCGGCGCAACCGACGAGGAAGTCGTCGAGGCGGCGCGACTGGCCAACGCCGACGAATTCATCTCGCGCATGGCGCACGGCTACGACACCATGGTCGGCGAGCGCGGCATGACCCTCTCCGGCGGCCAGCGCCAGCGCATCGGAATTGCCCGCGCGGTCATCCGCAACGCGCCGATCCTGATCCTCGACGAACCGACCGCGGCGCTTGATACCGAGTCCGAGAAGCTGGTGATCGACGCCCTCGAGAAGCTGATGAAGGGGCGCACCGTGCTGACCATCGCCCACCGCCTGTCGACCATCCGCCACGCCGACACGATCATCGTCCTCAAGGGCGGCGTCGTCGCCGAGCAGGGCAACCATAGCGAGCTGCTGGCTCTGGGCGGCATCTATGCCGACCTGTACCGGGCTCAGGTCCAACCCGCGCCGTCCGCCGACGCCTAGTTTCCGGAGTCCATAGCCATGCACCGCTCGCTGATCGTCCTCCCCGACGACACCTCCCAACCGATCGTCGACGCCATCGCCGCGGCCAGGCAGTCGCTACGGATCAAGATCTTCCTGTTCTCGGACCCGACTCTGCTGGCGGCGGTGATCGACGCGCAGCGCCGCGGCGTCCAGGTGCGGGTGATGCTCAACCCTGCCCGGCGCAGCGGCGAGGTCGAGAACGGCGCGACCCGCGAAGCGCTGCAGGCGGCCGGCGTCGAAGTCGCCGACAGCAACCCCGCCTTCGACATCACGCACGAGAAGTCGATGGTGGTGGATGGCGAGACGGCGCTGGTGCAATCGCTCAACTGGGACACCGAGAACCTCACCGAAACCCGTGACTACGGTGTCTTCACCTCGCACCGGCACGAGGTGGACGAGATCGTCCAGTGCTTCGACGCCGACTGGAACCGCGAGCATTTCGATCCCGGCGAGGACTCGCACCTGGTGTGGTGCAACATCAACGGGCGCAACCGGGTGGCGCGGTTCATCGACGCGGCGCAGGAAACACTGTTCCTGCAGAACGAACGCTATCAGGACGAAGTGATCATCGAGCGCCTGGTGCGCGCCACCTGCCGCGGCGTTCAGCTGCGCGTGCTGGCGCGCCCGGCGCACACGCTCAAGGCCGGCAAGCTCGTCGAGGGGATCGAGGGGCTGCGCATCCTGCAGGATCTCGGCGCCAAGGTGCACAAGCTGCACGGACTCAAGCTGCACGCCAAGATGATGCTCGCCGACGGCAAGCGCGCGATCATCGGGTCGATCAACCTCGCCCCCGGCAGCTTCGACAGCCGGCGGGAACTGGCCATCGAGGTCAACGACGAGGCGGTCGTCAAGCGCGTGCAGCAGGTGGCGCATCACGACTGGGGCAACTCGCGTCCGCTCGACCTCTCCGACGAAGGACTGCTCGCCGACCTCAAGGAGAGCGAAGCCGACGTTGCCGAGATGCTGGCGCTGAACGATGACAACGGCAAGGACAATCACGGGCATAATGGCAAGCATGACGGTGGTGACCACAATGGCCATCACGGCGGCCACCACGGCGGACACTGAAGAGACGCAGCCAGGCGATGCCGACCCGCCACAACCCAGGCGGCGCATACGCTCCGCGCAATACCCACCCCCGAAGGAGAATGTTTCATGAGCAACCTGGTAGTAATCGCCTACGACGACCAGTTCAAAGCCGAGGAAGTCCGCACCATGCTGCGCAAGATGCAGCAGGAATACCTCATCGATCTCGAAGACGCCGTGGTCGCCGTCAAGGATGACAATGGCAAGATCAGACTGCATCAGATGTACAAGCTGGCGGCGGCCGGCGCCTTGAGCGGCGGCTTCTGGGGCGCCCTGATCGGCCTGATCTTCATGAGCCCACTGCTCGGCATGGCTATCGGCGCCAGCACCGGTGCGATCGGCGGCGCCTTGACCGACGTCGGCATCAACGACGACTTCATGAAGGAACTCGCCGCGTCTTTCAAGAACGGCAGCTCGGCCCTCTTCGTACTGGTACGCAAGGCGACACCCGACAAGGTGCTGGCCGAACTGCAGGGTACCGGCGGCAAGGTCATCAAGACTTCGCTCACCCACGAAGAAGAAGAGAAACTGCAGGCCGTGCTCAGCACCGCCAAGGCGCCTGCCGCGGACTGAAACCTGCTTCTGCGGGGGCGCTCCCCTGCGGTCGCGCAACGAGGTGAATGCGCATGGATCCGAGCGTCTACCATTGGCTGCTGATCGCCGCCTTCGCCGGCATCGTGATCCGGGTGTTCGGCCGCAAGCGGAAAGCGCGCTTCGATGACGATGCCCGAATTCCTTTCGAAGAAGGGAAGGACTGAGGCAGGAGCGCGCTGGCTGTGGCACCGCGATCCGGGCGGAGCAAGCGCTCCGTCTACGATGACGAAGCGCATGATTCAACCGTATGACCCAACCAAATCAGGAGAACGTTTCATGAGCAAGCTGGTGGTAATTGCCTACGATGATCAATTCAGGGCGGAAGAAGTACGCACCACGCTGCGCAAGCTGCAGCAGAGCCATCTGATCGACCTCGAGGAGGCGCTCGTCGCGGTTAGGGACGAAGCAGGCGAGGTGACACTGCTGCAGATGTACAAGCCGGCCGCTGCCGCTGAGCTCCGCAGGGGATTCTGGAACACGCTGGTCGGTGCGATCGTGATGAACCCGGTTCTTGGCATGGCGACCGACGCGCGCGGCGGAGCGATCAGAGGCGCGCTGGCAGGCGCTGGCGTCGACGACGAGTTCCTGAAGGATCTCGCGGGGACTTTCCAGAACGGTAGCTCGGTGCTCTTCGTGCTGGTCCGCCAGGCAACGCCCGACAAGGTGCTCGCCGCGCTGCAGGGAACCGGTGGCAAGATCATTGAGACCTCCCTGTCGCATGAAGATGAGGCAACGCTGCAAGCCGCACTCGACGCCGCACCGCCTGTTAGCTGAGAGCCGGCAGCCGGGCTGGGTCGGTACGCGGGCAGCGGGGTGAACAGGGAGGCCTCGCGAAGCGGCCGCATTAGCCGGGTGGCTATACGCGTCGCCGCTCCTGCGCTTGGTGCCGATGGCACAGGGCTGACGCCACTGCCTGCGCTTCAGACGCTCATCACCGCCACCCGCCGCCGCTGATTGCCGAGTCGCCAATACTGCTTGAAGCCAATGACCGACGCGCCCATGGCTCTGGTCTGCGCGCACGTCAGGGCGACGGGTATTACCGCCTCCTACGCCCGCCGACCAGCCACTTCGCCAGGGCGATTCGTCCACGCCAGGATCGCCGCTTTTCTGCTGGCCACGTTCCTGGCCGTTCTCGCGCCGCCGCTACTGGCCGACGCGCCGTCGCGCAATGTCCTCGTGATCTATGCAAACGGCAGACTGCTGCCAGCAAATTTCGAGGCCGATGGCGGGCTCCGCGAGACGATTCGAACGTCGTCGGGGAGGCCGGTAAGCATCTTCGACGAGTTTCTCGACGCACCCAACTTCGGCGGCGACGCTTACGCGGAGATCATCGCCAACTACCTGCGCGAGAAGTACGCGTCTCGGCCACCCGACGTCGTAGTCGCGGCCGGGGCCGAAGCGCTGTCGTTCCTGCTGCACCATCGGAGCACGCTTTTTCCGGGAGTTCCGCTGGTTCACCTGGCGATTCCCGTAGCCTTGCTGCGAAGCATGCAACTGCCGCGCGACGTCGTCGGCGTCCCCGTCGAGTACGATTTTTCGCTGACCGTCGAGCAGGCGCTGCGCTGGCATCCGCAGGCCAGGCGTCTGGTGCTGATCACCGGCGCTTCAGCATGGGACCGCGAATGGGAAGCGCGCCTGCGGCGCGAGGCAACGCGTTTCAGCGGGCGCGTGACGGTCGAGTTCCTCGCCGGCCTGCCGACCGACGCCGTACAGCGACGGCTGCAGGAGTTGGCAGGCGACGCAGTGGTGTTCACGCCGGGTTATTTTGTCGATGGGGACGGCCACCATGGCACGCCGCGCCAGTCTGTCGAGACCATCGCCGCGGCGGCCGCGGTGCCGGTCTATGGGCCTTTCAGCTCCTTCATCGGCAGCGGTGTCGTCGGCGGTTACCTGCACACGTTCAACGACATGGGGCGGCAGGCCGGGGCCATCGTCAAGGCGCTGCTGGCCGGCAGTGCGCCCGCTTCGCTGCGGCTGCCAGCGCTGATGCCCAACAGCTTGCAGGTCGACTGGCGACAACTGCGCCGCTGGGGGATCAACGCCGATGCCGTGCCGGACGACGCGGTCATCGATTTCCGCCAGCCGTCGCTGCTCGAGCGCTACCGCGCCGAGACGATCGCGGCGATCGTCGCGCTGCTGCTGCAAGCCGGACTGATTGCCAGCCTGCTCTTCGAACGGCGCCGCCGCCGACGCGCCGAAGCCGCCGTGCATCTGCAGCGCCACGAATTGGCGCACGCCTCGCGGCTGGCGATCGCCGGCGAATTGACCGGCGCCATTGCCCACGAGATCAACCAGCCGCTGGCGGCGATCCTGAGCAACGCCGACGCCGCCGACCTGATGCTCGAATCCGGTGGCGATCGGAGCAACGAACTGCGCCAGATTCTCACCGATATCCGCCGTGACGACCTGCGGGCGAGCGCGATCATCCAGCGACTGCGGGCGCTGCTCAGCCGGCACCAGGTCGAGCGGCAAGCCTTCGAGCTCAACGCGGTGCTGGATGACGTCGCCTCGCTCCTGCGTGGCGAAGCTCGCCGGCGGCAGTTGCGAATCGCCTTCAAACACGCCACGAAGCCGGTGATGGTCGCCGGCGACCGTATCCAGATCGAGCAGGTGCTGATCAATCTGATCCTCAATGCCATGGACGCGGTGGTCGGCATTGCCGACGACCGCCGCACGACGGTCGTCGTCGCAGTCGAGCAAATTGCCGACGGCATGGTCGCGATCAGTGTCCGCGACCGTGGCCCTGGTATCGCAGTGGAACATTTGCCGAAAATCTTCGATTCGTTCTTCAGTACCAAACGCGACGGCATGGGACTCGGACTGTCGATTGCCCGGACGATCGTCGACGCGCATGCGGGCCGCATCGTGGCCGAGAACGCCGCCGGCGGCGGGGCGCTTCTCCAGGTCGAATTGCCGACCGCCCGGCTGCAACTGCTGACGGCGGCGCCGGCATGAACGGCGGGCCGCTGATCCATGTCGTCGACGACGACCAATCGCTGCGCACCGCGCTGCTGCGGCTGCTCGCTGCGGCCGGCTTCGAGGCACGCGGCTACGCGTCCAGCGGTGACTTGCTGCTGCAGCCGCTGCCCGAGCGCCCGGGCTGCCTGCTCCTCGACGTGCGCATGCCGGGCCCCTCGGGCCTCGAGCTGCAGGCCGCTCTGCAGCATCAGGGTTGTGCCCTGCCGGTAATATTCCTGACTGGCTACGCCGACGTGAGCTCCAGCGTACGAGCGCTGAAGGCCGGCGCCGTCGATTTTCTGAGCAAGCCGGTCGAGCGCAAGGCGCTACTCGAGGCGCTGCAACGGGCACTCGAACGCGACGCCCGGCAGCGCCGGGCACGCGACGAAGCGGCACAACTGCGCGCCCGTTTTGCGACGCTCAGCGACCGCGAGCGCGCGGTTTTTGACGGCGTCGTCACGGGTCAACTCAACAAGCAGATAGCCGACGAACTGGCGATTGGCGAGCGAACGGTCAAGTTGCTACGATCGCAGCTGATGGCCAAGCTCGGAGCCGGTTCGGCGGCCGAGCTTGGCCGCCTGGCCGAGCGATTGCGGCAATTGTCCGACGCTTAGTACTTGGTGCGCGGTTCGCCCGAGCTGCCGCAGAGCCGGCGAAGACCTGCCCTTTCGGGCAGGAAGTATTGCCCACTCGTACCATGGTCGGCATCAGCCGTCTATGGGATGATTGCGACATTCTTCACGACGCGTCGTGAACGCCGCTTGCCGCGCTGACGTCCCTTCGCGGCTACACTCGCGGCGGTGGTCCGAGACACGCCAGCGCGCAGGCCAGGGAACGGCGCCTGGCGGTGGTCGCTGCCGGCAAGGCGGCGCGGTCGGCAACGATCGCTTTGAACCATCGGTTCGGCAAAGGAGGAAGAAAAATGACGTTTATTGCGAAATTCGCTACCCGAATCACGGCCCTGCTGGCCATCCTGACGATCACTCTGGGAACGGCAACGCCCGCGCTGGCACAGGCCCCGGCCAAGAAACCCAACATCCTCATCATCTGGGGCGACGACATCGGCTACTGGAACCTCAGCGCCTACAACCAGGGGATGATGGGCTACAAGACGCCGAACATCGACCGCATCGCCCGCGAAGGCGCGCTGTTCACCGACTGGTACGGTCAGCAGAGCTGCACCGCGGGACGCGCCGCGTTCATCACCGGCCAGTCGCCCTACCGCACCGGCCTGTTGAAGGTTGGCCTGCCTGGGGCGAAGGAAGGTCTGCAGGCGGGCGACGTGACGATCGCCGACCTGCTCAAGGCGCAGGGCTACATGACCGGCCAGTTCGGCAAGAACCACCTGGGCGACCTCGACGAACACCTGCCCACCGCGCACGGTTTCCAGGAGTTCAAGGGCTCGCTCTACCACCTGAATGCCGAGGATGAGCCAGAGCACGAGGACTACTTCAAGGATCCCGCGCTGCGCAAGAAATATGGTACGCGCGGCGTTATCCATACCTGGGCCATGGCCGACGGCACGCAGAAGATCGAAAACACCGGCGCGCTCAACAAGAAGCGGATGGAAACCATCGACGACGAGGTGACCACCGAGACCATTCGCTTCATGGCCGACGCCAAGAAGGCCGGCAAGCCGTTCTTCCTGTGGTGGAACTCGACGCGCATGCACATCTGGACCCGGCTCAAGGAATCGTCCCGCGGCAAGACGGGCCTTGGCATCTACCCGGACGGCATGTTAGAGCACGACGCCCACGTCGGCCAGATACTCGACGCGCTCAAGGAGCTGGGCCTCGAAGACAACACCATCGTGATGTACTCGACCGACAACGGCGCGGAGAAATTCACCTGGCCGGACGGCGGTACCTCACCCTTCCGCGGCGAGAAGAACACCAACTGGGAAGGCGGCTATCGGGTGCCGACGGCGATTCGCTGGCCCGGTGTGATCAAGCCCGGTAGCGTGTTCAATGACATTTTCGCTCATGAGGACATGTTGCCCACGCTGTTGGCCGCCGCCGGCGTGCCCGACGTCACGGCACAACTCAGGAAGGGCATGCAGGTCGGCAACAGGACTTTCAAGGTCCATCTCGACGGCTACAACCTGACCGATGCGCTCGCCGGCAAGTCACCGAGCCCGCGTCACGAGTTCTTTTACTGGAACGACGACGGCCAGCTCGTCGGCTTGCGTTACGACCAGTGGAAGATCGTCTTTGCCGAACAGAAGGCGCACGGCGCCGAGGTGTGGCGGCAGCCGTTCACGACGCTGCGCGCACCGAAAATCTTCAACCTGCGCAGCGATCCGTTCGAGATCGCTGAAATCGAAGGCATGGACTGGAATCGCTGGTGGGTCGAGCACATTTTCCTGCTCGTACCAGCGCAACAGTACGTCGGAAAGTTCATCGGCACGTTCCGGGAGTTCCCGCCCAGTCAGAAGGTCGGCAGCTTCTCGCTCGATGGCGTGCTGCAGGCGCTGCAGACCCCCGGCCGCAGCGACTAGCGCTTGACCATCCAGGGCCATTCTTGTTGACCAGGTGGCAATGAAAAGCGCGACCAAGACGAAATCTTCTGCTGCGCGGCGACGGTCGATCGGCAAAGCACCCGCTCGGCCCGCCGCCGCCCTGGCCAACTTGTGCAAGGATGCGCCCGCCGGTGTAATCTGCGGCGCGTCATCACTCCTGGACACAAGCCCCGGCACTTGTGGCAACTGCCACCGCCGCTAGTGATCCGTTTTGAATAGCACCACCACCAAGGAGAGAAACGATGAGGCTCATCACGAGATTCTGCTGCAGATTGCTGACACTGTTCGCGGTGCTGGCGCTGGGCACCGCTTCGGCCTTCGCAGCCACTGCCAACGCGACCGCCAGCGCCAAGCCCAACATCCTGTTCATCATGGGCGACGACATCGGCTGGATGCAGCCGAGTATCTATCATCAGGGCCTGATGGTCGGTGAAACGCCGAACATCGATCGCATCGGCAAGGAAGGTGCGCGATTCATGACCTATTACGCCGAGCAAAGCTGCACCGCCGGGCGTAACGCCTTCTTCACCGGCATGCATCCGCTGCGCACCGGCATGATCCCGCCGCAACTGCCGGGCAGCCCGTCGTGGTTGCGGCCGGGCACGCCGGCGCTGGCCAAGTTTCTGCTGGATCTGGGCTACACCACCGGCGAGTTCGGCAAGAACCACCTCGGCGATCATTTCGAGGCGCTGCCCACTTCGCACGGCTTCCAGGAGTTCTGGGGCTACCTGTACCACCTCGACGCCATGCAGGGCGTGAGCTTCGTCGACATCAACAAGACACCACTGGTGCAGGGCATCGCGCCGCCGTGCAAAAACACGCCGATCACCGGCTTGCCCGAGGTGCCCGGCGCGCTTGATCCGAAAACGGCAACGTGTCTGACGCCGCCGCGCCCGGTCATCTGGTGCAAGTCCAGCGACGGCACGCAGAAGAACACGAGCTGCAAGGACGAAGGCCCGCTGACGCTGGATCGCTCGCGGACCGTCGACGAAGAAATCTCGGCCAAGGTCATCGACTTCCTCGACCGCAACGACCCCAAGAAGACCGGCAAACCATTCTTCGTCTGGTACAACCCGGCGCGCATGCACGTCACCACCATGCTCTCGCCGAAGTACGAGGCGATGGTCGGCGAACCCGGCGGCAAGGACTGGGGCACGAACGAAGCCGGCATGAAACAGATGGACGACAACATCGGTGAAGTCATCAAGAAGCTCGAAGCCATGGGCCAGCTCGACAACACCATCATCGTCTTCACCACCGACAACGGCGCCGAGAACATCACCTTTCCGGACGGTGGCAACACCCCCTTCAAAGGTGGCAAGCTGACCACCTGGGAAGGCGGCATGCGCGCCCCGGCGCTCATACGCTGGCCGGGCGTCATCCAGCCGGGCACGGTCAAGGACGATATCTTTGCCTCGCTCGACTGGCTGCCGACGCTGGTACATATCGCTGGCGGGCCCAAGGGCAACGCGCTCAACGAGCAGATCATGGCGGGCAAGTATCCGGGTATCGTCAAGACCAAGCTCGACGGCGTTGACCAGACCGACTACCTCACCGGCAAGTCGGCCAAATCGGCGCGTGAAGTCTTCTTCTACTACACCGGCTCACAACCATCGGCCGTGCGCTACAAGAACTGGAAGATGTACTACACGATGGTGCCGGACACCGCGACCGGCGGCTTGTTTGGAGCCACCAGTTTTCACTGGACCCAACTGCTCAACCTCAAGCGTGATCCCTTCGAGCAGACGGTCGGTGCCGACGCCAAGTCCCTGCTGGGCTACGGCGGTGCATTGGGCTCGCCCGGAAACGCTTATATCTACAACTGGAACATGTTGCCGATCGGCCAGTTGCTGTGGGAGAAGGAACTGTATTCGTACAAGGAGTTCCCGCCGATGCAGGCACCCGAAACCTACAACCTGGACGGCATCCTCAAGGCCATGCAGAAGGGTGGCAACAACGGGCACGATTGAACCGGCAGGCTGACAGCTTGTGACCGTGCGGGCGCCTGTGACACGGCGCCCTTTTTTCTGCCTTCTTGTGAGAAGAACCGAGATGAAGATCATCCGCCTCTTGACGACCTCCACCCGTTCGCTGGCATTGACCCTGCTGCTGGTTCTGGCCATGCCTGCCCAGGCCCAGAGCGACCCGTTGCCTTCCTGGAACGATGGTGCCGCCAAGCAGGCAATCATCGCTTTTGTCGAAGACACCACCTCGCCAGGAAGCCCGCAGTTCGTCCCGCCGGCCGAGCGCATCGCGACCTTTGACCAGGACGGCACGCTGTGGGTAGAGCATCCGATGTACTCGCAGGTGATGTACATCCTCGAGAGCGTGCCAGCGCTGGTCAAGAGGAAGCCTGAACTGGTCAAGGTCGCGCCCTACTCGACGGTGCTGGAGATACTCAAAGGCGACCATGCGGCCATCGCCAGGCTGACGCTGCCCGACCTCGAAAAACTCGCCGCCGCCACGCTGACCGGCATGCCGGTCGACACTTTCAACGCCGAAGTCAAGAAGTGGCTCGCCGAAGCGAAGGACCCGCGCTGGAAGAAGCCGTATCCGGAACTCACCTACCTGCCGATGCAGGAAGTGCTGAAGTACCTGCGCGCCAGCGGCTACAAGACCTGGATCGTCACCGGCGGCGGTCAGGATTTCGTGCGCACCTACTCGGAAGCTGTATATGGCATCCCGCCCGAGCAGGTGGTCGGCACCGCCGGCGGCACCACGTACGGCTACGGCAAGGACGGCAAGCCTTTCCTGACCAAGGCCCCGAAGCTGTTGCTCAACGACAACAATGCCGGCAAGGTCGAGGGAATCCACCTGATGATCGGCCGCCGCCCGACGATGGCGGTCGGCAATTCGACCGGCGACCAGCAGATGCTCGAATACACCAAGGCCGGCGACGGCGCCCGCCTGTCGATGCTGGTGCTGCACGACGACGCAACGCGTGAATACGCCTACGGCCCCGCGCAAGGACTGCCGGCGACCAAGGTCGGACCCTTGACGCCAGAGCTCTACGAGCAGGCGAAAAAACAGGGCTGGACGGTCATCAGCATCAAGGACGACTGGAAGCAGATCTTCGCCTTCGAGTGACAAGAGCGCGCGGGCCTGTGCCGGTCCGTGCCGTCTTCGCAGAGAAGCCAATGAAACGGCAACCGTCGAAGCGGCGATAATTCCGTTTCGTCCAGGCACCAACGCTTTCTTCGGGAGAAGACGCCATGAAAACACGCACCATGATCTGCGCCGCAGCCATTTGTCTCGCTTCGCCACCACTCGCGGCCCAGCAATGGTCCTGGGATCCCATGAAGGACGTCGAGAATGTATTGCCCGCCGGCGTTCCGAATGAAGGAAGGATCATTCAGGCCAGACATCAGGTACGCGAGATGTCACAGGACGCACTGAGCTCGCTGTACGAGATCGCGCTGGGCGCGCAGCGGGCGATCGAGCACTCTGCCGGCTATGCCGTCTTCAGCACCTTCGGGATCAAGCTCTTCTTCGCCGGCGGCACAACCGGCAAAGGCGTGGTCGTCAATCAACTGACGGGTCGCCAGACCTTCATGCAGATGGCGCAAGTGCAGGGGGGACTGGGATTCGGCATCAACAGGAATCGCCTGATCTTCGTCTTCGCCAGCGAACAGGCCTTGCGCAACTTCATTGACCAGGGCTGGGAATTCGGCGGCCAGGCCAGCCTCGCGGCGATGGCCGGCGGCCAGGGCAGCATGTTTGCCGGCGCCGCTTCGGTAGCACCCGGCGTCCACCTCTACCAACTGACCGAGACCGGGCTCGCGGCCACGCTAACCGTCTCCGGGACCAAATTCTTCAAGGACGCCGACCTCAATTGAGTGCTTGTCGCGGGTCAGCAATATGCCCCACAATTTGCCCGGCAAGCGATTCCGGCCGCAGGCCGGACCCGCATACATGAAAGTGCCAGCCACCAGGACGCTGCAAGGGATTTTTCACCCGCCTGTGAGCTGGTTTTTTTGCTACCCCCAAGGAACGATTAATGAGATCGATCAAGTCCCGAGTTCTGCTGGCCAGCGCTGCTTCGCTACTGGTCGTCAGCGCCTGCAACCCCGACCAGACTGCAAAATCCGCGGCACCAGCGGCGAAAGAAACGGCCGTCGCGACGGTAAACGGCATCGCCATCAACAAGAGCCGTGTCGACATGATTGTCAAGCAGGGAGCCAGCGCCGGCCAAGCGGACACCCCGGAAGCGAGAAAGAGCATCATCGAACAGCTGACGATGCAGACCCTGGTTGCCGAAGCCGCGGTCAAGAAGGGCTTGGACAAATTGCCTGAAGTCACGGAGCAAATCGATGTCATCCGACAGTCCGTTCTGGCCAACGCCTATGTGCAGGATTTCCTCAAGAGCAACCCGGTCACCGACGAGATGCTGAAAGCCGAATACGATCGCATCAAGGCGAGCATCACCGGCAGCGAATACAAGGCGCGCCATATCCTGGTGGAGACGGACACCGAAGCCAGGGAGATTATTGCCAAACTGAGGAAGGATGCCGGGTCGTTCGCCAAGCTGGCGATGGAAAAATCCAGAGATGCGGGCTCCAAGGCGGCAGGCGGCGAACTGGGGTGGTTTGACGTGAGCCGGATGGTGCCAGAGTTCAGCAGCGCCGTCAGCAAGCTGGAAAAAGGCACCTTCACTCAAGAACCGGTAAAGACCCAGTACGGCTACCACGTCATTTTGCTGGAAGACTCCAGGCCGATAGAAGCGCCTCCCTTTGAGGAAGTCAAACCCGATCTGGCACAACAGGTGCAGCAGCAGAACCTGAAGAAGCAACTGGACGACCTCAAGGCCAAGGCCAAGATCGAGACCGTTGAAGCGCCCGCCGCCGCCGCCAAGTAACACCCGGTAAGACCCGGTCGTGTAATTCCTTCGCCCGGGGACCTGCGTGATCCGGATCTGTCGCATGGGGAGTCTGACGGCCAGGAGGCGATGGGCGCGTTTCACTTGACCCAGGCGGCAGCTTCATTGGCTGGCGAGGGAGGCGACGGTGAACTTGTTGATACCGCAACACCTGCAAGCCGCGGTTACCGTGGTGGCGTTGGTGAATCCGCTGATGTGCGGCGCCCTGTTCGCCCGCATCGAGGGCCAGCAAACGCGACAGACGCAGTTCGCCGACGCCACCAGGGGCGGCCTCGGCCGTGCTGGTGATTCTGGTTCTGGCGGCACTCTTCGGCGTTCGCATCCTGCACCTCTTCGGCGTGTCTCTGGATGCGTTTTCGGTAGCGGGCGGCGGCGTGCTGTCGTGGATCGGGTTTTCGATGCTGGCCGGCAACGCTGCCACCGACAAGCCCGCGAACGATGGCGACGCCCGGTGGCTGGCGCCACTGATCATCTTTGCCGCCAGCACCGGCACGATTACCGGCGTCATTACCTTGGCCGTTCCCCATGGCCATCGCGAACTACTTCCAGTCACCGCGCTGACAGCCGTCGCCATGGCGCTGCTGGCCATGTGGATCGCCATGCTGCTTGTTGCCCGCATGGGCGGCCGCGGCGGCGCTGGCTTCCTGCGCGAGACCATCGGCCGGTCATGGGCCTGATCCGATGGCAGCGTATCGGTCCCGGGAGCGTTTGCCCTGCACCGACCGGGATTCGCAGTGCGCCGCAACGCACTGTTCCAGCGTCCCCGATCGATGCGCTCCGGTGGTGGCGCTCACCCGGAGTCTGATGGTATATTCCTCCCCGTTTTCGGTTCGGCGCCCACCATCCCCGCAGGCCTTGGAGGTTTATCTATATGCGTAGGCTCGTGATGATTCTGGCAGCGACGGCCTTGCTGGCGGGCTGCGGCAAGAAGGAGGCAGCACCCGAGGTGAGGCCCCCGGCCGAGGTGACGGTGATGACGGTCACCCCGCGCGACACGCCGGTCAGCTACGAGTACGTCGGCCAGACGCAAAGCTCACATCAGGTGCAGATCCGAGCGCGCGTCAACGGCTTCCTCGATCAGCGCATCTACACCGAAGGCGCGATGGTCAAGGCCGGCGACGTGATGTTCCAGCAGGACAAGAAGCCGTTTCAGGCGCAGCTGGAAGTCGCGCGGGGCGGCCTGGCGGAGCAGCAGGCGCGCCTGCAGACGGCGAACGACAATCTCGCGCAGGTCAAGCCGCTGGCGGCGCTCAATGCGTTGAGCGTCAAGGATCTCGACGACGCGACCGGGCAGCAGCAGGCAGCGGCCGCGGCCGTACAGTCGGCAAAGGCCACCGTCGTGCAGGCGCAGCTCAATCTCGGCTACACGACGATCACCACGCCGGTGACCGGACTCTCCAGCTTCGCGCGCGTGCAGGACGGCGCCTACGTCAACGCCGAGAACAGCCTGCTCACCTACGTCGAGCAGATCGATCCGATCTGGGTGAATTTCACCCTGTCCGAGAACGACCTGCTCGCATTGCGCACCGAGCAGGCGGCGGGCGCGCTCAGGCTGCCTCCGAAGGACGAGTACACGGTCGAGCTGGTGCTGGCCGACGGCTCTATCTTCCCGCAAAAGGGCAAGATCACTTTCGCGAATGCCAGCTTCAACTCGCAGACCGGCACCTTCCTGCTGCGCGCAACGTTGCCCAATCCGTCGGGCGAGCTGCGGCCGGGGCAGTTCGTCCGGGTGCGGGTGTCGGGCGCCGTGCGCATCAACGCGATCAGGGTGCCGCAGCAGGCCGTGCTGCAGGGCGCGAAAGGGCATTTCGTCGTGGTGATCGACAAGGAGAGCAAGGCGGAGATCCGCGGTGTGCAGGTGGGGCAGTGGTACGGCGACGAGTGGTTCATCACCGCCGGCTTGAAGCCCGGCGACGTGGTCGCGACCGACGGCGTCGTGCGCCTTACGCCCGGCGCGCCGGTGAAGATCGTCCCGCCCGCGGCGCCGGCCGCCAGGCAGTAAGCACCGGAGCCCGCGCCCAATGTTCTCCCATTTCTTTATCGACCGCCCGATCTTCTCGGCGGTCATCGCGCTGATCATCTCGGTCGTCGGCGTGGTGGCGATGGTGAAGCTGCCGATCGCCCAGTACCCGCAGGTAACGCCGATCCAGATCCAGGTGACGGCCACCTACCCCGGCGCCAATGCCACGCTCGTCGCGCAGAACGTCGGCGCGCCGATCGAGCAGCAGGTCAACGGCGCCAACAACATGATCTACATGTCGTCGACCAACTCGTCCACCGGCAACTACACGCTGACGGTCTATTTCACCATCGACACGGACCCGGCGCTGGCGCAGGTGGACGTGCAGAACCGCGTCAGCCAGGCGATGGCACAGCTGCCGCAGTCGGTGCAGGCGCAGGGCGTCGACGTACAGCAGAAGACCTCGACCTTCCTGATGGTGCTGGCGTTCTACTCGCCCGACGGGCGCTACGACGCGGACTTCATCTCCAATTACACCAACGTCCAGATCCTCGGGACGATCAACCGCATCAACGGCGCCAACCAGGCGTCGATCTTCGGGGTTCCCGAGTACGCGATGCGCGTCTGGCTGAAGCCCGACCGGATGGCGCAGCTCGGCATCGGGACGAGCGAGATCGCCAACGCGATCAAGAACCAGAACCAGCAGTTCGCGGTCGGCCGGATCGGCGCGCCGCCGACGCCGTATCCGGTGAAGCAGACGTTCCCGGTCACCACCAGCACCATCACCGAGCCGTCGCAGTTCGACAACATGATCCTGCGCAGCCAGAACGCCGACGCCGCGCTGGTGCGGGTGAAGGACGTTGGCTACACCAACCTCGGCGCGCAGAGCTACTCGCTGCGCACCAGCTACCAGGACAAGCCGGCGACGCTGATCGCGGTCTACCAGCAGCCCGGCGCCAACGCGCTGCAGGTCTCCAAGGAAGTGCGCGCCACGCTCAAGGAGCTGCAGAAGAGCTTCCCGGACGGCCTCGACTACGCGGTCGCGCTCGACACCACCTTGTTCGTGCAGGCGTCGATCGACGAGGTGGTGAAGACCTTCTTCGAGGCCGTGGTGCTGGTGGTGCTGGTGGTGTTCATCTTCCTGCACAGCCTGCGCCTGACGATCATCCCGACGCTGGCGGTGCCGGTGTCGATCCTCGGCGCGCTGGTGGGGATGCTGGTGTTCGGCTTCTCGATCAACATGCTGACGCTGTTCGGCATGATCCTCGCCATCGGCCTGGTCGTCGACGACGCGATCGTGGTGGTGGAGAACACCGAGCGCAATATGGTCCAGTTCGGCCTGTCGCCGCGCGACGCGGCGAAGCGCGCGATGGACGAGGTGTCGGGCCCGGTGATCGCGGTGGTGCTGGTGCTGAACGCGGTGTTCATCCCGGTGGCGTTCCTGGGCGGCATCACGGGCGCGCTCTACAAGCAGTTCGCCGTGACCATCGCCATTTCCGTGGTGTTCTCGGGCCTGGTCGCGCTGACGCTGTCGCCGGCGCTGGCGGCGATCCTGATCAAGGCCAAGCACGGGCAGAAGAAAGGCTTCTTCAAGTGGTTCGACGACAGCTTCGAGCGGATCACCAACGGCTACGTGAGCGGCGTCAAGTGGATCACGCGCCACTACCTGATCGGTCTCGCCGTGTTCGTCGCCGTGGTTGCGGGCACGGTGTTCATGTTCAGGCTGCTGCCCACCGCGTTCGTGCCGCAGGAGGACCAGGGCTACATCTTCGTCGCGTATTTCCTGCCCGACTCGGCGAGCCTCGACCGCACGGGCAACGTCGGCAGCGCTGCCGCGGCGATGGTGCGCAAGCACGAGGCGGTGGCCAACGTCTCGCAGGTCGACGGCTACAGCCTGATCGACTCGCAGATGAAGACCAACTTTGGCGTGCTGTTCGTGGCGCTGAAGGATTACGAGGAGCGCAAGACGCCCGCCCTTTCGGCCGACGCGCTGATCGCCGACCTGCGGCGAGAGTTCGGCGCCATCCAGGGCGGCCTGGTGGTGCCAGTGAACCCGCCGGCCATCCCCGGCCTGGGCGTCACCGCCGGCTTCCAGATGTGGATCGAACAAAAGGGCGCGGGCAACTACCAGCAGCTCTCCGACGTCGCCGAGAAGATCATCGCCAAGGCGCGCACCCGGAAGGAGCTGACGGGGGTGAGCACCACCATCCGGGCCGACGGCCAGCAGCTGCTCGCCGACGTCGACCGCGAGAAGGCCGAAGTGCTCGGTGTGGCCGTGCAGGACGCCTACAACACGCTGCAGACCATGTTCGGGTCGCTCTACGTGAGCCAGTTCCCGAAGGACTCGCGGCTCTACCAGGTGGTGCTGCAGGCCGAGCCCAAGTATCGGATGACGCCGGAGGACATCGGCCGCTTCTACGTCAAGAACCGCCAGGGCGACATGGTGCCGCTGTCTGCGCTGGTCACCACGCGCTTCGTCACCGGCCCCGACCTCGTCACCCGCTTCAACAACTATCCGGCGATCGCGATCAACGGCTCGCCGGCACCGGGTGTGAGCTCCGGCGAGGCGCTGGCCGCGATCCGCGAGGTCGCGGCGGAAATCATGCCCAACGGTTACGGCTACGAATGGGCGGGTGAAGCGCGCGAGGAGGTTTCGTCGGGCTCCACGTCGGCCATCGCGTTCGTCTTCGGCCTGCTGTTCGTGTTCATGATCCTGGCGGCGCAGTACGAAAGCTGGTCGCTGCCCATCGGCGTGATGATGGCGGTGCCGTTCGCCATTCTGGGCGCGCTCGCCGCGATCGCACTGCGCGGCATTCCCAACGACCTCTACTTCCAGATCGGCCTGTTGACGCTGATCGGCCTCGCCGCCAAGAACGCGATCCTGATCGTCGAGTTCGCGGTGGAGATGAACCGCAAGGAAGGCAAGCCGTTCTTCGACGCGGCGGTCGAGGCGGCGCGGCTGCGCCTGCGGCCGATCATCATGACCTCGTTCGCTTTCGTGCTGGGTACCGTTCCGCTGGCGATTGCCACCGGCGCCTCGGCCAACAGCCGGCATTCGATCGGTACCGGCGTCATCGGCGGGACGCTGGCGGCGACGATCATCGCGATCTTCTTCATCCCGATGTTCTACTGGCTGCTGGAAACGGTGAGCGCGAAGCTCTTCAGCGGCGCGCAGAGCCAGGCGATCGACACCGGCGAGAAGACGCCGGATGATGGCGCCGCCGTCGCGCCCACCGCACCGCGCGGGGGCGAATAGGATGAAACGGCCCCCGAGCTCCGCCCCGCTCGCCGCCGCCCATGGGGGCGGGATACGCCGCCGCGCAGCGGTAGGTGCGATCGCCTGCAGCCTCATCGCCGGCTGCATGATTGGCCCCGACTACCGCCGGCCGGAAATCGCCGCTCCGGGTGCTTACCTGTACGAGCCGAAGCAGACCGCGGCGACCGCGAACGTCGAGTTCTGGAAGCAATTCGACGACCCCGTGCTGGATGCCCTGATCGCCGAAGCGCTCGCCAACAACAAGAACGTCAAGATCGCCGCCGCCAACGTCGAGCAGGCGGCGGGCGTCCTGACCAGCACGCGCTCGCCGCTCTTTCCGCAGCTCAACTATCAGGGGAGCGCGGCGCGCGAGCGCTTCTCGCAGGGTGGCCTCGACAAGCTGCCTGCCGGCATTTCCAACCCGACCAACGCCTACCAGCTGCTCGCCGGGGCGAGCTGGGAGATCGACCTGTGGGGGCGCGTGCGCCGCCTGACCGAGTCGGCGCAGGCCAGCCTGCTGGCCAGCGACGAGGCGCGACGCGGCGTGATCCTGAGCCTGGTGGCGTCGGTCGCGAGCGGCTACCTGCAGCTGCGCGGCCTCGACGAGCAGCTCGTCATGGCGCAGCGCACGCTCGCAAGCTACGCCGAGTCGCTGCGGCTGATGGAGCTCAAGTTCAGGTATGGTCGCGTCTCGCAGATGAACGTCGAGCAGGCGAAGGCGCGCTACCAGACCGCCGCGGCGCAGCTGCCGCGGATCCGGCGCGACATCGCCCTGACCGAGGATGCGCTGTCGGTCCTGCTCGGCAACTCGCCCGGCCGCATCCCGCGCGGCAAGGGAATCTTCGCGCTGACGCTGCCGCCGGTTCCGCCGGGAGTTCCCTCGGAGCTGCTCGAGCGCCGCCCCGACCTGCTGCAGGCGGAGCAGCAACTGATCGCGGCCAACGCGCTGATCGGCGCGGCCAAGGCCCAGTACTTTCCGACCATTTCACTGACCGGCGCGCTCGGCACCGCAAGCACCGACCTCTCCAATCTGTTCACGGGCCCGGCGCGGGCGTGGAGCTACGCCGGCGCGCTGGCGGGGCCGATCTTCACCGGCGGCGCGATCGCCGGCCAGGTCGCGCAGGCGGAGGCGGCGCAGCAGGCCGCGCTGCTGTCCTACGAGCTCGCCATTCAGAGCGCCTTCGCCGACGTCGACAACGCGCTGATCTCGCGCGAGACGCTCATCGATCAGGTCGCGGCACAGGCGCAGCTGGTCGATGCGCTGCGCGGCTACTCGCGGCTCGCGCAACTGCTGTTCGACGGCGGGCGCGCGCCATACTCGACCGTGCTGCAGGCGGAGGAGCAGCTCTTCCCGGCCGAGCTCGACTGGGCCGCCGCACAGGCGCAGCTGTGCGTTTCGCTGGTCAACATCTACAAGGCGATGGGCGGCGGCTGGGTAACGGCCGCCGATAAACTGACCGCGAAGCCGCCGTCCAATTGAGCACCAATGACCATCTATCGCGTCAACGAGAGCCGGTCGGGCCAGCGGCACCTGCAGGAGTGGCGTCGTCGGGCGCTGCACACGCTGGGTCAGCTGCTGTTGGCGACGCTGGCGATTGCCATTGGGCTGATAGTTCTGGATTCCTCGGGCCTGTCGCTGGAAAAAAGGTTTTTTGCTGGGATGTGGAACGCGGCCAACCTGGTTACGACAGTCGGAGACTTCTCTGCCTTCAACGAGCAGCAAAAGGTGTTCATGCTGGTGGCGATGTTCATGTCCGTGATCATCGGCGGCTACGCAATCTCGCAGCTTACCGGCCTGCTTTCGAGCGATGCCGCTTTGGCGGCGCGTGAGAACAGAACCATGAAACGCATCCTCGACGGTCTGGCAAACCACGTTGTCGTCATCGGCTTCAGTCCGCTGGGGCGGCTGGTTGCCGGCCGCATGCGAGCTGCCGGCGATCAGGTGATCATTGTCGAGAAACTGGACGATCTGTCGGCGCAGGCCTCCGAACTCGATTATCTGGTGGTTCAGGATGACGCCGGGCTGGATGACGACGTCCTGAAACGGGCGGGCGCGGACAAGGCGAGGGCGTTGGTGGTCATGACCGAAGATCAGGATCGCAAGCTGGCCATCACGCTGATGGCGCACGCCCTCAACCCCAGGCTGCACATCGTTGCGACCGGCCAGAACAGTCAACGCGGCGCACTACTGGAGCGGGCGGGCGCATCGGAGGTGGTGATCGCCGATGATCTCGTCGCCGCGGAACTTGTCGCCCGGCTGGGCGGCAAGGCCGGGCCCGATCGCCAATGAAAAATGAATGGTCATGAACGAACCGCAGGATGAAATTCCCTCGGTTTAATGCCATCCTTCCCCTTGATCACTCCCGGCTGCCGGGGGATATTGCAGCTGTCACCACCCTCAGTGCAATCGCATGAGTGCCGATGTCGTAAAGCTGCGAAAATCAAACGCGCCGCGCAGCGGGCTTGTCCTCGTCCAGCGTGCTACATTAATCCATCGATGCCGTTTTCCACTTCTTGACCCAGGAGGACCGTATGGCCGACCTCACCGAGCAGTCAGACACTCCCGCCGCCAGCGGACCGGATCTCGAGAAAATCCCGGTCGAGCAGGTGCTGGCGGCGCTCGCCGTCAAACCCGAGCAGGGTCTCAGCACGACCGAAGCGCAGCAGCGCGTCGCCAAGTACGGCCCGAACGCGATCATCGTCAAGGAAAAGAGCCTGGGCGAGCAGATTCTTGGCTACTTCACCGGCTCGATGGCCTACGTCATCGAGGCGGCGGCACTGGTCTCCGCGCTGCTCGGCCATTGGGACGACTTCGTGATCATCGGCTCCCTGCTGCTGTTCAACGCAGCGCTCGAATTCTGGCAGGACCGCAAGGCGTCGAACGCACTGGCTGCCCTGAAGGCCGGCCTGGCACCCGAGGCGACGGTCCTGCGCGACGGCCAGTGGAGCACGGTGCAGGCGTCGACACTGGTCCCCGGCGATATCGTCAAGATCCGCCTGGGCGTGATCGTGCCCGCGGACCTGCGCTTGACCGGTGGTGACTTCGCCTCGATCGACCAGGCGGCGCTCACCGGCGAGTCGCTCCCGGCCAGGAAGAAGGTCGGTGACGAGGCTTACTCGGGCAGCGTCGTCAAGCAGGGCGAGATGGAAGCGGTGGTCATCGCCACCGGCACCAATACCTTCTTCGGCCGTACCGCCAAGCTCGTCTCCGGCGCCGGCGCGGTCAGCCACGCCCAGAAGGCGATGTTCCAGATCAGCAACTTCCTGATCGTCGTTGCCGTCTGCCTGACGCTGGTCCTGGTCGCCGTCAAGGTCTATCACGACATCGTGATCGCCAAGGACTGGAACCTCGCCGACGCCCTCGGCATCCTGCAGTTCGTGCTGGTGCTGATGGTCGCCTCGATCCCGGTGGCGATGCCGGCGGTGTTCTCGATCACCATGGCGCTCGGCGCACTGGCGCTGTCGAAACAGCAGGCGATCGTCTCCAAGCTGTCGGCGATCGAGGAAATGGCCGGCGTCGACATCCTCTGCTCGGACAAGACCGGCACCCTGACCAAGAATCAGCTGAGCCTCAGCGAACCCATGCTTTTCGCCGCCACCGATCCGCAGGACTGCATCCTGGCGGCGGCGCTGGCGTCCAAGCTCGAGGACAAGGACGCCATCGATACCGCGGTGATTACCGCGCTCAAGGACCAGAGCGTCCTCAAGGGCTGGACCCTGACCAAGTTCGTGGCCTTCGATCCGGTCACCAAGCGCACCGAGGCGACGGTCACCGACGCCAGCGGCAAGTCGTTCATGGTCGCCAAGGGCGCCCCGCAAGCGATCGTCGATCTTGCCCAGGCGCCTGCGGAGATCGCGCAGAAGGTCAAGGACGCGGTCGACAGGCTGGCATCGCAGGGGGCCCGGGCATTGGGCGTCGCGCGCTCGGCAGACGGCGGCGCGAGCTGGTCGTTCCTCGGCATCCTGCCGATGTTCGATCCGCCACGCGATGACTCAAAGGACACCATCGACAGGGCGGCGGAGAAGGGGGTGCGGGTGATGATGATCACCGGCGACGACACCGCCATCGCCATCGAGACGGCGCGCCAACTCGGCATGGGCACGAACATCATCGCGGCTGCGGATGCCTTCCCCAAGGACATGGACCCCGATAACGTGCCGCCGGCGATCATCGACGGGATCGAGCGCGCCGACGGTTTCGCGCGCGTCTTCCCCGAGCACAAGTACGCCATCGTCAAGGCGCTGCAGTCGCGCGGCCACCTAGTGGCGATGACCGGCGACGGCGTCAATGACGCGCCGGCATTGAAGCAGGCCGATTGTGGCACCGCCGTTTCGGGCGCCACCGACGCCGCCCGCGGCGCTGCGGCGCTGATCCTCACCGCCCCCGGCCTGTCGGTGATCAACGGCGCCATCGACGAGGCGCGCCGCATCTTCGGCCGCATCAACAGCTACCTGATCTACCGCATCGCCTTGACCATCGACATCATGTTCGTCGTTGTCCTGTCGTCGATCTTCCTCGGTTTCTCGCCGCTGACCGCGATCATGATCGTCGTCATGTCACTGCTCGACGACCTGCCGATGATGACCATCGCCTACGACAACACGCCGGTGAGTCCGCGGCCGGTCCGCTGGGACCTGCCGCGGATCTTTGGCCTGGCCACCGTTCTTGGCGTCTTCTCGGTGGCCGAGTCGTTCGGCCTGCTGCTGTTCGGCATCAAGGCGCTGTCACTTCCGGAACTGCAGGCGTATTTCGGGCTGGCGACACACGCGCAGCTGCAAACGATGATGTTCGTGCAACTGGTGGGGGGTGGCCAGGTGCTGCTGTTCATCACCCGCACCGACGGCTGGTTCTTCAAGCCGCCATTTCCTGCCGCACCGCTGTTCTGGGCAATTGTCGCCACGCAGGTGGTTGCCGCGCTGATGTGTGGCTTCGGCTTGCTGGTGCCGGCGATTCCGTGGAAGCTGATCGGCTGGGTATGGGTCTACCTGATCGCCTGGCTGTTCATTCTCGGCGGCGTCCGCATGATCTACGACCGCTTCGCCAGCTACCGGACAGCGCGTCACATGAAGAGCGTCGAGCTGGTCAATCAGTCGCTGCAACCGCACGTTCCTGCTGCATAGGCCAACACACGATATTCACACGAGGAGCAACCACCATGGACTTCCGCAAGCAATTCTTCGTCAGCCCCGGCGAGAAACTGAAACTCGCCGGCATCGACCCGGCGCAAACCGCTGGCCACGCCTCGTCTGAAGAGGCCCTGCCCGAGATCCAGAAGAATGTCATCCGCATGGACGAGCTGCAGGCCCTGCTCTACGCCGACGGCAACCAGTCGCTGCTGGTCGTCCTGCAGGCGCTCGACGCCGCCGGCAAGGATGGCGTCGTCCGGCACCTGTTCAGCGGCATGAACCCGCAGGGCACCCGGGTCTACGGATTCAAGCAGCCAAGCGCCGACGAGGCGGCGCACGACTTCCTCTGGCGCGCCCATCAGCGGACGCCGGCCAGGGGCGAGGTGGCCGTCTTCAACCGCTCGCATTACGAAGATGTCCTCGTCGTGCGGGTCCATCAACTGGTGCCGAAGGCGGTCTGGTCGAAGCGCTACGCCTTGATCAACGACTTCGAGAAGCTGCTGGCCGAGAACGGCACCCGCATCCTCAAGTTCTTCCTGCACATCAGCCCCGAGGAACAGCTGCTCCGCTTCAAGCAGCGGCTCGATGACCCGGCGCGCAACTGGAAGATCAGCGAAGGCGACTACTCCGAGCGCGAGTTCTGGACCGACTACGTCGAAGCCTACGAGGAAGCGCTGAGCAAGACCAGCAGCAAGGAAGCGCCCTGGTACGTCATTCCCGCCAACCACAAGTGGTTCCGCAACCTGGCGATTTCGCAGATCATCGCCGACACCATGGAAGAGATGGGACTCAAGTTGCCGCCGACGCGCGTCGATCTGAAGGAAATCGCCACCAAGTACCACGCGGCGGAGGTGGCGCAGGAAAAGCGGGCGGGCAAGACGCCAAAGCCGACTGGCAAAAAGTAGCTCGGACGACCAACTGAGGCGCGACGATGACGCAAGACAGCGAAGGCAAGGGCTTCCGGCTGCCGATTTTGCAGGGCGTCCTGCCGCTTGATCGGCCAGGGCTTGGGCGCGACATCCTCGCCGGTTTCACGCTCGCGGCGCTGGCCATTCCGGGGACCATGGGTTACACCAAGATCATCGGCACGCCGGTCATCACCGGGCTGTACACCATTCTCATCCCGATGAGCCTGTTCGCCATTTTCGGGTCGTCGCGGCATCTGGCGGTCGGTGCCGACTCGGCGACGGCGGCGGTGGTCGCCGCCGGTCTCGCCGGCATGGCGGTGCGCGGATCGAACGAATGGCTGGCCCTGTGCAGCCTGCTGGCCCTGATGGCGGCGGTTTTCATGTTCGCCGCACGGGTTCTGCGGCTTGGTTTCCTCGCCGATTTTCTCTCGCGCACGGTGCTCACCGGTTTCATGACCGGCGTCGGTGTGCAGGTGGCGCTGCTCGAGGTTTCCGGCCTGCTGGGCCTGCAAGGCACCAGCAACCAGCCGCTCAAGGAGATCGTGCGCGACCTGCGGCTGCTCGGGGAAGCCAATCCCTATGCGGTCTGCGTGTCGCTCGCGGTGATGGTGGTGATCGTCGGCGGCAAGAGGATTTCCGAGAAGATCCCGGGCGGACTGATCGCCGTCGTCGCCGCCATCGGTGTCAGCTGGGCGCTGAATCCCGGCGCCCATCTGGAGACGCTGGGCAGCGTTCCGAGCGGCCTGCCGACGCTCGGCCTGCCGCACGTCGATTGGAGCTGGGCGTTGATCGAGAAGCTGCTGCCGATTGCCTTTGCCTGCTTCGTGGTGATTCTGGCGCAGAGCGCCGCCACCTCGCGCGCCTACGCCGTCAAGTACAGCGATCGCTTCGACGAGAATGTAGACATGGTCGGGCTCGGCATGGCCAACCTCGGCGCCGGCTTGTCGGGCACCTTCATCGTCAATGGCAGCCCGACCAACACGGCGATGGTCGACGGCGGCGGCGGCCGCAGCCAGGTGTCGCAGCTCACCACCTGCGTCCTGGTGCTGCTGGTCCTGCTGTTCCTGACCGGCCCCCTCGCCCACTTGCCAACCGCGGTTCTTTCGGCGATTGTCTTCCTGGTGGCGGTGCACATGATCGACATCAAGGGCATGACCCGGATCTTCGTCGAGGCACGTGCGGAGTTCTGGGTGGCCTTGCTGACCGCCGCGACAGTCGTCGTCGTTGGCGTCGAACAGGGGATCATCCTGGCGATGGTGCTGTCACTGCTTGATCACGTGCGGCGCGGCTACCGGGGAAGCAATTCGGTGATCGCGGCCGACAAGAGAAAGAAGGGCTGGCAGACCGTCCCGCTGAGCGAACCGCAGCAGATCGCGCCGGGACTGCTGGTTTACCTCTTCAGCCACAGTCTGTATTACGCCAACGCCGGCCAGTTCGCCGAGGAGGTTCTCCGTCTGGCAACAACGAAAAAGCAGCCACCGCTGGCCTGGCTGTGCATCGAAGCGGCAGCAATTGGCGATGTGGACTTCTCGGCCGCGGCGATGCTGCGCGACACCTGCACGCTGCTCGAGCAGCAGGGCATCCGGCTGGTGTTTGCCAATGTTTCGGCGCACCTGCGCGACCAGTTCGACCGCCACGGGATCACCGAGATGCTCGGTGCGCACGCGATCTACGGCTCGCTTCATGCCGTGGTGGCCGCCTACGAAAGCCAGTTTGGAACGCCGCCGGCGGCAACCACCGCTGCCGCGGGTGACGAAATACGGCCCTGACGCGGGCAATGCTGGATTGCCGAGCGCGACCGCGGGAGCGCCTCGCACCCGCGAACTTCGGCCACGGTCGACCGCAGACCGTCGTGAACTGGCGGTCGTCGCGCTAATGATCGCTGCCGGTTGGCTTGGCGGGCGCGTCGGTTTGGTCTGCTGTGCCGCGTGCTCCGACCGTTTCCGCAGCCCGGAGTCCACCGCCGCCGCCGGTGGCCGACTGCAGCTTCTTCCTCCGCCAGGCGCCCATCCAGCCAAGACTCTTGAACAAAAGCAGGGTCAGGCCGACTGACAACAAGGGCAGTCCGACACCGAGCAGGAAGAAGTCGTCACGAGTTGCCAGCAGCTGGTCGATGGCCCAGTTGAAGTTCATTCCGAAGTAACCGGTAAGGAAAGTGATCGGCAGGAACACCCAGGAGATCATCGTCAGCCGGTTGATCTGCTCGGACTGGCGGTCGGAAATGCTCGCCCGATAGCCCTCCATCGCCTCGGTGGTGCGCTGGCGGTAAGCATCGATCAGATGCACAAGGTCTGCCAGGCGTTCGCTATAGCCTTGAAACGACGGCCATACCTCGGCGCTGATGCCGGGGATGCCGCCGATCGACGTGACCACGGTCTTCACCCTGTCGCGCAGCGGCACCAGCAGCCGATGCAGCGACGACAGTTCCCGGCGCAGGGCGGCCAGGCTCAAGAGGTGCTCGGCGGCCGGGCTGAGAAAAATCTTGTCCTCCAGTTTGTCGAGCAGCTCGTCGGCACGCTCAAGGCGCGGGTAGAAACCCGTCACCAGTTCATTGAGGACGATCAGCAGCGCGTAGTCGGGATACGCCGTGATCGTCCCGGAAAGCTCGCGAAATCGCTGGCGCGCTGCGTCCATGCGCGAAGCAGCGCCGTCGAATACCGTGATCAGCCAGTTCGGCGAATACAGGAGATGTCCCGCGACGACTCCGCGCGTCCCGGCGTCTGCCCAGGTCGACATGCGCAGATGCTGCGGGCTTGCCTTGAAGCGCGCCGACTGACCAAAGCGCGGCAACCAGGCGCTCAGCGTAGGGTCGAGCTGCAGCGCAGAGGCCAGCGCCGCGATTTCGTCCTCGGTCGCGTTCGTGATGTCAAGCCAGAAAAAACCTTCCCTGGGCAACTGGCCGGCGAGATCCTTCCCGGACAACGGCGTGCTCACGCCATGGGCATCGATAAGCGTCGCTTTCACCTTGAGGTCAGTCTCCCTGTTCTGGCAAACCCCTGACCGGGGCTCGAACTCGCGCTGGTGGAACCTGCGTTTCCCGCGGCTGCCGCGACGGCAGCCAGCAAGCACACCAACCCGGTGAACCGACTAGTATACTCGGCGTTGTTCCGACATCGCCGTTGCACCAGGACGCCGGGAAGCTCCAGCCCGGTTGGGCAGCACCATGCGCCAGCGTCAGGACACTCGCCTGGCGCCCCTGCCGGCAACGGCCGCGCTTGGACGGCGCGGCCGTTGCCGTCGTGAGTTCATCCAGATTCTGTACTTTCAGCGGGAGAGCTGTCCAGGATGGCGGATACGACAACGACCGAGAAGAATGCCAAGGCCCTCCCGCCAGACGCCCCGGCCGATCAGCTGCCACCTGCGGCAGGCCGGGTCGAAGCGGACCTGCCGCGGCTGCCGCAAGTCATCAAGCAACTGTCGACGGACGCCCAGACGCTTCCACAGGCAGCCGAGAAAGTGCCTGCGGAACTGGTCAACATTCCCCGGACAGTGGTCACTGCCCGGCCCGGCGAACTGGCGCCGGTCGAGGCCTACATCGAAGCCGAGTTGCCGATCACAAAGGCGTTGCCGCTGCCAGACCTGTTCTATGGCGGCGGCGTGCTGGTCGTCGTCGTCATCTTGCAGGCCATCGGACTGCGCCTGCTCACCGCTCACTTCGACAAGCGCGCGCGAAGCATCGAGCAGCGGCCGGCGTGGTGGAGCGTCGACCTGCTGCTAGGCTTCACCGTCTTCAGGATGCTCGGTCTGCACCTGGCTTCGATCATTCTCTGGTCGGCGGCCATCGTTTACGGTGGGATCATCCCGGACTGGGTAATGGCCGCACGCTTCGCTGCGCTTTCCTACACCACCCTTGGCAGCGACGTCGAACTGCCGGCGGAATGGAACTTGCTGGCGCCGATCATTGCCATCTCGGGAATGTTCACCTTCGCCTGGACCGCCAGCGTTTTGGTCAGCATTGTTGGCCAGTGCAACCAACTTCGCGGCGTGATCCGGGAGGCGCGCAAGAGCAGGCGCAAGGCCATCGGCGACTCCAGTCCAGGCGTGCCCCCGGAAACCTGACTGCGGCCGGAGCGTCGTACTTGCGGCCGACCGCCAGCCGGGTCAGCAGTTGCCTTTCTTGGCTTGACCGGGCGGACAGTGATAGCCCTTGCCATTGGCCTGGCCCTTGCCTTGCCCTTCGCCATGGTACTTCTTCCAATAGACCGGGTCGCGCCAGAGCTTCCCATCCCAGTAATAGCCACGCTTGTCCCGATCGCCAATACTGATCGTCACGCCGCCGCTCTGGATTCTGACGTGGTCAACGTTGATCTGGACATCGCTGGCCTGGGCCAGAGCAGTCGATAGCGCCAACAAGGCACAGCCAATGATCGCCTTCATGTGCTTCTCCGGTTGTTGCGGCAGGCTTCGTCGGCGCACCTCGCGGCGCGCTCTGCTCACTCGTCGTCCATAATCACGTTGGTGAACACGTCCTGGACGTCGTCGAGGCTTTCGAGCACGTCGATCAGCTTCTGCATGCGACGAGCGTCTTCGCCCGTGAGCTGGCTCTCGTTCTCGGCCTTCATCGTCACGCCTCCGTACTGGGACTCGAAGCCGGCGGCTTGCAGCGCATCCTTGACGGCGATGTAGTCGTTCGGCGCCGTCAGCACTTCCACCGAGCCGTCGTCGTTGCTCAGCACGTCGTCGGCGCCGGCTTCGATGGCGGCGTCCATCAGCGCGCCTTCGTCGGTCCCCGGGGCGAACAGCAACTGCCCGCAGTGCCTGAACTGAAAGGCGACGCAGCCATCAGTACCGAGGTTGCCGCCGTACTTGTTGAAAGCGTGCCGGACGTCGGCGACGGTGCGCGTGCGGTTGTCGGTCAGGCAATCGACGATGACCGCCGCGCCGCCTATCCCGTAGCCTTCGTAGCGGATCTCGACGTAATCGACCCCTTCGAGTTCACCGGTGCCCTTCTTGATCGCGTTGTCGATCTTGTCCTTGGGCATGTTGACGCCCTTGGCCTTGTCGACCGCCAGTCGCAGGCGCGGGTTGAACGCCGCATCGCCGCCGCCCATCTTGGCCGAGACGGTAATTTCCTTGGCGATCTTGGAAAACGATGCGCTGCGCTTTTCATCCTGGCGCCCCTTGCGGTGCTGGATATTGGCCCACTTGGAATGTCCTGCCATGCTGACCTCTGCTGATTGCGATCTTGCCGCCGGCGTTGCCGGAGCAACAAACCTGGCCGCGAATGGTTGATAATCGAGCTGGTCATTCTAGCACCTCCCGTTTTTTGTCATCCCTCCCCGCCACCATTTTCCGGAGTCGCTCATGGTCAATCCACTCACCATTGCCAGACACGAAGGCACCGAACTCGCCCTGCTACCGGCGCTGGCCAACCGGCACGGGCTGATCACCGGCGCCACCGGCACCGGCAAGACGGTCACCCTGCAGGTTCTAGCGGAACGTTTTTCGGCGATCGGCGTGCCGGTGTTCATGGCCGACGTCAAGGGCGACCTGTCGGGGCTGGCGGCCATCGGCAGCGTCTCAGCGAAGATGCAGGCGCGTCTCGATGCACTGGGCATCAAGGAACACACGCCGGCGAAATGTCCGGTTACCTACTGGGACGTTTTCGGTGAGCAGGGGCATCCGGTACGGGCGACGATTTCGGACATGGGGCCGATCTTGCTGGCGCGCCTGCTGACGCTCAACGACACCCAGACCGGCGTCCTGCAACTGGTCTTCAGGATCGCCGACGACAATGGCCTGCTGTTGCTCGATCTGAAGGATCTGCGGGCGATGCTGCAGCACGTCGGCGAGAACGCCAAGAGCTTCACCAGCGAATACGGCAATGTCTCGGCGGCGTCGATCGGCGCCATCCAGCGCGGCTTGCTGAACCTCGGCGACCAGGGCGGCGACGTCTTCTTCGGCGAGCCGATGCTCGACATCGCCGACCTGATGCAGACCGACAACGGCCACGGCGTGGTCAACATCCTCGCCGCCGACAAGCTGATGAGCTCGCCGCGGCTCTACTCGACCTTCCTGCTGTGGCTGCTGGCCGAGCTCTTCGAGCAACTGCCCGAAGTCGGCGACGTCGAAAAACCCAAACTGGTTTTCTTCTTCGACGAGGCGCACCTGCTGTTCAACGAAGCGCCAGCGGCCCTGCTGGAAAAGATCGAGCAGGTGGTCAGGCTGATCCGCTCGAAGGGAGTCGGCGTCTATTTCGTCACCCAGAATCCGCTCGACATCCCGGACAGCGTCCTCGGCCAGCTTGGCAACCGCGTCCAGCACGCGCTGCGGGCGTTCACTCCGCGCGACCAGAAAGCGGTCAAGGCGGCGGCGCAGACGCTGCGCGCCAACCCGCGCTTCGACGCCGAAACGGCAATCACCGAACTTGGCGTCGGCGAGGCGCTGGTCTCCTTCCTCGACGAGAAGGGCCGGCCGAACGTCGTCGAACGCGCTTTCGTGCTGCCACCGGCGTCGCGGATGGGACCGCAGACCGCCGATGAGCGACAGGCGGTGATCAAGGCGTCGACGATCTACGGCCACTACGAACAGGCGATCGATCGCGAATCCGCCTACGAGAAGCTCAGGGCAGCGACGCAGCCGACGCAGCAAGGTGCGGGCGTGCAGAAACCAACGCCGACCAGCGAGCCGGAAGCGTCGGGCGGCGGCTGGCTCGGCGGTCTCGCCGACCTCTTCGGTGTCGCTTCGAGCAGCGGCCGCTCGCGTGGCGGCGATTCGATCGCCACCACGGCGGCCAAGAGCGCCGCGCGGGCGATCGGTTCGCAGGTCGGCCAACAGCTCATTCGCGGCGTTCTCGGTTCGCTGCTGGGCGGCGGCTCACGCCGGCGCTGAGTTCGGCGCGGGCGAACGCCTCGCAAGCGCACGCCTAAGGCGAGAAGCAGATCTCGGTTTCCATCACGGTGATCGCCGAACCGGACAGCAGGACGCGATCTCCCTGCAGCGAGCAGCCAAGATTGCCGCCACGTTTCGAGACCTGGCGCGCGCTCAGTGTGTTCCTGCCGAGTCGCCCGGCCCAGTAAGGCGTCAGCACGCAGTGCGCCGAGCCGGTGACCGGGTCTTCCAGGATACCGTACTTCGGCGCGAAGAAGCGACTGACGAAGTCGACCTCGATTCCCGGCGCGCTGACGATGACGCCGCGCCGGTCGAGCTGGCTCAGGCAACCCGGATCCGGCCTGATCGTGCGAATCTCCGCCTCGCTGGCGAAGATCGCCAGGTAGTCGTCGGCGGCAAGCACCTCGAGCGGTTGCCGGCCGAGGCCGGCGAGCAAGGCTGCGGGAATCGCGCAGGGCGCTGCCGGCGTCGACGGAAAATCCATTTCGAGGAGGCTCCCCTGGCGCTGCACGCGCAGATCGCCGCTGCGGGTGGCAAAGGTGATCACCGGTTTGGCATGCCCCATGATTTCAAAGATGACGTGCGCGCTGGCCAGCGTCGCGTGCCCGCACAGGTCGACCTCGGCCACTGGCGTGAACCAGCGCAGCGCGAAACCCTCTCCGGTGGCAACGAAGAAGGCCGTCTCGGAGAGATTGTTCTCCTCGGCAATGGCCTGCAGCAGAGCGTCGTCCAGCCAGCCGTCGAGTGGGCATACCGCCGCCGGATTGCCTTCGAAGGCGCGGCTGGCGAAGGCGTCAACCTGGTATTGCTTCAGTTTCATGGTCTGCTCCCGCCAGTCTCGTGATTTGCCGTGGCGGACAAGATCCGCCGCCCCCGAGCCGAGGCCGGGCTGGTGTCGGCCAGCTCGCCACCTCCTGCACGCCCCGCAAATCGATGGCGGATTTTGTCCGCCGGTGGTCCGGATTCGGTATCGCCGATCGCACCGGAAGGCCTTACGATAGCATCACTTTCACTACCGGAGGTCCTGAAATGTCCGCCAATGATCTTCCCAACGATCCCGCCAGCGCTGTTGTTAGCAGTCGCTCGGCGCTGATCATCATCGACGTGCAGGAATCGTTCCGGCAGATGCCGTTCTGGTCCGAAGCCGACGTGCCGGATTTCAAGGCCGCGCTGCTGCGCATCGAGAAAGCCTGCCGGGCGCACGGCGTGCCGGTGGTGCATATTTTCCATGTCGGTCAGGCCGGGCCGTTTACCGAGGAGTCGGGTGCCGTACGCGGGCTCGACTGGCTGCCGGGCTCGCCCGACGGGTGTTTCCACAAGCACACCCATAACGCCTTTTCGGATACCGGCCTCGATCTGTGGCTGCGCCGCCGGCGCATCGAGCGACTGATGATCAGTGGCATTCGCACCGAACAATGCTGCGAGACGACGACGCGGGTCGCTTCGGACATCGGCTATCAGGTCGATTTCGTCAGCGAGGCGACGCTCACTTTCCCGATGGAGCATCCGCTGAGCGGCCGCGGCTATTCGCCGGAAGAAATCAAGGCGCATACCGAACTGGTGCTCGCCGGACGCTTTGCGCGCATCGCCAGCGTCGACGACTGCCTGGCGACGCTGGGAGCCGGCGATGCTTGAACTGCGTCCGAACTGCGAATGCTGCGATCGCGACCTGCCGCCGGCGTCGGCGGAAGCGATGATCTGTTCCTTCGAATGCACCTTCTGCGCCGACTGCGCGCAGACGCGGCTGGCCGGCCGCTGCCCCAACTGCGGCGGCGAACTGCTGCGCCGGCCGATTCGCCCAGCCAGCAAGCTGGCGAGCCATCCGGCGTCGACGCAGCGCGTCTTCAAGCCACTCGGAGCCAGCACTGCTCCGGCAGCGCCCGCCACGACGGTGCGCAGCTAGGCGCATGCGCCCGCTCGACATTGGACTGGCGCTACTGGTGGTCGTCGTCTGGGGTCTCAACTTCGCGGTGATCAGGACCGGCGTCGCCGAAGTGCCGCCCCTGCTGCTCGGCGCGCTGCGCTTCATCCTCGCGGCGTGCCCGGCGATCTTCCTGCTGCGCCGGCCCGAGCTGCCGCTGCGACTCTATCTCGCGTACGGACTGAGCATCTCGGTCGGACAGTTCGCCTTCCTGTTCACCGCCATCCACCTCGGCATGCCCTCCGGGCTGGCGTCGCTGGTGCTGCAGTCGCAGGCCTTCTTCACCATGCTGTTCGCCGCGCTGTGGCTCAAGGAAGGCTGGCGCGGCAGCCAGCTGGCCGGACTGATCCTGGCGGCCGGCGGGCTGGCGCTGATCGGCTGGTCGCACGGCGCGTCGATGCCGCTGGCCGGCTTCCTGTGCACCCTGGCGGCGGCTTCGATGTGGGCCACCGGCAATATCGTCACCCGGGCGGTCGCCCGGCACGGGCCGATCGACCAGCTGGCTTTCGTCGTCTGGGCAAGCCTGGTACCGCCGCTGCCATTTCTCGCGCTGTCGCTGCTGCTCGAAGGGCCGACGGCGATCGCCGCGGCGCTCAGCCGCTTCAGCGTGCAGTCGTTCGCCGCCGTCGCCTACCTCGCCTGGGCGGCAACGCTGCTCGGCTACGGCCTGTGGACGCGCCTGCTGTCGCGCTATCCGGCCAACCAGGTGGCGCCGTTCAGCCTGCTGATCCCGATCGTCGGGCTGAGCACCGGCTGGCTGGCCTTCGGCGAAGCGCTGCAGCCACTGCACTTCGCCGGTACAGCGCTGTTGATGCTCGGCCTGGCGGCCAACCTGTTCACCACCCGTCTGCGGGCCTGGGCAAAGGCGCGCCAATGACCCTCTCGGTGTGGTTCGTGCTGACGCCCAATGTGCTGCTGCTTGACTATGCCGGCCCGGCCGAAGCGCTGCGAATGGCCGCCGAGATGAACGGCGCGAGTGCTGACACGATCGCCCTGCACAGATGTTCGCCGGTGGCGCGACTGACCACCTCGCTGGGGATCGAGGTCGGCAGGCTCGAAGCACTGCCGGCAAGCCTGCCGCCGCACAGCCTGGTGATCGTCGCCGGTAACGCCTGCGAAGCCGACGATTATGCGCGTCCCGAGGCGCACGCCGTCGTCGCCTGGTTGCGCAGGGCGCTGCAAAGCGACACCCGCGTCGCCAGCATCTGCTCCGGCGCACTGCTGCTCGCCGCCGCGGGTCTGCTCGACGGCCGCCGGTGTACCACCCACCACAGCCTGATCGAAGCGCTGCAAGCCGCGGCACCGGCGGCGAAGGTCGAGGTCAACCGCGTCTTCGTCGAGGACGGGCCGGTGCTCACCAGCGCCGGCATCACCACCGGCATCGACCTCGCGCTGTACCTGATCGAACGCCACGCCGGCGCCGAACTCGCCGCCCGCGTCGCCCACCGGCTGGTCGTCTATCAACGCCGCAGTGGCAGCGACCCGCAGCTCTCGCCGTGGCTCGCGCATCGCAACCACCTGCACCCGGCGGTGCATCGCGCGCAGGACGCGATCGCGCAGGATCCGGTGCGTTCGTGGTCGCTGGCAGAACTGGCCGGGCGCGCGCACGTCAGCGAACGCCACCTGACGCGCCTGTTCGCCGAGCACGCAGGAATCAGCGTTGTCGGCTACCAGCAGCGCCTGCGCATCGCGCGTGCACGCGAACTGCTCGCCGAACGGCAACTGTCGGTCGAGCGCGTCGCCGAACTCGCCGGTTTCGCCTCGGCCAGAGACTTCCGGCGCGTCTGGCAGCGCTACGAAAGCGGCTCTCCGAGCGTCAGAGGGACGTCCATCGCTGGCGGCCGAAACTCCGCGAGTCGAGTTGGCAAGGGATGAGCGGGCAGGTTCTGCCAACGCACATCGGCCGACGAGCCGCGAACCGGAGCCCTCCGCGGCGCCTTGCCGATGGCTTCCCTCTCGCGGGCTTTCTCCTGGATCATACCGCGGCCGATGCTGGAGCTGTCGACCACCACTCATGCGCCAGGTAAGCTGACTCGGATGCGGCCCGGTCCCCTGCTTCGATGCCGGGTGCCTGTTGCTGCCGAGCATTCATCGAAATCGGCAGGTGGTCATCACGAACCAGGGCGTGTCGGTCGTCAGGCTGGTCCAGTTCGCTGCGCCATGGGTTGCGCGCAAGCCGTTTCCCGCTGCGAGACCCTTGACCGCGGTCGTGCGCCCGGCTCGCGGTCTTGAACAGCATTGGCGTCACCCCGGAGCCGCCTTCCTCAGCCCGGCGACGTCTGCGGGTAACGTTCGTGTAGTGGTCAAGTAATTTCGGACACCGGGATAGGTTGTTTTTCTGCCATTTGATGTTCATAGACATTCGGCGGCAGGTAACCGAGTTTCGAGTGCAGGCGGGTGCTGTTGTAGAAGCCGACG
>NZ_JAPUVQ010000045.1:0-7198 GCF_029255145.1 Accumulibacter sp.
GGCCTTGCAGGAGATCCGTGCGAGTGCCCTGACCACGGACTCCGCTACCCGCTTCGTCTGGTTGAGCGAGCTTGGCTAAAGCGATCTCAAGACGAGTGTTCGGTCACGGGTAGGGGCACACATGACCATTCCGCTGCAGGTAGTCGAAGGCGTTCTTCCCGAGAGCGGTCCACAGGGCAGAGTCGAAACGCGACTGGATCAGCTGCTGATGAGTACCTAGCAGTTCCCTTGATTGCCTGCTCCGATAGAGGCGGACGGTAACGCGGTGGTTTCCGCAGCGGATGGTGTCGACCAGCGGTGTGAGCAGGAAAACATCGACCACCTTGACCTGCCCGGGCCCACTGACATCGATCACCGCCGTCGCCAGCAGCGGATGCGCTTCGTCGGGCGGGTTCTCGAACTCCGCTTCAATGAAAGCGCCAACCGGCACGTCGTCGTGAACCTGGAGAGCGAGCGAGAAGCGGTAGGCGTAGGCAGGCGATCGCTCGGGGCGCCACTCGCAGCTGACGCCGGTGCCACGCGTACGCATGTACCCGGAGGTCTCGTTTGCTGGCAGAGGACCGAGCGCGCGCGGCGGGATGACCCCTTCCTGGCGATCGGCGGCGCTTCGCCGCGCCTGCATTTCCGTCAGGGCCTGTTGCTCGCGGCGTATTCGCTGCTGCGCGTCTTCTAGCTGTTGGGGCGTTGGCGGCGGGGGACACTCGATCACTGTCGCGTTGACGGTGTCTGAAGGCGCATCGCTGTAATGAACCCGGCCCTGCTGATCCGTCCACCGGTACACGCTTTGCGCATGCACGCTGCCCAGCAGCGCCAACACAAGAGCTAGACCAAGACATGATCGCACCGTGCTTCTCCCGCCGCGAATCATGGCCGGCGTGACGAAAACGAGGTCAGTTCTGACACTCAAACTCATTCGGTTACGACCCCAAGATCAGCAGACCAAACCGACTGGCATTCCCGTGTGCTCTTTAAAGAATCACATCGTCCGCTGAGCGCAACGGGAAAGCCAATTACGCAGCGACAGCACGGTGATTGACCAGCGGCCGCCTTGCTCGCTGCCTTGATGCTTGGCCACCCCACCGCCCTACGCCGGCTCTGCCAGCCAGGCGTCACGCGGCAGGTCAGCGACTCCGGGAGTAACCAGGAAGCGGCTGATGGCGTGCGGGTTCATCAGTCCGATGCCGCCTTGCGGCAGCCGGTAATTCATCACCGGACGCTCAAGGAAACTGGTCAGGTTCATCAGGCGCTCGGCCAGCACCGCCTTGCGAACACCTTCGGCACGGGTATGGAGCACATAGCCACCGGTGAAGAAGAAGTCGATGCGCACCTTGAAGTGCTCGCCCTCGATGACACCTTCGAACGGCACCGTCAGTTCCTGTGGAGACAGCGCGGTCAGCACCAGGTTCATCGGACTGGCCATGTGATCGCTCAAGTCGCCGTCGGTTTCAAATTCCACACAAGCCACCGAAGCCGTCGAGAACACTTCGGTGTGAGCCGCCGAACCGATGATCAGCGGCTTGCCAGCGAACAGTTGACTGCTGCGATTGAGGCTGTCGACGATCGGCTCGATAGCCGCGCCGTCGGCCTGCACGAAGCGCCGCGCGCGGTTGGCGGTGGTGATGACTGTAATATTGATCGCCATGGCAAAACCCCCTCAGAGAATTGTGGCCCGTGCCCGGCGGCAGCCCGTGCTCAGTCGCCGCCGCGATTTTTCCCTTGGACCCAGAGCACGTCGCCTCGCCCGCCCGCCTTGTTCAGCGCACGGCCCAGAACAAACATCAGATCCGACAGACGGTTCAGGTACTTGCGGGCGAAGTCGGAAACCTGCTCGGTGGCCGCCAGATGCACGATCTGGCGCTCGGCGCGACGGCAGACCGTCCGCGCCACATGCGCGACGGCAGCTGCCCGCGTGCCGCCCGGCAGAATGAAGTCCTTGAGCGGCGAAAGATCGTCGTTGAACTGCTCGACCAGGCCTTCGAGTCGGCTGACCTGCGCCTCGGAGATCATGTTCATCCCCGGGATGCACAATTCGCCCCCGAGATCGAAAAGGTCGTGCTGAATGCCGGTCAGCGCCTGCCGGATATCGTCGGGCAGGTCTTCGGTCAGCAGCAGGCCGACCGTCGAATTGAGCTCGTCGACCTGACCCATGGTCTCGATGCGCAAGCTATCCTTGGCCACCCGCGTGCCGTCGCCGAGACCGGTCGTGCCGGCGTCACCGGTACGGGTGACGATTTTAGAAAGACGGTGGCCCATGCTGGCGTTCCTGATCAAGAAATAAAGAGCGATTATAGCTGAAGGAGAATTGCCGACCGCGGCATGGAGCGGCCATCGCCGCCGGCTCAGGTGGCTGCGAACGTCTTGCAGAAACGCAGATCTTCGGGATAGGGGAAAAAATCCTCGACATGCCCGGCGCGGATGTTTTCCTGTGCCTTCTTCCAGAAGCTGACGCTCAGCAAATCGCGGTGGTACTTGAGGAAAGCCGAGCGGACCTTAGGCGAACCGAGCAGGAAACTGGCGAACTCCTCGGGGAAGACGTCGTGCCGGCCCACCGAATACCACGGCTCGCCGGACATCTCCATTTCCGGGTACGGCGCTTCCGGAATGACCCGGAAGTTAGTGTCGGTCATGTATTCGATTTCGTCGTAGTCGTAGAACACGACGCGGTCGTAACGGGTCACGCCGAAGTTCTTCCACAGCATGTCGCCGGGGAAGATGTTGGCGCAGGCCAGTTCGCGGATGGCGCTGCCGTACTCGAGCACGGCGTGGTCGATCTGCTCCGGTGTCGCCGCATCGAGATAGATGTTCAAGGGCGTCAGACGGCGTTCGATGTACAGGTGCTTGATCACCAGGTCGCTGCCGTCTTCCTCGATCAGCGACGGCGCCAGGGTGTACAGCGCTTCGAGGAGTTCGGCCGAGAAGCGCGCCTTCGGTAGCGCCGCATGCGAAAACTCGAGCGTATCTGCCATCCGGCCGACGCGGTCCACCTGCTTGACCAGCAGGTACTTGCGCTTGACGGTCTCACGATCCATATCCTTGGAAGCGCCGAAGACGTCCTTGATCAGCTTGAAGACGTAGGGGTACGAGGGCAGCGTAAATACCAGCATCACCAGCCCGGCGATTCCCGGCGCGATAATGAACTGGTCAGCGGAATGCCGAAGGTGCTGCTTGAAGTCGCGAAAAAACAGCGTCTTGCCCTGTTTGCCAAGGCCCAGCATGGTGTACAACTCGGATTGGTGCTTGTTCGGCATGAAGCTGCGCAGGAACTGGACATAGCCCGAGGGAACTTCCATGTCGACCATGAAATAGGCCCGCGACAACGAGAACAGGACGCTGATCAGCCAGCGGTCGAGCAGAATCGTGTCGAGGACAAGTTTGCCTTCCGGGGTATGCAGTACCGGTACGGCGAAGGCAAATTCGTGATGCCCGTTGATGGCCTTGCCGAAGACGTAGGCGCCCTTGTTGCGATAGAACGCCGAGTGCAGGACCTGGATCTGCGCGTTGGCCTCCGCCTCTGGCCACTCGCCGAGGCGCTTCTCGGCGGTGCGCATGACGAAGTCGACGTCGCGGTCGAGGTCCTCGAAGGGTCTTTGCCACGCGAAGTCCTGGATCACCTGCCGGATCGTCGCGCGCAGGCCAAGCTGCATCGGATAATAGCTGCGGTAGGTCGGCGGGTCGGACTGGATGTACTCGGTCGACGCCGCCGGGCGGGCGAAAATGTAGTCGTTGTTGAAGTAGGTGCGGTGCAGGATTTTCGAACACACGGAGTTGAAGAAGGTCTCGGCGAGTTCAGGCTGCTTGTGGTTGATCAGGTGCCCAATGTAGAACAGCTTCAACTGCTGCCAGGTCGCGTCGTCGATCGACGCGGCACCGAAATCGGCAGCAAGGAGGTCGGCGGTCTCGGTGACCCGCTCGTCGTACGAACGGATTCGCTCGCGGACGGCCACATGCACGCCCTTCCAGTCGGCGGCTTCGAAGAGTTCCTTGGCTTCTCGACCGTAACGACGGATCAGCTGATAGTGCCGGTTGAAGCCATCGATCATCGCCTCGGCAATGCGCTGGGCGAGCACGTTCTCGGTAGTGGAAATGTCCATGGGGCGGGCCGGCAGGTCTGACGTGCGGCGATTGTAGCACCCGCGCTGCTGCGCCGCACCAAGCTCCGGCCACCGCGCGGGAGGTCCGGAAATGTGCCGAGCACACCGCCATCGCCAACCTTCACCAGCCTTAACAGGCTGGCAAATGGCTTGAATTTGCGCCATAATCGCGTGCGGTGCCGCAGGAGAATTTGCTTCCGACAAGTCCTTCGTGCCCACGTACGCAGCATCGTCCACTACGCAGGTCCCGAAGCACCACAGGCGCTGCCAGGCGCCGGTGCCGACCCCCGCATGGAATACAACCAAACCACACTTTATGGAGTTGGCATGAGCGCAAGTCTGATCAAAGTCCCACAAGGCGGCCAGAAAATCATTCCGGGACAAGCTATCCCGGATAACCCGATCATCCCGTTCATCGAAGGCGACGGTATTGGCATCGACATTACGCCGGTGATGATCAAGGTCGTCGACGCGGCCGTCGCCAAGGCCTACGGTGGCCAGAAGAAGATCGCCTGGATGGAAGTCTACGCTGGCGAGAAGTCGACCCAGATGTACGGTTCCGACGTCTGGTTGTCCGCGGAAACGCTCGACACGCTCAAGGAATTCTCCGTCTCGATCAAGGGGCCGATGACCACCCCGGTCGGTGGCGGCATCCGTTCGCTGAACGTTGCCCTGCGCCAGGAACTCGATCTGTACCAGTGTGTCCGCCCGATCCAGTACTTCCGCGGCGTCCCTTCGCCGCTCAAGGACCCGTCGAAGACCAACATGGTGATCTTCCGCGAAAACACCGAGGACATCTATGCCGGCATCGAGTGGCTGGCCGGTAGCGACGGTTGCCGGAAAGTGATCAAGTTCCTGCAGGAAGAAATGGGCGTCAAGAAGATCCGCTTCCCGGATACCTCGGGTATCGGCATCAAGCCGATTTCCAGGGAGGGCACGGAGCGCCTGGTACGCGCGGCGATCAAGTACGCGATCGCCAACAATCGCAAGTCGGTGACCATCGTGCACAAGGGCAACATCATGAAGTTCACCGAGGGTGCGTTCCGCGACTGGGCCTACGACCTGGCGAAGAACGAATTCGGTGGCGTCGAACTCGACGGCGGACCGTGGCTCAAGCTTCCGCAGGGCATCATCATCAAGGACTCGATCGCCGACGCCTTCCTGCAGCAGATCCTGCTGCGTCCGGCCGAATACGACGTGATCTGCACCACCAACCTCAACGGCGACTACATCTCCGACGCGCTGGCGGCGCAGGTCGGCGGCATCGGCATCGCCCCGGGAGCCAACATCTCCGACCTCTATGCCTGCTTCGAAGCAACGCACGGCACGGCACCGAAGTACGCCGGGCTCGACAAGGTGAACCCCGGCTCGCTGATCCTCTCGGCGGAAATGATGCTCCGTCATCTGGGCTGGATCGAAGCCGCCGACCTGATCATCAAGTCGATGGAAGCCGCGATCGGCGACAAGGTCGTGACCTACGACTTTGCGCGCCTGATGGAAGGCGCCACCGAGGTGTCGTGCTCCGCTTTCGGCGACGCGATGATCGAGCGGATGTAGGCCTTCGCTTCACCTGCGGCAAGGACAAGGCCCCCGCAAGGGGGCTTTGTCGTTTGTCGACCGAACGCGCCAACCAGGATCTTCGTGCTCATGACGACACCGACCAAACCGCTGACCGGCCTGAAGGTCGTCGAACTCGGCAGCCTGATCGCCGGACCATTCGCCGCGCGCATCATGGCCGAGTTCGGCGCCGAAGTGATCAAGATCGAATCACCCGATGGCGGTGACCCCTTGCGCAAGTGGCGCAAACTTTACCAGGGCACGTCGCTGTGGTGGTACGTCCAGTCGCGCAACAAGAAATCGGTCACCGTCAATCTGAAGCATCCGGCCGGGCGCGAGATCGTCCACCAACTGGTCGCCGAGGCCGACATCCTGGTCGAGAATTTCCGCCCCGGCGTACTCGAAAAGCTCGGTCTGGGTTGGGAGAAACTGTCGGCCATCAACCCCGGTCTGGTCATGCTCCGGCTCTCGGGCTTTGGCCAGAGCGGCCCGCTGGCGCAGCAACCAGGATTTGGCGCGATCGGCGAATCGATGGGCGGACTGCGCTACGTGACCGGTTACGCCGATCGGCCACCGGTCAAGACCGGGATTTCGATCGGCGACTCGATTGCCGCGCTGTGGGGAGTGATCGGCACGCTGATGGCCTTGCGTCACAAGGAGCACAACGGCGGCCAGGGGCAGGTGGTCGACGTCGCGCTGTACGAGGCGGTGTTCGCGATGATGGAGTCATTGCTCCCGGAGTTCGACGTTTTCGGCTTCGTTCGCGAGCGCACCGGCAATATCATGCCCGGCATCACGCCGTCGAACACACACGCGACCAGCGACGGCAAGCACGTCGCCATCGGCGCCAACGGCGATGCGATCTTCAGGCGGCTAATGCTGGCGATCGGTCGCGACGACCTCGCCAACGATCCGCAACTGGCCGATAACGCCGGCCGCGACGCGCGCCGCGACGAACTGTACGCCGCCATCGATGCCTGGGTTGCGGCACGCCCGGAAGCCGAAGTACTGGCGACGCTGGCCGCCGCCGAAGTGCCGGCCGCACGCGTGTACTCGGCCGCCGACATCGTTGCCGACCCGCAGTATCTGGCCAGACAGATGATCGAAACGGCCACCCTGCCCGACGGCAAGGTGTTCAGGATCCCGGGCATCGTTCCAAAACTGTCGGCGACTCCGGGCGGCACCGAATGGCTGGGACCGGCGCTCGGCGAACATACCGACCAGACGCTGCAGCGACTCGGCTATTCGGCCGCGGCGATCAGCGCCCTGCGCGACGCCGGCACGATCTGAAGCGGCGCTTCGACGCCTGCTCCTGGGGCTTACGAAAACTCGTAGTCGAGTCGTCCGACACACCCTCGCCAATAGGGCTTCGGCCCCTGTGGCAGCAGCCAGCGTACCTCGCCACGCATCGGCACCCACATCCCATGACCTGATTAGCGCTATTCTTCAGCCGCTCGCCTGACTGGCTCATCATATGAGCCAGCCGGAGGTTAATCTGATCCCTGTCGAAGCGAGAGGAGAACAGAGATGGCCAGGATGAACCGAATCCA
>NZ_JAPUVQ010000046.1:0-32284 GCF_029255145.1 Accumulibacter sp.
CGATCTGGAAAGAAAACCAAAGAAGACCCAAACAGCGAAGAAAAACCAGCTTTACATCAAAGCCTCGAAGAACACCCAGTTTCACGCCAGCGGATGGCGACCAGTTTCAGGTTGGCCGCGACACATTCCCCCGGGTACCGTCTCGGCTACCCATCAAGGTGCCCCACATGTCCGACCTGATCCAGCGCGCGCAGGCCTTCGCAACCTCGGCCCATCAGCGGATTGGCCATCGCCGCAAGTACAGCGATCAACCGTACCAGGTGCACCTGGAGGCCGTGGCGCGCTTGGTGGCGTCGGTCACCGACGATCCGGAAATGATTGGCGCCGCGCGGCTTCACGATGTGGTCGAGGATACGCCGGCCACTCTCGGCGACATCGAGCGCGAGTTTGGCCCGGCGATGGCTGCGCTGGTCCAGGATCTGACCGATGTCAGCCGGCCAAGCGGCGGCAACCGCGCCGTCCGCAAGGAGATGGATCGTCGCCACACCGCGCACGCATCAGCTCGCGCCAAGACCGTCAAGTTGGCCGACCTGATCGATAATTGCCAGGACATCACCGGCCACGAGACACGCTTCGCTCGGGTTTTCCTGGGTGAGATGGACGCCTTGCTGGCAGTGCTCGGCGAAGGCCATGCAACGCTGCTGAAGAAGGCGCGCACGCTGCATGGCGATTGCCTGAAAAAATTGCTGACCGCCCGGGCAGACCACGACCCGGGTTCGCCACCTGCGGGCTTGGCATCGTTCTTCCCCCAGCTTGCCAGTTCAACGATGCTGCGCAGATTTCGCGAGGTGTTCGCCGCCGGCGATATCGCCGAGCCACTGCTGTCGTTTGACGCCGAGGCACCCGAATGTACTTCAGCGCGAATCATGAAATCAAGAAGGCTGCGGATTGCCGGGACCCGTGTCGACGGAGTCGTCCAGGCGTATGTGGGTCTGTCTGACATAGAGAATGGCGACGATACGCCCAGCGGGCGACATCTGCAGCCTATCTCGCCGGACCAGGTGCTGGGCCTCGACGCACCACTGATGGATGTGGTCGGCATCCTGACCCGTCACGATCACTGCTTCGTGTCGGTGTTCGATTCGGTCGTCGGAGTGATCGAGCGTGACGCGGTGAACCATCCGGTCGTGCGCATGTGGTTGTTCGATGCCATCACGCTTTACGAGATGGCGCTTTGCCCGCTGACCCAGCAGGTCTTTCCGGAGGGAAAGTGGCAAGACGTCCTCCCGGCCACCCGTCTGGAAAAGGCGCGGGAACTGCAGCGGGAGCGCGGACGTCGCAATCAGCACAGTGACTTGATCGATTGGCTGCAGCTGACCGACAAAGCCCAGATCATGCTCGAGCACCAGCCGGCCAGGGAAGCCCTCGGCCTGAGCTCGAAACGAGTGGCCAAACAGGTGATCAAGGACCTGGCGTCGCTGCGCAACAACCTCGCCCATTCGCAGGATATTGTCTCGCATGACTGGGTTCAGATCATCCGCATCACCCAACGGATGGCTGAACTCGGCTTGCCGCAGTAGGACGCCGGCGCCGCCCCCGGGCGGTGATGCCGGGCTCGCGCAGCGATGCCGACGATCGGCGCGCCAGGCGGACGAGGGAAGAATCGCCGGACAGCGGCCCTAAAGCGGCAAGCTGAGTGTCACCTCGAGGCCGCCGCCGGGGCGATTGCGTGCCCGCAGCTGACCGCCGTGCGCACTAACGGCGCGGCGGGCGATGGCCAGGCCGAGCCCGTATCCGCTCGTTCCGCGGTTGTTGTCGGCCCGGTAGAAAGGTTCGAAAATGGCTTCGAGGTCAGCCTCCGCAACGCCGGGGCCGCGGTCGGAGACGACCACCTCGAACACTTCCGGCGATGACAGACGGCGGGCCCGAACCTCGACCGAGGTACCGGCAGCGGTGTATTTTGCCGCATTGCGAACGACGTTTTCGACGGCCCGATAGAGCAGTTCGCCCTGCACCGCCGCGCTCACTTCGCCGTCGCCGCTGAAGTGCACCGCGCGGCCGCTCGCGGAGGCCTCGAAACCGGCGTCGTCGGCGATGCTGGCGACCATTTCGATCAGGTCGATGGTCTCCGGTGGGCCGCCCGGGGTGCCCGCCTCGAGCCGCGACAAGGTCAGCAGCTCACCGACCAGTTCGTCCAGGCGAACCGACTCGCGTTCGATTCGCTCGAGAGTCATATCGAGCTTGGCGGGGTTCTGCCGCGCCAGCCCAATGGCCGCGTGCAGCCGCGCCAACGGCGATCGCAGCTCGTGAGAAACATCGTGCAACAGGCGCTGCTGGATATGGACCTGCGCCTGCAGGCGCTGCGCCATGCGGTCGAAGTCGCGCCCGAGATCGGCGAGTTCGTCACGACGCCTGCCCATTGACGGCTGCACCCGAGTCTCCAGCCGGCCGTCTGAGACGGCACGCAAGGCGCCGCGCAGGCTGCGGATCGGCTTGGCCATGTACCAGGCCATCGCGGCGCTGAAGGCGAGGCTGGCGAGCAGGCCGGCGAGGATCGGCTGCGCCGGCGAAGGGCGCTCGCGGCGCGGCGGTCGACCGTGCCCCGGCTGGCGGTCGAAGCGCGCGACGAGCGTGTACGCCTGTCCGTCACTGGCCACCACGCGGCGCGCAGCGGACTGCGGTCCCCGGCGGAAGTCGCCCGCTGACCATGCGGCACGCAGGTCGCCAGGAAGCGGACGGTCGAACAGATCGCGTCCTGTGTCGTCGAGGACGAATAGCTGTGCAGCGCCCGGGGCGTCCGCCCATTCCCGGAGTACCTCGCGCATCATCTGCGAACCACCCCGGCGCAGGAAGACCTCCGCGGCATCGAGCATCACCGTCGCCCGCGGCCCACCGGAGAGCGCGGGTCCGGTCTCGGTTTCGGCCTCCGCCTGGCGATGCAGCCAGACGACGGTGCCCACACCCGAACCCGCCAGCAGCAGCGACAGCCAGAAGGCAAAGAAGAACTTCCAGAACAGCCGCCCCATGCTCAGGCCTTGACCAACTGATAGCCCTGGCCGCGAATCGTCTGGATCCACGAGCTGCCGTCCGGCCGCGCGCCAAGCTTCTGGCGGATGCTGCTCACATGCACGTCGATGCTCCGATCAAAGCGCGCCAGAGGGCGTCCCAGCGCCAGTTCCGAGATCTCGCTCTTGCTCACCACCCGGCCGGCCTGGCGTGCCAGGACTCCGAGAATGCTGAATTCGGTACTGGTGAGGTCGAGTGGCTGCTGCCGCCAGGACGCGCTGCGACGCTCCGGCCACATGCTCAGAGGGCCGACCACCAGGGGCTCCGCCGAGGTGCTCGCCTCGGCAGGGCCGGCCACCCGACGCAGGATCGCCCGCAAGCGGGCGACCAGTTCCCGTGGCGAGCACGGCTTGGGGACGTAGTCATCTGCTCCGAGTTCCAGTCCGATGATGCGATCGATGTCGTCACCCCTGGCGGTCAGCATCAACACCGGCAGGCGGCTGCCGGCGCGGATCTGGCGCAGCGCCTCGACGCCGTTAAGCCGCGGCATCATCACGTCGAGCACGGCAATGGCGTAGCGGCCGCTGAGCGCTTCGCGAACGCCACTTTCGCCATCGTGCACCGCTACCGCCTCGAAGCCTTCCTGTTCGAGGTACTCGCGGAGCATCGCGGCGAGTTCGATGTCGTCGTCGACCAGCAGGACTCGGCTCATGTCTCCACTCTTTTCAATTTCTTACAGCGCCGATGATAAGCCCGGCACACCCGCAAGCGCGTGTCTTTACCGGCCTTTACGCGCCGTGGTCGCTCGCCGAGGGCTCGCCGACATCGCCCTTTTACACGGCTTTACAGCGGGTTTGCAGCGCTTTACGGTCAGCTCCCCGACAGTACACCCAACAGTAGCGGCACCCAGGGCCGCGCTGGATCTACCCAACCACACAGGAGTCATTGATGAAAACGCTCAATCGCACCCTCGCCATGTTTCTCGCCGCCAGCAGCATCGCCCTGGCAGTTCCGATGACAGTCCACGCCGACCCGATGATCGGAGGGATGGACGGCTGCAGGGGGTCGCAGGGAATGCGCGGCGAGCCGGATGGCCTGCCGCGGATGTTCAGGAATCTCAAACTCAGCACCGCCCAGGAAGCGAAAATCGCCGAGCTGCGCAAGCAGGACGCGGTGCTGATGGCTGAAAAACTGAAGGTCATGCGCGACACGCGTGTGCAGCTTCACGAGTTGCTGAAAGGCGCGACGTACGACGACGCCAAGGTCAAGGCACTGACCGAGCAGGGCGCCCTGGCGATGGCCGAAATGGGCCAGCTGCGTGCCCGTCAGCACTACCAGACGATGCTGATCCTCACCCCGGAGCAGCGCAAGGAGTTCGACGCCCAACGCGAGCGGATGATCAGTCGCTGGGAACAGAAGCGCCAGGGACGCCCGAGCAGCTGATGGCACGGCCGCCTGCCGCGACAGGGCAGCCTTGGTCGGCGGTCTGGCGGCGGCGAGCGGCGGCCGGCGTCAGAACTCCAGCGGATCGACTTCCAGATGCCAGCGCAGCCGCGACGACGACTTGATCGCTTCGAGTTGCGGCACCCACTGCGCAAGAAAGCGCTGCAAGGCGCGGCGCGACGGAGACTCGACCAGCAACTGACCACGTTCCAGGCTGGCCCGGCGTGAAAGACGCATCGGCACCGGGTCGTAGAAGCAGACCGCCTGCCCGACCTCGGCTGGTAGGCAGGCGCGGGCGATGGTCAGGAAGCGCAAGGCATCGGCCATCTGTGGCGCCTCGGCACGCAGCATCGCCTGGTAGGCGTAGGGCGGGAAACCCGCCTGCCGGCGTTCATCAAGCTGCGTCGCCGCGAAAGCCGGGAAGTCATGGCGGGCCAGCGCGGCGTACAGCGGATGCTCGGGAAACTGCGTCTGAATCAGCATTTCACCCGGCCGCTCGGCGCGGCCAGCGCGGCCGGCAACCTGCATCAGTTGCGCGAAGAGCCGCTCGGGCGCCCGCCAGTCGGCAGCAAACAGCGCGGCATCGGGAGCGATCGCGCCGACCAGGGTGAGCTTTGGAAAGTCATGACCCTTGGCCAGCATCTGCGTCCCGACCAGAATATCGGCCTCGCCGCACTGGATTCGCTCGACCAGGGCTTCCCACTGCTTGCGGCTGCCCGCCGAGTCGCGATCGACGCGGAGCACGCGGGCCTGGGGGAAGCGCTCGGCGAGAACCGCCTCAAGCCGCTGCGTGCCGCGGCCAAACGGGCTCAGATCCTGGTTTCCACAAGTCGGACACGCCTGCGGGACGCGCGCCTCGAAGCCACAGTGGTGGCAGCGCAGACGGCGGTCGCTCAGGTGCAGCACCAGATTGGCCGCGCAGCGATGGCAATCCGAGGTCCAGCCGCAGGCGCCGCAGGCCAGCACCGGCGCATAACCGCGGCGATTCAGGAAGAGCAGGCTTTGCTCGGCACGCGCCAGGCGCTGTTCGATCGCCCGCAACATGGCGCCGGAGAGGCCATCCTGCGTTTTGTCGACGCGCGTGTCGATGCGCCGGACCTCCGGCAGGCGGGCGCCTTCGACCGCTCGTTCGTGCAGCGACAACAGCTGGTAGCGCCCGCGGCTGGCGCTGGTGGTGGCATTGGCCCAGCTCTCGAGTGACGGCGTCGCCGAACCGAGGACAATCGGTATCGCCATCTGGCGGGCACGAAACACGGCCAGGTCTCGCGCCGAGTAGCGGACTCCGTCCTGCTGCTTGAACGAGGCGTCGTGCTCTTCGTCGACCACGATCAGGCCAAGGTCGGGCAGCGGGGTGAAGATCGCCAGGCGGGTTCCGAGCACGATTCGCGCTTCGCCGGTCAGCGCTGCCTGCCAGTTGCGCCGCCGCGCCGCCTCACCAAGTTCGCTGTGCAGGCTGACCATGCCAGCGCTGGGAAAGCGTGCCGCGACGCGGCCCTCCAGCTGCGGTGTAAGGTTGATTTCCGGTACCAGCAGCAGTGACTGGCGTCCACCAGCGAGGGCCCGCTCGATCAGCCGCAGATAGACTTCGGTCTTGCCACTGCCGGTGACGCCGTGCAGCAGGTAGGCGTGGAAGCCAGCGGCCGCGGTGATCGCGGCCAGGGACGCCTGCTGCTCGGCGGTCAGTGGCGGCGCCTGCTGCGCGCTTCCCACGAGGGGCGCCTTGCGCGAGTGCCGGGGTTGGACGGCAGTGGTCGCCCGCAGGCCGGCGGGAAGCGTGGACAGCATCACCTGGCCAAGGGGGGCATGATAGTAGGCGGCACAGAACTCGGTCAGACGGAACCAGTCTGTGGGCAGCGGCGGCAGGTCGCGCAGGACGCAGTCGATCGGTCGGAGCTGCGCCAGGGAGACCTCGCTGGTCGCCGGCAGCTCGACCAGAATACCGATTTTCCGCTGCGTGCCAAAGGGGACCCGGACCCGGTAGCCGACGTCGGTCGGCGACAACGGCTGCTCGTCGGGAGCACGATAATCAAAGAGGCTGCGGAGCGGAAGATCGAGCGCAACACGGGCAATCTGCAGCGATGACATCAGGGCTGGCAACCGTTCGAACACAGGCAAAGAAATCGGCGCTTACTTAGCGGCGGAAGCTCGCGCCACTTCTGGCAATGCGGGATAAGATGTTCAGTTTCCTGAAGTTTCCGATCCGTACACAGAGACTGTGGATAACTCTGTGGATGGGAACGCTGGAAAGTGGTTCAAAAGCCCTTGGGGCAAGGGTTTCAGTGTCATTGCAAGAAAAATGAGCGATTCAAAAACCGATATAAAGCAGTGACTTACAGATACGCATCTGATTTACAAGAGACTTTCCGCGGCAGCGCCAATTCGTGGATCGCTTCTGTGAACAAGTCAAGAGGTAAACGCCAATTCATCAGCTCTGCCGGCGCAGAATTCGACTGTGCTGGTGTACGGCATCGACCAGCGCGGTGACGTTCTCCGGCGGCGTGAACTGGGAAATGCCGTGCCCCAGGTTGAACACATGTCCGGTCCGGCTCGGGCCAAAGCTGTCGAGCACCTTCCTCGCTTCGACGGCGATCCTTTCAGGCGAGGCGAAGAGCACCGCCGGGTCGACATTTCCCTGCAGCGCGACCCGCTCGCCGACGCGCCGGCGCGCTTCGCCGATGTCGATCGTCCAGTCCAGGCCGACCGCATCGCATCCGATGTTGGCGATCGATTCCAGCCACAGGCCCCCGCCCTTGGTAAACACGATCGACGGCACGCGCTCCCCGTCCTTTTCCTTGATCAGCCTGCCGACGATGCGTTGCATGTACTGGAGCGAGAACTCTTCGTAGGCCGCTGCCGAAAGCGAACCTCCCCAGGAATCAAAGATCATCACCGCCTGGGCGCCGGATTCGATCTGGGCGTTGAGGTAGGCACTCACAGCGTCGGCGGTGACCGACAGGATGTGATGCAGCAAGTCCGGCCGATCGTAGAGCATGCCCTTGATCCGGCGGTAATCGGTGCTCGACGCGCCCTCGACCATGTAGCAGGCCAAGGTGTAGGGGCTCCCGGAAAAGCCGATAAGTGGCACCGAGCTGTTCAGCGCGCGCCTGATCTCGGCCACGGCATCCATCACGTAGCGCAGGTGGTCCCAGGGGTCCGGTGCGCTGAGGTCGCGAATCGCCCACTCCTCGCGCAGCGGGCGCTCGAAGCGCGGGCCTTCGCCGTCGGTGAAGTAGAGGCCGAGCCCCATCGCATCCGGGACGGTGAGGATGTCGGAAAAGAGGATCGCCGCGTCGAGCTCGTAGCGGGCAAGCGGCTGCAGGGTCACCTCACAGGCCAGGCCGGGATTCTTGCACAGCTGCATGAAGCTGCCCGCGCGCGCGCGCGTCTCGCGATACTCGGGCAGATAGCGACCGGCCTGGCGCATCAGCCAGACCGGCGTGTGGGCGGTCGGCTGCTTGAGCAGGGCGCGCAGGAAACTGTCGTTGCATGGTCGGGTCACGTCGAACTCCACCGGACTGGGAAACTGGCTTGGCATGGGACGCCACGGGCAGGGGCGAAACGCGCGGATCGGGCGATTATCCCCTTTCCCGACTACTTCCGCCAGAAAGCCGGCGTCATGACCACCAGCAGGGTGAAGATTTCCAGGCGGCCGAGGAGCATGGCGAAGGTGCACACCCAGGTCTGAAAATCGCTCAGGCCCGCGTAGTTGTTCGCCGGCCCGACCTGCCCCAGGCCTGGCCCGGTATTGTTGATGCTGGCGACCACGGCCGAAAAAGCGGTGATGATCTCGAGCCCGGAGAAGGAAAGAACCAGAGTCATCGCCACGATGCACACCATGTACATGAAGCCGAAAGCAAGAACCGCGAAAAGAATGTTGGCGGGGACGACGTCTCTGCCAACCTTGACGAGATGTACGGCATTGGGGTGCATGGCGCGCGTCAGCTCGCGGTAGACCTGCTTGTAGAGGACGATCGCGCGAATCATCTTGATTCCGCCACCGGTCGATCCGGCGCTGGTCGCGAAGCTGCACAGGAAGAGCATCCACAGCGGTGCGAAAAAAGGCCAGAGCGCGTAATCGGTGGTCGCAAAACCGGTGGTCGTGGCGATCGACACGACATTGAAAGCGGCATAGCGCAGCGCCTCCACGAAGCTTGGATATATGTCGTGAAAGTCGAGGAAGAAGGCGATGCCGACGACACTGCCAAGAGTCACCAGGAGAAACCAGCCGGCTTCCGGATCAGCGCGGTAGGGGCGCAAGGAACGCCCGGAGAGAACCACGAAGTGGGTCGCGAAATTCATCCCGGCGAACAGCATGAAACCGATGCTGACCGCTTCGATGGCCGGCGAGTCAAAGTAGGCGAAGCTGGCATCATGGCTGGAGAAGCCGCCAAGACCCATGGTTGCGAACATGTGCATGATCGCGTCCAGCCAGCTCATGCCGGCCCATTGATAAGCCAGGACGCAGCAGATCGAGACCAGTGAGTAGACGACCCACAGCCCCTTGGCCGTTTCCGCAATGCGGGGAGTCATCTTGGTGTCTTTCATCGGCCCCGGGGTTTCGGCCTTGAACATCTGTCGACCGCCGATCCCGAGCAGCGGCAGGATCGCCACGGCGAGAACGATCAAGCCCATGCCGCCCAGCCAGACCAGTTGCGTTCGCCAGAAATTGATCGACACCGGCAGCTCATCAAGGCCGACGATGACGGTGGACCCGGTCGTCGTCAGCCCGGACACGGCTTCGAAGTAGGCGTCGGTGAAGCTCAAATTGAGCTGGAGCACCAGCGGCAGGGCAGCGTAGATCGGCAACACCGTCCACACCAGCGCGACCATCAGAAAGCCGTCGCGGATGGTCAGGTCGCGAGTCACCTTGCGCGTCGCGTACCACAGGCCAAGGCCGGTCCCGACGGTCAGCAACAGCGCTTCGTCGAACGCACCGACCGCGCCATCGTCGAGGACCCACGATAGACTCAGGGGAGCCAGCATGGTCAGCCCGAACATCAGGATCACCAGCGCCAGCGCCCGGATCACCGGGTAATAGCTTTTCACGCGGTCGTCTCAGAAGAAGTGGAAGCCCACCTCGAACAGTTTCTCGACCTGCTTGACGACTTTCTTGTCAATGCAGAAGACAATCACGTGATCGCCGGTCTGAATCACCACGTCCTTGTGCGCGATCAGCACCCGGCCCGTCTGCTTCTTCTGGCCCAGGCGGAAAAAGTTCAGTTCTTCGGTCTCGCCGAGCCCGCGAACGACCGCGGCGATAAAGGCGCCGTGAATCAGCGGCAGGTCGCCGATGCGCCGGCCGACGGCTCGCGAGTTCTTCTGGTCGCCGTGGGCGACGATCTCGAGGGCTTCGGCAGCGCCACGGCGCAAACTGTGCACCTGCGCCACGTCGCCACGGCGAACATAGGTCAGCAGCGTGCCGATCGATACCTGCGCCGGTGAAATCGCGATGTCGATCGGCCCGCCCTGGACCAGTTCCGCGTAGGCGCGGCGATTGATCAGCGCCACCACGCGCTGGCAGCCCATCCGCTTGGCCAGCGACGCGCCCATGATGTTGTCTTCGTCGTCGTTACTCAGCGCGAGGAACAGTTCCATCTCCTCGATCGCCTCCTGCTGCAGCAACTCCTCGTCGGTGGCGTCGCCGTTGAGCACCAGTACCGACTTCAGCGAACTGGCGACGAACTCGGCGCGCCGCCGGTCGATCTCGATCAGCTTGACCTCGCACTTGCCTTCCAGCGCCTGTGCCACGCGCAGGCCGATGTTGCCGCCACCGGCAATCATCACCCGCCGCACGGGCTCCATCGAGCGGCGCAACTCACGCATCACGGTGCGGATATGTTCTTCGGCCGCCAGCACGAAGACTTCATCGCCGTCGGCAACGATCGTTTCACCAGTCGGCGCGATCGCCCCACCGCTGCGATAAATGGCGGCAATCCGCCCATCGACCTCCGCTGGCAGGTGGTCGCGCATTTCCTTGATCGGGCTGCCAACCAGCAGGCCTCCGGCATAAGCGCGCAGAGCGACCAGGGCCAGCCGTCCGCGGGCAAAACTCAGCACCTGCAGTGCTTCCGGAAAGGCCACCAGACTGGCGAGGTACTCGGTAATGACCTGCTCCGGACACAAGGCGTAGTCGACCGCAAAATTCTCCGGCGACAACAGCTTTTCGCTGTCGAGAAAGTCACGCGCGCGCAAGCGGGCGATACGCGCGGGGACGTTGAAGACGCTGTGCGCGACCTTGCAGGCGACCAGATTGGTCTGATCACTTTGGGTCACGGCAATCAGCAGGTCGGCGTCCTGCAGGCCGGCGTTGGCGAGCACGGAAGGATGCGAACCGTCGCCGACGACCGTGCGCAGGTCCATGCGGTCCTGCAGGTACGCCAGGCGCTCGTGGTCGCTATCGACCACCGTGATGTCGTTATTCTCGGAAACAAGACTTTCGGCAACACTCGCACCGACCTGGCCGGCACCGAGAATGACGATCCGCATTTCTATCGATCTCCCTGAGCAACACCTGGCGAGACCTTACTCGCGCTCGTCGCCACGCCTGCCGATGTTGAGTCCCAGCTGCCTCAGCTTCCGATACAGGTGGGTGCGTTCGAGGCCCGTCTTCTCGGCCAAACGCGTCATGTTACCGCGTTCGGCGGCCAGATGATATTCGAAATACATCCGCTCGAATGCTTCCCGGGCCTCGCGCAGGGGTTGATCCAGGCAGATCGGCGACGGCGGCGGGGCGGTGCCGCCGGCTTCGCTTTGCAGCACGCGCTCGACGTCTTCGGCACCGATCTCCTCGTCAAGCGCCGACAGCGCAAGATTTCTGACCGTGGCCAACAATTCGGCCCACTCACCCTGCCAGCGGTGCAGGCGCAGGGCGTTGCGCGCGCCGCTGGAGAAATGGCGCAACGGCACTTCCCCGCGTTCCGCGAGGTGGGACAGCAGCAGGGCGGCGATCTCGGGCACGTCGTCGCCGTGCCCCGAAATCTGCGGCAGGGCCACCCAGACCTCTCCCAGACGGCTAACCAGAAGCGAATCCCAGCCGGCTTCAACGAGTGCCGTCAGCGAGCGGCTGGAAGCTGCAACCATCTGCAGATTGTGTCGCTCCAGGCGTTCGAGCGCGAAGACCAGGTTCATCTGCTGCAGTTTGCCCAATTGCGCCAGATCAGCAATGAAGACGATCCCGCCGCTGGTGTTGTGCAAGGTCTCCTGGGTCAGCGGCGTAGTCGCGGCCGACAGGTCCAGCCAGGGCGTGCGGTGCGTCTGCAGGGTGCGCGCGCAGATCTCGGCGATGCTGCCCGAACCGCTTTTTAGCAGCAGCACCGAGGTCTTCGCTGCGGCCTGTTCGAGGCGCCGCTTGAGGTCTTTGAGCAACGGCGAGCGCGCAAAGGCATCAAGCGTCAGCGGCTTCTTGTCGAGCACGGTTTCATGCTTCAGCGCCTTCTTGACGGTGGCCAGCAGCTTCTGCAGGGCGATTGGCTTCTCGAGAAAATCGGTCGCCCCGATGCGCGTCGCTTCGACCGCCGAATCGATCGTGCCGTGGCCGGACATCATCACCACGGGCATCGTCAGGAGACCGCCAGCGGACCATTCCTTGAGCAGAGATATGCCATCAGTATCGGGCATCCAGATGTCCAGGAGAACCAGATCCGGCCGTTTTTCGGCACGCACCTTGCGCGCCGCGGCAGCGTTCTCCGCCTGCCAGACCGAGTGGCCTTCGTCGGCAAGAATCTCGGAGAGCAGCTCGCGGATACCCATTTCATCGTCGACGATCAGTATTTGCGCCATTTCAGGCCTCGGTGGGAAGTTGGCTCACGCGGTGTCCTCGAGTCGGCAAGGAAGCCAGCGGCAGGGCAATGCTGACCACCCCGCCTCCGGCCGGCTGACGGTTGTTGATCCGGATCCGCCCCTGATGTTCATCGACGATCTTCTTGACGATCGCCAGGCCAAGGCCGGTGCCGCGCGCCTTGGTGGTCACGTAGGGTTCCAGAACCCGGGCCATGATCTCCGGCGGAAAGCCCGGCCCGTGGTCGGTAACGATCATTTCGGCCAGGTTGTCGGCGAGGCGCGTCCTGATTTCGATGCTTGGCGAATCGACCGATTCCTGTGCATCCTCGGCGTTGCGCAACAGATTGTGGATGATTTGCCGCAGCTGGGTAGCGTCGCCCCAGACCGGCGGCAGCTTCGCCGCGAGCTTCAGCGCGATGGTCGCGCGCGACGTCTCATACAGACCAAGGACTTCGCTGATCAGCGCGTTGAGGTCCACGGCCGCCAGTTCAGGGGCCGGCAGCCGTGCGTAGTCGCTGAAATCGTTCACCATCCGCTTCATCGCCTCGACCTGCCGAATAATGGTCTGCGTCGAGCGCGCGAGCATTTGGGCGTCGCTGCCGCCCAGGCGGTCGGCAAGTTTCATCTGCAGCCGCTCGGCGGAGAGCTGGATGGGGGTCAGCGGATTCTTGATCTCGTGCGCCAGGCGCCGTGCGACTTCACCCCAGGCGGCGCTGCGCTGAGCGGCAATCAGCCGCGTGACGTCGTCGAAAACGAGCACGTAGCCGCCGTGCGATCCGGCTGGCAACTGGGTGCCGCGCAGCAACAGAATCTGCGGCAGGCCACCGGTATGCTCAAGCTCGATCTGTTCCTGCCACTCGCTACTTTCGTGCTCGGCAAAGGCGCCGCGAATCGCCTCGCCGAGGGCCAGCTGGCGCGGCCAGTTTTCCGGCGCCTCGCCGAGCAGACCGCTGAAATCGTCGGCGAGAATGGTCAGCGCACCCTCGTTCACGGTGCGTAGGACGAAACGTCGGTCAAAGACCAGAACGCCCGCCGAGAGGTTGGCCAGAATCGATTCCAGGTAGGCGCGCGCGGCTTCAAGTTCGGCGCGCTGCCGCTCGTTGTCGCGCCGCGCTTCGTCGAGCTGACTGGTCATCTGCTTGAACGAGCGCGTCAGCACACCGAGTTCATCGCGACTGTACACCGCCTGGCGTGGCGTGTAATCGCCGGCGGTGACCGCCTGCGTACCCTCGGCGAGGATCGACAGCGGCGCCGACAGGCGACGGGCCAAAACGAAGGCCAGGGCGATGGCCGTGAACAAGGCCAGCAGGACGGTCAGCGTGAGGGTCATCGCGTAGATCCGGGTCAGACCCTCGCGGCCCAGCGACAGCTCCTGATAGTCGGCGTAGACCGTCTGCACGCTGTCGGCGTTGAGCGCCAGAGCGGCCGGCACCGGATCGGTCAGCTGCAGGATACGGGTCTCGACACCAAGGCCGGGCGGCGTCACCGCAACCAGAACACGCAGGTTCAGGTCCTTTTCACCATGGCTTTCGAGCACCGCCACCCTGCGCTCGCTGAGTGTCCGGCGCAACAGCTCGGGGGTCGGCTGAGAAGGCAACAGCGTTGTCAGATCGCCGGTGGCGGTCGCCACCAGTTCGCCTTCGCTCGAAAACAGCGCCGCGGATTGCACGCCGGATTGCTCACGCAGTCGATTGATATCGAGGCGGCGCAGCGTTTCGGAACGTTCGGCAAGCTCCAGCGCCATCGCCTGGCCCTTGGCGGCAAGGTCTGCCAGCAAGGAATCGAGCGCGCTGCGGCCGAGATTCAGCCCCGCCTCAAGCGCCTTTTCAACGCGCACGTCGAACCAGGTTTCGATACTCTTGGTAACGAACTGGACCGATACAGCGTAGATCAGCACCCCCGGCAAGACGGCCATCAGACCAAACATCAACATCAGTCGCAGCTTCAGTCGCGAACCGAAGACCTTGGCCTGGTGCTCACGCCAGAGAACACGCAATTGCCAAGAGATCAAAGCCAGGAGCGATAGCGCGACGACCGCATTGAGCCCGAGCAACCACGCGTAGTTGCTGGCGAACAGCGCCGTATTGGCACTGGCCGAAGCCAACAGGAAAAGCAGGATCCCGCCAAACGACACGGCGGCGATGATCAGGCTGGTCACTTGGCGTCGCCCGTGCTGCTGACGCTGGGGGCCACCACCGCTGGCGCCACCGGGACCACCTGCGTGCCCGTTCCCCCTGACTGCGCCGAGTCGCTTGGCGTAAACGACCAGCGCGCCCATTCCGAAACCAGATTCCAGTCGCGGTTGGCCAGCGCGTTGACCTGAAATGTCTTGGGCATTTGCGTCAGGTCAAGGCGCATGCGAACGGCGGCGAGATAGGTGTGATCGGCCTGTACCGTGCCCTTGTCGACGACCAGCCAGTTGCGCAATCGCGACAGGATACTCAGGGCGTCGTCAAGCGAGCGGAAGCTCTGGTGCAGGGTCCCGGTCGACAGGCGATACTGGCGCGTCAGGGCGTGGTAGGAAAGCTGCACGGACTGGCTGCGACTGGCCAGCTGTTCGTCAAGCCAGTACCAGCGTGAGCGCGTCAGTTCGAAATCGACGACGAAGTACAGTGCTACGCCCCTGGCGACTGCGTCTTCGAGGCGCGCATTGAGATTGACGTTGAAGTCGGCGGCGAGCACATAGCCATCTTCGCTGGCCGACAGAATAGGGTTTCGAACGGTGATATCGCCGGCTTGCGCGCCGGGTGTGGCGAACAACAGCAGCACGCCAAGGAAGAACCAGCTAAGCAGCTTTCCGCAAGAGGGCATAGAAGAATCCGTCGTGGTCGTCGTGTGGCAGGAGCTGTTCTTCGCTCACCCGGCGAGCGTCCGGCTGACGAACGAGGAAGGCGTCGATCTGCGCGCCGTTCTCTTCCGGGAAGACCGAACACGTCGCGTACAGCAGCTTGCCGCCAGCCCGAAGCACCGGCCAGAGCTGGTCGAGGATCTCTGCCTGCGTCCGGGCGAAGCGTCTGATGTCGCTTTCACGGCGCAAGTACTTGATATCCGGATGACGGCGGACGACCCCGGACGCCGAGCAGGGGACGTCCGCGAGAATCGCATCGAAGGGCTGGCCGTCCCACCATTGATCTGCGGCCCGGCAATCGCCAACCTTGACCGTCGCCGACAGGCCAAGCCGCCGCAGGTTGTCGTCGATACGCCGAGCGCGCAGCACATCGAGATCCAGCGCCAGCAGTTCGACGTCGGCGGCTTCGAGCAGGTGTGCCGTCTTGCCGCCGGGCGCCGCGCAGGCATCGAGGATTCGCTGGCCAGCCAGCGGGCCAAGGAGATCGGCAGCGCGCTGGGCACCGAAGTCCTGAATCGACACCAATCCGTCGGCAAAGCCCGGCAAGGCATCGACCGCCACCGGCTTGTCCAGAATCAACGCATCGCCCGCGCCCGCCAGACGACGAGCAGCCAGGCCGGCAGCCCGCAGTTGCGCCAGATAATCGTCGGCCAGGACGCGGCGCCGATTGACGCGCAGGGTCATCGGGGGCTGCGCATTGCCGGTGGCGACGATTTCCCGCCAGCACGTCGGATAGGCGCGGCGCAACCGCGCCAGCCACCAGCCCGGGTGCTGTTGTCCCGCCACATCGTCATCGGCCATGGCGGCATCCAGCACATCTCGCTGCCGCAGGTAATTGCGCAACAGGCCATTGACCAGACCCTTGAAGGCGCCGCCCGCCAGTTCGCCGGCTGCGGCAACCGCCTGATCGACAATCATGTAGGCTGCTTCCGGGCGCGTCTGCAAGCGGTACAGCGCCGCGAGCAACAGGGCTTCGGTCTCGGGATGCGGCACGGCCCGGGTCAGCAGACGCCCGAGGATGAACTCGCCACAACCGAAACGGCGCAGAGTTCCGAAAGCCACGTCCTGAGCGGCCGCGCGAGCCGCCGGATGTTCGCCGCTGAGCGTGGTCAGCGCTTTGGTCAGGCTGTGTCGGCTATGCACCTGGGCAAGTATCCGCGCCGCCAGCAACAGACTGAAGGCCATCGAATCGGGCGCGAGGAGCGATGGCGCGGCCTCCACCTGGCGCGCAGGCGAACGTTGGTCGTCGGTTGGCGGCCGGCGCACGCGCCGCACACGTGCCAAGGGAGAAGGAGAGAAGGACGAAGAAGACAAAGGCCTGGCGATCACTGCTGATTGGGGGTGAGCCGAGTTTAGCACGATGCCTGACGATGGCGAGATGGTCGCCAGCGAGCGATAATGAGGTCATGACCTCGTTCTCTCTCAAACGATACGCTTGGCTCTCGATCGGCGCGGCTCTGGCGACGATCGGGCTGAAAGGCTCGGCCTGGCTGATCACCGGATCGGTGGGATTGCTCTCCGATGCGCTGGAATCGCTGGTCAACCTGGCCGGCGCCGGCATGGCACTGGCCATGCTGTCGATTGCCGAGCGACCGGAGGACGAAGGGCACGCCTTCGGCCACGGCAAGGCCGAGTATTTCTCCAGTGGCTTCGAGGGACTGCTGATCCTGGTAGCCGCGGCTGCCATCGCGCTGACCGCCGTTGAACGCCTGCTCAACCCGCAGCCGCTCGAACAGCTAGGAGTCGGCCTGGCGGTATCGGTCGTCGCCGCACTGATCAACCTGGCCGTCGGTCGCGTGCTGCTGCGTGCCGGCAGCCGCTACCGGTCAATCACCCTGGAGGCCGACGGCCAGCACTTGCTGACCGATGTCTGGACATCGATCGGGGTAATCGCCGGCGTCGGCGCGGTGGCACTCACCGGCTGGCTGTGGCTGGACCCGACCCTGGCGCTGCTGGTCGCGGCGAACATCGTCTGGACCGGCTGGGGTCTGCTGCGACGTTCGACCAGCGGTCTGATGGACGGCGGCGTGCCGCCTGAGCAGCACACCAGACTGATCGCGGTTCTCGAACGCTATCGGGCCCTGGGAATCGACTACCACGCCTTGCGCACCCGAGAGGCTGGCGCGCGCAGCTTTGTTTCGCTTCACGTGCTGGTACCGGGAGCGTGGACCGTTGCGCGAGGACACCAGTTGGTCGAAGAACTCGATCGCGATATTCGGCACGAGCTGCCGCACGCGACGGTGTTCACCCATCTCGAACCGCTGGAAGATCCCGCGTCACAGGAAGACATCGGCCTTGACCGCTGAATCGACGCGCCGCGCGAAGGGCTTCTGGCTGTCGCTGTTCTTGGCTCTGCTGCTGTGCACGCCACCGGCTCTCGCCTGGAACGCCGCCGGCCACCGGCTCACCGCGATGATCGCCTGGGAAAGACTGGACGACGAGACCCGCGAAGCGGTGGCTGGTGTCCTGCGCCAACACCCCGACTTCGCCGTTTGGCAAGCCCGCAGCAAGGGCGCCGATCCGGACCTCACGGCCTTTCTTGAAGCCTCGACCTGGCCCGACGACATCCGCAAGGACAAACGCTTCTATACCGCCAGCCTGGAAGAGCCAACGCCGACCCTGCCCGGCTTTCCGGATATGGAGCGGCGTCTGACTTGGCACCACTTCGACCGGCCGGTCGACCGACCGCGGAACGCAGACTACGGCCTGCCGAACTCATCGGGGCTCCTCGAACGGCAGTTGCTGACGCTCGCCCAGACGCTGGCCAACCCGAACGCCAGTATCGCCGAGCGTGCCTACACGCTGCCGTGGCTGATTCATCTGATCGGCGACGCACACCAACCGCTGCACGCCGCCAGTCGCTACGGGAGCGACGAACAAGGCGACGGCGGCGGCAACGCACTGAACGTTTTCAACCCGTGGCAACCGCGTTATCCGTCGACCAATCTGCACCGCTACTGGGACGACCTGCCGGGTGCGCCGTGGCTTCGCGGCAGCCGGCTCGAGAACGCGGCCAGATCCCTGACCATCCTTTACCCGCCGCCGGCGCCTTCGGCAACGCCGGACCAATGGCTAGCCGAGAGCTGGCGGCTTGCCCGCGACGCCGCGTATCCTCCGGGAAACGCTGCAGTGCCGACGATCAGCGCCGACTTCCACGCCAACGCGCTGGACATCGCGCGCCGCCGCGTCGCCGAAGCGGGCTATCGGCTGGCCGATCAGCTGCAGCGTGTATTTCAGACGTCGTGCCGACAAGATGGCTGTCCCGGCCCTTAGCCGGCACGGCGGCGGTAATGTTTCACGTGGAACACCGCCGCAGGCGAGCTTCAATTCAGCCACCGCGCATCGCCCGCAAACGCGCCACACGTTCCTCGGTTGCCGGATGGGTACTGAACAAGCCGGCCAGGCCGCCGCCCGACAGCGGATTCATGATCATCATCTGCGCCGTCTCGGGGTGTGCATCGGCGGGCGCCATGGGAATCCCGCGAGCGTAGGCATCGATTTTTGTCAGCGCATCCGCCAGCGCTCTGGGGTCACCGGAAATCTCCGCTCCACCCCGATCGGCCTCGAACTCTCGCGCCCGAGAGATCGCCATCTGAATCAGCGAAGCCGCCAGCGGCGCCAGCAGGGCGAGCAGAATGCTGGCCACCGGGTTACCCGGTCGCCCTTCCGAGTCCCGCCCACCAAAAAACATCGCAAAGTTGGCCAGCGCGGAAATCGCCCCGGCCATGGTCGCCGAGATGGTCGAGATCAGGATGTCGCGGTGACGGACGTGCGCCAGTTCATGCGCCATCACTCCCCGGATTTCGCGCGCCGACAACAGTTGCAGAATGCCGGTGGTCGCAGCGACTGCCGCGTTGTCCGGATTACGACCGGTGGCAAAAGCGTTCGGTTGCGCTTCGTCGATCAAATAGACCTTGGGCATCGGGAGCCCGGCGCGCTGCGCGAGCTCCTTGACCATTCCGTAAAACTGCGGCGCCGAGCTTTCGTCCACCTGGCGCGCGTTGTACATCTTGAGCACCATTCTGTCCGAGAACCAGTAGGCGAAGACATTCATCGCCCCGCCAAAGAGGAGCGCCAGCAGCATGCCGTTCGTACCGCCAACCATCGCGCCAATGGCCCCGAAAAGCGCAAGGATGGCGGCCATCAGAATGGAAGTCTTCAGCCAGTTACCGAACATTTCTGTGATCTCCGAAGTAAAAACGTCATCCTCGTACGTGCACCGAAATGGTGGCCAGCAGGAAAATTTCAAGAGTCCGGAACAGCGCAGCGGCTACCCGAGCGAACCCGCGTCCCGACCAGGAACTGCGCGACGGACAATCGCTTGCCGCCGGCACTCTGCAATTCGGTCACCCGCAGAGCCCCCTCCCCACAAGCAATGACCACGCCGTCGCGGTCAGCCACCAGAACCTCTCCTGGCGAACCAGCACCTGCGACAGCCTCGGCACGCCAGAGCTTGAGTACCCTGCCGTCCAGCGAACACGAAGCGCCGGGGTAGGGATTGAAGGCGCGGACTCTCGCCGCCAACTGCAGCGCCGGCAAACGCCAGTCCAGGATCCCTTCAGCCTTGCCGACCTTGGCCGCATAGCTCGCCCCGACCTCCGGCTGCGGCTGCGCCACCATCGGCAAGCGGGCCAGGACGTTTACGATCAGCCGCGCGCCGACTCGCGCCAGCTTGTCGTGCAAGGAAGCCGCCGTCTCATCGCTGGCGATCGGCAGGCGCTCGGAAAGCAACACCGGCCCGCTGTCGAGTCCAGCGTCCATCTGCATGATGCACACGCCAGTTTCCGAGTCGCCAGCGAGAATCGCCCGCTGTACTGGTGCGGCGCCACGCCAGCGTGGCAGCAGCGAGCCATGGATATTGATGCAGCCGAAACGCGGCATGTCGAGCACTGCCTGCGGCAGAATCAGGCCATAGGCGGCGACCACCATCGCCTCCGCGCCAACAGCGCGAATCCGCTCCTGCACCGCAGCATCCTTAAGCGTTGGCGGTTGCAGGACTTCGATACCGGCCCCCACCGTCAGCAGCTTGACCGGCGATTGGCGAAGCGCCATGCCCCGCCCAGCAGCGCGGTCTGGCTGAGTCAACACCAGCGCTACCTGGTGCCCGGCGGCAATGATCGCCTCCAGCGCAAGCGCGGCGAACTCCGGAGTGCCCGCGAAAATCAGCTTCATGCGGTGATTCTGGCTTGCTTGGCGAGCTTGTTCTTGATCCGCACCTGCTTGAGTTGCGACAGATGCTCGACAAACACCCGCCCCTCAAGATGGTCGATCTCGTGCTGCAGGCATACCGCAAGCAAACCGACGGCCTCAACGCTCCGCTGCGCTCCGTCGAGGTCCAGGTAGCGCACGACCACCCGCTCGGCTCGACCGACCTTATCGTAAATCCCGGGCACCGACAGACAGCCCTCCTCACAGACCTGCAGCCCCTCCAGCTCGACAATCTCGGGATTGACCAAGGTCAACAGCTGATCGCGGGTCTCCGAAGCGTCGATGACGATGAGCCGCCTATGAACGTCCACCTGTGTCGCTGCGAGCCCGATACCCGGCGCCTCGTACATCGTCTCGGCCATGTCGCGCGCCAAGCGCCGAACACTGCCATCGATGGTTTCGATGGGCGCGGCGACCTTCTTCAGGCGCGGATCCGGAAAGCGAAGTATTGGTAGCAAAGACATAAAAAACTTGATCGAAGAAATAACTACGTGCAGAATCTAATGTAGTGTCTTGAGTATTCCGACGCCGTTTGAGCGCTGCGACCCGACTCCGGCCAGAGGCGTGGCCAAGGAGAAAATTCCGACAGACCCCCAGCGCCCGAAGTTCCACCCCGCCATGTACGATTGCTCGTACGAGGATAACACGATGATCCGCATTATATCCGCCTTCATTCTGGCCATGGCCAGCGCACTGTGCGCTGCCGCCGGCCAGGAACTCCAGCTGGCCGATGGCGCGCCCGCCAGCCATGTCGTGGTGCCGGGCGATACGCTCTGGGGGATTTCCGGAAGGTTCCTCAAGGAACCCTGGCGGTGGCCTGAAATCTGGCGAATGAACAGGGAACAGATTCGCAACCCCCACCGCATCTATCCGGGTGACGTCATCGTTCTCGAGCGTGACCCTCAGGGCAATCCGATGCTGCGCCTGCAGAGCGCACGCCTGGAGCCGCAGGTCCACGCCGAGTTGATCGACCAGGCGATCCCGGCAATCCCGCCGAACGTCATCAGGCCCTTCCTTTCCGCCCCCCTGATCGTCGAAGCGCACGCTCTCGACCACGCGCCGCGCATCGTCGCGACGGCTGTTGATCGGGTCTTCCTTGGCAACGGCGACCTGGCCTACGTCGCCGATGCCGATCCGGCTCGTCTGGATTGGCAGATCTATCGCAACGGCAAGCCCTTGCATGACCCCGAAAGCGGCCAGATTCTCGGCTACGAAGCCTTCTATCTAGGTACCGCGAGACAGGTCGAGCGCGGCAATCCAGCCACCTTCGAGATGGTTACCGTGACCCAGGAGGTCGGCTACGGCGATCGCCTGCTGCCGACGATCAGCCCACCGTTGATTGCCTACGTACCGCACCGGCCGGACTTCGCCGTCAATGGCCGCGTGATTTCGGTCTATGGTGGCGTCGACGTAGCGGGCCGCGGGTCGATCGTGTCGATCAATCGGGGGAGCACGGACGGGATCGAGATTGGCCACGTCCTGGCGCTGGAGCGCAATCGGGTGGTCAGCGGGCGGGACGAGCAGGATGGCAAGGCGACGCTAGCCATTCCGCCGCAGCGTATCGGCTTGCTGTTCGTTTTCCGAATCTTCGACCGCATCTCCTACGGACTCGTTGTACAGTCCGAGGGCACCGTAGACATCAACGACTTCGCCCGCACTCCGTAGTAATGGATGCGGCCGAGGCGCTGGCTTCGTGGCTGCGACTGACGCTGATTCCCGGTATTGGCGGCAAGACGCAGCGCAAGTTGTTGACCACCTTCGGTCTTCCCGAAGCGATCTTCGCCGCCGGGCGCTGCGCTCTGGGCGCTGTCGTTGGCGACAAGGCGGCCCGCCTGCTGCTTGACACCGACAACCGCGCGGCCGTCGACCAAGCCCTCGCCTGGTCCGAGAGGCCGGACCACCACGTGCTCAACCTGGCCGACGTCGAATATCCGCAAGCCCTGCTGCAGATCCCCGACCCACCAGCACTGCTCTACATCCGTGGCCGCCTGGGCCTGCTCAACCGGCCCGCATTGGCGATGGTGGGCAGTCGCAATCCAACCCCGCAGGGCATCAGGAATGCCGAGCACTTCGCTGCCGCCTTTGCCGAAGCCGGACTGACGATCGCCAGCGGCTTGGCGCTGGGGATCGACGCCGCGGCGCATCGAGGCGCGTTGGCACGATCCGGGAACACGGTAGCGTTCATCGGCACCGGCATCGACCGCCTCTACCCCGCGAGCAATCAACAACTGGCACTCGAGATAGCCGCCCGGGGTGCCGTTGTTTCGGAGTTTCCTATGGGCACGCCTCCCACGGCAGCCAATTTCCCGCGCCGCAACCGCCTGATCTCGGGGTTCTCGCGCGGCACTCTGGTTGTCGAAGCGACCATCGACAGCGGCTCGCTGATTACCGCCCGCCTCGCTGCCGAACAGGGCCGGGAGGTTTTCGCCATTCCCGGATCAATCCATTCGCCCCAATCACGCGGCTGCCACAAGCTGATCCGGGAAGGCGCGAAACTGGTCGAGACGGTGCAGGATGTTGCTGACGAGATTGGAGGCCACCTCGCCGGAGCCCCCACGCCCAGCGGACCCTGCGACACCGCCGACAGCAGCTCGGCAGCGGGTGAACTGCTGCTGGCCATGGGTTTCGACCCGTGCAGCCTCGACCAACTGGTCAGCCGCAGCGGCTTGACAGCTGACACCCTTTCGGTGACCCTCCTGCACTTGGAACTGGACGGCTTGGTCGCCGCTCTGCCAGGTGGCCGCTATCAACGGATTACCCCGCCTGAAAGCCATTCTTGATGATCGAGATCCTGGTCTACCTGTTCGAAAACTATGGCAGTTTCAGCGCTCGCCCGAAGGCCAGGACGTTGAGGCGCCGCCTGAGCGCTGTCGGATTTCAGGACCAGAGCATCACTGCGGCGCTGCGCTGGCTGGATGGGCTAACGGCCGCACCGCCCGTCGACCTGCCGGAGCGTCCGCAGGCGCTACGCGTCTACCTTGCTGCCGAGCAACGCAAGCTCGGCCGGGACTGTCTGGGTTTCATCGCCTTTCTCGAAGGTGCCGGGTTGCTGGCGCCGTCCGTGCGCGAGTGGGTCATCGAGGGCGCGATGCTCGTCGAAGACGACCCGGTGCCCCTTGCGAAGTTCAAGATCATCGTCCTGATGGTCCTCTGGAGCGGCGAACAGACCCTCGAACCCCTGGTTGTCGAGGAACTGCTCGACGATGGCCAGCAGCGCCTGCGCCACTGAGCGTCGTGGCGATTCGCTGAGCGGGGTCGCCACACCTCCCCGTGACGAGCAACTCGACGAAGACACCGATCGCGGGTTGCAGCGCCGAAATGGCGGCCTTGCTTGCCAAGCGCAGTAGAGTACTCTTATCATGGCCCGCCAAAGACCCCCGCGCTGGGCCATTCCGCCAGCAGGTTCTCGGCCACTTTCCCGGACTGATGAAGACCCCATGAGCAAGAAACTGATCATCGCCGAGAAGCCTTCCGTCGCCGCGGACATCGCGCGCGCCCTCGGGGGATTCGCAAAACACGACGACTACTTCGAGAATGATGCCTACGTCGTCTCGTCGGCAATCGGGCATCTGCTTGAACTGGCCTGCCCCGAGGAGTACGAGGTCAAGCGCGGCAAATGGTCCTTCGCCCACCTGCCGGTCATTCCACCGCATTTCGCGCTGCAGCCTATCCAGAAGACAGAAGCGCGGCTGAAGCTGTTGCTCCGTCTGATCAAACGTAAGGACGTGGATGGTTTGATCAACGCCTGTGACGCGGGTCGGGAGGGCGAATTGATATTCAACTATATCGCCCAGCATGCCCAGAATTCCAAACCGGTCGAGCGTTTATGGTTGCAGTCGATGACCCCGCAGGCGATCAGAGACGGCTTCTCCACCCTGCGCAGTGGTCGCGAGATGCATGGCCTCGCCGACGCAGCCGTCTGCCGCTCGGAGTCCGACTGGCTGGTCGGGATCAATGGCACTCGCGCGATGACGGCCTTCAACTCCAAAACTGGCGGTTTTCACCTGACCACCGTCGGCCGCGTGCAGACACCGACGCTGGCGCTGATGGTCGAGCGCGAAGACCGCATCCGCAAGTTCGAGCCGCGCACTTACTGGGAACTCGAGGGCGTCTTCAGCTGTGCTGTCGGTGTTTACCGGGGCAAGTGGTTCGACGAGAAGTTCAAAGGGAAGGACGACGACGAACATGCTCGCGCCGACCGCTTGTGGGACGAAGCGCGGGCCGCCGCGCTACAGCAGAAGTGTGTCGGCAAGGGCGGCAGTGTCAAGGAGGAGGCAAAGGCATCCAGCCAACTGTCACCGCTGCTCTACGACCTGACCAGTCTGCAGCGCGAAGCCAACGGTCGCTTCGGCTTTTCGGCGAAAGCAACTCTCGGGCTCGCGCAGGCTCTTTACGAAAGGCACAAGGTACTGACCTACCCTCGTACCGACGCACGCGCACTACCCGAGGACTACCGCGACACGGTCGGCGCGACGCTGGCCATGTTTACCGGCGAGGGCGTCGGGAAAGGCCACGACGAAGCCACGCTGGCCCGCTACGCGCCGTTTGCTCACCAGATCCTCACAGCGCAGTGGGTCGGGCCAAACAAGCGCATTTTCAACAATGCCAAAATCTCCGATCACTTCGCGATAATTCCCACGCTGCAGGCACCGAGGCACCTGTCCGAGCCCGAGTTCAAGCTCTACGACATGGTCGTGAAGCGGTTTCTCGCGGTCTTCTATCCGGCAGCCGAATACCTGATTACCACGCGCATCACGAGAGTCGAGGGTGAGCCCTTCAAGACTGAAGGCAAGGTCCTGGTCAACCCTGGCTGGCTGGCGGTCTATGGTCGCGAAGCCCAGGAGGGTGAAGAAGGGAACCTCGTCGCCGTGCAGCCGAAGGAGCGAGTCACGACCGATGACGTAGTGCTCAGCGAACACCAGACCAGGCCACCCGCGCGCTACTCTGAAGCCACGCTGCTATCCGCCATGGAGGGCGCGGGCAAGACCATGGACGACGAGGAACTGCGGGCAGCGATGGCCGGCCGCGGTCTTGGTACCCCGGCGACCAGAGCGCAGATCATCGAAAACCTGCTTGCCGAGCAGTACCTTCACCGCGAGGGTCGCGAACTGTTACCGACGGCCAAGGCGTTTTCCCTGATGACGCTGCTCAATGGTCTGGGCATTCCCGAGCTGACGGCACCGGAACTTACCGGTGAATGGGAATGGAAGCTGGCGCGCATGGAGGCCGGCGAGATGTCACGCAGCGAATTCATGCGGGAAATCGCCGCGATGACCGAGCGCATCGTTGCCCGCGCCAAGACATACGACAGCGACACCATCCCCGGCGACTTCGGCGAACTGGCGACGCCGTGCCCGAAGTGCGGGGGATTGATCAAGGAAACGTACAAGAAGTTTCAGTGCCAGGGCTGCGACTTTTCCTTGTGGAAGATTGTTGCCGGCCGCCAGTTCGAAGCCGCCGAGATAGAGGAACTGCTCACCCAACGCAGGATCGGCCCGCTGACGGGATTCCGCAACAAGATGGGGCGCCCGTTCAACGCCATCATCCAGCTCAACGCCGAGAACTCGCCAGAGTTCGACTTCGGCCAGGGGAGCGGCGGCGACGGCACCGCCGAGGAGGTCGATCTCTCGCAATACGAGAGCCTGGGTGCCTGCCCGAAATGCGGCGCCCGCGTCGTCGCGCACGGCATGTCCTACGTTTGCGAAAGATCGCAAGGGCCGGCGAAAAGCTGTGACTTTCGCTCGGGAACGATCATTCTTCAACAGGCAATCGAACCGGAGCAGATGCAGAAACTGCTGCGCAGCGGTCGCACGGACCTCCTCAAGGACTTCGTGTCAGCGCGAACACGCCGCAAATTCTCGGCCTACCTGGTGCGTGCCGCTGATGGGAAGGTCGGCTTCGAATTCGAGAAGCGCGAGCCCAAGACGCCGGCCAGGAAACCCCGGGCGACGGTTGAAAAGACCGGTAGCCCGGACGCTGCCGGCGCAGCGACGATGGGCAGTGGTCGAAAGAAGATCACCAGCTAGCCGCGGCTTGAATTCAAAGAGACTGCCGACAGGCAGCCTCTTTGTTTCACGTGGAACATTTTCATCCAGCAAACCCACGTCCAGACCCTGCTTCCGCGCGCTCCGCTACACCGCACAGACCCCAGGCGGCGGCGCCTGCAAAATTGCCGTCCGCAACACCTCGATCGCCCGCGGCCGCGGAAAGCTCGCCCGCCAGGCGATTACCACCTGACGGGCCGGCGACGGATCACGGAACTGGCGCACCTGCAACAGGCGCTCATCTGATGGCCACGAAGCGGCGGCCGACACCGGCACCACCGATATCCCTGCGCCGCTGGCGACCATGTACCGAACCGTCTCCAGCGAGCTTCCCTCCAACGAGCCATTGGTTCCGCCCGGAGCCGAAAGCTGCGCACACGCCTGGACTACCTGATCACGGAAGCAGTTCCCGTTGCCCAGCAACAGCAGGTTTTCAGCGGCCACGTCGTCGGGGTTGATAAGCGTTTGCTGCGACAAAGAATGTCCGTTCGGCAGCAGAACGCAGAACCGCTCCTCGTACACTACGCGCGAGACGATGCCCGGTTCGGCGAAAGGCAGGGCGACGACTATTGCGTCGAGGTCACCGCGGCGCAGCTGGATGGCCAGATTCACGGTGAAGTTCTCCTGCAGATAGAGCGGCATTCGCGGCGCCAGAGAGTGCAGGGCCGGGACCAGCCGCGGCAGCAGGTACGGCGCGACGGTATAGATCACGCCCAGACGCAAGGGCCCCTGCAATGGATCCTTTCCCTGCTCGACGATCTCCTTGAGCTTGCCGGCCTCCTCGAGCACGCGCTCCGCCTGACCGGCGATCTGCTCGCCGACCGCGGTCGGACGCACCTCGGCGGAAGAGCGCTCGAACAGCACCACTCCGTAGCGCTGCTCGAATTTCTTCAAGGCGACCGACAGCGTCGGCTGGCTGACGTGACACTTCTCCGCCGCCCGACCGAAGTGTCTCTCGCGAGCAAGGGCGACGATGTAGCGCAGCTCGGTCAACGTCATTGCTTCGCCAGACCCGGGCTGATTGCACGCCGCATGGTCGAAGCGTGCAAACCAGCGCTCGCCGCGTTCGCCACAGGCCCAATGGCCGTGCGCCGGGCGCGCAACATTACTTCGCTGCCATGAGCCTGCGCCATGGCAGTGGCCAACACTTTAGTGATCATCATCGTCCCCGACAAAGCTGAGCGCCCCATTGACGCACCCACCGCCCTAAACGCCCTGCGCCTGAAGCGCCATCTCAGGTACGTCCAGCCACGTCCACTGTCCTTGCGATAGCGACTCCGGCAACCGCAAGCCACCGATCGAAACACGATGAAGGGCTTCTACGCGATTACCAGCTGCCGCGACCATTCGTTTCACCAGGTGATATCTGCCCTGCGTCACCGTCAAATGCACGCAGCGCTCAAACAACTGGACGCACGCTGAAGCGGACACCGGCTGCGCATCGTCATGCAATTCAACGCCGCTCAACAGCGCTGCCACCTGCCGATCATCGATCGGATGCCGCGTCTCGACCTGATAGACCTTTGGCACCAATTTTCGTGGTGAAGTGCACCGGTGAATGAACGAGCCGTCGTCGGAGAACAGCAGCAATCCGGTCGCATCCTGGTCGAGCCGCCCGACGGCTTGCACGCCTCTCGCCAACAAAGGCGATGGCAATAGCGAATAGACGCTGGGATGATGCGCCGGGTAACGAGAGCACTCGTAGCCAGCGGGCTTGTTCAGCGCCAGATAGGCGAACTTCCGGTAGATCCACTCGACACCGTCAACCGAGAAGAGCAGACCCTCTGGGTCGAACCGCGCCTGCGGATCCTCACAGACGCATCCATCTACCCCGACCCGACCCGCCCAGATCAGCGCGCGGGCTTCGCGGCGGCTACCAAAGCCCTGCGATCTCAGCAGACGTTCCAGTTCCATCATCGTTCACATCCCGCAGCAGCGTCCGCGGCAGCCCGCAGCCAGGCACTGTGACAGCCGTCCTCGTGCCATGAAAGCCTTCATTGTCGCACTGTGCGCGCCTGCTCGCCGCTATCGCTTACCATCACTTCCCATTGCTCTCGCGCGCCGCAGCAACGACAATGACCGATTGAATCCTCACAGTCAGGGAGATACGCGCGATGTTGGTCAAATTCACCTCAAGCACTTCCGGACAGATCATGATGTTCGCCCCTGTCGCCCGGCTGCTGCTGGAACTTGTCGGCAAGGAATGCACCGCACGCGGCGTGATTACCACCGAGCAGTTGCCACACGCCATCCAGGAACTGCGGCGTGCCGCCGACGGCGCCACCAGCCACGGCGCCAGCGACGCGCAGGACCCCGATCCCGACAGCAGTGACGACGACAACGCGCCAGACGGCCCGCCGATCGGTTTGAGTCAGCGCGCCTACCCCTTGATCGAACTCCTGGAGTGGACCCGCAAGGACGATGGTTTCATCCTCTGGGAAGCTGCCAAGGACTTCTAACCGTGCACCCGCATGGCTCGAACACCGACCAGCCCCGCCATTCTCCGGCCGCGATAGCCGTCAGCATCGTCCTCGCCGCAGCGCCGCCTGGAGTCGAAGCCAGCGAAGTGGCCGTGGATGTCGGTCATACCCTCGGCGCCTACGGTGCCACCAGCGCACGCGGTGGCCGCGAGTTCGATTTCAATGCCGTCCTGGCCCGCCGCCTGAGCAGCCAGCTCGAGGCGCGCACCCTGGCTGTCCGCCCGATCAATTTTGACGGTGAGATCGAAAGCCTGGCCGCCCGTCCGCAAGAGGCTGCCGGCGCCGACTTCTTCATCGCCATTCACCACGACTCGGTACCCGCCGATCTTCTCCACGAATGGAATTGGCAGGGGGCGACGCAGACCTATACCGACGATTACAGCGGCTTCGCCATGTTCGTATCACACGAGAACCCCAACCTAACCACCAGTCTGCGCTGCGCTTCGGCGATCGGTGCGCGCTTGCGACGAATGGGTTTCGTGGCGGCCCGGCACCACGCCAACCCCCGATCGGGTACTCCCCGCGAGGTTGCCGACGCGAGCAACGCCGTGTACTACTACGACAGGTTGGTCGTTCTCTACCGCACGACGTTGCCGGCAGTGCTCTTCGAGGCGGGGGTGATCAAGAACCGCGACGAAGAACTGGCACTGCTCGACCCTCAACGGCAGACCTTGATGGCCGACGGCATCGCCACCGGCATAGCCGCCTGCCTGTACGCGCGCTGAGCAGCATTGGCCACCGTCACGACGGCGCTCAGATCTTCCGGTATACCTCGGCGCCCGCCCGGACGAATTCGATCGCCTTGGCCTCCATCCCCTTGGCCAGCGCCTGCGTCTCGCTGACACCCTGTGCTGCGGCGAATTCCCTTACTTCCTGGGTGATCTTCATCGAACAGAAATGTGGGCCGCACATCGAGCAGAAATGAGCGACCTTCGCCGATTCCTTGGGCAGCGTTTCGTCGTGGAACTCGCGCGCCTTGTCGGGATCCAGGCCGAGATTGAACTGGTCGTCCCAGCGAAACTCGAACCTGGCCTTCGATAGCGCGTTGTCCCGGATCTGCGCACCCGGATGACCTTTCGCCAGGTCGGCCGCGTGCGCCGCCAGCTTGTAGGTGATGATTCCAACCTTGACATCGTCCTTGTCCGGCAAGCCAAGGTGTTCCTTTGGGGTCACGTAGCACAACATGGCGGTGCCAAACCAACCGATCATCGCCGCGCCAATGCCGCTGGTGATGTGGTCGTAGCCCGGAGCGATGTCGGTCGTCAATGGGCCCAGCGTGTAAAACGGGGCTTCTCTACACTGTTCCAGCTGCAGGTCCATGTTCTCCTTGATCAGGTGCATGGGCACGTGTCCCGGGCCCTCGATCATCACCTGCACATCATGCTTCCAGGCAATCTCGGTGAGTTCACCGAGCGTCTTCAGCTCCCCCAGCTGCGCGGCGTCATTGGCGTCGTAGATGGAGCCTGGCCGCAGCCCATCGCCCAGGCTGAAGGCGACGTCATACGCCTTCATGATCTCGCAGATCTCTTCAAAGTGGGTGTAGAGGAAACTTTCCTGATGGTGCGCAAGACACCACTTGGCCATGATCGACCCGCCGCGCGAAACGATTCCGGTCAGCCGACCGGCGGTCAGCGGCACGTAGCGCAAAAGCACGCCAGCGTGAATCGTGAAGTAGTCGACGCCCTGTTCTGCCTGTTCGATCAAGGTGTCACGGAAGATTTCCCAGCTCAGGTCCTCGGCCTTGCCATTGACTTTCTCCAGCGCCTGGTAGATCGGCACGGTGCCGATCGGCACCGGGCTGTTGCGAATGATCCACTCGCGCGTCTCATGAATGTTCTTGCCGGTAGACAAGTCCATTACCGTGTCGCCGCCCCAGCGGATCGACCAGGTCATTTTCTCGACTTCCTCCTGGATGCTCGAACCGAGTGCCGAATTGCCGATATTGGCGTTGATCTTGGTCAGAAAGTTGCGGCCGATGATCATCGGCTCGCTTTCCGGATGATTGATGTTTGCCGGGATGATTGCCCGACCACGTGCTACTTCGGAGCGCACGAACTCGGCAGTGATCTCATCCGGCAGGCTGGCGCCAAAAGCCTGACCTGGGTGCTGGCGGCAAAGCACCTCCGAGAAGCGTTCGCCCTGCGGCCCGGAAGCCTTCAACTGTTCGATATAGGCGCGACGATTGTTGTTCTCCCGGATCGCCACGTACTCCATTTCCGGGGTGATGATCCCTCTCCGCGCATAGTGCATCTGGCTGACGTTGGCGCCGACTCTGGCACGCAGCGGGCTGCGCTGAAGGCCCGGAAAACGCAGTTCGTCGAGCGCCGCATCGGCCGCTCGACTACGGCCGAAGTTAGAAGTGAGGCCAGGAAGTGACTCGGTGTCGTCCCGCTCGGCGATCCACTTCGCGCGCAAAGCCGGCAAACCTTGGCGAACATCGATCGTAACTTGAGGATCCGAATACGGCCCCGAGCAATCATAGACGTAGATTGGCGGGTTCCTCTCGCCACCGAAAGCAGTATCCGTATCCGACTGAGAAATCTCGCGCATCGGTACCCGCAGATCCGGCCGACTGCCGGTCACGTAGATCTTGCGGGAATTGGGCAAGGGCTTGATCGCGGCCTGGTCGACGTGGGCGTTGGCGGCGATGAACTTCTCGTTGGCGTTCATGATGACTCCTTGCAAAGGACTATGGCAAAAGCGCCATTGAGACGAGCAGCGTGCAAGGGTCGGCAAGACGAGCGAGACGGCACCAGACTAGACAGCGACCGTGCTCCGCTTCCCTACGACGGCATGACCCGTACAGGTTCGAAGGGACTCTCTCAGCCACACCGATACCGGCGAGGCACCCCCAACGTGGCTCCTCAACTTACTGGAATTGCTGTATTTTGGCAAGAATAAGCCTTGTCCACTGTGGTATGAGCCTGAACGGGGCGCGCGTTTCCACTGAGACATGAGCCTGAAGGAAAATGTAGGGAGAGGACGAAACGGGTTGATCATCCTGCAGATGGTGATCAACATGAACGAAACACAGCTTTGCGTATTCCACACCAATATAGTTACTTAGCCAAGTGTGCGCAGGGCCAGAGGTAACTGCCAGACATGCTCTTCAATTTATTCTAAAGGCATGGTCGCGCGAGCCAGCAGGCGAGCTGACCGTCTTGTCGGCGAGCACGCCGACAAGACGCCAGCATTGGCTTGTTGAAGGGTACGCATGGCGTAGTCGCCCCCCTGTCGAGCCCACATGCGGTGGTTCCGCTTTCGGTAGTCTAACCGATGTTTAACATACCAAAAAAACCTCTCTCATAATCAGCCACTTGCAAGGCAGTTGAATCTCTAATGGCACAACAAGCGCGTAATGTCGTGTCAGGTGACCAGTTTTCGGGTTCCTCCGGGGTCTGGGTTGACGCCCAAGGCGCGACCTGATTAGCGCTGTGCTTCAGCCAACCGGAGCCAGACCTCGGGGCGCTTGCCGGTGGTGGCGGCGGCACGGATGAGGCGTCGCAGGATGATCTTGAGGTCGAAGCGGCGGTTGA
>NZ_JAPUVQ010000047.1:0-17135 GCF_029255145.1 Accumulibacter sp.
AGCGTAAGCGAGCGGGCAGCGATGTAAAGGGTTCGGCTGCGCCCGGACTGCGTCCGCCCTTGACATCACCGCCCACTCAAACCGCCAAAACCAGCGCCCGTTCCACACGAAACGACATAGAGCCTGTTCATGCCCCTGCTCTATGCGATCGATATTCAGGGCAAGGACATCACCGCCGACGCGCTGCTGACACAGCGCAAGCTGGCGACCTACCTGGTGGAGCGGAAGGCCCACTATCACTTCACGGTAAAAGGCAATCAGCCGACACTCCAAGCCGATATCGCGCTCCTCTTCCAAGACCGGAAGGGGGCAGACTACGTGGCGGATTCGCCACCTGACCATGGTCGGATCGAGACTCGGCGCATTTGGTGCAGCAGCGCCCTCAACGCCTATCTCGACTTCCCGCATGTCGGCCAGGTGTTCTTGATCGAGCGTGAAGTGGTGCACAAAAAGAGCGGCAAGCGTACGCGCGAAATCGCTCTCGGGATCACCAGTCGCCCTCCAGAACAGGCCACTCCCCAGCAACTCCTCACCATCAATCGCGGCCATTGGTCGATCGAGAACCGCTGCCACTACGTCATCGACTGGAACTACGATGAGGATCGCAGTCGCATTCGCGCCGGCCACGGACCCGAGAACATGTCACGCCTGCGCCGCCATGCCGTCGGCATCCCGCACCACCTCTCCGATGGCAAAACCAGCATTGCCGAAAAAATGCGCCAGATCAACCGCAACATCCGATTGCTCTTCGACTACCTGCGCATGACCAAAAATTCTACAGGCCACGTATCACCTTGATCCCAGCACGAGAACAAATTTACCGCAGTGCGCCGCGTGCTTCTCCCTGACAAAGCGGCGATGGTCAGCGCCGAGATCGTGCGACGAGTGTCGGGAGACACAGCGGCAGAACTCAGGTCGGCCATCGACGGCTATGCAGGTTGGTGCAGATCGAGGAAAATGCACGGATCGCCGCCGGGAGGGCCCGGTGGCCTCCCAACTGAGAGGTCGCAAATCTTGCCTGTCGGAATTCATGGGGGCGATGTCCGGCACGGCATCAGTATGCTCACCGCGCAAGGCTGCGCCGCGGCGCACACTCGACGTGGCGAAAACGACCGGGACGACGATCGGTGATGACCGGGTCACTCGAGCCGCTGATCAGCGTCATCATCCCGAATTACAACTACGCCCACCTGCTGCCGCGCGCCCTCGATTCCGCGCTGACTCCTTCAGCTGCAGACGTCGAAGTGATCGTCGTCGATGACGGTTCGACCGACGAGTCGCTCGAGGTACTGGCGGCGTATGCGGCGCGTAATCCGCAGCTGATCGTGCTGCGGCAGGCCAATGCGGGTGCGGCGGCGGCGCGTAATCACGGCATCCGGGTGGCGCGAGCGCCCTACGCGCTGCTGCTGGACGCCGACGACGAGCTGTTGCCGGGCGCCCTCCCAAAACTGCGTGAGCTGGTTGGCAGATATCCGGCGGCGGGGATGATCCTCGGCGCACAGCTTTCCGTGTATGCCGATGGTCGCCAACGGTTACGCGTACCGAAGGCTGTTCCGGCCGCCTCGCCACGGCAGCTGACCAAGAGCTACCTGCTGCGCAAGGGCATCTCGGTATCGCATGGCTGTTCCTTGTTTCGTCGCGACCTGCTCCTGCAACGCCTCTATCCGGAGAATCTCAGGGGCGGCGAGGACATCCCGGTATTCGCCCACCTGCTGGTCAGCGCGCCGGTCGCGATCACGGCCGAGCCGCTGGCGCGGATCCACAAGCACGCGGACAGCCTGCGGCACGACCGGCAGAACGAAGAAGAACGCGCCGAGACGATGGTCCGTGAAGTGTTTGCCGGCCTGCCGGCCGAATGTCAATCGCTGCGCGAACGCTACGCGGCGCAGCGCTATTTGTCGCTGTTTCGTGGCGCATTGCTGGCCGGCGACCGGTTGGCCGCCAGCTACTTCTACCAGAGTGCGCTGCGCTTGAGCCCGCTCCAGGCCTTGCGCTGGACTTACCTGCGCAAGGCCATTCGGCTGCTGGTCCGGGGTTGGCGGCGATGATTGGAGGTGCTTTCGCGGCGCCCTGGAAGCCGTCCGCTGCCGAATGGCCAGGCCGTCTTCTGTCGCCTACCACCCTCGCCTTTCTGGCGAGCCTCCTCCTGTCGCTGGTGGCGATCAGCGGCGAAGTCCTGGTTGGCCGGGACGGCACGCTCTACCTGCATGTCGCGCAACAGTTCCTGGCGCATGGCCCGCGAGCGGCGTTCGAGATTTACGCCTGGCCATGGTTTGCCATCTTCCTGGCCGGGACGCACTGGCTCGTTGGCCTGCCGCTGGAACTCGCCGCCTACCTTTGGGGCGCCCTGTTCATGGCCGGCAGCTGCGCCCTGCTGGTCTCGCTCACCCGGAAAGCGCTGCCTGGCAGCGGTTACTGGGCCTGTCTGGTGGTCTTGTCGGTGCCCGCGTTCAACCAGTTTCGCGACGACATCATCCGGGAGTTCGGCTTCTGGTTCTTTTCCATCCTGGCGTTGTCGCTGATCCTGCGCTGGTTCGAGCGTGGCGGCTGGCTGCGGGCTGCGCTGGTCCAGCTGGCAATCGCTGGCGCAGCGCTCTTTCGTCTTGAAGCAGTAATGCTGTTCGCGGTTCCGGGGCTGTGTCTGCTGGGGGACTTGCGCAGCCGCCACGGCTGGCTACGGCTGTTGCAGATCAATCTGTTACCGGTTGCCGCCGTGCTGACATCGGTGCTGCTGTTGCTCTCCGGAGACGGAATTTCGCAGCCACGCATCGCTTATTCCGTGGGCTTGCTGAATCCGCACCAGCTGTGGGTCCGCTTCGACCTGATGGCGAGTCGCTTCGCAGACGCTGCCCTGAACAGATCTTCCGGTGAGGATGCACGGGAGATCGTCTTGTTTGGTTTGTCGGGCACCGTCCTGGCCAAGTTCATCACCCTCAGCGGGCCGTTCGCGCTGCCCTTGCTGCACCGAGGCAGCTGGCCGGCGGTGGCCGAGTACTGGCGCAAACTGCGACCTCTGGCCTGGACCTGGCTGTTGTACTTCTGCATCCTGCTGGTGTTCTTCGTCCAGGAACGCTTCGTCAACTCACGCTATGTCAGCTTCCTGCATTGGCTGGCGGTGCCCTTGCTGACCATCAGCAGCATGCGCTTTGCCGGGCACTTTCCGCGCTTGTCGCGAGCACTGGTGGTCGTTGCCCTGGCCGTGATGCTGCACAACGTGCTGTCATTCGGTGCCAGGAAGACCCACTTTCTCGAAGCCAGCGCCTGGCTGTCCGAGCATACGCTAGCGTCAGACGCCATCTATTATGACGACCCACGGATCGCCTATCACGCCGGCAGAGGCTTTCCGATGGTCGGCCCGGCCCGTGAACAACTGCTCCTCGGCCAGCAGTCGCAGGCGTTTCGTTATTTCGTCATGCAAGGGAAAGCCGATGACCCAGCGCTACAGCAGTGGATGACGCAGCAGCACAAGCGGGTGCTCAGCCAGTTCGCCAATCGCAAGGGAAGTACGGTCCTGATCATCGGTGATTGAGCGCGCCGGCGCGAGCCGCCGGCGCTTTCACGGCAGCCGCCGCCACCGCTTCAGAGTGGTTGGCCCTCACGCGGCAGCGATCGCGGCCTCGTCGAGAGCCGGGTAGTCGATGTAACCCTTCGCACCACCCTTGTAGATCGTTGTCGAATTCCAGTGCGCCAGCGGCGCCCCGATGCGCAAGCGCTGCACCAAGTCAGGATTGGCTATGAAGTGCTTGCCGAAGGCGATCAGGTCGCCGCGGCAGGCGCGCAGCGCTGCCTCCGCGCGCTCACGGTCGAAGCCGCCACACAGGATCAGCGTCCCCGAGAAGCAGGCCCGCAGGTGCGGCAGCAGGTCCCCATCCGGATCGTGAATCCAGTTCCCGTCCTGGTCATAGACGTGCAGATGCCCGATCCGCAGCCGCTTCAGGCAACTGGCCAGATAACCGTAGGTCACCAGCGGGTCCGGGTCTGGCTGCATCTCGTGCGCCGTACCCAACGGCGAGATGCGGACCCCGACGCGTGCGCTGCCGATCGCGTCGGCAACGGACCGCACCGTTTCCAGGAGAAAACGGCAGCGATTGGACAGGGTGCCGCCGTACTCGTCGGCGCGGTCGTTCACGTAGGGACAGCGGAACTGGTCGAACAGATAGCCATTCGCAGCGTGGATCTCGACGCCGTCGAAGCCAGCTGCCATCGCATTGCGCGCGGCCTGAACGAAGTCGGCGACGATCAGCCGCACTTCCTCGGTCGCCAGCCCGCGCGGCTGATCGCAGCGCACCATCACCGGCTCGCTGCCGTCGAGGATCGGAACCCGGTCAGTGTGCAGACCTCTCGCGGTTGGTCCCACCGGTGGCGAGCCATCGGCACGAAGGCTGCAATGACCCACCCGCCCGACATGCCAGAGCTGAAGATAGATGCGGCCACCGGCGTGATGCACCGCTTTGGTGACCCTTCTCCAGCCGGCCACCTGCGCGCCGCTGTAGATGCCAGGCGTGCGGGCACAGCCGCGAGCCTGCGGCGAGACCGGCGTGCCTTCGGCGATGATCAGCCCGGCCGAGGCGCGCTGCGCATAGTATTTGGCGGTAATGGCGCGCGGGGCGAGCTGCCAGTCGGTAGCGCGGTTGCGGTTCATTGGCGCCATGACGACGCGGTTCGGCAGCAGCTGGCCGCCAATCGAGTGACGAGAAAACAGTTTCCTGGACATCGTTTGCTTACCTCCGACGATGGCTTGGTACGTCAGCATTGAAGCAATATTCGTACCGGATCATCGCCAGTTAAGTTTGAAAAACACCGGACAATCCACCGACCGGGCGCTTTCGCCGCCCCGGAGCGCAGGCGCTGCCTGCTCGCGCCAGGCGAGCAAGCGTGGAAGTCCGTGGTCACCGCTGCGCACCGTCACCGGACGGCGCTGGAATGGATCATAAGAGCTTCAGGTTTCGGTCTTGTGGCCTGGCCCGGCCTAGTCGTCTCCGTGGACCCAGAACGCACACCGGCAGCAAGCGGCTGACAAACGCGAGCGACCATCTGAAGGGCTATCAGAGGTCCCTTTGGCGATAAAGTTGCGTGCCCGGCGCGCGGCGGCACACCTTAGGCTGCCGGCAAACCCGATCCGGTCGCTTGGACCGTCTCCCGAGGAGTCGCGGGAACGGGCTTAGTTCGCCTCGCTTTTCGGGTCCCTGCTCAACAACTTGTCGACCGCAGACGCCACCGGTTCACCGTCGTAGAGAATGGCGTCGACGGCCTGCGTGATCGGCATGTCGATCCGCAGCCGGCTCGCCAGGCCAGCGACCGCGCGCGTCGTGCTCACTCCCTCGGCGACATGCCCGAGGTCGAGAAGGATCTGCGGCAGGGTCTTGCCGCTGGCCAATCCCAGCCCGACACGTCGATTCCGCGACAAATCACCGGTGCAGGTGAGAATCAGGTCGCCCATTCCGGCCAGCCCCATGAAAGTTTGCGCCTGGCCGCCCAGCGCCACGCCGAAGCGCGCCATTTCGGCCAGACCGCGGGTGATCAGGGCCGCGCGCGCATTGAGGCCGAGGCCGAGGCCATCACAGACGCCGGTGGCGATGGCCATGACGTTCTTCACCGCGCCGCCGACCTCGACACCCGGCAGGTCGTCGCTGGCATAGATGCGCAAGCGCGGACTGTGCAGGGCGAGCGCTGTGCGCTGCGCGAAAGCGGCGTCGTTGGCCGCCAGCGTAACCGCCGTCGGCAGACCGCGGGCCACTTCGTCGGCGAAGCTGGGGCCCGACACGGCGCCACACAGCGCTTGCGCGCCGAGGACGTCAGCGACGACCTGATGTGGCAACCGGGCCGTTTCCGCCTCCAGACCCTTGCACGCCCAGAGCAGCGGGCGCACCAGGTCGGCATCGCGCAGCAGGCACAGCGTCGGCCGCAAGCCGGCGAGCGGCGTCGCAATAAGCAGCAGGTCGGCATCGGCAACCGCAACGGCGAAATCGTCGGCGATCCGCAGCGTTTCGGGAAAGCGCTGGCCGGGCAGAAAACGAGGGTTTTCACGGTCCTCGCGCAAGACGCGCCTGACCTCGGCCTGGCGCGCCCACAGGGTGACCACATGCCGGCCACTGAAAGCGATGGCCAACGCGCTACCCCACGCGCCTGCCCCGACTACCGTCAGTTTCATCGCCGCTCAGATTCCCCACACCTGATCGGCGCGTACGAACCCCGACGGTCCGTCGCGATGACGCACCCGTACCCAGCCGCCGGGTGCCGCTTCAAGGTAGTCCAGCACTACGTTCTTCTCGGCTTCGAAAACCACCGCTGCCGCCTCGTCGCCGGTCTGGCGGACCTGCGCCCGCGCTACCGTGACAATCACCGCGCGCTGGCTGCCGAGATACCTGGTCTCAAGCCAAGCCAGGCCGCCCTCGGCATCGCGCACCTTGGCCCAGCCTTCGAGATGGACGATCAATTCGACCGGCGTGCCGCGCTTGATGACGAAAAGCTTGCTACCCCTTTGCGAAGGGGCATCGTAGAGAATCGTCGCCGTATCGACGCGCCGGTACTCGATCGCCAGCGCCGGCGCGGCGCATCCCGCGACCAGCAACAAGGTGAGGAATCGTTTCATCGGCAGGCCCGCTTGCTGGCCTGCTTCCCGCTACTGGATGGTCGACTCGCCTGGCGCATCTTTCGCCGCCTCTTGCTGTTGAAGGCGTGACATGTACAGCGCTTCGAAATTGACCGGCTGGAGCATTACCGGCGCAAAGCCGGCACGGGTCACGGTGTCGGAAACGACTTCGCGAGCGTAGGGGTAAAGGATGTTCGGGCAGGCAATCGACAGCAAGGGATCCATGTTCTCGCTGGGCACGTTCTGGACGCGGAAGATCCCTGCCTGACCGACTTCGACCAGAAAAACGGTCTTTTCTCCGAGCTTCGAGGTAACGGTGGCGGTCAGGGTCACCTCGAAGATCCCTTCGCCAATGCCCAGCGCCTTGGTCTGCAACTGGATGCTGACGTTTGGCGTCTCGCGGTCGAGAAAAATCTGCGGGGCGTTTGGCACCTCAACAGAGAGGTCCTTGATGTAGATCTTCTCGATCGCAAATACGGGGTTCTCTTGTTCGCTCATGGTAAGTTCTCGGTCACTTGGAATGGGATTGACAATAAAAGCGGATCGACAATGAAGCTCGGAGGACAACTGTCAGACGCTGTCACCCGCGAGCAGGGGTAACAACTTGCCTGCACGATCAAACGCCAGCAGATCGTCGAAACCGCCGACGTGCGTGTCACCGATATAGATCTGCGGCACGGTCCGCCGGGTGGTCCTGGCGACCATCTCGGTACGGCGCTGCGGATCGAGGTCGATGCGAACCTTCTCGATCGCGGCGACCCCACGGGCGTGCAGCAACTGCTCCGCGCGAGTGCAAAACGGGCAAACGCCAGTCGAGTACATCAGCACGCGCGGTGCGGCGCTCACTTGCGCGCCCCCTTCTTCAGCGGCAGGCCAGCCTCGACCCACGCCGCAACGCCACCGTCAAGGGTGTGCAGCTTGGCAAAGCCCAGCTTGGCCAGCTTGCTGCAGGCGGCGGACGAACGCGCGCCTGACTGGCAGATCAGAATCAACGGGGTGTCCTTGAACTGCCCCAGTTCGCCAGCGCGTTCATCAAGCGATCCTGACGGAATGTTGCGAGAATCGGCAGGGTGTCCGGCGACGTACTCATTCGGCTCACGAATATCGAGCAACTGCGCATTCTCGCGGTTGATCAGCATCGTTGCCTGCGCCGGCGTCACCGATCGTGAGCCACCCGGGCGACGGATCGAAAGGCCCAGCAGCAAAGAGCCGCTGACCACGGCGACGGCCACCAGAAGAAGGTTCTGCTGTATGAATTCCAATCGAAGCTCCAGAAATTGATGCGGCAAGCGCGGCCAGACCCGGACGCCATCGGCCTGCAGGTACCGGCCGGACAACGACCAGGAAAGACCCCTAGTCGCCGCAGAAAACCTCGCGCATCATGCCGATCAACTGCAGCGTACGGGCATCACCAACGCGATAGTAAACCCGGTTGGCGTCCTTGCGTGCGAGCAACACGCCCTTTTCGCGGAGGATTGCAAGATGTTGGGAAATGTTGCTTTGCGAAGTACCAACCGCGTCGACGATCTCTTGCACGCAAGCATCCTGATCGCCAATGACACAGAGGATCTTCAGGCGCAAGGGATGCGAGATCGACTTCAGCGCCCGTGCTGCCTGTTCGATGTGCTCCTGCTTGTCGATGATGCTGGTCCGGATGGGCACGCTGCGCCAGACTCGTCGTTTATCATATAATCCGCCATTATAAGACAAAACCCCGACTGACGGCGTGTGCTGCACACCCCGGCAAGCTGACCGCCACCGCCCGCAGCTGCCGTCCCGGCCAGCCAACCCACGTTTCTGCAAGGCCTCTGCAGCGCATTGACCAAGAACACCGCAAACCCCCTCGGCGACACCCCACCGGAACTCGCCCGGAGACGCCGGGGCCCACCCGCGAGACTGATGGAACGACAGCGCTGCAACGTTGTGCGCGCACTGGCTATCGCCTCTCTCGCCGCCGTGCTGGTGATGCCAGACCACGGCGCCAACGGCAAGGAAACCGACGGCGCGTCGTCGAGCGACGTCGCCGAAAAGCAGACCGACCTGAAGTCGCTGCGCGCCCAGATCGAAACGCTGCGCCGGGAAATGACCGCCGCAGAAGGTTCGCGTAGGGATTCGCTGGATCAGTTGAAGGACGCCGACCGGACCATCTCGTCTGCGCAGCGCGACCTGCGCCAGCTGACCGCGCAGATCGAAAAGCAACAAGCGATGCTCAAGGATCTGGATCAGCAGTCGGCCGCGCTGGAGCAGCGGCTGAGTGCGCAACAGGCGCAGCTGGCAAAGCTGCTCTATCGACAGTACCTGCGCGGCAACCCTGACCCCCTGCGGCTGTTGCTCAACGGCGGCGACCCGCATCAGGTGGCACGCGACCTGCATTACCTGGAGGCGATTGGACGAGCGCGCAGCGAACTTCTGCTCGGGATCGAAGCCAGCCTGAGCCGTCAGAAGGCGCTGACCGCCGACAGCCGGCAACAGGCGGCGCAACTGGCCATCGCCGAAAGCAGGCAGAAGGAAGAACACGCCAGACTGCTTGCCCAGCGCGCACAGCGTCAGGCGACACTCGACAAGATATCGGAACAGATCGCCACCCAGCGGCGCGAAATCGGCAGTCTCCAGCGTGACGAGAAACGCCTGACAGAACTGGTCGAGCGCCTGGCGAAGGTCATCGCTGCCAAGGCGGCCGAAGCCCGCGAAGCTCGCCGCGAGGCGGAGCGCCAAGAACTGGCGCAGAAGCAATTGGCCGAGAAGGAGGCGATGCGCAAGGAACTGCTGCAAAAAGCGTTGGCGCAGCGCGAGCGGGCACGACAGGAAACGGTCCCGCAGAAGCCATCGCCGCCGGTTGCGCCTAGCCCCGAGGAAGCGCCAAGAGCCCGGCCGCCGGCACCGGAACCTCGCCGGGAGCCAGCACCGGATGCCCCCGCCGCCGCCAATCTGGCAAGAATGAAAGGCACGCTGCGCCTGCCAACGAGGGGTTCGGTAGCCAACCGGTTCGGCAGCCCGCGACAGGAAGGCAGCACCTGGAAGGGGCTATTCATCCGCGCCGGCGCGGGCAGCGAAGTCAGGAGCATCGCCGGCGGCCGGGTGGTCTTTGCCGAATGGATGCGCGGTTTCGGCAATCTGCTGATCGTCGACCACGGCAGCGACTATCTGTCGATCTACGCCTACAACGATTCACTGCTCAAGCAGGTCGGTGACGAGGTGCGCGGTGGTGAAAACGTTGCCACTGTCGGCAACACCGGTGGCAATGCGGAATCCGGTTTATACTTCGAAATTCGTCATCAAGGGAAGCCTCTTGACCCACTGGCGTGGATCAACGGCAAATAGGGCTGCGCACGGAGTGAGGCAAATGGGTAAGTTGAAACAGGCCGGGCTGGTTTGCGCCGGATTGCTTGGTGGCATTCTGCTCAGCCTGCAGTTTTCGGCGCTGGCCGACAAGGAGCCGCGCGTCGGCCTGCCCGTTGAAGAGTTGCGCACTTTCGCCGAGGTGTTCAATGCGATCAAGAAGGGCTATGTCGAGCCGGTCGACGACAAGAAACTGATTACACATGCGATCAGCGGCATGCTCTCCAACCTGGATCCTCATTCGACCTACCTCGACGCCGACGCTTTCAAGGACTTGCAGGTCGGCACGCAGGGCGAGTTCGGCGGCATCGGCATCGAAGTCGGGATGGAAGACGGATTGGTCAAGGTCGTATCGCCAATCGAGGATACCCCGGCCGACCGCGCCGGCGTCAAACCGGGCGACCTGATCTTCAAGATCGACGACACTCTGGTCAAGGGGCTGACCCTGAGTGAAGCCGTCAAGCGCATGCGCGGCAAGCCCAAGTCCCAGATCCGCCTGTCGATTCTCCGCAAGGGTGAAGCCAAGCCGCTGGATATCACGCTGACGCGCGAAGTGATCAAGGTCCAGAGCGTCAAGTCGAAGCTGGTCGAGGACGGCTACGGCTACCTGCGCATCACCTCCTTCCAGGAGAACACCGGCGCAGCAGTGGTCAAGCACCTCAACGACCTGATGAAGCCCGGCCCGCTCAAGGGTCTGGTACTGGATCTGCGCAACGACCCAGGCGGTCTGCTGAACAGCGCCGTCGGCGTTTCCGCGGCGTTCTTGCCGCCGGATGCGCTGGTCACCTCGACCGACGGACGCGCCCCCGATTCCAAGCACGAATTCAACGCCTCGCCCGCAGACTATCTGCGTGGCAGCCGGGACGATTACCTCAAGAGACTGCCGCCGCAGGCGCGTACGGTGCCGATGGTGGTGCTGGTCAACGGTGGCTCCGCGTCGGCGTCCGAAATCGTCGCTGGCGCGTTGCAGGACCACAAGCGCGCCGTCGTCCTCGGCACCACAACCTTCGGCAAGGGCTCCGTACAGACGGTACTGCCCTTGCCCGGAAACACCGCCATCAAGCTGACCACCGCACGCTACTTCACGCCATCGGGCCGTTCGATCCAGGCCAAAGGCATCGTCCCGGACATCGTCGCCGAGGAAAGCGCCAACGGCAGCTCGACCCAGCGCTTGCGCGAGGCCAACCTCGATCACCACCTCGAGAACAACACCGACGCGGACAAGGATTCCGCAGCAGCCAAGGAAGCACCTGTCAAGCCCACCAGCAAGGCACCGGTGCCGGCCAAGCCGAAGAGCAACGCACCCAAGGACGATGGCGACGAGTCCTCCGAGCTGCCGAGCCGCGAACTGGCTTCGAAAAAGGACTATCAGTTGAATCAGGCGCTGAACCTGCTCAAGGGCATGCAGATCATGCGCAGTAGCCGTTGACCTTCCTCTCCGAGGGAGAAAAGTTGAATGAAGCGCCCGGCTGGAACAGCACGCAAGGTAGCGCCAATCCGCAAGGAGCGGAGCATCCTGTTTGCCAAGTTTCCGCCGGACCAGGTACCGGAAGCTGCCGCCTGCCTCGGCCAGATCGAGGAGCTGGAGGTCGAAAGGCGTGATCAGGCGCGCGCCGTCGGCGTCGCCTACGATCTTCACCAGCACAGCCTGGAAGAACTCGAAAGCACGCTGGAAGACAAAGGCTACCACCTCGACAATACGCTGATGAGCAAGATGATGCGGGCGCTGATCTACTACGTCGAAGAGACCCAGTTGCATAACCTCGACGCACCGGTCAGGCCGATGAAACGCTCGCAGTCCGAAGCTTACACTCACGCCTGGGAACGCCATCCGCATGGCGACCACGACGATACGCCACCGGAGTGGCGAGAGTACAAGTAGCTTTGTGCCGATGAACGACGAGCAGTTGCTGCGCTACAGCCGCCACATCCTGCTTGACGAGATCGGCATCGAAGGGCAGCAGCGGATGGTGAACGCCAGGGCGCTGGTCATCGGTGCCGGCGGCCTTGGCTCACCGGCGGCGCTTTATCTCGCGTCGGCCGGCGTCGGACGGATCACCCTGGCCGACGGCGACACGGTGGACCTGACCAACCTGCAGCGCCAGATCCTGCACACCCACGAACGGATCGGCGAGTTGAAGGCCCGCTCGGGTCAGGTCGCGTTGCGACAGATCAACCCAGAAGTGCGCGTCGATGCGATTGCCAGCCGCCTGGCCGGCGAAGCGCTGGCCGCGCAGGTTGCCGACGCCGACGTGGTTCTCGATTGCTGCGACAACTTCGCGACCCGGCACGCGGTCAATCGGGCGTGCGTCAGCCACCGCACACCGCTGGTTTCCGGGGCGGCGATCCGCTTTGCCGGGCAGCTCGCGGTGTTCGACAGCCGCCAGCACGGCACACCTTGCTACCACTGCCTGTTCCCGGAAGGAGGCGATGTCGACGAGGTGCGCTGCGCGGTAATGGGGGTATTCGCGCCGCTCACCGGGATCATCGGCGCGATGCAGGCCGCCGAAGCACTGAAGCTGATCGCCGGCGCCGGCGAAACGAATCTTGGCCGTCTGTGGCTGCTCGACGGCCTGTCGATGGATTGGCGCAGCGTGAAGTTTGGTCAGGACCCGTCGTGCCCGGTTTGCGCGCTCGGCAGCGTCAGCTGAAGCGAGCCAGCAGGCGCAGGTCGGGACCGATGCAGCGCAGGTCGCGGATCACCAGAGGACGCTTGCCGGCCAGCGACTCCAGCGCCGGCAGGTCGAACATCCCTTGCGCCGCATCACCAAGCAGACAGGGCGCCAGGTAGAGCAACAGTTCGTCGACCAGACCAGCACCGAGCAGCGAGCCGCTGAGTCCGAATCCGGCCTCGGCGTGCACCTCGTTGATGCCGCGCCGCGCGAGATCGCCGAGCAATGCCGCCAGATCGACGCGTCCATCCGGCCCCGGCAGCAAGGCGACTTCGGCGCCGCGCTGTTCGAGAGCAACGATCCTGCTGCGGTGATCAACGGCGGCGGCAACCAGAACATCGCCGGCCTGCAGAATCCTGGCGGCGGGTGACAACTCAAGCCGACCATCGACGACGACCTTCAGCGGTTGCCGTGCATCGACTGGCCCGGCCGGTCCGTCCACCCCGTCGACGCCGCGCACATTGAGCTGCGGATCGTCGCTGCGAACGGTGCCGATGCCGGTCAGGATGGCGCAGGCGCGAGCCCGCCAGCGATGCCCGTCCTGCCGGGCGGCCGGACTGGTCAGCCACTGGCTGGCGCCATTGCGCAGCGCCGTCTTGCCGTCCAGGCTGGCGGCCAGCTTGATGCGCAGCCACGGCCGGGAACGCGTCATGCGCGCAACGAAGCCGATGTTGATTTCGCGCGCCTCGGCCTCGAGCAACCCGCACTGCACCAGCACTCCGGCAGCGCGCAAGCGTGCCAGCCCCTGCCCGCCGACCAGCGGATTGGGATCCTGAATGGCTACGACGACCCGTCCGATGCCGGCGCTCAGCAGCGCTTCCGTGCAGGGTGGGGTGCGACCATGGTGACTGCAGGGTTCGAGCGTGACGTAAGCGGTGGCCCCGCGCGCGCGCGCGCCGGCGCGCTGCAGGGCGTGCACCTCGGCATGCGGCTCACCGGCGCGGCGATGCCAGCCCTCGCCGACGGTCTGGCCATCCTGGACGATGACGCAGCCGACCCGCGGATTAGGAGTGGTGGTATGGAGGCCGAGTTCGGCGAGAGAAAGCGCCCGCGCCATCGATTGATGATCGGCGGCGCTGAACACCGGCGACCTCAACGGCCCAGTTTCTGTGGCGAACGAGAGACTTCGCGAATCAGCTTGGAAAACTCGTCTACGTCCTCGAAATTGCGATAGACCGAGGCGAAGCGTACGTAGGCCACCTTGTCGAGTTTCTTCAACTCGAGCATAACCATCTCGCCGATCTTCTCTGACGCCAGTTCGCGCTCGCCGAGCGCCAGCAGCTTTTCCTCGATGCGGGCAATCGCCGCCTCGACGGCCGCCGTACCCACCGGTCGCTTGCGCAGCGCCAGCCAGAGGCTGGCGGCAAGCTTCTCGGGGTCGAAGCCAACCCGCGAGCCATTCTTCTTGATCACTTGCGGCATGCGCAGTTCGGCGCGCTCGTACGTCGTGAACCGCTTGTCGCACTTCAGACAGCGCCGCCTGCGGCGGACGAGGTCACCGTCATCGTTGATCCGGGTGTCGGCGACGGTTGTTTCGTCGGCACCGCAGAACGGGCATTTCATCCCGCCCGGCCACCGTAGACCGGGAACTTCCTGCACAGTGCGGCGCCTTCGGCGCGCACACGGCTCAGCACCGCTTCGTCGCCGGGTGCGTCGAGCACGTCGGCAATCAGGTGGGCGACCAGTTCGGACTCGATCTCGGTGAAGCCGCGGGTGGTCATCGCCGGCGAACCGATACGGATCCCGGAAGTGACGAAGGGTTTCTGGGGGTCGTTCGGGATGGCATTCTTGTTGACCGTGATGTGCGCCGCGCCGAGTGCGGCCTCGGCTTCCTTGCCGGTGATGTTCTTGGCCCGCAGGTCGACCAGGAAGACGTGCGATTCAGTACGGCCCGAGACGATGCGCATGCCGCGTTCCTCGGCCAGCACCCGCGACAGGACGCGCGCGTTGGCCAGGACCTGCTCCTGGTACTTGGCAAACGCGGGCGTCAGCGCCTCCTTGAAAGCAACCGCCTTGCCGGCGATCACGTGCATCAGCGGACCGCCCTGCAGGCCGGGGAAAACGGCCGAGTTGATCGCTTTCTCGTGCTCGGCCTTCATCAGGATGACGCCACCGCGCGGACCGCGCAGGGTCTTGTGCGTGGTCGAAGTCACCACGTCGGCGTGCGGCACCGGGTTCGGGTAGCAACCGGCGGCGATCAGGCCCGCGTAGTGCGCCATGTCGACCATGAAAATCGCGCCGATTTCCCGGGCCACGCGTGCGAAGCGCTCGAAGTCGATGCGCAGGGAGTACGCCGAGGCGCCGGCGATGATGATCCGCGGCTGGTGTTCGCGAGCCAGCGCTTCCATCTTGTCGTAATCGATCGCTTCGTGCTGGTCGAGACCATAAGCGACGACCTTGAACCACTTGCCCGACATGTTGAGCGGCATCCCGTGCGTCAGGTGCCCCCCTTCGGCCAGACTCATCCCCATGATCGTGTCGCCGGGCTTGGCGAAGGCCATCAACACCGCCTGGTTGGCCTGCGATCCCGAATTCGGCTGGACGTTCGCCGCTTCGGCGGCAAACAACTTCTTCAAGCGAGCGATCGCCAGTTGCTCGGCAACGTCGACGTACTCGCAGCCGCCGTAATAACGCCTGCCGGGGTAGCCTTCGGCGTACTTGTTGGTCAGTTGCGAGCCCTGCGCGGCCATCACCGCATGGCTGACATAATTCTCCGAAGCGATCAGTTCGATGTGTTCTTCCTGGCGGCGATTCTCGTTTTCGATCGCCTGCCAGATCTCCGGATCCACTTTCGCCAGGGTGTCGTTTGCCGAAAACATCTTGTGCCTCGCAAGCCTTGAAAAAGAACGGGATTATAGCACGCGCCAAAAATCCGCAGAGGCCGCACGACGACCGGCGGCGCGGGTACCGCCCGCAACCGCGACCGAGCGAGCTTTCCCGGCACGACTCAGTCGCTCTGCACCGGCAACACCCGCTGGCGATAGTTGATCGACAGCGAGCGGAGCAGCGGATGGGCTCGCAGGCACTCGGCAAAGTCGCGTTTCGCGCGGTCGATCAGGGCAGAGTCCGCGAGCGCGTCAAAAGGGAGAAAGACCTCGGCCTCGACGCGCCCGTTGAGATAGTGCAGGACAACGCGATGCGGCTCCGGCAGACCGGCCAGCACGGGCGCCAGATGACTCACCAGCACGCTTCGATCGGGCAGGCTCTGGCTCTTGCTGTCGTGGTCCAGGTCGTCTTCGACATCGACATGCACCAACACGTCAGACACCGAGGGATGGCTGTCGAGTACGCGCTTGCGGGTCGTTTCGGCGATGCGGTGGCCCTCCGAAACGCTGATCCGCGGGTTTACGCAGACGTGCGCATCGACCAGGGACCGATGCGCCATGCGGCGGGTGCGCAACTCATGCAGGCTGCCGACCCCCGGCGTGTCGACGATCACCTGGCGAATGCTGTCGACCTCTTCCACCGATAGTCCGGTGTCGATCAGTTCCTGAAGCGCTTCCCAGGAGAACACCACCCCCATCCGGACGATCATGAAGCCAACGATCACCGCGGCAATCGAGTCGGCGAAAACGAAGCCCATCAGGTTTCCGCCGATGCCCACCGCGACCACCAGCGAAGAAGCAGCGTCGGAACGTGCATGCCAGGCATTGGCGATCAGCATCGGCGAGCGCAAGCGCTCGCCGACATGCAGCATGTAGCGGAACAGGCCCTCCTTGGCGATCAATGCCGCGCACGCCGCCCATAGCGCGAGCGGCGCCACCGGCGGCAGATTGCTCAGGTCCTGCAGCTTGATCGCGGCGCTCCAGATGATGGCGGCGCCGGTCACGGCCAGAATCGCCCCCAGGGCGAACGAGGCAGCCGTTTCGATACGCGCATGACCATAGGGGTGGCTTTCGTCGGCCGGGTCCTTGCTGTGATGCGCGGCAAAGAGGACCAGAAAGTCGCACACCAGATCGGACAGTGAATGCATTCCGTCGGCGATCAGCGCTTGCGAGTTGGCAATGATTCCGGCGACCACCTGCGCCGCAGTCAACAGGACGTTGACCAGCACGCTGACCCACGTACAGCGCTGCGCCATCGCGTGCCGGCCGGGGTCATCGAAGGAGATTTCCGGGTTTTCCACGCGAGTGCTCATGCTCTGGGTCGCTTTCTGGAGAGGGGTTCGTCATATTTTATCGCTACTATGGCGCAAGCCGACGAGTACACCACAGCGCACGATAGCGGCGCACGAATACGCATGGCCGCAGGCCGCCCACTGCTGATGACCATTTAAGATCGGCGGCGGCATCGTGCGCACGCCGGCTTAAGGCGGGCTTAAAGCGCGCCGGATCGGCAGCCCCCGAACGCTTGTCGCCACCCGCACAGACAGGTGATCAATGGCGCAGCGCCTGGCACTGCCGTCATTCGTGTCCTTTCGGCAACGCTGCATGAAATCGCGACGGCGGTCTGATAGCGTGGTAGGCCCGTATTCACTGATCCAGAGGCCTCCAGATGCCGCCGTCCCTAACCGTGTCCGACCCCCAGCTGGC
>NZ_JAPUVQ010000048.1:0-10713 GCF_029255145.1 Accumulibacter sp.
CTTGCACTCCTAGCGACGCTTGGTCTATGCCATACGAAAATTATGGCCTTCGAAATAAAGTGCTACTCGCAATTCCGGAATTCTACCTACATTCCCGGCCGGGATCAGGAAATCTGAACTTAAACAGAGTTGATATTTGTCTTGACTATGGGGACCACTTTATGGCTGCCTGTCGTGCAATGACCGTTAGCCCCCTTGTGCGAAAGCTTTTTTTTCGCCTACCCCCAGGCTTTGAAAATACAGGGCTGGCGTACTCATGCTTCAGGGCTGCGATCCGGAGAGAGTGTTCAGCGCTCGCGCGGGCGTCGCGACGGGCGATCGGGCTCCGGATTTTCCATGTCAAAGCCGGCCAGCAGCCGCCTCACCTCGGCCTCGCTGAGTTCGAGAACCTGCCCGCGCTTCAAGCCTGGCGGCAGCGCGATGGGGCCGTAGCGGACGCGCATCAGGCGGCTGACGACGACCCCGACGGCTTCGAACATCCGCCGCACCTCGCGATTGCGGCCCTCGAAGAGCGACACCCGGTACCAGCGATTGGCACCCTCGCCGCCAGCCTCCTGAAAGCTCGCAAACTTGGCCGGCCCATCGTCGAGATCGATGCCATCGAGCAGGCGCTGGCGCGATTCGTCGGGAAGTTCGCCGAGAATCCGTACCGCGTATTCGCGGATCAGCTGATAGCGCGGATGCATCAGCCGGTTGGCGAGTTCGCCCGAGGTGGTCAGCAGGAGCAAGCCGCTGGTGTTGAAGTCCAGACGACCGACCGCCACCCAGCGTCCGACCGAAATCCGGGGCATCGCGGTAAACACGTTCGGCCGATGCTCCGGGTCGTTTCGCGAAACGATCTCGCCGTCGGGCTTGTGATAGATGACCACCCGCGGCAACCGGTTCGAGAAGCGCAAATTGACCAGCTTGCCGTTGACCTTCACCCGGTCACCCGGACTGACCGTCTGGCCGACGTGCGCCGGCTCGCCATTGACGTTGATCCGGCCGGCGACGATCAACTCTTCCATCTCCCGACGCGAGCCGATGCCGCTCTGGGCCAGCAGCTTGTGCAGACGTTCCGGCTTGACCGGCGCGTCCTGATGGCGCCCCCGCCCGGACGAATCGCCGGCGTGGCTGTGTCCCGCCGAACGTCGAGGAGCGCCCGCTGCGGCGGCCGAAGGTTCCGGCGAAGCCTCGGGCGGAAGCCGTCTCGCCGCCACCGGCGCGGTGGACCGTGGAGAACGGGAAGGGTCGGCAGTTGATCTGCGCTTGCTAGTGGCCATCAGCGAGGTCCAGGGTGGAATTGATCTGGTCGAGGGGCGGCAACTCGGCAACACTGCGCAAGCCGAGGTCGTCGAGGAATTTTCGCGTCGTTGCCAGCAATCCTGGCCGCCCGGGCGTATCGCGATGGCCGACGACGTCGACCCAGCCGCGCTCCTCGAGCACCCGGATCACCTGCGTCGACACCGTCACACCGCGGATATCCTCGATATCACCGCGCGTCACCGGCTGACGATAGGCAATGATGGCCAGCGTTTCGAGCACCGCGCGCGAGTAGCGCGACGGCTTTTCCGGATTCAGACGTTCCAGATACGGCATGTATTCGGCGCGCGTCCGGAAACGCCAGCCACTGGCCAGCTGCAACAATTCAGCCGGTCGCCCGCTCCATTCGCTACGCAACTCGTCGAGCAGGACGCGCAAGACGTCGACCCCGATCCGGTCCTCGAAGACCTTGCGCAGTTCGAGCAGCGACAGGGGTTCCCGGGTGCTCAGCAGGACCGCCTCGAGCACCCGTTTCAGGTCGCCGGGACTCTCTGGCGCGGTCGGCATCACAGGCTCATCGGAGATCATGGCGGACTCCCGGATCATTGGCCAGGCGCAGGTAGATCGGCGCGAATTCTTCGACCTGCGTCATCTCGAGCAAATGCTCACGCGCCAGCTCAAGCAGGGCCAGGAAGTGCACCACCAGCACCGGGGCGCCCAGCGCCGGGTCGAACAGGTCACCGAATTCGACAAAGCCGCCGGCGTCGCGCAGGTGGCGCAGGATCATCCCCATGTGCTCGCGCACCGACAATTCCTGGCGCTGCACCAGGTGATGGGTGTGCAGCCTGGCCTGCTGCAGGATCCCGCGCCAGGCATTCTGCAGATCCGCCGCATTGACCTCGGGCAGGCGGCGGAGCAGCGCTTTCTCGACCCACACCTCGACCCATTCGAAATCGCGCTCGGCCTGCGGCAGCGCATTGAGCGCGTACGCCGCAAGCTTCATCTGCTCGTACTCGATCAGGCGGCGAACCAGTTCCGCACGCGGGTCCTCGGCCTCGTCGCCCTCGACGGCTTTTGGTCTGGGCAACAGCATCCGCGACTTGATCTCGATCAGCATCGCCGCCATCACCAGGTAGTCCGCCGCCAATTCGAGATTCTGCGACCGCATCGCCTCGACGTAGACCAGGTACTGCTCGGTCAGCGGAGCCATCGGAATGTCGAGGACATTGACATTGGCCTTGCGAATCAGGTACAGCAGCAGGTCCAGCGGTCCCTCGAAGGCATCGAGCATCACCGCCATCGCATCCGGCGGGATGTAGAGGTCAAGCGGCAGCTGCGTCAGTGGCTGGCCGTAGATCCTGGCCAGCGGGCTGCTTGCAGCGGCCAGCGGCTGCTCGGTCTGGTCGATGGTCGCGCGGTCGCTGCTCATCGCTGATTGGAGGAGCACGCTGGCACTCAGCTGTAGTCCAGCCCCATCGCCGCGCGCACATCGCGCATCGTCTCGCGGGCCAGGTGGCGCGCCTTGCGGTTCCCGTCGGCGATGATCTCGCGGACCAGCCGCGGGTCGTCCAGGTAGGGTTGGGCGCGCTCGCGCATCGGCGCCTGCTCCATGAGGATGCCGTCGATCACCGGCTGCTTGCACTCCAGGCAGCCGATACCGGCGCTGCGGCAACCCTGCTGCACCCAGGCCTGACACGCCTCGTCCGAATACACCTGATGCAGCTGCCAGACCGGACAGAGGTCAGGATTACCCCGGTCGTCACGGCGAATACGCGCCGGGTCGGTCGGCATCCGCCGGATTTTCTGCGTCACCGAAGCGGCCTCCTCGCGCAGGGTGATCGTGTTGCCGTAGGACTTGGACATCTTCTGGCCGTCGAGCCCCGGCATCCGCGACGCGGCGGTGAGCAGCGCACCCGGCTCGACGAGGATCATCTTGCCGGTGCCTTCGAGGTAGCCGCCGAGGCGCTCGCGGTCGGCGTGCGCCAGGCCGGGGACTTCGTCAAGCAGTGCGTGCGCGCGCTCGATGGCTGTCTTGTCGCCGTTCTGCTGAAAGTGCGTGCGCAGTTGCGTGTACGCACGGGCACGTTTCGACCCCAGTTTCCTGACCGCCTCCCTGGCCTTCTCCTCGAAGCCCGCTTCGCGTCCGTAGAGGTGATTGAAGCGGCGAGCCACTTCACGCGAAAACTCGATATGCGGCACCTGATCCTCGCCAACCGGCACCTTGTCGGCGCGATAGATCAGGATGTCCGCCGACTGCAACAGCGGATAGCCGAGAAAACCGTAGGTCGAAAGGTCCTTGCTCTCGAGCTTCTCCTGCTGGTCCTTGTAGGTCGGAACCCGCTCCAGCCAGCCCAGCGGGGCCATCATCGACAGCAGCAGGTGCAGCTCGGCGTGCTCGGGCACCTGCGACTGGATGAACAGCGTCGCCTGGGCAGGATCGACGCCCGCCGCCAGCCAGTCGATGACCATATCCCACGACGCCCCGACAATGCCCTGCGGGTCATCGTACTGGGTGGTCAGCGCGTGCCAGTCGGCGACGAAGAACAGGCAGGGATGCCGATGCTGCAGGCTGATCCAGTTCTTCAGAACGCCGTGGTAGTGGCCAAGGTGCAGGCTACCGGTCGGGCGCATGCCGGAGAGGACTCGTTCTGCGTACATTGGCGCGCTCCGACGGCTCAGACGGAAAACTGAAAGATGAAATAGATCAGGCCCATCACCAGGCCCATCACGGGCGTCAACAGCCAGCTCAGGACGCCGGTGAACAGCAACAACAAGAGGATCGGAAAGCCGAAGCGCTCGAGCTGCGCAAAGCGCCAGGCGGCTTGCGACGGAAGCAGGCTGACGGCAATGCGGCCGCCGTCCAGCGGTGGCAGCGGAAAGAGATTGAGCACCATCAGCACCAGGTTGACCAGCATGCCGATCCGGGCCATCTCGGCCATCGGCAGACTGAAGAAATTGACCGGCAGCAACAAGACCATCTTCATCGCCGTCGCCCAGAACAGCAGCATCGCCAGGTTGGCGCCCGGCCCGGCGGCGGCGACCCACAGCATGTCGCGCTTGGGATGGCGCAGGCGACCGAAATTGACCGGCACCGGTTTGGCCCAGCCGAACAGGATGCCGCCCGCCCACAACGAAGCAATCGGCACCAGGATCGTCCCGATCGGGTCGATGTGCTTCAGCGGGTTGGCGGTGATCCGACCCTCCTGCCACGCCGTCGGGTCGCCGAAATGGCGTGCGGCATAGCCATGCGCGGCTTCGTGCAGGGTGATTGCCAGGGTCACCGGCAAGGCGGCGATGGCAATCGTCTGAATCATCTGTTCCATGCTCTCTGTCTCTCAATCCAGGCCAAGAGGCGCCAGCGGCCCCAGGCCGGCGCGGACCAGCAGCGGCAGCGCACCGGTCAGGTCAACGACGGTGGTCGGCTCGATGCCGCAGTTACCGCTGTCGAGGATCAGTTCCAATTGGCTTTGCAGCCGATCCTGAATGTCCCAGCCTTCGGTCAGCGGTCCGTCGTCGCCGGCGACGATCAGCGTCGAGGTCAGCAGCGGCTCGCCAAGCACTCCGAGCAAGGCCAGGGTCACCGCGTTCGCCGGCACGCGCAGGCCGATGGTCTTGCGTTTGGGGTGCAGGACGCGCCGCGGCAGCTCCCGAGTACCCTCAAGGATGAAGGTGTAGCTGCCCGGCGTAGTGGCCTTGAGCAGACGATAGCGGGCATTGTCGACACGGGCGAACTGGCCGATCTGCGACAGGTCGCGGCACATCAGTGTCAGCAGATGCCGGTCATCGACGCCACGGATGGCGCGAATTCGCTCGACCGCCGCCTTGTCGCCGAGGTGGCAACCCAGCGCATAACTGGAATCGGTTGGCAAGGCGATGACGCCGCCCTGGCGGACGACCTCGGCGGCCCGGCTCAGCAGCCGCGGCTGCGGATTGTCCGGATGAATCGAGATGTGCTGCGCCATCGCCCTCCCCCAGGCTCAGAACACATCCCAGATGGGCTTCAACCCATCCGGCAGGGGTGCCAGTTGGCCAAGATCGAAATAGCTCTCGCCGGGCCCGTGGAAATCGGAGCCGCGCGACGCCAGAAAGCCATACTCACGGGCCAGCCGGCCAAAAATATCGACGTGCTCCTGGGTATGGCTGCCGGACACGACTTCGATCGCCCGCCCGCCAAGGTCCTTGTATTCGGCAAGAAAGCGCCGCATGTCAGGCCGCGACAGCTTGTAGCGCCCCGGGTGCGCGACCGCTGCGAGACCGCCGGCGCCGCTGATCCAGCCCAGCGCATCGGCCAGCGTCGCCCAGCGATGATCGACATAACCCGGCCGGCCGGGAACCAGATACGACTCGAAGACGCTGCGCAGATCCTTGCGGACGCCGCTGTCGACCAGAAAGCGGCCAAAATGCGCACGACTGATCAGACTGGGATTGGCCGCCAGGCGCATTGCACCGTCGAAAGCACCATCGATGCCGACCTTCTCGAGTTCGGCCGAGATCCGCCGCGCGCGATCGATCCGGCCCGAGCGAATCGCCGCCAGACCGGCATTCAACGCCGGATCGGCGGGATCGAAAGCGTAGCCGAGAATATGGATCTGCAGCGACTCCCACTCGATCGAGATTTCGACGCCGTTGACCAGCGACATCCCCGCCGCTTCAGCTGCCGAACGTGCTGCCGGCAAGCCGTCGAGGTTATCGTGGTCAGTCAGCGCCAGCAGGTCGACGCCGTTCGAGGCCGCTCTGGCGGCGACCGCGGCCGCCGGCAAGAGACCGTCCGAGCAGGTGGAATGACAATGCAGATCACAGTTGAACACGGCAGAAGGCCAAGTATGGGCACCCAAAATTGTAAACTGCGCATGATAGCACAGCCGCCCGACGGCTCCCCGCCTGTAGCGACGCGCAAGGGATCCGTGGTTTCCGCAGTCAGCGCACCGCTCCGAATTGACCCCTTGCCAGCGCCCGATCGGGCCTATAATCCCCGACTTTTTCGAGGCCGCCCATGTGGTTCAAGAACCTCTACCTCTACCGCCTGCCCAAGAACTGGGCCGTCGACACCGCACAGCTTGAAGAACACCTCGCCAGGCTGACCCTGCAAGGCTGCAGCGCCACCGACCCACGAAGTATCGGCTGGGTGCCACCGCGTGACGGCGGCGCGCTGATTCATTCGGTAAACCAGCAGTGGCTGCTGGCGCTCGGCGTCGAGGAAAAGCTGCTGCCGGCGTCGATCGTCAAGCGCTTTGCCAACGACAAGGCGAAAGCCATCGAGGAAGCCGAAGGGCGCCGCGTCGGCCGCAAGGAGATGCGCGAAATCCAGGAGGAAATGACCATCGAACTCCTGCCGCGCGCCTTCATCCGCAGCCGCAGCACCCTGGCCTGGATCGACCCCGGCAACGGCTGGCTGGTCATCGACTCATCGTCGCCGGCGAAGGCCGAGGAATTCCTCGAACATCTGCGCAAGTCGGTCGACGGTGTGCCCGCGAAGGTGCTCAAGGTCACTCAGTCGCCGTCGGCGGCGATGACCGGCTGGGTGGCCGGCGGCGAAGCACCGGTGGGTTTCACTCTCGACCAGGATCTCGAACTGCGCTCGGCCGAGAGGGCCACCGTGCGCTACGTCAAGCACACCCTGGAAGGCGAAGAAATCCGCCAGCACATCGCCGCCGGCAAAGTCGTCACCCGCCTGGCGATGACCTGGAACGACCGCATTTCCTTCGTCCTCGACGACAACCTGCAGATTAAGCGGCTGGCCTTCCTCGACATCCTCAAGGAACAGGCCGAAGGCCAGGGCGAAAACGAAGACGAGCGCTTCGATATCGACTTCACCCTGATGAGCGGCGAAGTCGCACAACTGCTCGACGACCTGCTCACCGCCCTCGGCGGCGAACCAGCGACGGCGACCTAGCGGTCGCTGCGGTCACGGCACGGCAGTCGCGTTGGTCGTGGCTCGGGGCAAGCCACGGGCCTCGACAGATCAGCCCTCCGCCGCCGGTGCGCTCGCGACCGCCTCCGGCGGCGTCGCGCCGATACCCTGCCGGTGGAGCAAGCGCCGCGCGATCTCGGCAAGTCCCTGCTGATCCTGCGCCGACGGGGGTGGCAGGCGCAGCGCTCCGGTATACGCCGCCGGCGAGTAGATCCCCGGCAGACTGTCGTCGGCGTCCGCCGGCAAGAGGGCGATCACGGCCTCTGCGCCGAGTTCCAGGCCACGCGCTATAGACGGTCCATCGATCGTCGCCTGCGCCGATTCGACAACGACCACCTCGATCCGCGCTTGCCTTGCAGCGGCCACCCATCGGGCCAGCAGTCCAGTCAGCCGGACCGACAGACCGGCGCCGAGCGCAGCCGCCAGGCGCGCACTCAAGCCGAGAACGGTCTCCCAACTGCGGCTGTCCATTTGCAGCAGGACCGGACCGACGGGCCGCGCGTCGAGGGTCGAGGCGGTGACTTGCGCGCCGTCCGCATCGATCTGCTCATCGACGGCGGCCGCCAGCCGCTGCGCGAGCGCTGCGTCGGCCGCGTGGTGCACCACCAGCAGCCGGCGGATAGCCCGCGCGCGCGCGGCGCATTGCGCTCGCGACAGCCGGCCAGCCACGCCGAGCGAAGCGATGCCTGCGAGAAATCGGCGCTGTCGCGCAAGACCCCGACACCCGTCTGCGGCACGCCGTCGAGTTGCCGCGCCAGCAACTCGCTGCCGGCTGGCAACGCCTTCCAGAAAGCATCGCCCCAACCCGGCGTCGAGTTGCCGTCGATCACCAGCACGCGCGCGTCGCGCTCGGTGTTCTGCAACGTGTCCACCGCCGCCTGCCACGCCGCCGAACCGCCGTTCAACTCGCTGCAAGGCAGGCCGCTCCAGGCCAGCTCTGCCGGCCTCCGCATGCTCTGCCAGGCGGCTGCCTGCGCGACCCGGTTGGCAAACAGCGCCGGCAGCAGGCCGGCCTGCTGCGCCAGGCGCAGGTGCGCCCCGCGCACGCGCGGCGCGACAGGCGCCGGCGCGACCAGGGCAAGCGGGCCGCAGGACCACTCGCGCGCGGCCTGCAGCGCGCACGCCAGGGTAGCCGGTGCCGACGCGGCTTCCGGGAGAAAAAGCCACAAGGGCGTAGCGGACGATTCCGGCACCCGGCCGAGCAGCAGGCGCATCAGCGTGTGTGCGAACACCACCGCGATGATCGGCCAAACGTAGGGCAGCCACTCGACGCGGATCGCGATGCCGGAAATCAGTGGCTGCATGCCGGCCAGAGCGATGATCACAGTCACCGGCAGAAACGCCAGTACGGCGAACCAGCCGCTCTCGCCCGCGGCGCTGGCCGCCAGCATTCCCGAGAGCTGCAGCCGCGCAAGAAGCCGCGGCAGCAACACCGCGAAGAGCGTCGCCAACAACACGCCGGTCAGCGCTCCGGTCAGGTAGCCCGCGGCGGCGGCCATGCCCTCCAGCGGCGTCGCGAAGGCGCTCGCCCAGGCGAAGTTGGTGGCCGCCGGCACCACCGAGAGGCCAGCGCTGACGCCGGCCACCACGCCTCCCAGGCGCAGCAGCACACTGCGCCAGGCCAGCAGACGACCAGCCCGGCGGCAGGGTCCGCCGGCCTCCAGGCGGTTTAGCAGAAAAGCGCCCATCCACACCGCGCAGGCGGCGAGCAGGATGACGCTCAGCTCGCTGGCCGCTTCGCCCGCCAGATCGCCCCAGGCCATCGCGCCGATGCCGATGGATTCAGCGCCGACGCTGACCAGCAACAGGCCGCCGAGGCCGGAAGCAAGCGTCCCGAACAGCGAGCTGCGCCGCCGCAGAAATCCCGGGAACAGCAGCAGGACGCAGCTCCCGAACACCAGCACCAACCACACTTCGTTGGCGCGCAAGGCCCAGACGGTTTGTGCCGGCAGGCTGCCGACCAGCAGCAGGGGGGACCCCACGACGATGACCAGGACCAACGGTGTCCGGTTGCTTCATAGGTATGCCAACAACAATGGCCTCAGCTGGGCCTCATAGAGCGCCTGCGAGGCCGGTTTGTGAAAACAGTGCTTGAAGAACTGTCGCGGCCATTCTGAAACTGGTTCAAACCTGACGACGTGAAACTGGATTTCCTTCGCTTATGCAAATTGGAAACACTGGCTCTCTCTTCGCTGTTTGGCGCTTCTTCGGTGTTCTCCTCGGCGCCGTGGAACATCCGCTGTAGCCTCAGAGAAAGATTAGCTGCACAGGATGCTCCAGAGGCGTAACTCACGGAATATGCAGAGCTTTTCTTGTTCTTCAGGTGAAATGGTACGCGTCCAAACTATAACCGGCCGCTTTCAACCATTTTCGCGCCGGCGCGGACAAAGAACCGCAGGACCTGGCGGCTCACCTTGGAGGCGTAGCGGAATACCGGGGTGCTCCAGTCGGGGCGATCGGTCCCGTCGGTCGCGGAGGTCTGGCGCCGGTCCTGCTTGCGCAACGCTTTCTCGTCCGCGATTCCGTGCTGGCCCATTCTGCGGTGCACCAGCTGGGCCACCAAGAGGCTGGTGACAATGGCCAGGCGAACCTGATTCTCGATGGCCGCCAGGCTGGCGCCCCAGGCCTTGGCCAGGCTAAAGTCGTTCTTCCAGGTGTCAAAACACTTCTCCTCCTCCCAGCGGCGGGAGTAAAGGAAGGCGACGAGGCCGGGTTCGAGCTTGAACTCGTTGGTCAAAAACTCCACGAGATGCCCACGCCGGCTGCGGAAGGTGATCAGGCGCCAGTTTTGGCGGGAACTGCGCAAGGTGATGCGCAGATCCTTGAGCACCCCTTCGTTGGTCGGCACGTCCGCCACCGGCAAGGGCTCGGTAGAATCGATGCACAGGCTGGTTTTCATGCGCGTGATCAGGGTCACGCCCAAGCGTTTCTTCCCGTCATCCCAAAATGGCGCGTCGATGAATGCGCGGTCGACCAGCCACAGCGCACCCTTGTGACGGGTCATGGCCTGCACGGATTGATCGTAGTCGCGCAACAGCGTGATCTCGTGGCGACTGCGGGTATCGACGTGCACGTCGGTGGGACAGCCCAGGCGCACGTCGTAGAAGCTCAACAGCGCGTGTCCCTTGGGATTGTCCTCGCCGCCCTGGCGGGGCGTACACCGCCCGTAGTGGGCGCTTTCGCTCTGATACGTCCCATCCATCGCATACACCGGGCGCCCTTGCAGGGCAGGGAATTGCGCCAGACGATCGGGCAGCGCCGCCCGGGCCTCGCTGAGCAACGGCGCCATCGCCGCCTGCAAGACTGCGCGGCGGTGGCGCGAGGACAGCGCGTCCGACCAGGTGGAACGTGCCAACGGGACGCGCAGCGCCGTTCCCGGCTCCCAATGCAGCAGCGACTGCACCTGCTCGCGCAGCGTGCGCATGCCTTGCAGGTGCAGCAGTTCTCATTTCAAACCCACGCAAGGGGGCTGTTGGCGTAGGTTGGCGCACGAGGATTGGCAGACTTGGGCGATGAAGATTGAGGGAGACTCTGGCTGTTCTTAAAATAACGCTGTTAAA
>NZ_JAPUVQ010000049.1:0-6466 GCF_029255145.1 Accumulibacter sp.
CAACCCGGTTACTCCGGAAAACGTCGCGCTGTTCACAGCGCTGCTGGCCGGCGAGTTCGCCATCAATGGCTTCCGCAACCGCGATCTCCAGGGCAAGCTTTACTCGCTTCCTCCCAAAGACCCCGCAGAGATCAAGCGGCGTACGCACCGAACCAGCCGCCTGATCGCCAACTCTCGCCTCTACCGGGTCACCCAAAACGGCGTCAAAGCGATGTGGGCCGCAGTCCGCTGCCGCCATATCAACTTTCCAGCCGCTTTCAACATGTCAGAATCATTCGCGCAATAGAGACAAGTCCTGCGGAGGAATTTCATAACGTGAGATCGGTGGCTGGGCTCGAGTGTGCTGACGCGCGAAGAGAATCAGGTGCAGATCTTCACTTCATCGCTGCGGGTCGCTTCGCTGGACGAGGCGCGTCAGAAGTCCGCGCGTGCCGGGCTGCAAGGCGATTACCAACGGCAGTTGCTGGTGGAGGAAGCTTTGATCGAGGCGACACCCGACGCGGGCTTGTCGAGCGACGAGTTGATGGGTGTTTCCGGCCTTGGCCCGGAGCGGCTACGGGCCGCGAGACTGCAGCTCCTGCGGTCGCCACGGTGATTATCCGCCACCGCATGGGCAGCCCACCCGAATACCTCGACCGGCCACGCTGCCAACGCTGGAAAATGATCCTGCCCGAGTTGGCCTTCGCCCCGGCCAGACCTCGGGCATAGGCTGCAAGGATTTCGTGCAAGAAAATTTGCTCCCGCAATGCGGAACGGAAAGGGCAAGCAGCTGTTTTGCCGAGTTAAAAAATATATCTTATGTCTTATATAAGACAGTTGCCAGCATTAGCAAACACCTCTATACTTGATGCCATTGGTCGCCCGGGCTCTCCCCGCCTAGAGGCTGCTTCTTCCGTGCTTCTCCCGTACGGCGATTCAGCCTCGATCGGTTTTTCACGCTCAGGCATGGCCATCGTCCCAAGCCAACCTCGTACTCTTTGGAAAGGTAAATCATGAGCACTAAAGAACAGCAGATCGCCGAACTGGAAAAAGACTGGGCCGAAAACCCGCGCTGGAAGGGCATCAAACGCGGCTACTCGGCTGCCGACGTGGTGCGCCTTAGAGGCTCCTTCCCGATCGAGTACACCGTCGCTCGTCGTGGCGCCGAGAAACTTTGGACGCTGGTCAACAACGAGCCCTTCGTCAACTGCCTCGGCGCGCTGACCGGTGGGCAAGCGATGCAGCAGGTCAAGGCTGGCGTCAAGGCGATCTATCTTTCGGGCTGGCAGGTTGCCGCCGACAACAACTCCTACGCGGCGATGTACCCTGACCAGTCGCTGTATCCGGTGGATTCGGTACCGAAGGTCGTCGAGCGCATCAACAACTCTTTCCGCCGTGCCGACGAGATCCAGTGCTCCAAGGATTTGAACCCCGGCGACAAGGGCTACATCGACTACTTTGCGCCGATCGTGGCCGACGCCGAAGCCGGTTTTGGCGGCGTGCTGAACGCTTTTGAACTGATGAAAGCGATGATCCGCGCCGGTGCTGCCGGCGTGCATTGGGAAGACCAGCTGGCCTCGGTCAAGAAGTGCGGCCACATGGGTGGCAAGGTCCTGGTGCCGACGCAAGAGGCAGTACAGAAACTGATTGCCGCGCGCTTTGCCGCTGATGTCTGCGGTGTTCCGACTCTGGTCATCGCCCGTACCGATGCTGAAGCAGCTGACCTGCTGACCTCCGACTGCGACGCCAACGACCAGCCCTTCGTTACCGGCGAGCGCACTTCGGAAGGCTTCTACAAGACCAGGAAGGGGCTCCAGCAAGCGATCTCGCGGGCAGTCGCCTACGCCGACTACGCTGACCTCGTGTGGTGCGAAACCGGCACGCCCGATCTCGAATTCGCACGGCAGTTCGCCGACGCCGTGCATGCCAAGCACCCGGGCAAGATGCTGGCCTACAACTGCTCGCCGTCGTTCAACTGGAAGAAGAACCTCGACGACGCGACGATCGCCAGGTTCCAGAAGGAACTCGGCGCGATGGGCTACAAGTACCAGTTCATCACCCTCGCCGGCATCCACAGCATGTGGTATCACATGTTCGACTTGGCCCAGGACTACGTCCAGCGCGGCATGACCGCTTACGTCGAAAAAGTGCAGGAACCGGAATTCGCCGCGCGCGATCGCGGCTACAGCTTCGTCTCGCACCAGCAGGAAGTCGGCACCGGCTACTTCGACGACGTGACGACAGTGATTCAGGGCGGCGCCTCGTCGGTCACCGCGCTGACTGGTTCGACCGAGGAAGAACAGTTCCACTGAGCGACCATCCAATCGCCCGGAGGCCGCGCAACAGCGCGGCTTTTTTTTGCTCGCTGCAGACCGCTGACGCCTCGTCGGGCTAACGCGCATCGTGCGCATTTTTCCATTGTCGAAGCAACGGCGGTGGCAAGCCACCACCCACAGGAAAAACGCCGCCAACAACGAAAGCTGCGGTGCGCACGTCGCGCCTCCAGTGATGACATGGACGCTCAAGAGCACTTTCCTGGGCTATCCTTGACCATTCCGACGCCGCTCAGAGGGCAGGTGAATGCACCATCGCTACCGGCTGCATATTCACATCTCGACGCTTTTTTGTCGCCTTGATCGTAGTCGTCTGCGCGGTACTGGCGGGAATCGGCTACAAACTCGGCAGCGAACTGGTGGAGGCGGCTGCTGCGGATCAGACGACGCGAATCAGCCGTGAAGCGCAGCTCGCAATGCAACGGATCGTCGAACCGGCCGAGGTGGCAACTACCCTCCTGAGCCTGCAGCAGATGACCCTGGCGAGGTCGCTCGGACAACGTCTCAAGAGCCTGCAATTCCTGCGGCAGGCGCTCGACAGTTCCTCGGCACTGTCATCGCTGTACGTCGGCTACGCCAATGGCGACTTCTTTCTCGTCGGCCGTATCGGCCATGGCGCGCCGAGCGAGGCGGCCAAGGTTCCGCCCGGCGCAACCTATGTCGTGCAAAGCATCGAGCGTGCCGGCGATCAAGCGCACGGGCATTTCATCTACCTCGACGCTGCCCTGCAGACGCTGCGCGAAGATGACCGGCCTGACTACGCCGCAGCCTATGATCCGCGGCAACGAATCTGGTTCACCGAGGCGATGGCCTCGTCGGCGCAGATCAAGACCCCGCCCTACCTGTTCTTTTCCAGCCCCCAGGTCGGTATCACGCTGGCCATGCAGGTCGGCAGCGGGCCAGCGGTGGCCGGCGCGGAGATCCTGCTGCACAGCCTCGGCCAGACGCTGGCAAAACAGAAGGCAACGCCAGGCAACGAACTGGTCATTGTCGACTCGCAAGGCTACGCACTGGCCTACGAAGACGTCTCCAGACTGGTGCGCCCGGCCTTCGAGGTCAACGGCAGGCCGTCGCTGGCACGGCTGGACGAACTGGGGGTTCCGGCACTGGTACCGCTTCTGGCCGCCGTGACAGAAATGCAGAAGGGCGGTCATCAACAAGGACCGCGGACGCTGCGCCTTTCTATCGATGGGACGGCGGGGCGAGCGTCGATAAGCCCATGAGGCTGGACGAAACGCAGCCTCTGTTCATGGTCACCGCAGTTCCCGAAAGCGACCTGATGGCCGGCGCCCGGCTGCTCATCGAGCATTCGGCGATCGCCACCGTGATCGTCCTGCTGCTGACGATTCCTTTCACCTGGCTGCTCGCACGCAGCATTTCACGCTCGCTGGGCCGTCTGGCCGCCGAGGCCGAGAAGATTCGCCACTTCGACTTCTCACAGCCAATCGCTGTCGACTCGGCGATCAAGGAAGTCCATCAGCTGGCGGAGACCATGGAGGCGATGAAGCGCACCGTCCGCCGCTTTCTCGATGTCACCCATGCGGTAGCCGCCGAGCAGAATTTCGACCAGCTGTTGCCACGGCTTCTCGCCGAAACACTGTCAGCAGCCGTAGCACGCGTCGGCGTTCTGTATCTGGCCGAGGGGACGCAACTGAAACCGGCCGCTGCGCTCAGCGCGACGGGGTCTGAACTGGCGGGCGAGCTACCGGGTCCTCGACGTCGCGCGCGCCGGCCCGCTGCTTGGCGCAGCGCTCGACGACGGCGTTGCACGCGCCGGCCGCCTGCAGCCCGAGGACCTCGCCACGGTCGGCGGCGCCAACGCCGACCTGGCTGGCGCCAGCGATGCCATAGCCGTGCCACTGCTCAACCGAAAGGCCGAACTGGTCGGTGCGATGCTGCTGCTGTGCAACGTGTCCACCGACAAGGCCCGCCTGAGCTTCGTGAAAGCCTTCTCGGGATCGGCGGCGGTGTCGCTCGAAAGCAAGGCGCTGATCAAGGCGCAGAAAGATCTCTTCGAGGCATTCATCAAGCTTATCGCCGCGGCGATCGACGCCAAGAGCCCGTACACCGGTGGCCATTGCGCACGCGTCCCGGAACGGACCAAGATGCTGGCACGTGCCGCCTGCGACAAGGACCATGGCACGTACCGGGACTTTCAGCTGACCGCCGATGACTGGGAGGCGCTGCACGAGGCTGCCTGGTTGCACGACTGCGGCAAGGTCACCACACCCGAATACGTGGTGGACAAGGCGACCAAACTGGAAACCATTCATGACCGGATCCACGAGGTACGGATGCGCTTTGAAGTACTCAAGCGTGATGCGGAAATCAGCTGCCTGCAGGCCGTAGTCGGTGGCCAGGACGGCCACGCGGCGCGCGCCCGCCTGACTGCCGAGCTGCAGCAACTCAACAACGACTTCGCGTTCGTCGCCAGTTGTAACGAAGGCGGCGCATTCATGGCCCAGGAAAGAATCCATCGCCTCAAGGCGATCGCCAGGCGAAGCTGGTGGCGCACCCTTGACGACCGCATCGGCATCTCCAACGAAGAAAAGCTGCGCAAGGCGCGTACGGCCGCCGCGCGTTTGCCCGCCGCCGAGGCGCTGCTCGCCGACAAACCCGAGCACGTCTTTCCGCGATGCCCTCAGGAGCGACTGGCGGACGACAATCCATGGGGATTAAGGATGGCCGTCCCCGCGCTCCTCTACAACCGCGGCGACTCTACAATCTGGCGGTGGCGCGCGGCACGCTATCGGACGAAGAACGGTACAAGATCACGAGCACATCGTGCAGACGCTGGTCATGCTGTCGCAACTGCCTTTCCCCAAACATCTCCGGCAAGTACCTGAAACTGCGGGAGGACACCTTAAAAAAAATCGATGGCAGCGGCTACCCGAGACGACTCACCGGCGAACAAATGAGCCCGCTGGCGCGGATGATTGCGGTCGCCGGCATTTTCGAAGCGCTGACCGCGGTCGACCGTCCGTACAAGACAGGAAAGACGCTGTCCGAAGCCATCGCCATCATGTCCCAAATGCAGCACGGGCAGCACATCGATCCGGACGTTTTCGCCCTCTTTCTGCGCTCCGGCGCTTATCTCGACTACGCCCGACGATTCATGCAGCCCAAGCAGACCGACGCCGTCGACGTCGATGGCCTCCTCGACCAAGGACGCCATCCCGCACCGGCTGCCTGACTCGGCCGACAACAGCGATCGTCGGCGTCACCCGCCACCACCAAGCGGCGCTGCGTCAATGGCCGGTGCCGGCCCGGACGACCCTGCCCCCAACCGATCGCCACCTCACCCAGGCGGTGTCCGCTGCAAACTAGCGACTGTCAGCTTTCTTTACAGCTGCGCCAGAATGATCTGCCGCATCGAGATAAACGGAACCTCCCGGTACGCTAAGTACATGATTACATAAATACCGCTTATATATCGGCATAGTCTTTGCTTATATCCGATCGGTCTGGTCGGCGCGCTCCTCTGGAGGAACACCGGCGTAGCCACGACTGGCCGCACCAACACCACAGCGCCTGAACCCTTTCAACCCCAAGTCTTGCAGGACCCTTACCGGATGAAATCCTTCGCCCTCCCTCAGCCGACCCAGCCAGCGCCCAGCATCGACCGACTGGCCTCATCGCTTCGAATCCGGACGGGGGAGCACTCGGCACACCACATGACAACCGACCAAGAGCCGGAGCCACCGTCCCTGCAGCAAGCCGCACCGCGACCGGCGAAGCCACTGCTCGGCCACCCACTCCCCAACGTCTCCTCTGACCCGGCAATTTCAATGAACACCAAGGTCTGCGTCAAGTGCAAGCAAGAAAAGCCCGTTATCGAGTTTCACAAGAACTCGCGAAGCACGGACGGACTGCACTCCTATTGCAAGGAATGCAATCGGGCCCAGGCGTTGGCGCACATCAAGGCCGAGAAAGCCCGGAGGGCGCTGCTGCGGGCCGCAAAGAAAGCGGCTGCCGACACCGAGTGAGCAAGTATCGTTGCTCACCTGGCGTCTGATCGAGCACCCAGGGCACCGGTGAATGTCAAGGTAGTTGTCGCCTGAGTTCATGTTGCCAAACGCATACTTTTTGCGCGAGCGGTGGCCGCAGAGACGACTTCGTCACGCTCCGGGTTGAGTGTCACGGCGCCGATCGGC
>NZ_JAPUVQ010000050.1:0-89270 GCF_029255145.1 Accumulibacter sp.
CGATCGTGCAAAGCTGTGTTTCGTTCATGTTGATCACCATCTGCAGGATGATCAACCCGTTTCGTCCTCTCCCTACATTTTCCTTGAGGCTCATGTCTCAGTGGAAACGCGCGGCCCGTTCAGGCCCATACCACAGTGGACAAGGCTGGCGCTTGACAGGGGTCGCGGGCATCGGGATAATGCGCCCCGCTGGTGCCTGCAATCCGATTCGATCCGGAACGACCGGCACCGCTCCGCTGGAGCGCGATGCAGGCTTCCAGCAGGGCTTTCAAGCGGGAGTAGCTCAGTTGGTAGAGCGATACCTTGCCAAGGTATAGGTCGAGAGTTCGAGACTCTTCTCCCGCTCCAGACATCGAAGGGAAAGTGCGCAAGCACTTTCCCTTTTCCGCTTTTTGGGGCAGGTATAATGGCCTGCGTCGCCCGGATGGTGGAATAGGTAGACACAAGAGACTTAAAATTACTTAGTCCTGTCCGCCTCGGGCTGTGAGGATGCAGCCGGATGCATCCTTTTGGGATATATTTCGGCGGGGTCAAAACGGGCTGCAAAGCCTGTACTAGCAAGGCCCGGGTGATGAAATTGGTAACCATAGCGGACTTAAAATCCGCCGGAGAAATCCTTACGGGTTCGAGTCCCGTCCCGGGCACCAATACCTTGCGGACCGTCCAGCGAACCGTGCAGGCGCAGACCTGTTTCCTTGGCAGCACGGCCTGTAGTTTTCGCCGGGCAGCCGATAGAGGTTTAGCTGAGACAGCGAAAAGGAGACCATGGCAGCTCAAGAGTCGCATTCGGTACGGAATGGCACGGTCGCCACGGTCGTTGGCGGGGTCATTCTGGCCGTGCTCGCGGAACTCTGGCCTCCTGCTAAAACGGCGCTGGTCTGGCTCTGGGAGAAGTTCCTAGCTTTCCTCGGCTTGTTCAGTTCTTCCTACTCGGTTCCTGGCTGGCTCGTCGCCCTCCTGGGACTCCTTGCGCTCGTAACCGTATTCCGAATCCTTGTCGGCCTGCGTTCGGTCGCGGTGCCCGAAGCTCCGCACGCGAGCTACATTGAAGACATCCTTTTCGGTGCGAAGTGGCGCTGGTCGTGGGCGAGTCACCAGATTCATGGACTGTGGTGCTTCTGCCCAAGCTGTGATGCGGAACTTGTCTATGACGACAGTTCCGTCAATGACATCTACCGGCGAGACAAACCTAAAACCGAGTTCATCTGCGAGCACTGCGGACACCGAACCGTCGGGGTGGTTGAAGGCGGCAACAAGAGCTACGCCCTTAGTGCCGTCCAACGTGAGATTCGTCGCCGCGTGCGAACCGGCCAATACCCTGGCGCCCCCTCCCCAAGTAATCCTTAGTCCCTTGCGCCTCCCCGTCTGGCAAGGGATTGCAGCCCGTAGGCGGTTCGATGGGTGTCCCAGCGAACCGTCCGCCGTCCGAGCGCCCAGGGAGCCAGCCGCTGCCTGGACGTTCCCGGCAACGCAATTGCCATAAAATTGTTGTCGGACTTCGGCGCACCTGGACAGACTTCTCCTTACCGACCGGGACTTCCCCGGCGACGAAAGAAAAGGAGAGCCACCATGTCCGTCCGCATCTTCGATACCGAAATCCACTGCTTCGCCGATCTGAACAAGATCAGCACCGCCGACCTTCTCGACTACTACAACGGCCTCACCGGCAAGAACACCAAGCAGTTCTCCAAGCGGGCCAAGGGTATGCAGCAGATTTGGGCCTTGATCGAGGCCGATGTCACCAAGCAGGAACCTGCTCCTGCCGCCGTTGAAGGCATCAAGTTCGTTGTCGTAGATTCGCCGAAAGAAGGTGCCGACTGCGAGCAGGAGCGCGCAGAGACGCCCGAGTTGCCCGCCGGCATGGAGGCAGCCCCCGCTACGGCCCCTAGCAGCGCCGAGAAGCCCGCCCTCAAGACCCAGGTTGGGGCGCTCGTTGATTTCCTTGCCTCGGGGCCGCAGACGGTTGCCGAGATTGCCCAGAGGCTGAAGCTGGCGAACGAGAAACGGGCGCGCAGCCTGATCGACGCGGCACGTCGGGCGGGTCACTCCATCGCCTGCGTTGGCCGGGGTACTTTCTCCCTCGCCGGGGAGTGAGTCGGATGGCTGACAACCGCCTGCCGGTTCCCGAGTGGGCCGAGGGGCTGACGGCCTCGGAGTCACTGGTGATCTACGATGCGCTGCGCATCCTTGAGAACCGCATCCGCAAATCCGGGGAGTGCCTGGGCTCCCCGGTGCAGGTGCGGACGTTTCTCAAGCTCCAGATGGCGGGCCTTGCCCGCGAGGTGTTCAGCGTCCTCTGGCTCGACTCGCAAAACGGGCTGATCGCCTTCGAGGAGCTGTTTTCCGGGACGCTGACGCAAACATCGGTCTATCCGCGTGAGATCGTGAAACGTGCGCTGCACTGGAACGCGGGCAGCGCCATCTTCGCCCACAACCATCCAAGCGGCTCCGCCGAACCCAGCAGCGCCGACGAGAAGCTGACACGCAATCTCCGGGATGCGCTGGCCTTCGTGGATGTTCGTGTCGTGGATCATTTCGTCGTCACCAACGACATGCAAGTCAGCCTCGCCGAGCGCGGGCTGATATGAGAACTGCCCCGGTAAGTCTTGGTTGCTGGTGATGCCCAGGCAGAACAGGCGCGGCAGCGCGTTTGGGCATGACGCACCGTGTAGGCGAACCGTCGAACGGCAAAAAGAAGCCCCGGCTCCTTTCGGAGTACCGGGGCCAAGCCCGTTCAACAGGAGCACAATGGATTCGGTTAGGCCGGGAGCATGTCTTCGTGACCGCCTCGCCCGAGGATCGGCAGGCCCTCGGCGTTGCCGGGCTGGCTCACGGGCGGATGGCCCTGCACAGCGAACACGGTAGCGGCACCGATCTCGACGGCGGTGAATTTGTCGAAGGCATCCGGCTCGACGCGCTTGAAGAGAGCGCGGGCGGCAGCCGGGGCCGCAGCGGCATTGGCAGCGGGGACGACGACAGCGTTGAAGCCATCGGCACGGCGGAAATTGGGTGCGGCGGGGTAAAGCAGGAAGGTCGGCATGGTCGTTACTCCTCAGGGGTGTGGTTGAAACGAAGGTTGGCTCGGAGAACGCCCCCGAGAGCGCGGAACACAAACAGGCCCAGGGTCTGGCCCGGACCAACCAGGCCGGGGCCGTTCGAGCCCTTCTCGACGTTCGCCCAGCCGTTGGCGTGGCCCTTGAGCGGCACATAGCCCAGGAAGGGCAGCAGCCGTTCCGGGTCGGCACCGGCGAGGTCGCAGCAGGACTTGGCGACGCGGATATCGACGCGGTCCTCGCCCTTGGCGCTGGCAATCAGGCAAGCCGACATCAGCGCAGCCGCCTCGGCTTCGGTTAGCGACTGGATGATGGCTTCGGCCAGTTCCTCGTCGGTGAGAGATTGCAGGTGTTCGTTATTCATCGTTGTTTTCCTCCGGGGCTTCCTTGGCACGGATGGCGCGGGCAATCCGGGCAGCCGGGTTGGCAGCACCATTCACGACTTCGCCGAACAGGGAGAGCGAGTCGTACAGGGCACGCTCGGCGTCCAGGTATTCACGCATCGGCTCGAAAACCTCATGATCGTCGGGGAAGATTTCGAGGACCGCTTGCGGGAAGAACGGGCGCTCGGCATTCGGCATCCGTTCCAGAACGCTGATGACGGCGGCAGCCAGGGCAGCGTCGTTCGTGGCGGCAGCCTGCTCGGCGGCGTGCTTCAGCGCCAGCGGACCAGCGCCCGAGAGGTTCGCCATGTAGGTTGCCCGGCGAGCGTCGCCCAGGGTCTGGGCATCGAGGACGGCGAACGGGTTGCTGAGAGCGTCCTTCGACAGGGCCAGCAGTTCCTTGGCCCCGGCCAAGTCCTTCTTGAGTGCGTTGGCCCGTTCCTTGGCAGCCTTGCGGATGTCTGCGACTTGGGTATCGGCCTTGCGGCGGGCGAACAGTTCGCGCTCGGATTGCGGCATGTCGATTCGCCCCATTTCTTCCAGCGCACGCTTGTAGGCCGTGGCCGGGGCATCCTTCAGGGCAGTGCGCAGATCGCCCAGGGTCTGGACGTGCCCCTTGAGGGCGGCGCGGAGTTCTTGGACGTGTCCGCGATTGAGGACACGCTTGATTGAGAGTTTTGCCATCGCAGCTTCTCCACCTTGGATTAGCGGCACCGGGACCATCCCGGAACCTGCGAGACGAACTATTCCGCAGGCATCCGGCAGGCGCTGTCAGTTTTTGACGCAGCAGAGAAGCGGCGCAGGGAGGCTGAGTTACTACGCTGGCCTGTTCTCGCAAGGCTTGCGCGGTGGTCCGGTGGGTGCGAACCGCGAGAAGGACCGTGTGCAGGCTAAAAGGCGATGGTCGGTAGCGTGGAGGTGTCCGAAATGACACTGAACGGGATAGAGCCGGGGGCGGCGCGGGCCGTCGCCCCGTAGTGGTTCTCCCACAACTCCATCCCAGCCTCACCCTGGCTGGCGTAGTCGGGCAACGGGAAGCCCAGGGGCGTCATCCGGGGCGGAACACCGTGCGCTTCCTCGAAGGAAACGATGCTGCGGACCTTACTGAGGAAGGAGCTGTACATCGGCATCCTCCGCGTCGATGATTTCGCCTCGCGCCTCGGCAATCAGCCCTAGCAGCCCCATCAGCTGCTCGCGCTCTTCGTGGGCCAGCAACAGCACGTCCTCGGCGCTGATGGTCAGGATTGCCGCCGTGTGGTGGTGCTGGTGCGTGATCTCGCCGGAAACCTTCACGTCACGACGCTCGATGGCGTAGCGTTCGGGCATCAGGCCCTTGGCTCGCAACTCCAGCAGCCGGTCGGAATACTTCGTCACGGTGCCGACGAGTTCGCCCCTCTGATAAACCGGCTCGTCCCAGCCTTCCACGGCGCGGCGGTGAATCTCGGATTCCACGTTGGCACAGGCTTCTTGGAGCGCGTCGGCCCAGGCGGCGGCAAATTCCGGGTCCATCCGTCGGAGATGGTAGAAGGACGAGATAGCACCTCCAGCCGAATGCGGGCTGGCAGCGCGAGCGGCAGCCACGGGGATACCGTGCCGCCGGAGTTCGGCGAGGAAGATCGCCTTCCGGTTTTCGTCCAGCGCCTGATTGGGTACTACGCTGCCGGGCTTCCGGCCCACGGGAGCACCGGGCCGCGCTCCGCCTCCAGTTGTCGCTTTCGTCATCTCAATCCCTCGCAAGTTTTCGGACCACCGCTTCCCGGAAGCTGTCGTCGTCAAGCCCAAGGAGCGCGGTGTAGCGCTGCCGGCTCCTGGCCCAAGCACTCGGCATCTTGGCGGTGAGGAAGGCCCTTGCTTCGCTTGCAACGGCCTCGTCGCCGCCTTCGCCACCTTCCCTCGGATAGACCCGCCCCGAGGCGTCCTGCCACGCCTGCATAAGTACGGCAGCGGCAAGGCTGCGCTCCGGGCTGCTGTGGTTCTGATCCTCTTGGAGAAGCGGGGAGAATTGCGGCTCCGTGCCTTTTCGGGGGCGGGCAGTAATCCGATGCTCGCCGCGTCCTTCGATGAAATAGTTCGGCACGCCGGATGCTCGCCCGCTGGCCCACGCGTGTGCAGCTTGGTCGGCGGTGCCTGTCTTCTGGGGAGTCGTGGCGGTCTGGTTCATGAGACCGAATGATTCCTGCCCGTGCCGTCTGGCGCTGTCAGTTTTGGCGGTGGCGGTGGCCGGTCCGTCTCGCGGTGCGCAATGCCCAGCAGGCGGGCATGCCCTTGTCTCGTGCAGGTTGCGTGGTAACTCGAACTTACTGGCGCATACCGCCGACACGCACGCGAGCGCGAGATAGAACTGAGATGGATAGCGCAGAAAACCCAGGTGCGGGCTAGTCGCTAAGGGTCAGGAAGACTCGGGCGGGAATTTCCCGAGCTTTTCCGCGTTGCGGGAAACGCCCAACCCCTGTAGCCACGGGGCTCCTAGCCGTTTATTTCCCGTTTTCCCTCATTTAAGTAGAGAGAGGAAAAAGAAGTAGCACCACACCACACTGCTGTGATGTACCTGTGCTGCTACTGGGCAAGTTGCACCACCGGGCCGGGAAACCGGGAAAAATTCCGACGCTTCCCCTGTAGCCACGCGGCCTGGCGCATTTCCCTTCGGGCCGGGAAAACGGGTTTCCCGTTCCCGCTCTAGGCAGCCCAGCCGCGCACATGCAAAAAGGCCGCCTCGTTGGGCGGCCTCCTGCGAGCGTGTTGGGCGTTAGGCTGTCGCGCTCCGCACCAGAGCGAGAATCCGTTCCCGCAGGGCGGCGTTCTGGAGTGCTAGGAACACCTCCCACTCGTCGCTCGTCATTTGCTCGATGCGCGAGTCGTCATCGTCGCCCTGGTCGTCGGCGGGGTGCTCCTGCACGGAGTACGGCAGCCACTTCTCCACCGGCTCCTCCCACTGACACGGCGCACCGGAGAAAGCGTTCCAGGCTTCCCGCGCACGCTCCACCGACACGCTCAGCATGATGCGACGCTTGTTGCCAGTGACCTTCTCCTTGCGGAACCCGAGCTTGGCAAACTCCTTCTCCAAGTCCTCGACGCTGACCGGGCGAATCTTTAGGCGCATCCCGATCCACTGGGCCAGCTTGTCCGGGTGAAGCCCGACTTCGCCAGTTTTCTTCACATGCACCATTCGCTCGCTGTAGCCCGGATTCACCTCGTTGGGCAGCCACTCGGGTGGGAGCTGCCCCGTCCGGAACATCTCGCGGATGAAGCCACGGATAGGCCCAAGGCTCCGTGCCTGCTGCTCCTCCAGCGCCCGCGTCCGGGGAACAGCGCGGACGTTGAAGTCGCTGATGTCGTAGTTCATCAGGAAGTGCAGTAGGTTCTCGCGCCCGCCAGCCTCCAAGATACGGTTCAGTTCGCCGAAGTAGGCGGTGTCCTGCATCCGTTCGGAGCCGACATCCAGCACGAAAAACCGGCGCTCGAACTCCCCTGCGGGTACGACCCAGGCCTCGTTCGAGGCCATGATGATGTGGAGACAGTTCCGGGCGGCCTCTGTATCGAAGCCTTTGCGCTCGATGGCGATGGTTTCCTCGGTGATGAGGGACTTGAGCGTGGATTCGTGCCTCTTGTCGCCCGCGTAGAGGGCTTCGTCACCGAACAACACGACGCAGTCGCGCAGGTGGGCGTTGAAGTTGCCTGTGACGTGGCGGGAGTCGGTGACGGGAAGGTAGTGCCGTCCGAACAGCCCACCAAACACCTTTGCAAGGAAGCCCTTGCCCGTGCCACGTTTGCCCCGCAGGACGACGGCTACCTCGCCTGGGCAGCCCGGTTGCTGCACCGCCCGCGCCATCCAACCGAGGAGGTAGCGGTAGTGCTCTTCGTTGCCCGAGCAGACGTTATCGCGGATGTGGTCGAGGAACGGCAGGTGCTGGTTCCCGGAGACGGCATTCACTGCGAAGCCCTTCCACGTGTTGTACACGTCGGGCGGCGTGTCCTGCCCAGGAGCGAAGGCGACTCTCTCGTACTGGCGACGGTTCGGGTGGGCCAGCCACCAAGCGCCAGCAGGCTTCGTGACCGGGTTGCCCTTGGTGTCAGTGCCGAGATCTACCATGATGTTGAGGAATCGGTTCTTGAAGTCGGCGAAGCTCTGCGCCACAAGATTGACACGGCCAAGCCCTTGGTCGGCCACTTCGCTGACCACGACGCACTTGCCCCCGAAGTTTCCGACGACGGCGAACTCCTCGTTGAGCTTGCGCAGCATCGGGTTGATGGCGTCCTCATGCGCACGCTCGATCTGACGGCGTGCGTACCTTTCCGGGCTCTTGTGCTCGACCACCGATTCGGCGATGCCGAACGATTCGTCGGTGAGAACTGAGAAAATCACTTCGTCAGGAACGCCCCGGCGCACCAACTCACACGCACAGGCGAACAGCGCCTCGGAACGGCTAGGATACTTGGTCGGGTTGTCAGGATCGTTACCCTGGACAATTAGTACCTTCAGCCAGCCAGGCACGTTCCATTTGTCGAGGGCATCCACCGATTCCAGGTGTTCCACCTCACCCAGCGAGACACCAGCGAGAGCTGCGCTAGGCGCCCGCAAAGTCGCGGGCGCGGCAGCGCCCTGGGCCGGAGCCTGCTGGAAGCTCTCTAGCCCATAGACGCGCTCGGGGTGCAGCTCCACGACGGTGGCTGGGGCGGCGGTGCGGCCTTTTGCTCGCTTCTTGGCGTCCGGATTGTTGATGCTGCCCGGCAGCCGAAGGATACGATCCACGTTGTGGCAGTTGTCGGCTTCGCCGAATACGTCCTGAATCCAGCGGGTGTAACGCTCGGCCTCTGCCGCCTGGGCCTCGGAGCCGTCCAGCAGTATCGGCTCGCGCAGCGCCCACAGCGCCTGGGCACCAGCGCCCGAGCTGATGATCGCGGTGGGTGGCGGAAGCTCCTTCGGTAGGCCTTGCGTCAGGCGGCTGATGATGCGCTGGCGCTCCTCGCCCACGTTTTCCCCGGCACGCGGATCAATATCGACGTGAAGGAAGCTGACGGCGGCAACGTCTGACTTGGCTGCCTTCGTTTCTAGCCCCTGGCGGGTGGGGTTGAGGTGGTAATAGACATTCTGCGACGACAGGCCATCGAGCCACTGGCCGAGTTCAGCCTCTTCCCCAAGCGAGAAAGACTTAAAGCGGAAGCCGTTCCGTTCGGGATGCTTGGCAGCCAGCAACCACGGACCAGCCGGGCGGAGCCATCGCAGGAAACTGACAGCGGAAGCGGTGTCGATGATTGCCGGGGCCGAACTGGCAGCCGAGAATTTGCCCTGAGGTGACCCGCCCTCGTTGCTTCCGTAAGCCCCGTTCGTCGATTCAGAGGTGTCTCGGCGCTCGGGGCTTTCGTTTTTCCTGTGGTCTGTCATACGCCACCCCCTTTCGTTTCCACGCGGGGCAGCGACTCGACAAAAGTATCCAGTTCCCGAACGTCGTATAGGACGACCGAACCGAACTTCCGGTACGGCGGGCCTTTCTTCACTTCGCGCAGGCGGGCCAGATGCGGGATGGAAACGCCCAGGTATTCAGCGGCTTCCTTTGCACGGAGCCACCGCTTGGGCATTTGGAAAGAGATGGAATCAGCTAGATTAGTGTCTTGGGCAGGGGTGTGGGACATGGCAGTCTCCGAATCTGGTGAAGCCAATTCGGAAGCGCCCAGGACACTGCGGGCCGTGCAGAGAACCGGACTCGGCGGGAATTCGGTTCGCTTATTAGCTGCGGACTGCCACCGCTACGCGAGAAACCTTCCGTTGGCTTCCCTGGTTCGTCCTGTCGATTCAGGCACGCTCTCGCTAACGGCACCAATTATCTGGCATCTACGCTCCCAGCCGCAACAGGACAACAGTTCCTCCTGACACCGGCCAGTGCCATTCCTGAGATGTCATGAGAAAGGCACGCGGTCGGTCTCGCGGTGCGCGCACTGCCAAGGAAGCGCCAGCTGCCCGCCAGACTATGCCGGAGCGGTAACGCGGCGTTACCCGGTCATGCACTCGGCTTTCTGCGCTAGACGGGATTCCCCGTGGCCCATATCATGCATGCTGAATCAATTGCTTGGAGGCATGGATGTGCTTGCATGGGGCTCTATAACTACTAACAACGCATTGAATGCGCTGACTTCTGCACTGCAACGGCTTTGTGGTGTGCAGGTAAACTATCTTCAGCTTCCGGCTGACCTCGCCTTGCAGATCGAACCATCTCAGGTGGGAACAATTGTCGGAACCTTGACGGACCTTCTTCTGCCGCGTATCGCACTTGAGCAGGGGATTGGCCTAACGAAGGCGGCGGGAATTCTGGGTGACCGGGAGGACTACCCTGATTTCGAGCATAACTCAGGGTATCGAATTGAGTTAAAGGGAGCCTTCCGGGACAACCCCCATGTGCCGATGAAGAGGCCGCCAACACCCAGAGAGCCGTCAGCACGCCTCACTCAGAAAGTTACCGTTAAGAATGTCGATCCAGACAGGGATGCCTTACTGATACTGGTCTACGAGTTGCGACCGACGTGGAATGACCCTTCCCTTCTTTCGCCAACCATTGTTGATCTCGGGTTATTCCCAGTCATCGAGTGCATAAATGCGCGTGACCATCGCATGATAAGTGGCGGTGGCCGGTGGTTTGGTAACTATGAGACACCCACAATCCTCAGCAAGGCGGGAAAGAGGGCTGTCGTCGGCGGGGTGTCTTTGAACTCAAATGGGTACGGTCGGAAGGAAAGTGAAGGCTATCACTTCAACGAAGATACCAACTTTGGAAAGCTGAAGCGCATACCATATCGCCCGCTCCAGGAGTTTCTGAAGCGGGCGGGTTGTCAATTTTCAGCTACAGGCAGTTATCCAGTGCCGTGGTCAATGTCGAAGCAGGACCAAGAGTTCGCGCTGGCCCTCGATATGACGGCGGAGAACGGTGGTGATTCTCTCGCAGATCCCAGCATCTAGGTAGCGCTCTCCTACCGGCGAGTTGAGCAGGAGATCAACGCTGATGCGCGGGTGGTGCCCACCTGTCGCGGCGGCAGAAAGCATTTCCTGTATGGGCTCGCTCAGCAACCATGCGACCAGTCCGGCAACACTTCTGCCTTCCTCAAGCGAGCGCAAGACGAAGAACTCTGTCGAGCAGTAGAGCTGGTCAACTCCAAGAAGATCGCACGTGCCGGGCGGAATAAACGTAACTTGCCGGAGATAGGGGCGGAGGCGTGAAATGATTACGTCCCCGTCCCTAACAATCTTTTTATTACTTGTGCGTCCGGAGATCGGATCGCCAAGGATCGTAATGTCCAGCAATCCTTCTCGAGCATTCCCTGTGTCGAGCACAAATCGGGCGTCTTCCGGAGGCACCTGCGTCTGAGTGACGGACTGCACAATCTCGCTTAAGAGTTTGCCGTCCGCAAGCTGGCTTGCGGTCTCGCTGGCCAGCCAGTGCTCTGGTGAGAGGCTGAAGTCAGCACCTGTTTCTGAGAACGATCGAGTTATCCAGCGCACATTACGCTCCTAATACGGGGGGCAATCTCATCAAGGTCATGGTTGAGTGAGCGGTACGCCGGTGCGTCAGGATCGGCATCGGGTCGGTAGTTCGGTGAGCCGTTACTAGATTTGCCTGCCGCATCCGAGCGGAAGAAGTGAACCTCGGACTTATAGGGGGAGAGAGAGGGGGCTTGCTTGACTGCGAAGATGACTGCTGCCTTTTGCGTGGTGTAGGGCAAAAAGGTGTAACGGTGGAGGCTTACTACCGCTCGGATTTCACTGTTCTTGCCCAACCAAAGGCGGACATCACGAAAGACTCGGCTACTCACCTTGTTGTCGGGGAGGACAATGGCAAGCCGCCCTCCAACTTTAAGCAGCCGGATGCATCGTTCTATAAATAGAACGTCACGCTCGAGACGCTTCCCTGAAACCCTCGCAACATCATAGGCGGTGGCAAACGTCTCTGCCGCGACATCGCCTGCAAATGGGGGGTTGGTCAAAATAACATCGAAGCCTGGGGAATCTGGTCCCATGAGAGCTTCAATCGTGTCGCCCGTTTCGCTCAAGAGCGTTCGTTCTGGTAATTGCAGGCTATCCACCTGCTCAATGTGGATGGCTCCCTTAGTGCCGATGAGTGACACAACTTTAGCGACTTGGCAGGCTCGATGTGAGTAGTCGAAACCATAAAGGCTAGCCGCCTTACCGTACTTCTCGATGCCGTAGCTGTGTGCAGATTTGAGAAATGCAGCGCTGCCGCAAGCTGGGTCGCAAACCAGTTCGCCCGGCTTGGGATCAACTGCTTCGACACACATGTCGATGACGTGGCGGGGGGTGAAATACTGCCCCTTGTCAGCTTTGTAGGAACGGCTTGTTAGCTGCTCGAAGGCTTGGTCCAGAGCGGTGAAATCCTGCCCTCGGATACTAGTCGTACCGAAGACCCTGCGGACTTCATCAAAGATGCTCTCAGGGGTCTGAAGCTCTAATACACCATCGAGAATAAACGCGATTTCTGGGCCATGTTCAGTAAGGAGCTGGTCGCAGCTTGCTTTGTCAGGCAGGTCCCTCTGCCCGTTTCCTTCTGCAAAATACTTAGCCAGGATCAGCCTGATGATTTCGTAGAACTCATCCACCCCGCTGTTGGCCATGATGATCTCCTGCATCCGGCGGATGCGGGAGACGAAATCTATCCCGAATTGATGTCTTTTTGCCATGTGACGAGTGACAATCGTGTTGTTGTGACCTAGGTCATTATTATGGGGTGAACTTCAGAAGGCAATAGTTAAGTCCGATTGGGGTGGCGAAAGACGATCTCTCTACCCCCTTATGGTTCCCTGGGTGCCCCTGGGCTGTTACGCAACAGCCCGCCTAGGGAGAGCTAGAACGTTCCCGTGAATCTGGCCCAGGAGGTAGGCTGTAACGCGCTCCTGCGCCTCCCGTAGGGTTACTCCAAGCGCCGAGCCGTGGATGTATCCGCCCGTCACCCCCGGAAGTTGGTGATTCAGCAGGAGCTTGATGGCGAACGGGTCCAGCCCAGCGGCGGTAGCCGCCGTGGCGAAGGAGTGCCGCAGCGCGTGCGGATTCACCAACCCTTGGTTCGCTTTCAGCCCCTGGGTGATGTATCCAGTCGCCGAGGTGTGCGACGGGAAGAGCCACGGGTAGTCCTTGCCGAATATTTCGCAGTTTTCCTTCGCCCGGTTGCGCAGCATCTCGACGAGGAACCCGGACAGCGGCAGGTCGAATGCCCGCTTCGGCCCGCCCTTCGGATTGGGCACATGGAGAAAACCCTTCTCAAGGTTCAGGTGCTCGATGCGGGCCTCGCTGGTGGCACCTCTGCGCATCCCCGTGAAGGCGAGGAACAGATACCAGTCTCGTGTGACCGGGTTGCGGAGTTCATGGACGGTTGCCCAGAAGGCGGGCCAGTCGGTGATGATGACGTCTCGGCGCTTCTCGTCGTTGAAATCGACCGCATCGGTCGGCGGCGGGGGGAGGTCGCGCAGCTTCCGGCGAGCGTGCCGATAGACAGCCCGGACGAGGCGCATCGTCTGGTTGGCAGCCACGGGGCCGTTCTTCTTGGTGATGTGGCGGTGCCGTTCATCAACGCCCAGGGTGTCGTCGCCGAGTTCCTTTAGTGGTCGGTCGGCCCAGTCCTTCAGGTAACGCTCAAACAGGTTGCGGTAGCCGTCGATGGTAGAAGGTCGGCGAGCTTTGCGCTCGCAACGGTCGATGTAGGAGTCCAACGCCTGGGCAAAGGTGAATTCCTTCTTCGGAGCTTCCGGCACGGCGGGCTTGTTCGGGTCGATGCCAGCGCGGACCTGCTCGATCACTTCCAGCGCCTTGGTCCGGACGGCCTCAATGGAAAGGAAGTCCCGTGCATCGCCCAGGCGCACACGGCGAGTTCCGAGCTTCACCCGTCGCCCTTGGGCATCCCGCTCCTGGGCGTACAGGTCGCGCTGCACGGCGTAGGTCTTGCTGGAGGCATGGACCACAACCATGAGGCCCTTTACTACGGTGTCCCGGACGGAATAGGAAAGAACCCTGCCGCGCTCGTCTCGTTCGGCCCAGGGGAGGGTATCGACAAATCGAATTGTCAGCTTCGTCGGTTTATAATTCGCCACTTTTAACGCTCCAAAGGTTTGCAGGGGCGGTGCGAACCGTTTGCGCACCGTCTTGGTTAGGGAGTAGGGATACGCCCTAATGCAAAACTCTGGAGCAAAGCGCCCGGAGCGCCAATCATTTCATGACATTTGGGAGCTTAGATGCCTCTAAATGCCCTGAAAGGACGGCAAGAGCTGAACTTAAAATCTCTCGGCTTTGCGGCTGTGCCGGTTCGACCCCGGCTCCGGGTACCATCGCTGTACCGCGAGATTCCTGCCATGGGTCCCAATGATCATTTTTGACCTTGCCTGCCAGCACGACCATCGCTTCGAAGGCTGGTTCCAGTCGCGGGACGAATTCGACAGCCAGTTGTCGCGCGGCCTGGTTTGCTGTCCGGACTGTGGCTCGCCGGTAGTTCGTCGCATCCCGTCGGCGCTCCACCTGGGCAAGCAGCTGCAGACCCCGGCGGCCGCTCCGGTCAGCGCTTCGACAGGTGCTTTGGCAAGCGTTCCGGACGCGACCGCGATCGACGCGCGTGCCGGCGCTCGGTCCGCCTATCGGCAGCTGACGGCGATGCTGCTCGCCAGGTGCGAGGACGTCGGTCCCGACTTTGCCGAAGAGGCGCGAAAGATCCACTACCTGGAGGCCCCGGACCGCGCGATTCGCGGTGAGGCCAGCGCCGAGGAATACGAAGCGCTGCGCGAGGAGGGCGTCGAGGTGCTGCGCCTGCCGCGGCTGAAGGTCGAGGATCTGCACTGATGCGCTGGCTGAGGGCACCATCGCGGCAGCCCAGGCGCAGCCCATCGCCAGTTCCCGCGGCAAGACATTTCGAGGAGGTTTCGCCATGATCAAAGCACGCGCTGCCGTGGCCTGGGCTGCAGGGCAGCCTCTGGAAGTCACCGAGGTCGACGTCGCGGCGCCACGCCAGGGCGAGGTGCTGGTGCGCATCGTCGCCACCGGTGTTTGCCATACCGATGCCTTCACGCTCTCGGGTGCCGACCCGGAAGGGATTTTTCCAAGTATTCTCGGCCACGAGGGTGGTGGCATCGTCGAGGCGCTCGGTCCCGGGGTGACTTCGGTTGCCGTCGGTGACCACGTGATCCCGCTGTACACGCCCGAGTGCCGGCAGTGCAAGTTCTGCAAGTCGGGCAAGACCAATCTTTGTCAGGCGATTCGCGCCACCCAGGGCAAGGGCCTGATGCCCGATGGCAGCAGCCGCTTCTCGCACAAGGGGCAATCGATCTTTCATTACATGGGCACCTCGACCTTTTCCGAGTACACCGTGCTGCCGGAAATCTCGCTGGCCAGAATCGCCAGGGATGCACCGCTGGAGAAGGTCTGCCTTTTGGGTTGCGGCGTGACGACGGGCATCGGCGCGGTGGTCAACACCGCCAAGGTCGAAGCCGGGGCGACGGTGGCGGTATTTGGCCTCGGCGGCATCGGTCTGTCGGTGGTGATCGGCGCGGTGCTGGCCAAGGCTGCACGGATCATTGCGGTGGACACCAATCCGGGCAAGTTTGCCATCGCCAGGCAACTCGGCGCGACCGACTGCGTCAATCCGGCCGACTTCGACCTCCCGATCCAGGAAGTGATCGTCGATCTGACCGATGGCGGGGTGGACTATTCGTTCGAGTGCATCGGCAACGTAAACGTCATGCGCGCGGCGCTCGAGTGCTGCCACAAGGGCTGGGGCGAATCGGTGATCATCGGCGTCGCGGGCGCCGGCGAAGAGATCTCGACCCGACCGTTCCAGCTGGTGACCGGCCGTGTTTGGCGCGGTTCGGCGTTCGGCGGTGTTCGCGGGCGGACGGAATTGCCGGGCTACGTGGAGCGCGCACAAAGCGGCGAGATTCCGCTGGACACCTTCATCACCCACCGCCTGCCGCTGGCGGAGATCAATCACGCTTTCGAGCTGATGCACCAAGGCAAGAGCATTCGCTCGGTGATCCACTTCTGAGCGGTGATGACCCGAAAGGCAGTGCCCATCGAGGAGATCGCCGCCAACCGCTGTTTCGGTGGCTGGCACAGGCGCTACCGTCATTATTCGGCGACCCTGCGTTGCGAGATGGTGTTCGCCGTCTATCTGCCGCCGCAGGCCGCCGATGCGCGAGTGCCGGCGCTGTACTGGCTGTCCGGGCTTACCTGCAGCGACGAGAACTTCATGCAGAAGGCCGGTGCGCTGCGCGTCGCCGCCGAACTGGGAATCGCCATCGTCGCTCCCGATACCAGCCCGCGTGGCGCGCAGGTGCCGGGTGACCCCGACGGCGCGTGGGATTTCGGACACGGCGCGGGTTTTTATGTGAACGCCACGCAGCAACCATGGGCCGAGCATTACCGGATGCACGACTACGTGGTCTTCGAGCTGCCGGAGTTGATCGAAGCGAGTCTGCCGGTCAACACCCGCCGTGGCCTCAGTGGCCATTCGATGGGCGGCCACGGCGCGCTGGTCTGTGCGCTGCGCAACCCCGGTCGCTACCGCTCGCTGTCGGCCTTTGCGCCAATCAGCCACGCGCTCGCCAGTCCCTGGGGAGAGAAGGCCTTCTCGCGTTACCTCGGCGCCGACCGTAGCGCCTGGAAAGCGTGGGATGCCTGCGAGCTGATCGCCGCCGGCGTCGGCGAGCGTCTGCCCTTGCTGGTTGATCAGGGCCTGGCTGACGGCTTCCTGGCCGAGCAACTGCAGCCGGAGACGCTGCGGCAGGCGTGTGCTGCCGCTGGCCACCCGCTCACGCTGCGCTTGCAGGCGGGCTACGACCACAGCTACTTCTTCATCGCCAGCTTCATCGACGATCACCTGCGCCATCACGCCGCAGCGCTGCTGCCCTGACGCGCACTGCCCCGAACGGTGCCTGGCCGGCGGCAGCGGTGCTCAGGCGGCGACGACGACGCGGTTGCGGCCGCCGTTCTTGGCCTGGTAAAGCGCCGCATCGGCGGCCTGGATCAGCGCCTGGCTGTCCTTTACCGCTGTCCCGAGGTGGGCGACGCCGATGCTGACGGTGAGCGGCAGCGATTGCCGCGTCCACAGGAAGTCGTATTTCTCGACCAGCGCCCGGATCCGTTCGGCGATCTGCGCCGCGATGCGCGCACTGGCGTTGGGCAGGACCGCCGCGAATTCCTCGCCGCCATAGCGGAAGACCAGATCCTCGCCGCGCGAGGTGCGCTTGAGCAGATCCGAGAGCTGCCGCAGGACGGCGTCGCCGGCGGCATGGCCGTAGGTGTCGTTGATCCGCTTGAAGTGGTCGATATCGAGCAGCAGGCAGGCCATCGGCAGTCCGTTGGACTGCGCAAAGGCCCATTCGGAGGCCAGGAAATCGAGGCCGTGACGGCGGTTCGGGAGTTGCGTCAGGGTGTCTGTCAGAGCGTCCTGCAGCAGGCGCTTATGGGCCACCGCAAACTCGTCGGTCGAGCGCATGATGCCGCGGCGCTCGCGCTGAATCTCTTCGCGCAGCAGCAGCATGCGGCTCGCCGTATTGAGGCGCACGCGCAGCGTCTGCATGGTCAGCGGCTTGACCAGAACGTCGTCGGCGCCGGCATCGATCGCCTCCAGGATGTGCCGTTCGCTTTCCGGTGAAGCCAGGAGCAGCGCATAGCTCTCCTTGCCGGCCGCGGTCTGGCGCAGGCGGCGGCAGAAGACCGCCGGTTGCAGTCCGGGCATGGCCATGTCGGCGATGACGATCTGCGCCGGCTGGCGGAGCGTCTGCTGGAGTCCTTCGACGCTGCTTTCCATCAGCATCGGCTGGTGCCCCAGGCTTTCGATCTGCTTTATCAGCACCGGCAGCTCGGCCGGGGGAATGCCGAGGAGCTGCACCTGCAGGCGCGGCGCGCCGCCCTTGCCGCTTTGTTCGGGACTGGCCGCGCTGACCCGCAGGCTGGGCGGGCTGGCCGCCAGAATCTCGGCGAAAGGGGGTATCTCCTGTGTTCGGACCTGCAGCAGCGCACCCCACTCGCGCCAGCGGCGGGCCATCCGGTCGACGATGTCGTTCAGCGCGTCACCGCTGATCCCCAGGCGAGCCGCCCGGGTCAGCAGGGCTGGCAGCAGGCTCCAGCGCGACTCTTCGTCGGCCATGCAGACCTCGGCGAGCGAGCGGGCGAAGTTCAGCGACTGGGTAAGCGTCTGCAAGCGCGAGCCATCCGGAAAACCGGCGACGTCGGGTTGCTCATGGTGGTAGGCGGCCTGAATCAGCATCTCGGGCAAGCCCCATTCGGCGAGCATCGTCGCGCCGAGCTGGCGGTGGTCCATGGCGAAGCGCTGGCGTTCGAGATCGACCAGATCCTGTCGCGTTTCCTGCACCCTGATCAGCACGCCGGCGTATTCGTCGGGGTACAGCGAGGCCATCGCCAGCTCGCCGACGCGGCTCAGCAAGCCGATGGTGAAGATGTCTTCAGTCGAAATCTGCGCGAAATGAGCGAGTTCCTGGCAAGCAATGCCGGTGGCCAGCGAATGTCCCCAGAATGCTCCGTAATCGAAAGCCGCGCACTGACCGCTCTTGTTGCTGTGCATCACCGACAGGCCGATCACCAGGTCGCGCACCTTGAACGATCCGAGGGCGACGATCGCCCGCTGCAGCGAGACGATCGGCCTGGTCCGGCCAAAGGCGGCGGCGTTGGCGAACTTGAGCAGGCGTCCGGCAATCGCCGGGTCGGACTGGACCAGCCGCACCAGTTCGGAGACCCGGAAGTCGTCGCGCTGCAGGAGTTTGATGATCGAAAAGGCAACGCCCTTCGGCGACGGCAGCTTGCCGGTCGCCTTCATCGCATGGTAGCGGTCGTGGTCGACGAAGGGGATCAAGGAAGTTTCAAGTCGAGCATAAGCGGCCGATTATGCTACAAAACCCGGGCCGCTGCGGTCCGATCGCCAAGGCCCTACAGCAGCTCGGTATCGCCGTGGTCGTAGGCCGGACTGCAGCAGCAGAGCAGGTGCAGCGCCTCGCTGCCAGTGGCGGTGACGCCATGCGCCGTCCCCGGCGGGATCAGGACGGTGTCGCCAACGGCGATTTCCAGCGTCTCGCCGGCCAGCGTCATCAGGCCGGTGCCGCGGGTCACGTGGTACAGCTCCTCGCTGATCCGGTGGCGATGCAGAAGCGTCTGCTGGCCGGGCTGGATGATCGCCTCGGCCAGGCTCTGCTGGCGGTTGCCATGGACGCCGGGGTGCATCAGCTCGCGGATTTCGGAGCTGTCGCGGGTGGTGTAGGCGGCGATCTCGCGGTAGCGCGTTCTCATTGCGGTTCGCTGCTGATGGAGACGATCAGCGCCGGATCGTCCTCGCTGGCCTTGCCGACCCGGCTGCTCACCGGCCAGCGCTGCATCCCGGCCTCGGGATACGGCTGGATCAGCGCCCCGGCCCGGTCGACGCCGGCAGCCAGCCAGTCCTGCCAGTGCTCGGCCGCGAGGATCAGCGGCATCCGCTCGTGGACGGCGCGCAGCAGGCCATTGGCGGCGGTGGTGACGATGCAGCAGCTGCGAACGACGTCTCCGCCAGGCGCCGTCCACGACTCCCAGAGGCCGCCGAAGGCCATCGTTTCGCCCGACGACAGCGAGATGTACCAGGGTTGCTTGCGCGCTGCCGCGGCCGTTCCGGCGATCGCCTGCCATTCGTAGAAGCCGCTGGCCGGAATCAGGCAGCGGCGGCGCTGGAAGGCGTCGCGGAACGCGGGCTTTTCAGCCAGCGATTCGCCACGCGCGTTGATCAGCCGGCTGGCGATCGCCGGGTCTTTCGCCCAATGCGGCAGCAGCCCCCAGCGCAGCAGGTGCAAAACGCGCTGGCCGGCCGGCGACTGGCGGATCACGGGAATGTCGGTCGCCGGCGCGATGTTGTAGCGGGCGACGACGGCGGCGCATTCGTCGAGGCCGAAGCGCCAGGACAAACGCGAGCTGGGAGCTTCCAGAGCATAGCGTCCACACATCGGCGAAGTGTAACGCTGGATCGGCTCGAACGGGCCTGGGAAGCGTCGCCAACGACCCGGTGCCGGCCGATGCGGACCGACGCAGACACGCGGCGGCGTTTTCTTGATCGGCAGCAAAGGCGCTTGCCGGGTCGCTGCGTATAATCTGCGGCCGATGAACACAAGCACGCTCAGGGGCCGATGAGTCCTCTCGCCCATTGGCTGGCCGACGGCGCTCGCCGGCATCCGGCGGCGCCGGCCTTGCTCGGCCCGCACGGCAACTGGCGATACGGCGAACTGGCTTCGCTGGCCGACGCGGGTGGCCGCTTTCTGCGCCGCCAGGCGGTGCAGCCCGGCGACATCGTGGCGATAGCCGGAAGTGCCAGCGAGCTGGCGCTGGCGGCACTGGCCTGTGCGGCGGCGAGTGCGGCGCTGTTGCCCCTCGACCCGCTGACCGCCGATGCCGCCTGGCCGGCTCTGCAGACGCTGGCGGGTGGTCGCTTGCAGCGCTTCGCGCCGCTGCGCTGGCCAGGTGATTTCAGTGCCGGCGCCGCGCCGCCAGCGCCTGCCGGCAACGCAGGCGAGGTGGCGTTGCTGATCGCCACCAGCGGCAGCGAAGGCGCGCCAAAGGTCGTCCAGCTGACCCGGGGCAATCTCGCTGCCGCGGCAGCCGCGTCGAACCAGCGCCTGCCGCTGGCCGCTGGTGACGTCTGGCTGGCTTGCCTGCCGCTGCATCACATCGGCGGCATCTCGATTCTTTATCGCTGCCTGCGTGCCGGCGCCAGCATGCGCTTGCACGAGGGTTTTGCGGCCGCGGCCGTTTGGGACGATCTGCACCGCCTCCGTGTCAGTCACCTGTCGCTGGTTCCGGCGATGCTCGCGCGCCTGCTCGACGTGGCTGACGGCGCGCACCCACCGCCCAGCCTGCGCCATGCCCTGATCGGCGGCGCGGCGCTGTCGCGACCGCTGTGCGAACGTGCGCTGGCCAGCGGTTGGCCGATCCGCCCGAGCTGGGGGATGAGCGAGACCGCCGCGCAGGCGGCGACGCTGGTGCAGCCCGGCAGCGACTGGCAGGTCGGACAGGTCGGCACCTTGCTGCCGGGGCTGCAGGCACGGGTCGCTGCCGACGGTCGCCTGTGCCTGCGTGGCGAGCAGGTGATGGACGGTTATCTGAACCCCGAGGGGCAGCGCGGCCACGGACTCGACGATGGCTGGCTGCGGACCGGCGACCTCGGCCTGCTCGACGAGCGCGGGCAGGTGACGATCATCGGTCGCGCCGATGATCTGCTGATCAGTGGCGGCGTCACGCTTCACCCGCTCGAGGTCGAGAGCTGCCTGGCGGCTTGTCCTGGCGTCAGCGACGTGGCGGTCACCGCGGCGCCCGACCCGGTGTGGGGCGACGTGCTGGTCGCGCTGGTCGTCGGTCGGGCCGAGATCCGTACGCTGCACGACTGGTGCCGGCGCCATCTGGTGGCTGCCAAGCGGCCGCGGCGCGTGCTGCGGGTCGAAGCGCTGCCGCGCAACGCGATCGGCAAGCTGGCCAGGCAGACCCTGCGCGAACTGCTCCAGCAGCGGGGAGGAGCATGAACTTCGCACGGCTGCTCGGCGCCGCGCAGCTCGCGTTGCTGCGCCGTCGGCTGCGTGCGCGGCTGCCCGGAGCGCCAGCGAACGGCCTGCTGAGCATCACGCTCGACCTTGGCGCGGGCGATGCGCAATGGTTGAACGTCGATCTGGCGCGAAGCCAGGTCAACTGGTGGGCGCGACCAGCGGCCGGCGGGGCCGGCGACTATCGCCTGGCACTCGGCAGCGCGATGAGCTTTGCGACCGCGGGGCCGGCGCGCTTCGCCGCGCTGCAGGCAGCTTTCACGGGCCTGGCAGCGGTCTGGCTGCACGACGACGACCAGCAGACCGGCGTCGTTCCGGCGGCGCACATCGGCTTTGCCTTCGACGAAGAGAGCCGTGACGAGCTGCCCAACGCCCGCCTGCTGGTCCCTGCCATCCTCCTGCACAGCCGCGCCGGGCGCTGCAGCGCCAGCTTCACTTGCGCGGTGCGCGAAGGTGAGAGCGCCATCGCGCGCTGGCTGGCCGAGTTGCGGGCCGCCGCGCCAGCACCCGACCGGGCGGTGACCGCGGGCGTCTGGCTGCGCCAGAGCGAGCCGCTGGCCGATCGCGCTTTCCTGGCGCGCGCCCGCGCAGCGCTGGCCGAGATCGCGCGCGGCACCGTCGACAAGCTGGTTCTCGCGCGCAGCGTGCGCTTCGACAGCGAGACGCCGATCGCCCTGGCGCCCCTGCTGGCGGCGCTGGCCGATCGCCATCGCGAGTGCACCACCTACAGCGTTGGCCAGCATGGCCAGTGTTTCGTCGGCGCCACACCCGAGCGGCTGGTGTCGCTGCGCGACGGGATGGTGCACGCCGATGCACTGGCCGGCACCGCCTGGCTGCTGGCCGACCCGCTGCCCGGGCAGCCGGTCTCACTGGCCTTGCAGCACGAGAAGAACAGCCGTGAGCAGCAACTGGTGGTTGACGCGGTGCGCGCTGCCCTGGAGCCGGTGTGCGCCGAGCTGAATCCGCCGCAGGCGGCCGAGATCATGCAGCTTGGCGAATTGCAGCACCTGCGCACGCGGATCACCGGCCGGCTGCGGGCTGGGGTCGGCCTGTTCGATCTGGTCGCCGGCCTGCACCCGACACCCGCCGTCGGCGGCTCGCCCGGCAGCGCTGCCCGGCAGTGGTTACGGCGCCATGGCGACCGCCGTGGCGCCTGGTACACCGGCGGCGTCGGCTGGATCGACCGTGACGGTGACGGCGAGGTGGTCGTCGCGCTGCGCTGCGCGCGGATCAAGGGCCGTGCCGCCGAGCTGTTCGCCGGTGCCGGGATCGTTGCCGGATCGGACCCGACGCAGGAACTCGCCGAAACCGAAGCGAAACTGTCGGTGATCAGCGCAGAGCTGCGCCGGCCGCGCCGCGTCGCGTCTCGCCAGACACCCCGGAGCGGTGCCGCATGAAGCGTCCCGACGCAAGTTCCACCTCTCCCGGGGCAGCTTCCGAAGTCGCTTCCGGCGCCACCGCCGACGACCTCGGGGAGCTCAATCTGCGCTGGTCGCAGGTGCTGGTCGATGCGCTGGCCGCCGCCGGCCTCAGGGACCTGGTGCTCTCGCCAGGTTCCCGTTCGAGTCCCCTGGCGCTGGCCTTCCTGCGGCAGCCGGCGATCCGCTGCCAGGTGATTCTCGACGAGCGCAGCGCCGCCTTTTTCGCTTTGGGCATCGCCAGGGCCAGCGCTCGCCCGGTGGCGCTTCTGTGCACCTCGGGATCGGCGCCGGCCAACTGGTTTCCGGCGGTCATCGAGGCCGATCTCGGCGCGGTTCCGCTGCTCCTGCTGTCAGCCGATCGGCCGCCCGAGCTGCTCGGCTGGGGCGCCAACCAGACCATCGACCAGCAGCGCCTGTTCGGCAGCCACGTGCGCGCCTTTCACGCGCCAGCGGCGCCTGGCAGCGAATTCCCGGCCGCTTACCTGCAGCGTCTGGCGGCCCGCGCAATGGCCGAGAGCGGCTGGCCACTGGCCGGTCCGGTGCATCTCAACCTGGCTTTTCGCGAGCCCTTGTTGTCTGTCGGCGACGCACTTCCGGCGGCGTGCGCCGCGACCGGCGAGCCAGTGGTCGATCTGGCTGCGCCGCGCCTGCTTCCCGACCCGCGGCAGATCGCGAGCACGCTGGCCAGGGTCAGCGGCCGACCGGGGGTGATCGTCTGTGGCGGTGCCGCCTATCCGCCAGGATTCGCCGACGCGGTGAGCGCGCTGGCCGAGCGGCTGGACTGCCCGATTCTCGCCGAACCGCTGTCCAACCTGCGTTTCGGCGCGCACGACCGCAGCCGGCTGTGCGTGCGCTACGAGGCTTTCCTGCGCCAGCCAGCGGTGCTGGCGACCGCGCGGCCGGCGTGGCTGCTGCGCTTCGGCGCTTTTCCGGTCACCCGTGCGCTGCAGGACTGGCTGCGCGCGGCAGCGCCGGCAGCGCAGATCCTGGTCAGTCCGGACGGCCGCTGGCCAGACCCGCTGCACCTCGCCACGACCCTGCTGCAAGCTGATCCGGTCCTGGTCTGCGAGGCCTTGCTGGCTGGCGGCGGCGAGCGCGCGCCGGGTGCCTGGCGAGCGTCGTTCGCGCGCGCGGAAGCGCACGCCGGGAGGGTCGCCGGGAGCTGCCGGCGGCAGGAGAACTTCGAAGGCGCGCTGATCCCGGCCCTGCTCGAACGCCTGCCAGCCGGTCATCGCCTGTTCTGCGGCAACTCGTTGGCGATCCGTGACCTCGACGCCTTTTCCGGCAGCAGCGACCAGCCGTTGCGCATCTTCGGCAATCGTGGCGCCAGCGGTATCGACGGCAATCTGTCGACCGCGCTGGGTATTGCCAGCGACGGCCCCTGCGTGGCGCTGGTCGGCGACCTGACGGCCCAGCATGACCTGACGGCGCTGGCCGCTGCCGGCGGCCGCGAGATCGTTGTGGTGGTGATCAACAACGGCGGCGGTGGCATTTTCGAGTACCTGCCGGTCGCCGCCTTGCCGGAGTTCGACATCGCCTGGCTGACGCCGCAGCCGGTCGACCTGGTCGCCGCGGCGCAGAGCTTTGGCGTTGCCGGCGAGCGGCTGTCGTCGCTGGCGGAATTCCGGTCGGGCCTCGATCGTGCGCTGCAGCGAGGCGGCGCGACGTTGCTCGAAGTGGTGATCGATCGCCACGCGAGCATCGCCGCGCACCGGGCTTACTGGCAGGGGGTCGCGGCCGCTGGCAGTTAGCGACCGGTCGCCGCCGGGCAGGTCGTGCGCGTTGGCGGCGTCAGGCCCGGACGATGCGCACGCAGTCGGTGCTGCCGGTACGCGGCCCGGTGGCCCCGAAAACAACCGCCACCAGATCGCCGTCGCGGACGATGCCGGCCTTGCGCGCAGCCGCCAGCGCCAGTCGCAGGGGTTCTTCCTCGCGGTTTTCCGGGACCAGCAGTGGCAGCACGCCCCATACCAGCGCCAGGCTGCCGAGGACCTGCGGCGAGGTCGAGATGCCGGCGATCGGGACCGTCGGCCGGAAAGCGGCGACTCGATGCGCCGTCTTGCCGCTGCGCGTCGGGCACAGGATCGCGGCGACGCGGAGATCCTCTGCCGCCTGCACCGCAGCGTGCGCCACCGCCCACGCCACCCGGTCGGCGTCGGCGCCGGCGATCGCCGCCGGATGGACGCGGTCGTGCGGCCAGCCCTCGGCCGCTTCGGCGACTTCGCTCATCATCCGCACGGTTGCGCTCGGGAACAGGCCAACCGCGGTCTCTTCCGAGAGCATCAGGGCGTCGGTGCCGTCGAGCACAGCGTTGGCCACATCGTTCACCTCGGCGCGGGTCGGCAACGGCGAGCGGGTCATCGACTCGAGCATCTGCGTCGCGGTGATCACCGGTATTCCGGCCAGGTTGCAGGCGCGAATGATTTCCTTCTGGAGTAGCGGCACCCGCCGTGCCGGCATCTGGATCCCCAGGTCGCCGCGGGCAACCATCACCGCGTCGGCCGCGGCGATGATCCCGGCAAGGTTGTCGACCGCGGCGGCGGTCTCGATCTTCGGCACCAGCGCCGGCCGCATCCCGCGCTTGGGGAGCCGCGCGCGCACGCGCTCGACATCCTCGGCGCGGCGGACGAAAGAAAGTCCGAGAAAATCGACCTTGGCGGCGATGGCCATCTCCAGCGCCAGCGCATCGCGAGCGGTGAATGGCTCGACGTGCGCTTCGGCGCGCGGCAGGTGCATGCCTTTGCGCGAGCGCAGCGTACCGCCGCGCACGACTTCGGTGCGCACGTCGCTGCCGAGCGTCTCCAGAACGCGCAGCACGATCGCCCCGTCGGCGAGGTAGACCTCGTCGTCGCGGCGGGTCCACTTCGCCATGTCGGGCAGCGTCGTGGCGACGTGCCGTGCATCGCCGATGCCGTCGCCGCTGCTCAGGACGAACTCCTGGCCGCTCTCGAGTTCGACCTCGTCGTTCGCCACGACACCGCTGCGGATTTTCGGTCCGGGCATATCGACCAGCACGCCGACGTTACGGCCCAGGTCACTGGCCACTTCGCGGACCAGCCGTGCATTGTTGGCGTGGGTGGCCATGTCCGAGTGCGCCGCGTTGAGCCGCACGACGTCGACACCGGCCTCCAGGAGCTGCCGCAGGGTCGCCGGCGTGGCGGTGGCGGGGCCGATGGTGGCCACGATCTTGGTTCGGCGCATCTGGTCCTCCTCAATTGCTTCAACGCCCGGGCAGGGTGTCGCCGGACGGCGGTCGCGGCGCGCAACCGCGATCGCGTGCGGCAGGGAAATCGACAAATCGGCCGGCAGTATAGGGAGCGGTCGCAGCCATAGTCAATCACGGCTGCCGGCGCGGTCGCCCCCGGCGTCACCAGCCGCATCGCCGTCGGCCACCGGTGGCGTGCCCGGTGGCGTGACGGCCGGGGCTTGCGGGGTTGCCGCCTCGATCGTTATTGCCGTGGCTGCTGGTGGCGGTGCCCGGTGCGCCAGACTCTGTAAGTGGTCGGCGACTCCCCAGGCGATGGCCAGCATCAGCAGCAGGAAGAAGAACAGGAGCATCGGCGGTTCCTTCACAGACCGGTGGGCAGCCAGCCTGGGCTCGCGGGCGCTGGTGTCGCTTCGACCTTGGCGGGCGGCCAGAGTGGCTAGCTCGCCGGCGGGACGCCGGTCGCCGCGCGGGCGCGCTGCTTGGCGGCGATGTAGTCGGCATGGCCGATGTGGAGCAGGTTGCCGATCTTTCGCATCAGGTGTGATTCATGCGCGTCAAGATGACCGTCGGCGAGAGCGACCTGCCACATGTTCTCGATGATGCGGAGCTTCTGGGCGGCGTCGCAGGTCTTGTTGATCAAGGAAGTGAACTGGTAGTAGCCACTGGCCTGGCGTGCCTCGTGTTCGGCGAGCGCGAGCAAGCGGTCGATCTCGGTGGCGTCCAGCCCGAACTGTTGGCGCAGTGCGGCGGCTACGGCATCCCGTTCCTGGTCGGCGATGCGCGCATCCATGCGCATTACTTCCAGCAGCAGGGCGGCGGTGGCGATCTGCAGGGCGTGTTCGCCCGCGGCGTCGGTCTGCCGGGTCCCGGGTTCGATGAATTGCTCGAAGAACTCCTTGATGCTGGCGATCATGTGCGGCTTGTCTCCGGCTGGCGAGCGGCCATTCTAGCAGCGGCTCAGCCGCCAGGCGTCACGCGCCGCACCTGCACCGTCGCCGTCATTCCCAGGTACGCGTTGGCTGCGCCAAACCAGTTGCCGGATATCGGCGAGGCCTGGCTGGGGTCGCGTGCCACGCCGACGCGGATCAGCTGATCGCTGCCGCCGAGCAGGTTGTTGGTCGGGTCGAAGGTCACCCAGCCGGCGCCGGGCAGGTAGGCCTGCAGCCAGGCGTGCGTCGTTCCGGCGCCAACGGTGCCGCTCTCCCGGCCGCCGGCGTGGCCGCTCAGGCCGCTGCTACCCTGGTCGCTATCGAGCGCCTGGTCATACAGGTAGCCGGAGACGAAACGGGTGGCGACGCCGAGGCGCCGCATGGCCTCCATCATCAGCAGCGCAAAATCGCGGCAGCTGCCGGTGCCCAGGCCCAGCGTCTGCAATGGCGTTTGCGTGCCCTCCTGTTCGCGCTGCGCATAGCCGAAGTGGTCACGAATGAACTGGTTCATGTGCAGCAGCAGGTCGCGTGTGCCGGTCGGGCCGTCGGTACGCATGAACTGGCGAGCCCAGTGGGTCAGTACGCCCTCGGGGTCGTCGTGGTGCGGGCGCATGTAGTGTTCGAGGTCGAAACGCTCTTCGACGGAATAAGCAAAGGGAAAAATCAGCGCGCTGGGCGAGAGCTGGAGTTCGGGATAAAGGCTGCGCGCCTGTTCGATAGTGAATGAGCAGACGAACTTCAGTTCCGTGGCCGCGCCGAGTGGCGTCACCAGCGCCACCGAGTTGGAGTGCGGGTCCTGGATCATCCGCACGACCGCTTCAGGGCTGACCTGCAGGTCGGTCGCCAGAACCCGCTGGTCGTGGCTGTCGCGCGGGCGGAACATCACCCGGTGTTCGCCGAAAGTCACCGGCGAGCTGTACCGGTAGCAGGTGGTGTGGACGATGTCGTAGTGAACGGGCATGGGTTTCCAGGTGGTCAAGGGGTGGCTGACGTTCGATCGCGTTTCTCGCCAGCGCCGGGATAGTCAGCAACAGGGGCGAAAAAAAAAAGCCTGTCGCCGGCAAAGGCGACAGGCCTGTCACATCGATTGGCCTGCCGGCGGCTACGCCTGCTCGCCGCTCAGCGCGCGCTGCAGCTGCTCGAGAGCTTTCGGATCTTCGATGGTCGTCAGATCGCCCGGGTCGCGGCCTTCGGCCAACGCCTGGATGGTCCGCCGCAGCAGCTTGCCCGAGCGGGTCTTCGGCAAGACGCTCAGGAAGTGCACCCGGCTCGGGCGGGCGATTGCGCCGAGGCTCTCGTCGACCTTCTTCATCACTGCCTTCTCGAGCGCTTTGACGAGTTCCGGCGTGGCGATACTGTCGGCGCTCTTGACCACCGCGAACGCCATCGGCATCTGACCCTTGAGCTTGTCGGCAACGCCGACGACGGCGACTTCGGCGATCGCCGCATGCCCCTGGATCGCTTCCTCGATCTCGCGCGTGCCGAGACGGTGACCGGCAACGTTGATCACGTCGTCAGTGCGGCCGAGGATGTAGTGGTAGCCGTCCTGGTCCTGGATACCCCAGTCGAACGACGAGTACACCTGCGGCTCGCGGAACAGCGAGAAGTAGGTCGACACAAAGCGTTCGTCGTCGCCCCAGACGGTCGACAGACAGCCAGGCGGCAGTGGTGGCAGGATGCCGACGATGCCTTTTTCATCCCGGTCGCAGATCGTGCCGTCTTCGCGGAAGATCTTCAGGTTGTAACCGTAGACCGGGAAGCTCGGTGTACCGAAGCGAATCTCGGTCTTCTCGACCCCGGGCATCGCCGACAGCATCGGCCAGCCGCTTTCGGTCTGCCAGTAGTTGTCGATCACCGGCAGGCCGAGTTCGCCCATCAGCCATTCGTGCGTCGGCTGATCGAGCGGCTCGCCGGCGAGGAACAGGTGCTTGAGCGTCGACAGGTCGTACTTGTGCATGTATTCGGTGTCGTGCTTCTTGAGGACCCGCGCGGCAGTCGGCGCCGAGAACATGACGCTGACCTTGTACTTCTCGACGATCTGCCACCAGATGCCGGGGTCGGGGCGCAGTGGCGTTCCCTCGTACATGATGGTCGCCATGCCGGCGAGCAGCGGCCCGTAGACGATGTACGAGTGGCCGACCACCCAACCGATGTCGGAAGTGGCGAAGAAGGTCTCGCCCGACTCGCCGCAGAAGATGTTCCTGATCGACGCCGCCAGGGCGACGGCGTAGCCGCCAGTGTCACGCTGCACGCCCTTCGGCTTGCCGGTGGTGCCCGAGGTATAGAGGATGTAGGACGGCTCGGAGGACTCCAGCCAGGTGACCGGTACGTCGGCGTCCATGAACTGGGCGCGCAGCGTGGCGTAGTCTACGTCGCGACCTTCAACCTTGTTGAAGCCCTTGTCCAGACCACGGTCGATCATCAGCACCTTTGCCGGTTTGTGTTCGGCCAGAGAAATCGCCTCGTCGAGCAGGCCCTTGTAGGGCACCGCCTTGCCGCCGCGCATGCCGGCATCGGAAGAGACCACCAACTTCGGCGTCGCATCGTCGATCCGGGTGGCCAGCGATCCCGAGGCAAAACCGCCGAAAACAACGGAGTGGATGGCGCCGATGCGCGCGCAGGCGAGCATCGCGAACGCCGCCTCGGCGACCATCGGCATGTAGATCAGGACGCGGTCGCCCTTGACGACGCCGAGGCTCTGCATGATCGCCGCCATGCGCATCACCTCGGTCTTCAGCTCGGCGAAGGTGTACACCACTTCCTGGTCGGTCTCGGTCGAGATGAAGACCAGTGCCCGGTCATTCGGGCGCTTGGCCGCGTGACGATCGACCGCGTTGTAGCACAGATTCGTTTCGCCGCCGACGAACCACTTGGCGAAAGGCGGGCGTGAGAAATCGAGTGTCTGGGTGAACGGCTTGTGCCAGTCGATGAGTTTGGCCTCTTCGCTCCAGAAGGCGTCCGGATTGTCGATTGATTTCTTGTGAAACTCTTGAACTGTCGTCATGAGACTCCCTCTTCCAAAAAATGTGAACCAGCTGCACCAGTGGAAACAACGCCTGCCGAGTGTCTTTGTTCTAGTGCTCCCGGTCAAGCGTCCGTTTTTGGATTTCTGCCAAAGGCAGGCCCAACTTCAACTCCCTTTCCAGCAATTCGAGAAAGGGCAGTATTTCCTTGCCGAGCTTCACCAGGTGCGGGATGACCGCGCTCTCGTGTCCGGCCTTGATCAGGTCGATGGCGTGGCTCAGGCGCGGCGTTGGCAGCTCGGTCGACGCTTTGCTGCCACACGCCACGACACGGTTGCCACCAGCGTGCTGCGCGGCCTGGAGGCGTTCTGCCGCCAATTCGAGCAAGGAAGCTGCGGAGCTTAACTGATCAACCGGGATGTTCGCTACCCCGACGCTGACCGAAAGATTCAGGCGCTGACCATGTACCGCGATGTTGGCCACGGCAAAAGCTTCGCGCAGGCGATTGGCGAAGGCCTCGCACGCCGGGTAGGGGGTGCCCGGCGAAACCACCGCCAGACTGTCGCCGGAATAGTGCCCGAGGCTGTCTTCCTTGCGCACCTTGTTGGCGATGATGCTGGCGAAACGCTTGTGCAATTCCCTCGCCAGATCGATTCCGAGATCTTCACGCAGCGCGTCGAATCGGTCAAACCCCATCACCAGTATGCTCACCGGGCTGTCGTGGCGAAGCGCATGCGACATCGCCTGCGCCGCCTGCACTTCGACCCGCTGGCGTGTCGGAAGTCCGGTGTCGGGGTGCTGCGAGTCGCGCTCGGGGTTCTCCCTCAGTTCGTTCTGGGCCTTGGCCAGGCGGAGCAGCGAGTCGATGCGGGCGAGCAGTTCGCTGGCGCCAATTCCGCTGGCAATGAAGTCGCTGGCGCCCAGCGCCCGGGCGCGCTCCTTGGCTTCCTCGTTGTCGCCGGCGATCAGCAGCACCGGCATCTGGCGCAGCCGCGCCAGCCTGGACGAACGTACCCGAGCCAGCAGGCCGTCGCCATCGAGCGCCGGCAGCGACATCGACAGCGAGCAGATCACCAGCTGGATCGAATGGTCGATGACCAGCGCCTGCCAACCGCCTTCGCCATTGATTTCTTCGCGAAAACTGTAGTGTTCACGAATCAGCTTGATCAGCGTCGCGCGGACGATCCGCGACTGGTCGACAATCAGGATGCGAGGCCGTTGCTGCGGGTCGTCCATCGAGTCTTGCGGTCGTGGCTCAGGCGCCGCAAATGTCGACGACCACCCGGCCGTGCGCGCGACCCTTGAGGTAGTCGTCGAAAACGCCGGGCAAGTCGTCGAAGGCGATACTGCGCGTCATCGTGTGCAGGTGCTGCGGGCGCAAGTCGCTCGCCAGCCGCTGCCAGATGCCGGTGCGATAGGGCTCGCCGATGTAGCCGGAATCGATGCCGAGCAGGCACGCACCGCGCAGGATGAAAGGCATTACCGTGGTGTTGAGCGACGGGCTGGCCGCCAGGCCGATGCTGGCGATTGTCCCTCCCTGCTTCATGGTGCTGGCGATCCACGCCAGGACCTCGCCGCCGAGGTTGTCGACCGCGCCCGCCCACAGCGTCTTGTCGAGCGGCCGGATCCGCGACAGATCGATCGTCGACCGAAGCGTCACCTTCGTTGCGCCTAGGCCAGCCAGGTACTCCGCTTCGCTTGCCTTGCCGGTCAATGCGGTTACCTGGTAGCCACGTCTGGCCAGCATGTCCACCGCCAGGCTGCCGACGCCACCGCTGGCGCCGCTGACGAGCACTGGCCCCCTGGTCGGATCGAGACCGTTTTCCTCCATCCGGACGACGCCCAGCGCAGCGGTAAAGCCGGCCGTGCCCAGGGCCATCGATTCGTAAAGCGACAGCCCCTTGGGCAGGGGAACCACCCATTTGGCCGGCACCCTGGCGTATTCGGCGTAGCCGCCGTGGTGAGCGACCCCGATGTCAAAGCTGGTGGCGATCACTGCGTCGCCTGCCTGGAAACGGGGGTCGCTGCTCGCTTCTACGGTGCCAGAGAGGTCTATGCCACCGACGCAGGGATAACGACGGATGATCCGGCCGGCACCCGTCGCCGCCAGCGCATCCTTGAAGTTGACGCTGGAGTAGGCAACCTTGATCGTGACCTCGCCCGGGTCGAGTTGCGACTCGTCAACGGTGACGAAGTCGCTTCTCGTCACCCCTTCCTTTTCGTCGATCAGGTAGGCCTTGAACGGGGTCATGCTGCTTCCTTGCGGTGGCGGGTGGCCGCGTTGGCGCAACGACAGGCGTCGAGCGGCGCACGGATGATGAACGTCAAGAATTATAAACACAAACCCCGGCAGCCTCCCGTGCGAAGCGGTGCTGGCAAGAGCCGCCGCAATCGCGGCGCCAAGTCAGGTCTTTCAATGCTCGCGGCACCGCGACAAGAAAGTTTTCAAAGGTCGCGGCACCGCGACAAGAAATATGTGTCGTTTGTTCCACCAATCGCACGTGTGGCTGATCGCCGACTCAAACGTGCTTTTTGGAGAAGTATCATATGTAAATTAGATGCTTGCAGCGTGATGCTGAGCGGGTTTCTTGGATGGCGAGAGCTTGATTAGGGGTTTACAGTGTGACATTTTTCACATAGATTTCGTCCCCATGTCCAGAAAACACCCCTTCGCATCTCTTCTCGCCGCTGCCCTGATTGCTTTCTCGGGAGCAGACCTGGCCCACGCCGATGAGCAGCAAAGGCCGCTCGATGAACCTTCGCTCTTCGCGCGCTATACCAACAACGCACAGGACCTGATCCTCAAGGGCCTGGAGTTGATCGGTATCAACTATCGTCGGGGCGGCACGGATCCGGATTCCGGCCTCGACTGCAGCGGTTTTGTTCAGCTTGTTTTCAAGGACGCGATCGGCGTGCTGCTGCCGCGTACTGCCAGGGAGCAAAGCGAGGTGGGGGCGGTCATTGACTTTCAGGAGTTGAAGGCGGGCGACCTCGTTTTCTTCAACACCATGCGCAACGCTTTTTCGCACGTCGGAATCTATCTGGGCGACAACCGTTTCATGCACGCGCCGCGCACCGGCGCCGAAGTCCGCATCGAGGACATGCGACAGAGTTACTGGGTGCGTCGTTACAACGGCGCGCGCCGCCTGTTGGTGCGCTGAGTAGCGCAACGCCGGGTGGCAAGAACCTCCCGGAAGCACCGTGAAACGACGTGACGCGTCGTTTTTTTTAGCCACCAGTCAAGAACGATTCTCATTTACAGACGTGATTACGGTTGCTATGATCTTCCAGGAGCCATCGTGGTTCGCATGCAATAACCTGGAGACATGACAATGAAGTTGTTTTTTTCGCGTTCGCTGTTGACCCTGGCGACCCTCGCGGTGATGGTGGCGCTGCCCGAGGCGCAGGCCGAAGAGAAGGTCCTGAACCTCTACTCGGCTCGCCACTACCAGACCGATGAGGCCCTGTACGAGGGATTCACGCGGCAGACCGGGATCAAGATCAAGCGCATCGAGGGCAAGGAAGACGAGTTGCTCGAACGGATCAGGAACGAGGGCGCTTATAGCCCGGCGGATGTCTTGCTGACCGTCGATGCGGCACGGCTGTCGGCCGCGCACGAACTGGGGCTCTTCGCACCGGTCACTTCGCCAACTCTGGAGAAGCGCATTCCGGCCAACCTGAGGACCGGCGACTGGTTCTCCTTCTCGACCCGCGCGCGGGTCATCATCTACGCCAAGGGCGTGATCGACCCCGATCAAGTGAAGACCTACGGCGATCTGGCGAACCCGCGCCTGAAAGGCAAGGTCTGCTCGCGTTCGGGCTCGCACCCCTACAACCTGTCGTTGATGGCTTCGATCATCGCCCATCACGGTGAGGCGGAAGCGGAGCAGTGGGCGAAGGGCGTGGTGGCCAACTTTGCTCGTGCACCCAAGGGAGGCGATACCGATCAGATTCGGGCCGTCGCCGCCGGCGAGTGTGCGGTGGCGGTTTCCAATACCTACTACCTGGCGCGCCTGATGCGGTCGGACAAGGCCGAGGATCGCAAGACGATGGACAAGGTCGGCGTCGTCTGGCCAGACCAGCGGGGCGTTGGTGCGCACATCAACGTCTCGGGCGGCGGCGTCTTGAAGCACGCTCCGCACCGGGAAGCGGCGGTCAGGTTCCTCGAATATCTCGCCAGCGACCAGGCGCAACGCTATTTTGCAGACGGCAACAACGAGTGGCCGGTCGTCGCCGGGATCAAGATCGACAATCCGGCGCTGGAGGCGCTCGGCAAGTTCAAGGCCGACAGTCTGCCGGTGGCGTCGCTGGCGATGTATCGTGCCAAGGCGCAGATCATTTTCGATCGCGCCGGCTACCGCTGATATCCTGCGGCGGGCGGCGGTGTATCGGGTTGCCGCGACGCGCCGTCAGCGGCGGCGACGGGCGATCTGGCGCGATAGCGCGATCAGCGGCAGGAGCCCGACGGCGACGATCGCCAGTGACGCGCTGGCCGCCTCGGCGAGCCGCTCGTCCGAAGCGAGGGTATAGGCCTGGGTCGCCAGCGTATCGAAATCGAAAGGGCGCATGACCAGCGTCGCCGGCAACTCCTTCATGACGTCGACGAATACCAGCAGGCCGGCGGTGAACAGGCTGCTGCGCAGGATCGGCAGGTGTACCCGGCGCAGCGTCGCTGCTTGTCCGAGGCCCAGGCTGCGCGCTGCATCGTCCATGTTGGTGGTGATCTTGGCCAGGCTGGTGCTGACCGCCTGCAAGGCGACGGCGAGGAAGCGCACCAGGTAGGCATAGATCAGCGCGGCAATGCCGCCGGTGATCAGCAGGCCGGGGTTGCCCCCGAACCACTCCTGCCATTGCCCGGCCAGCCAGATGTCCAGACGGCTGACCGGAATCAGGACGCCAACGGCGATCACGGAACCGGGGACCGCGTAGCCGAGGCCAACCAGGCGGTTCAGCGTCCGCGCGACAAAGCCCCTGGACAGGCGCGCGCCGTACGCGAGCAGGACCGCCAGGGCGACGGCGATGACGGCGGTCAGCCCGGCCAGCAGGAAGCTGTTGCGCACCATGCCGAAGAAATGCTCGCCGAAGCGTGCCTGGCCGTCGGCCAGCGCCAGGCGCAGCAGCAGGTACGCGGGGAGCAGGAAGCCGATCGTCAGCGGCAGCGCGCACAGCGCACTGGCCAGCCAGCCAAGCCAGCCCGGCAAGGGGCGCCCCGCCCTCTGGCGGTGGCGTCCGGTGGTGTCGTGAAAGCGCGAGCGACCGCGTGAGCCGCGCTCGATCAGCAGCAGGAGCATTACGAAGAGCAGCAGGGCCGCCGCCAGCTGGGCCGCGGCTATGCGATCGCCAAGCGAGAACCAGGCGCGATAGATGCCGGTGGTGAAGGTTTGCACGCCGAAGTATGAAACCGTCCCGTAATCAGCGAGGGTCTCCATCAGCGCCAGCGCGGTACCGGCCGCGATCGCTGGCCTGGCCAGCGGCAGCGACACCCGAAAGAAGCCGCGCCACGGCCCGAGGCCCAGCGTGCGCGATGCTTCGAGCATGCCGCTGGCCCGTTCCAGGAAGGCCGCGCGGGTCAGCAGGTAGACGTACGGGTAGAGCACGAAGATGAACATGCTGACCGCGCCACCGAGGCTGCGCACTTCCGGAAACCAGTAGTCGGCCTTGCTCCAGCCGAAGGATTCGCGCAGGAAACTCTGCAGTGGCCCGACGAACTGCAGAAAATCGGTATACACGTAGGCCAGGACGTACGCCGGCATCGCCAGAGGCAAGACCAGCGCCCACTCGAACACCCGCCGACCGGGGAAGGAGTGCATGGTCGTCAGCCACGCCGTCGCCACGCCGACGGCCATCACCCCCAGACCGACCGCGAGGCACAACACCAGGGTATTGCCGACGTAGCTCGGAAGAACCGTCGCCGCCAGATGCGACCAGGTGGCGCCGGTACCGCCGCTGAAGATGTTCGCCAGGACGCTCAGCACCGGCAGGCCGACCAGTGCCGCGACGGTGGCGGAAACCACAAGCAGGGGGGAAGCCAGACGCAGGGGATTGAGGCGCGAGCGGGTCATGGTTCAAGCGGCTAAATGAGAATTATAATTGACAAGTACCCCGTTTGACCTTGCCAGCTGGCGCCGCGCCGGCTGCGGCGCCAGCGGATCCCGCCAACCGGCAGCACCCGATCACCAGGCATCGATGGCCCACCTCGAACTCGAAGGAATCGTCCAGCGTTACGGATCGCATACGGTGGTCGATGGCGTCGGCTTTGGCGTCGAAACGGGCACCATTGCCTGCCTGCTTGGCCCTTCGGGCTGCGGCAAGACGACCCTGCTGCGGTGCATTGCCGGTTTCGAGGAAATCGCCGCCGGCGAGATTCGGATCGACGGCCGGACGGTGAGCCGCGCCGGGCGTCGCGTGCCGCCGGAGAAGCGGCAGATCGGCATGGTTTTTCAGGATTACGCCCTGTTCCCGCATCTCAGCGTCGCGGCCAATGTCGGTTTTGGCCTCGCCGGGCTGGCCGCCCGTGACCGCCAGCAACGGGTCGCCGAGTTGCTGGCGACGGTCGGCCTCGGTGGCCAGGGCAGCAAGTACCCGCACGAACTTTCGGGCGGCCAGCAGCAGCGCGTCGCGCTGGCGCGCGCCCTGGCGCCGCAACCGGAGCTGCTGCTGCTCGACGAGCCCTTCTCGAACCTCGACGTCGGTCTGCGCGAGCGGCTGTCGCTCGAAGTGCGCGAGATCCTGAAAAGCCAGAACATTACCGCGGTGCTGGTCACCCATGATCAGCACGAAGCATTCGCGATGGCCGACGAAATCGGGGTGATGGCCGCCGGAATCATTCAGCAATGGGACACCCCATACCGCCTGTACCATCAGCCGGTGAACCGTTTTGTCGCCGATTTTGTCGGGCAGGGCGTTTTCGTCGCCGGCGTGGTGATCGACGACAGCAGCGTCGAAGTCGAACTGGGCGTCCTCGAATCGCGTCTGCCGCTCGAATGCAGCCAGGGTTGCGAGGCCTGTGGTCAGGGTTGTGGCGTCGAAGTGCTGCTGCGTCCGGATGACATCATTCACGACGATCGCAGCGATCTGTTGGCGGAGGTCCGGCACAAGGCCTTTCGCGGCGCCGAGATCCTCTATACCTTGCGACTCGACAGCGGCGTCGAAGTCCTGTCGCTGGTCCCCTCGCATCACAATCACGCCCTTGGCGAGAAGATCGGTATCCGGCTGGACGTTGACCACGTCGTTGCCTTCAAGACGCCGACCCGCGCTTTCCCGTCGAACGCGCAGGCTATCCAGTTCCATCGATGATTCCATGGCTCGAAGGCAGCGAACCCTTCCCGCCGCTGGAGGGCGCCCTGAGCGATCCGAACGGCCTGCTCTGTGCGGGTGGCGACCTGTCACCGAAACGCTTGCTCGACGCCTACCAACATGGAATCTTTCCCTGGTATTCGAGGGGCGAGCCGATCCTCTGGTGGAGTCCGGACCCGCGCATGGTTCTCGATCCCGGCGAATTCCGGGTCTCGCGCTCGCTGCGCCGCAGTTTGCGCGCCGGTCGCTGGCAGGTGACCCTGGACCGCGATTTCCCGGCGGTCATCCGGGCCTGCGCCGAAGCGCCACGCAGCGGCCAGGACGGCACCTGGATCGTCCGCGACATCCAGCACGCCTACTGGCAGCTGGCCCAACTGGGATTCGCCCATTCGGTGGAAACCTGGCTTGACGGCGAGCTGGTTGGCGGCCTATACGGCCTGGCGATCGGCCGCATGTTCTACGGAGAGTCGATGTTCTCGCGGGTCACCGACGCCTCGAAGGTTGCCGCCGCGCATCTTGCCCGCTTTCTCGAAGGCGAAGGATACGGCATGATAGATTGCCAGATGAGTACGCCGCACCTGGCGTCGCTTGGCGCGCGGGAGATTCCTCGTGCGGTTTTCATGGCGCGTCTGCGGGCCCTGGTCGCCGTCCCCTGGCAGCCCGGCCGCTGGCCGACGAACGGCGCCAGCCAGGCCTGGAACTAGATACATGGCGCGACTCAACGACTCCGACCTGCCGTTCTCCTTGCTGCAGTTCTACGCCACGGCGCCCTACACCTGCAGCTACCTGCCGGGTGAGCGGGCACGTTCGCAGGTTGCCGCACCAAGCCATCTGATCAATAGCGAGGTCTACGGCGAACTCGTACGCAGCGGCTTTCGACGCAGCGGGATGTTCACCTACCGGCCGAAGTGCGATGCCTGCCAGGCCTGCGTCCCGGTGCGCATCCCGGTCAAGGCCTTCGCACCCAACCGCAGCCAGCGCCGCAGCCTCCGGATGCACGGCGCGCTGCACGCACGCGAGTTGCCGCTCGTTTTTCGCGACGAACACTACCAGCTCTACCTGCGCTACCAGTCGGCCCGGCACGCCGGCGGCGGCATGGATCAGGACAGCCACGACCAGTACGCGCACTTCCTGCTGCAGAGCCGGGTGGACACCCGCCTGGTCGAATTCACCGACCACGGCGAGCTGCGCATGGTCAGTATCGTCGACGTGCTGAGCGACGGTCTGTCTTCGGTCTACACCTTCTACGATCCGGACCTGCAGTCGGCCAGTTTCGGCACCTACAACATCCTCTGGCAGATCTCCCAGTGCCTTGCCAACGGCCTGCCCTACCTGTATCTCGGCTACTGGATTGGCGGTAGCCGGAAAATGGCCTACAAAGCCAATTTCAAGGCCATCGAGGGACTGGTCGACGGTCGGTGGAGCGATCTGAGATCGCGGTTGGGGCTGCAAGCGGGCGCGCTTTCCGGATAGAATGTCGGTTTGCGCTTTGCTCCCCGCTGAGCTTCGTCCATGTCCAGCAAGAAAAGACCTTCTGCCGCGCGCGCTCGTCCAGCTGCTGTCGGGGGCGTGCTTTCGCCCGAGGCAAGAGCCCGACAGGCGCTGGACACGCGCCACTTCCGCGAGGCTATAGAACACTACAAGACCTTGCTGAAACAGGAGCGCCGCGTCGAGTGGCTCGATGGCCTGGCCGACAGCTATGCCGGCCGCGCCGCCGAACTGGCCGACAAGGGCATGCTTTCCGAGGCGCTGGTGGTGTGGCGTAATCGCGCCAGCCTGTGTGGTCGGCCGCTGGCCGAAGGACCCTACCTTGGCTGGCTGCTGCGCGCTGGCGAGCACGATGCCGCACTGGCTTTGCTGACCGCTGATGGCCTTTCGGCGACCGCGGCTGCCGAGCTGGAAACCGGGCTGGCCGCGGTGGTGCTGACCTCGCCCGACAGCGCGCTGGCGCGGCTCGCCGCCGACAGCCCGCTATTTCGCCAGCGTCCGATCGCGTTGGCCGCCATCGCCGCTTGCTGCCGCGGCGACCAGACCGAGCTGGAGCAGCACTTGCGTGCGATACCGTTTCGTTCGCCATATCGCGACCTTCGTTTCATCCTCAAGGCGCTGTCGGTGGTCGGCAGTGACCCGGCCCAGGCCGCCGGCCTGATCGGCCGGGCGGTCGTCGCTGGCCCTTTCGAAGGCCTCGCCGCGGTCGTTCGCGCCGCCATTCTTCCCGGCAGCCGCTGGCTTGCCGCCATGCCAGCTCTCGACGACGAGGGTCGGCAGTTGCTGCTGGACCTCAAGGGGTGCCCGGAAGACCGTCGTTCCGTTCTTTTCGACCTTGCCCGGCTTGGTAGCACGCCACCACCCGCCAAGGTGGTCGAGTTGCTGCTACGGCGCCATCGCGGCTTGCCGGCGAGCGTGGCGACGCTTTGCCGGCGACTGTTGCCCTACGCGCAGCAACGCATGTCGGAATACCAGGGCGCTTTCGGTCCGCTGACCGAAGGCGAGCAGGAGTGCATTGCGGCGCTGGCAGCCGAACATCAGGGCGATTCGAGACTGAGCAGGGCGCACTGGTTGCGTGCCGCAGAATGGTACTCGCCGCCCGAAAAGGAGCCGCTGCAGGCGGCGCTGATCCTGCGCCGTCTGTTTGAGGTGTTCGTCGGCGATGCCGAGCGCGCGGATCCGGATGCGGAGTGCATCGACTGGCTGCAACGCAGCCTGGCGTTGGACCCGGACGACCTCGCCACGTACCTGAAAGTGATTCGAATCCATCGACAGGGTCGTGACCTCAGGGCGGCGCGGGCGATGGTCGACCGCGCGCTGGCGCGCTTTGCCAACGATCCGGCGGTGCTGCTCGAAGCGGTCGAGGTGGCCCTGGCCGGCAATGCCTTCAAGAAAGCGGTGACCCTGGCGAAGCGCCTGCTGGAACTCGATCCGATCAATTCACGGGTGCGCGCGCTGATCGGCCAGGCGCATGTTTCGCATGCGCGCAAGCAGATTCGCGCGAAGCGGCCGGACGCGGCTGCCAAGGAACTCGCTCTCGCCGAGCAGTGGCTCATTTCGGCCGACGAGCGCAGCGTCGTCAAACTGCTGCGTGGCCTGAGTGCTACCGATCAGACGGCGAGCGCGCTGCTGAGCGATGTGGTGCGCGAACTCGGCGGCCAGTTGCTGGCGGCTTTTCACCTGTTGCTGGAATGCGCCCGCGTCGGCATTCCGGCGCCAGCGACGCTGCGTCGTGCCGGCATCGATCTGTCGGGCAAACCGAACGCGAGCGAAGTCCTGGCGGTGGCGCACGCGCTGAATACGCTGCGAGAAGAACCGCGGGCGCTGCGGACGCTGCTCGATTCACTGCGTGCACCGCTGCGTCGTGCTGCCGGTGAAGACTTCAGTGAATCCGAGCGGGTTTCGATCTGCGAAGCGCTGCTGCGCTGGGACGAGCGGTCGCTGCTGCAGGCCTATGCGGATGTCGGCCTGAAGCGCTGGCCCGCACGGCCGATCTTCGTCTATTTCACGACCTTTGCCCGGCACGGCGCGCGCGCCTATTTCGTCATCTCCGTGCGTGAAGAGACGGCCCTGGCGCGAGCGCTGGATCAGGCCCAGGACGATGGCGATCAACGGACCGCCTTGCGAATTCGCGGCTTGATCGAGCCGCCGGAGCGTTTCCACAGCTGCCCTACGGGCGATTCCGATGACTGGGGCGACCTGGAAGACGCCTTTGCGGACTTGGGCAATGGGCTGCCCCTCGATCCACGCGCGGTCCTGGAAATGATGCTGGGCATGGCCGGCGAAGAGCAGGTCATCAGCATGGCTCGCGAAGGTTTCTCGGCCAGCGAGTTTCGGCAGCTTGAGCGTGCCGCCGGCGGCAACCGCAAGAAACTGGCCAGGCTGTTGGTCGAGGCGGTCGGCGATCGGGTGGAGCGCCGGGCGGCTGATCTCCCATCGGACCCGTTGCCACCTCCGCCGGCCGCGCCACCTCCGCGCTTGGCTCCGAGACGCAAGCCGCCAGCACCACCCGTGCAGCCCGTTCACGATGACCGGCAGAAAGACCTGTTCGATGATTGACCCTTACCGCATTCTTGGCGTCGAGTTCGCCGCCAGCGACGAAACGATCCGCAGCGCTTACCTGGCGGCGATTCGCGAATCGCCGCCAGAACGCGACCGTGAGCGTTTCGAAAGCGTCCGCGCTGCTTACGAGGCGATTTCAGACCGGCGCCGCCGCCTCGCGCACCAGCTCTTCGACCATTCGCCGCCAACGCTCGATGACTTGCTGAGTGCCGTCAGCAGCGATTTCGTACCGCGTCCGCCGAGCGAGAACCGCTTGCTGCGCGTACTGGGGGCGAAGTGACACCGGTGTTGACGTACCTGCCGGCCCAGCCGTCGAGGCCAGTCCCGGGAGCCTTCTCCGCCGAGGAAAGGGAGCTTCTGGTCGAGCAGTTCCGCGCCGCTCTTGAGGACGCTGCAAGGCAGCCCGAAGCCGGCGGCTGGTCAGATCGTGAAGCCGATGACGAAGCCGTGGACGCGGCGCAACCGGCCGTCGACCTGGTCACCCTGCTCGGCGAAATGGCGGTGCTCAAGAACGAGCTGCGGCTGCAATCGCGACAGTTCAAGAATACGCTCGACGAGCTGCGTGCCTTCGGCGGCGACCTGCGCGCGCACAGCGAGCGTCTGCAACGTGAACTCGAACGTGCGCGCGAGCACGCGGCGTCGATCGAGAGCCGGACCGCACGGCAATTTCTGCTGGCGCTGCTTGATCTGCGTGATCGCCTGCAGAGTGGCGTCGATGCGGCCCGGCGGCCGCCCTCGTCGCTCCTGGCGCGCCTGTTTTCGCGGTCGACGCGTCTTGCCAACAGTCTGGCCGATGGACAGCGCTTGACCCTGCAACGGCTGGACGAGCTGCTCGCCAGCAATGGTGTGCGGCCGATGCGCGTGGTCGGCGAAATTCTCGACCCCGAACGGATGCGCGTGGTCGGTCTCGAAGCCGCTGCCGCGTCGGCGACGGTTCCTGACGGTACCGTTCTGCGCGAGATCCGGCGCGGGTTTTTTCACGAAGGCGAGCTGTTGCGAGTCGCCGAAGTCATCGTCAGCAAGAAAGCGAACAGAACATGACAGAAATCATCGTCGGCATCGATCTTGGAACCACCAACTCCGAGGTGGCGATCGTCCGTGACGGGCGTGTCGAGGTCCTGGAAGTGGCGCCGGGGGTGCGTATTCTCCCCTCGGTCGTTGGCGTTGGTGATGACGGCGCGCTGCTGATCGGCCAGGCGGCGCGCAACCAGTACGTGCTGCATCCCGAGCGCAGCGTGCGCTCGATCAAACGCCGGATGGGCGAATTCACGGCGGTGCACATGGCCGGTAAGGATTACAGCCCGCAGGAAATCTCGGCGATGATCTTGCGCCGGCTGCGCGAGATTGCCGAGGCGCATACCGGCGAGACCGTCACCAAGGCGGTGATTACCGTACCCGCGTATTTCTCGGATGCGCAGCGTCAGGCGACGCGCGAGGCTGGCGAGATCGCCGGCCTGGAGGTGATGCGCATCATCAACGAGCCGACGGCTGCCGCGCTGGCCTACGAAAGTTGCCACAGCGGTGCGCGCAAGGTACTGGTCTACGACCTTGGTGGTGGCACTTTCGACGTCTCGGTGGTCAATCTGGAGAGTGCCGTCGTCGAGGTCCTCGCCAGTCACGGCAACAATCACCTCGGCGGCGACGACTTCGACCTGCAACTCGTCACCTTTGCCGTCGAACACCTGCAGCGCGAGAACGGCATCGACGTTCGCGATAATGCGGTCGCCATGGCGCGCCTGCAGCGAGCCGCCGAAGCCGCCAAGATCGCCCTGTCGGACCAGCCCTACGCGATCTTGTCCGAAGAGTACCTGCTGGAGAAGGACGGCGTCCCCGTGCACCTGTCGGTCGAGGTCTCGCGCGACGAGTACGAGGAAATGATCGCCCCCTTCGTTGCCGAAACGATCGAGGCGGTGCACGTCGCGCTGAGTGGCGCCGGGTTGACGGTCAGCGAGATCAACGAAATCCTGCTGGTCGGAGGCGCGACGCGCACGCCGCTGGTGCAGCGGCGGCTGGAACAGGATCTCGGCCTGCAACCGCGCGCAGAGGTCGATCCCGACCTCTGCGTCGCGATGGGCGCCGCCATCCAGGCGGCGGTGATCGCCGGTGGCCAGGCGCCGACGGTGCTGGTCGACGTCACGCCCTACACCTTCGGTACCAGCGCCATCGGTCCGCTCAACGGCGAGATCTATCCCTACTGCTTCGTTCCGCTGATCCGCAAGAACACGCCGATTCCGGTTTCCAGGAGCGAAGGCTTTTTCACCGTTTACGATGGCCAGACCAAGGTCGATGTCAACGTCTACCAGGGAGAAGACCCCGATGCGCTGAACAACATCGAGATCGGGCGGTTCACCATCGAGGGCCTGCGCGATGCTCCGGCAGGCAACCCGCTGATCACTACCTTCGCGCTGGATGTGAACGGCATCCTGCAGGTGACTTCGCGCGAAAAGGAAAGCGGCCTGGTGCATTCGATCACCATCGACAACGCCATCGGGCGTTTTGCCGGTGACAAGTTGACGGCCGCGCGCGATCGGATCGACGGGATGTTCGGCGATCGGGAAGAGGCGGGCGCGGCCGAAGCTGTCGGCGGTCGGCGGCTGCGTGTCGAGGCGACGGCGCTGATCGAAAAAGCCGAGCGCCTGATGACCTCCACAGGTGCCGAAGACTCGGAGGACCTGGTGAATGGTATCGAGGCCGTCAAGGACTGCCTCGCCGGATCCCGCTCCGAAGCCGAACTGAAGACGGCCATCGATGCGCTCGCCGACCTGCTCTATTATCTTGATGCCTGAAGTCCTCGATCGCTGTCAGGCCTGCCGTGCACGCTTGACCGAGAGCGCGGTCTGTCCGCGTTGTGGCTGCGATTTCTCGCTCGCACGCAGGGCGCTGGAGCAGGGCCGGCATTGGCTGGACGACGCGCTGCGCTCGCTGGCGGTCGGTGACCGGGCGGCGGCCCGGCGCCAGGTCGATGCCGCTCTGGCCTTGAGCGGACCGCGCCTGGCACTGGCCATGAAGGCCTTCCTCGCCGGCGAACCGCGCTCCCGCCGAACGAGGTTCGACGCGAATGCGGACGCGTCATCGCGTCGCGCCGAGATCGGCCCGGACGGTCTGCCGCACGGTGAATTGCCTGACCCGGATCGGGTCGAGGCCCAGTAATGGTGCGAGCCGGCCGGGACGCGAGCTGAAACGCGGCGTTGGTCGGATAGAGAGCAGATCAGCCGCGTCAGCCGCTTGCCGCGGGTGGCGCAGCGCCCGGCGTCGCGGCGCTGTCGCCAGCCGGCACCTGTTCCATGGCCAGCACCTCGAACAGCGTCGCGATTCCCTCGGCCGCGTGTTCGAGCGACTTGGCGTCTTCGGCAGTCAGGCTGCCGGGGGCCGACTGCAGCCGCTGGGCGACCTCGATCACTTGCTCGCCGTGCCGCAGCAGGCGGCCACGGATGGCGTTGAGTTGCTGAAGCCTGGCGATCGTGGCGCGGCGCAGATCCTGCATCGCCTCGTCCTTTTCCTCATCGGTGCTGGCGCCCAGCAACTCGCGGCGGGCGCTTACTTCGTCCATCGATTCCTTCCACCAACGCAGGAATGTCGTCCGGTGATCGACCAGTGCGTTCAGGGACTCGCCCATCGAATTGATCTCGTCGCGACCACCGCTGATCGTCGGGACATGGTCGCTCGGCCTGCCGTAGGCCAGGCCGTCGAGCAGGCCGGCCATTTGCCGGACCGGGCGGACGATGCGCGCGGTGATCGCCAGAGCCAGGGCGACCGACAGCACGATTGCACAGCTCATCAGCAGCAGGCTCGCGCGGGCGCTCTCCTGCGACGACTGGTCGATCTCGGCGACGCGGCTGGCCATCACCTGATTGGCCTGGTCGACGTTCTGTTTGACCAGCGGCGCGACGCGATCAGCCGCCGAGTTCATTTCCCTGGTCAGCGTCGCGATGCTGGAAGTCTGCGCGACCAGCGCCAGGAAGTCGCGCTCGTAATCGTGCAACAAGCCGGTGAGCAGCGTCTTGTCGGCGTCCGATAGTGCCGATTCGGTGATCTGCGCGCGAATCGACCTGGCGATGGCGACGACCATCGGCGGGTAGGAGTCGTCGCCGCGGAGCAGGAAGTCCTTCTCGCGCCGCCGCATCTGCAGGACGCTGGTCTCCAGATTGGGGACGTGATAAGCGGTGAGGATCGCCTCGATGTGGTGTGCGGCGTCGCGGAAAGGCCCTTTGCCGCCGTCGATATTGCCCGATTTGAGCGCGCGTTCAGCGTAAGGCTCAAAGGTCCTGGCGTACGTCGCCAGTTCGGCCAGCAGTTGTTGCCTGACCGCTGCCTGAAGTTCAGACGTTTCCAGCAGTCGACGCAATTCGCCGAGCAGTTTGCGAACGCGCTCGCGATAGGCCGCGTCCTGCCGCAAGGCGAGGTCCTTCTCGCTACGGCGGATCTGCAGCAGGAGCGTGTAGAGGCGGTCGACGTTGTAGGCCGCCGAAAGCTCCTGCAAGCGATGGACGTTCTCGCGGAAGGCGCCCTGCAGCCCCGAGTTCTCGTCCAGACCCATCATCCGCCAGGCGCCGGCCACCGCCTCGAAGCTCTGCTGGTAGGTGGTCACCAGTTGCTGCAGCGAGGCCGCCGTCTGTCGCGAGTCCTGGTCTACCGCGGCCAGGGCAGCGATTTTGCCGAGCAAGGTTTGCAGGCGCTGATCGACCTCGCCGGCGAAGCTCTCCCGACGTTCGATGAGGAAGCTCTTCTCCGCGTCGCGAACGGCGGCCAGCTCGATCTCGATCTCCAGTGCCAGCGACTTTCGCAGCTCGAAACCCTGCAGCTGGTGGTAGTCGCCGAGGACCGACTGAAGCGTCTGGTGGTACTGCCAGACGACACCGACGAACAGCAGTCCGACCAGCGCGAAGCCGAGTCCGATCTTCTCACCGATGCGCAACCTGCTGGCCAACTTGTCCACTTCGTGCTCCCGGGTCGTGCAACTCGTGCTCGGTGTGGCTGGGCCACCTGCACGGCGTCGCAGCGCACGCGGCAAGGCGAGCGGTCAGGGTCGGCAGGTGGGGACGAAAAGCTGTTGAAGACAGAGTATATCGGCAGCGTCGAAGCCGTGTCGACCCGCATTGCCCGGTAGGCCGACCCGGGCACGATCAGGGACGTTCAGCGTCGGCCGGTGATGGCGGCGTCACCGCGGTCGCCGCGACCGGGCGCCCATGCATTCGGCGCCATGCCAGCGGCGAGACGTTCTGCCAGCGCTTGAAGGCGTGCGCAAAGGCGCTGGCGCCGGAATAGTCGAGCACGGTTGCGATCTGGGCCAGCGACAGGTCGGTATGTCGAATCAGGCGTAGCGCCAGGCCGCAGCGAACGTCGTCGAACAATTCCCGGTAGCTTGTCCCCTCGCGTTCGAGCATCCGGTTCAGGCGGCGAGGGTTGATCGACATTGCGCCGGCGACGGCGGCCAGGGAGCACCGCCGCAGGACCGCCATCGCCAGCACCAGTCGGCGGACCTGCGCGAGGGTATCTAGGCCGTGCTGGCTGCTGATGTTGTCTAGTTGTTCCTTCAGCAGTTTGAATTGATTGGGGTCCGCGCCGGCAATCGGGAGTTTCAGATCACCGGCGGGAAAGACCAGTGACGAGTTCTCGGCATCGAACTCGATCGGGCACTGAAAGATCTGTTGATACGGTCGCTGGTTCTCCGGCCGGCACCGCGAGAGCAGTACGGCCCGCGGCTTCCACTGCGGGCCGCAGAGCAGGCGCATCAGGTTCAGCGCAACTACCATCGTGCCGTCGAGGATCTGGTCAACGCCGGCGACCGGTCCGGCAAACAAGGTGTAGCCGAGGGTGGCGGTGTCACCGTCTACCGTGCGTGTCGGGATCGCCCCGCGGTCGTTGAGGTGAAAGAAGTTCTGCAGGTGTACCAGCGCCGTGCCGACGTCGGCGCAGTGCGGCAGAAGCTCGCCGATCATGCCAAGCGACCGTGCGGTAACCGTTCGCCCCAGGGTCAGGCCAAAATGGCGACAGCCGGTCGCTGCAACGCAGCGATCCAGCAGCTCTCCCACCGTTTGCAGCGAGATCGTGTTGTCGGGGTTGGCAAACAGTTCGCCTGAAAGCCCGATACTGGCGAACAGCGCTTCGGGATCGACGCCGAAGCGACGGATTGACTGCGCCAGGTTGGCCAGCGGAGCAACTCGAACAAAGCCCTCCGGAACGTCGCCGTAGGGCTTCTCAATCTTCGCTACGGGTGCCCTGTCCAACTTCTCCATGGTCGTCTGCACTCGCTTTCAGCGGCGTGGGGTTGTCGCAAATTATCAAGCAGTTTGCACGCGGCAAGTAGACAATCGCTCCCGGACGTTCGCTGGGGCGTTCCGTGCGGCACGCTAAAATGGTCACTGGGCGGCCGCGCTGGCGTTTCCGGCGGCTTCTCCTCGTCTGGCGGCGAAGCTGCTTGCTGCCAGGATCATCGTCGAGTCGCAGTGCTTGGGAGCGATGACCTTCGGCTCGTCGGCGTTGGCCGCGGCGGGTGCAACGCGGTCAGTGTTGGCTTGCACCTTTGTTGTCTTGTTGTCTACTTACTCGCACGGAGGATGTCATGCGCACACGGTTCTGGCTCATCGGAGTTGCTCCCGCCGCTTTCTTTGCGGGCGCCGCTGTCGCCCAATACCCGATCATGGACATGATCGCCCAGAGGGTCATCGAAAAGTATCAGACCTCGACCTGCGAGCAGCTATGGCAAAGCCGCGGGAAGCCGGCTTCGGCCGAGGAACAGCGCGCGATGAGCGTGCTGCGCGGCGACCCGCAAATGCGACAGGCCTTCTTCAACCAGATTGCCGGGCCGGTCATGAACAAGATGTTCGACTGCGGCATGATCCCCTGATCCGTTTGATGCCATGAGTCAGATGATAGACATCACCACGCGAACACGCTGTGGGCGCCTGCCAGCGACGACCGTGGTGCTCGGGCTGCTGGCGGGCATGGCTACCCGGGGTATCATCCGCCGACCGCCGTGCCGTACTACTCTGGCGGCTGCTACGGCTGTGCGGCTGCCGCCGGAGCGGTCGTCGGCGTGGCCGCCGGAGCGGCAGTCGCATCCGCCAACACGCAGGCAGCAACGTCGAATGCCTATGCGGCCGGAGTGGCGGCTGGCAGCGCCAGCACGGCAGCGGCATACAGCGGAGGGGTGGCCTACGTGGTCGGGATCAATTACGCCAGTATTCCGGCGGGCTGTGCCAACCCCGTCGTCGCTGGCCAGACCTACTACCTGTGCGGCAATACCTGGTTCAAACCGGCATATGGCGCAAACGGCGTGTACTATCGCGTCGTCCCCACCCCCTGATGCAGGGAGCAGACGAGGGCGAGGAGGCGGGTTCCGCCCGGCGCGCGGCGGTCGCGGAGCGCGGCACATTCTTGGATAGAAAGGAAGATAGATGAAAAGCAGACGCAAGTTCATGATTGCCGCTACCTTGGCGGCAGTTGCTGCCCCGATCGGTGCCGTGCTCAACCCGGCGGCTGCCGCGGAAAGCAAGGTCCAGCTGATGTTCGTGCAAAGCGCCGAAGGCCTCAAGGCGGACGACAAGACGCTGCGCCTGATCAATGTGGCGCCGCAGACAATCTACTTTTCCGACCGGCCCGAGCGCATCGCCGGGCATATCACCATGCCGGCGTATCTGAAGGAGTGGACGGCCGCTGCCGGTCCGGACAACTTCAGCAAGGATCCTCCGAACGCCACGCTGTCGGTGTATGAGCCGGGGCAGAGCACCAACACGCTGACCGTGATCGAAATCAGCAAGCCGGTCGTCGAAGGCAAGGACCTGGTGTACAGTTACAGGCTGATCGAAGGCAAGGTGCCGACGGCCGGTGGCGCGACGTCCTTGTTCATCGACTGGATCGGTCCTGGCGGCGGCGTCGGCGTCGGCTTCCACGGCGTCGGTGTCGGTGGTCGGGGAGTGGGTTGGCGGTAAGCGTCGGGCGCGCGCCAGGCGCGCCGCTGGCCGAGGCGACGAATGGCGTGCCACCGGTCCACGTTGTTGGTCGCGGCGAAGGCTGATGCTGGCTCGAAGATGGTGACTGCTGTTCAGGAAATGGGAGAGGAGATGACGGCCTGGCGGGTATCGATGACAGGGCGGTGTCGCGCCGCAGCGAGGGTGGCCTGGTGTGCCGGCGCGCTGGCTGCCGGGCAGGCGACCGCCGGCGGCCTGATCGCCTACGAGGTCGGGACGGCCGACGTCGGTCTCGCTTCGGCGGGCTACGGCGCGCGTGCGCAGGACGCGTCGACGGTATTCACCAATCCTGCCGGCATGACGCGGCTGGAAGGGACCCAGGTTCTGGCGGGTGGGCAAGCGCTGTGGGGCAATACCCGCTTCTCCGCCAGCTCTGGCACCTCGCCGGGGCTCGGCAGCGACAACGGAGGCTACGTCGTCGGCTCGGACGGCTGGTTTCCGGGCGGCGGCGGTTTCGCAAGCTACAGCGTATCGCCGGATCTGAAGCTCGGGTTCGCCGTCACCGGCAACTTCGGTGCGCCGTTGAAGTACGACAACAGCTGGGTCGGCCGCTACTACGTCCAGGAGGCGACGCTGCTGGGAATTTCGCTCCTGCCGTCGATCGCCTACAAGGTGAACGACAAGCTCTCGCTCGGCGCCAGCGTCAATGCCCTGTACGGGGTTTATACCAACCAGGTGGCGATCAACAATCCGGCACCCCGCTTCGGTGATGGCCGGCTGAAGCTCGACGACAGCACCTGGGGCTGGGGACTCAACCTCGGTCTGCTCTACGAAGTCGATCCGGGCACCCGGGTCGGGTTGACCTGGAACTCGCAGGTCGATCTTGATTTCGCGGCCCCGGCGAAGTTTTCGAACCTCGCTCCTGGCCTGGCCTCGCTACTGGCCAGCCGTGGCGCGCTGAACGCCGAGCTGAAGGTCGGAATCAAGGTTCCGCAGCAGGCGATGGCCAGTGTCTTCACACAGGTCAACGATCGGTGGGCGCTGCTCGGCAGTATCGGCTGGCAGCAGTGGTCGAAATTTGGCCAGCTCCAGATCGGAATCGACGACACCATGAATCCCCTCAGCCTGACGAAGGACCTGAAATTCAAGGACACCTGGCACCTCGCGCTGGGCGCGCAACACCGCCTGAGCGAACCGTGGCTGCTCAACTTCGGCGTTGCCTACGACTCCGCGATGCAGTCGGGCGATGTCTCGCCGTTGCTGCCGGTTAACGCGGCGTGGCGCTTCGCCATCGGTGGCGAGCAGCAGCTGAGCAAGAACGCTGCCTGGGGGATCGCCGCCGAGTACCTGTACGGCGGGACGCTCGACACCAGCCTGCAGGGCTCGGCGCCGGTGCTGGTCGGTGGGCGCGGTGACGTCGCCGGCGCGTACCACAACACCGGCACGATCTTTGTTGCGGTCTACCACAACTGGAAATTCTAGGCGGCGATGGGCATTCCTGGCGCTTGCCAGCCGAGGCCGGAGCGATGAGCGATCCGGCCCCGTCGTCGCCAGCGCTGATGGCTTGCCAGGAGTGCGATCTGCTGCAGCGGATTCCGCCGCTGCCGGTCGGCGGCAGGGCACGCTGTGCGCGCTGCGGTTTCGGGCTGGCGGCGAGGCCCACCGATCCGCTCGAGCTTCCTCTGGCGCTGACGCTCACCGCGCTGATCGTGTTCATCGTCGCCAACGCCATGCCACTGATGGATCTTGAGGCGGTCGGGCGCTATGCGAGCACGACGATTCTCGGCGGTGCCCGCCAGATGTGGCTGGACGGTGAACGGCTCACCGCCATTATCGTCACGTTCTGTGCGGTGATCGCGCCCGCCTGCTACATTCTGCTGATGCTGACCGTGCTGCTCGCCGCGAGGCGGCCACCACTGCCGCACTGGAGCGGCGAGTTGTTGCGCTGGGGTCTGCACATGCAACCGTGGGCAATGTACGACGTGATGTTGCTGGGTATCCTGGTGGCATTGATCAAGATCGCCGAACTGGCGACCGTAGAACCCGGCGTCGGGATGTACGCGATGGGTTTGCTGGCTGTACTGCTGCCGGCGATTTCGGTTACTTTTGACGCCCGCGAAGTCTGGGAGTTGGTCGAGTGGAAGCATGGCGACGATCGCGCTGCAGCGGCTCTCGTTGAAGAGAATTTCGCGGGGCGCGGACGATGAGTGGCACGTTCGTTACCGGTGCGCAGGCCGGATTGGTCTCTTGCGAAACCTGCAACCTGCTGACGCGGCCGCTGGACGCCGAGCATGCCGGCCACTGTCCGCGCTGCGGCGCGGCGCTCGAACTTCGCCGCGTGCAGTCGCTGCAGCGTACTTGGGCGCTGATCATCGCCGCCGCAATCTGTTACGTTCCGGCCAACCTGCTGCCGGTGATGGTCAGCAACACCTTCGCAACGTCTGACGCCGAAACGATCATGGGCGGCGTCGCCTTCCTGTATGGCTCCGGATCGTGGCCACTGGCGCTGATCGTGCTTGTCGCCAGCGTCATGGTGCCGCTTGGCAAGCTGCTCGCACTCGCTTACCTTCTGGTCAGCGTTCAGCGTGGTATGGCTTGGCGGCACCACGAGCGCGCGCGCCTGTTCCGGATCGTCACCTTCATTGGTCGCTGGTCGATGCTCGACGTTTTCGTCGACACCTTTACCGTCGCGCTGGTGCAGTTACAGCCGCTGATGTCGGTGCTTCCAGGGCCGGGAGTCCTGTTCTTCGCAGCGGTGGTGGTGCTGACCATGCTTGCGGCGGAGAGCTTCGATCCCCGCCTGATCTGGGATTCGGCAAATAGTATGGAGAAGCACGATGGCTGAAGGAGGCGAACGCAATGATCTACCGCAGGCGACGGTCGTGCCAAGGAAGCGGACGCGGCTGTCGACGGTTTGGGTGATCCCGATCCTGGCAGCCGTGGTCGCTTTCGGCATCGCTGTGCAGCGGATTCTCAGCGAAGGCCCGACGGTCACCATCGTCTTCAAGAATGCGCAGGGTATCGAGGCTGGCAAGACGGTCGTCAAATACAAGGACGTCAACATCGGTCAGGTAGCCGCTGTGCAGCTTTCCGACGATTACTCCACTGTCAAGGTGACCGCCAAGATTGCCAAGAGCGCTGCTGGCTTGATGGTCAAGGACGCCAAGTTCTGGGTCGTCGAGCCGCGCATCACGCTGAGCGGAGTATCGGGTCTCGGCACGCTGCTCTCCGGCAACTATATCGGTTTCGAGGCCGGCCAGTCGGACGGTAGCGAGCGCCGCTTCAACGGCCTCGAAGTGCCGCCGATCATCACCGGCGATCAGCCTGGGCGGCAGTTTCTGCTCAAGGCAAGTGATCTGGGTTCGCTGGGCATTGGCTCGCCGGTATACTACCGACGCTTGCCGGCCGGCCAAGTCGTCGCTTACGAACTGGCAAAGGACGGCAAGTCGGTTGAGATCAAGATCTTCGTGCACGCGCCATACGACCAGTTCGTAAACCCGGGAACGCGTTTCTGGAACGCCAGCGGCGTTGATGTGTCGCTCGGCGCCAGCGGTCTGGATGTGCGAACGCAGTCGATGGTCGCGTTGATCGCCGGTGGCCTGGCATTCGAGACGCCACCGTTTTCGCAGCAAACGGAACCCGCCGCTGCCGATACCGAATTCACGCTTTATGACGATCGGCCGACAGCGATGAAGCAGCCCGAGCCGATGGCCAGACGCTATGTCCTTTATTTCAATGAATCGCTGCGTGGATTGTCGCTCGGCGCGCCGGTTACGCTGCTCGGTCTGCCAGGCGGCGAGGTGACCAGTGTCGGCCTCGACATCGACCCGAAGACCGAGCGCCTTCGTGGCCGCGTCGAGTTCGTCGTCTATCCCGAGCGTCTGGTTGCACAAGTGCACAACGCGCAGCAAATCCGCGGTGAAATGCTCGCGCGCGTGAGTGCCAGACGTGAGGCGTTCTTCGAGCGGATGGTCGAGGATTTCGGCCTGCGGGCGCAGATTCAGAGTGGCAACCTGCTTACCGGCCAGCGCTACATATCTTTCGATTTTCACCCGGATGCACCGAAGGTCAAGGTTGACTGGGGCAAGGAAACGTCGGTGGTGCCGTCAATCCCCAGCACGCTCCCGAACTTCGAGGCGAAGATCGGCAGCATTCTCGCGAAGCTCGACAAGCTGCCGTACGAGGCCATCGGTACCGATACCCGGAAGGTGCTCGAAACTTTCAACCAGACGCTGAAGGATACCGACAAGGCGATCAAGCGCCTGGACTCGGAGGTTACCCCGGAGCTCAAGAAGGCGCTGGAAGAGTTCCGCCGGGCGACTGTTTCGGCCGACCGGGCGATCAAGAACACCGACACCGCGTTGCTTGCCCCGGACGCGGCCGGCCAGCAGGAGCTACGCGATGCGATGCGCGAGGTCGCCCGCGCGGCGCGTTCGTTGCGGGTCCTGACCGACTATCTCGAACGCCATCCCGAAGCGCTGCTGCGCGGCAAGAACTGAGACCGAGGAGGAATCCCGATGCGTCACCCGGCTGTCATCGCCTGCCTGCTGCTGGCCATCGCCAGCGGTTGCGCTTCGCCGCCGTCGCGCTTCTACACCCTGAGTGCCGCCGCCGCCCCCGCCGCGACGGTATCGACGGTGTCGGTCGCTGTCGGCCCGGTGTCGCTGCCGGCGGTCGTCGACCGACCGCAGATCGTGGTCAGCACTGGCGCCAACGAGGTGCGGCTGGACGAGTTCAACCGCTGGGCGTCGCCACTTGCCGACAACATCGTGCGTGTGCTCGCCGACAACCTGGCGCGGGAACTCGGCACGGCGCGCGTCTGGCCCTACGGCCAGGCCACCCGGTCGAGCCCCGACCACCAGGTGCTGATCGACTTCCAGCGTCTTGACTCGACGCTCGGCGAGGGGGTGCTGATCGAAGCGCTGTGGACGGTCCGCCCAGCGGCCGGCGGCGCAGCGAAGAGCGGCCGCTCGCAAGTGCGCGAGCCGACCGCCGGCGCTGGCTTTGAAGCACTGGTCGCCGCCCACAGTCGCGCGCTGGCCCGCGTCAGCGGCGATATCGCGGCGGCGATTAGGGCGCCGTGAACGGCTTGCTGGCAGTGCTGGATCGCTGGCTGGTGCGCCGATCCGTGGCCGGGGTCGGTCGCTGGGCGTGCGCCGTGCTGGTCTGGTTTTGTCTCGCCGTACTGCCGGCGCGGGCGACCGGTGGCCTGCCGGCAAGTCTGGCGAGCGATATGACAACCGAAAACATCAGGCTGGGCGTCCAGATCGCTGACGCGACGACGGCGCTCGAACTGGCGCGCATCGACCTCGCGCGCTTGCGCAGTAGCCAGCGCGACCTGGCGGAGAGCATGGAGCGCATCGAAAGGCACGCGCAGGTGCATGCGCTGGGCCGGGAGTTCGCGCAGACGGTGATCGGGCAATTGCGCGTCCTGCCCAAGCCCGAGCGTTTCGACGCCGAGCGCCGGCAGCGTGAAGGACTGCTGGCGTCGACCAGCGACGCCAATCTGCGCGCCGAGCGTGCGCTCGACGAACTCGGCGACCTGCAGGCGGTGGTCGCGACGCGCTTCGCCGAGGCCGAGCCACCGCTTGCCGAAGCGCTGTGGCCGGACTTTCAGGCGGCGGCGTGGGCCCGACTCGGAGAGCAGCGCGTCTTGCTGGCCCGGCTCGACGAGGTCCAGCGCCAATTGCTGCGCGCGCTGCTGGACAGTGACGAGGCCGATCTCGACCTCGCGCGAAGGACGCAGGCGGCCCGTTCGGAACTGACCCGCCTGCTGTTCTGGGTACCGGCACGTCCCGGGGCGCAGACGATCAGCGAGATTCCTGCGGCGATGGCGTGGATGCTCTCGGGCGCCAACTGGCGCGCTGCCGGCCAGGTGCTGGTTGACCAGGTGCCGCCGCGGCCGTTCTGGCCGGCGCTGGCCCTGCTGGTCGCGAGCGCCCTGTATCTCGGCCGCAGACGCCTGCAAGGCCGGCTGGTCGTCCTCGCGCCGGCAACGGCGACCTATGACCGCTACTGGATCGGACACACCGTAGCCGCGCTGGCGATCACCATGGCCCTCGCGTTGCCCGTGCCGCTGGTGCTGTGGACGACGGGGAATGTCCTTGCCGCGGCGCCGGAAACGCAGTCCTTCGCCCTCGCGCTGAGCGACGCCCTGACGGCGATCGCCAAGCTGCTGCTGGCGCTGTCGGCCTTTGCCTGGCTGCTCGACCGCCGCGGCGTGGCTGGCGGCCATTTCGGCTGGGACGAGTCCCTGACGGGTTACAGCGCGCAAGCCTTGCGGCGTTTTTCCGTGTTCTTCGTGCCGCTGCTCTTTTTCGTCGCGCTGAACGGCCTGGACCACGCCCCTTACGCCAACCGTGAGAGTGTCGGGCGGATGTCCTTCAGTGTGGCGATGATCGTTCTCTCCGTCTTCCTGATGCGCTTGCTGCGGCGCAAGAGCCCATTGATGCAGCGGCTCTACGCGAGCGCACCGCGCAGTTGGGCGGCACGCCTGCACGCGCTCTGGTTCGGTGCCCTGCTGGCCGGGCCGCTGGCGATCGCCGCGCTCTCGGCGGCTGGCTACTTCGTCGCTGCCGGCTATTTCTTCACGCGCACGGTGTACTCGGTGTTCCTGACTTTCGCCGCCGTGGCGCTGTATGGCCTGATCGCGCTATGGGTGCAGGTCGAGCGCTGGCGGCTTGACCGTCACCAGTCCGAGGAGGCCAGGCGTCTGGCTCTGGCGGACGCGGACACCGAGGAGAGCGGCGAAGTGGCCGAGGCGCGCCCGCCGCAGCTCGATATTGCGGCGATCGGCGAGCAGACGCGATCGCTCCTCGACGTGTTGATCACGCTGCTGCTGCTCGGTGGCATCTGGCTGGTGTGGCGGGGCGGCATACCGGCGCTGTCGGTGATCGGCGACTACGCCCTGTGGACCTACAATGCGAAGGTCGATGGCCAGGCGACGACGCTGCCGCTGACCGTCGGCAATCTGTTCCTGGCGTTGCTCGTCGGCGCGGTCACCGCCGTGGTCGTGCGCAACATCGGCGCGCTGCTCGACATCGTGCTGCTGCAGCGCTTCGAGGTGCAGGCCGACGCGACCTATGCGATCAAGGTCATTACGCGCTACGCCCTAGCTGCCGTCGGTATCGTCAGCGCCTTCAGCATCCTCGGCATCGGCTGGGCCGACGTGCACTGGCTGATCGCGGCGATGGGCGTCGGCCTCGGTTTTGGCCTGCAGGAAATCGTCGCCAACTTCGTGTCGGGCCTGATCGTCCTCGCCGAGCGGCCGATCCGCATCGGCGACATCGTCACGGTCGGCAGTGTCACCGGCACGGTCGGGCGCATTCGCGCGCGCGCGACCGCCGTGGTCGACTTCGACGGCAAGGAAGTGATCATCCCGAACAAGGCGTTCATCACCGACACGGTGGTCAACTGGACGCTCTCGAACCAGACCACCCGGCTGCAGCTCAAGGTCGGCGTCGCCTACGGCAGCGACATCGCGCTGGTGCAGCGGCTGCTGATCGCGGCCGTACGGGCCAACGACGACGTCCTCGAAGATCCGGCGTCATCGGTCTACTTCGTCGGTTTTGGCGACAGCTCGCTGGATTTCGAGATCCGTGCCTTTGTCGATTCCTTCGACAAGCGCTTGCGCGTCCAGCACGAACTCAACCTTGCGGTCGAGCGGGCGCTGCGTGTTCAGGGGATCGAGATCCCGTTCCCGCAGCGCGATCTGCATGTCCGTTCGGCCGCCGGGCTGAGTGGCTTGCCGGCGTTCGCCGCGGCCGCTGACGCCGGTCGCCGTACCGGTCCCGCCGGGCCGCTTGCGTCCGACCCGATGCGGCCCTGCCCATGACGCCGCGCTCGGGCGCGCAACATCCGCCGCATCGCAACACCACTTACGGGAGAAGACGGATGAAGACAGGAAGGATCGTGGGCGTCCTGGTCGGCTGGACCGTCGGCGCCATGCTGGCCGTCGCGCCAGCAACGGCGCACCGAACGTCTGGCTGATCATGACGGGCGATTCGGGCTCCGGGGTCCCTGGTACCTTCGCCGGCGTCGTCCCGGCGCCGGCGCCCGATGGGATTGCCGCCAGCGGCTGTGGCACCGCGTGGTTCGGCAGGAACCACCACACGCCATCGTTCCAGGCCAGCGCCATCGTGGCATCGGGCGCAGTGCTACCGGCGTGCTCAAGGCCGCCGGCAAGGTCGTTGCGGAGCGGAAGATGGAGCGGACGATGGAGCGGACGATTCCGTTCATCCTGCAGCGGGACGAGAATCCGGACGTCGGATCCGGCACCGGCTCGCCGGTAAAGGACCGTGGCAGCCAGGGTGCCGTTCCAGCGCGTAGGATCTCGGGGTTTCGGGGTTCGGGGCTCGCCCGCGAACCATTGTGTAACCGCGGCGCGGACCGGTCGGTGGCGACCGGCCGCCGCCGCAAGCAATGAAAGGAGCAGCAAATGCGTAACAGAGTACTGATCGCAGCACTTGCGACGGCGGCCCTGACGGCCGGATGTGTTTCCGAGCAGACCTATCAGGGCGAGGTCAAGCAGGCCGAGATGTACCAGCAGAAGTCGGCCTTGTACGAGTCGCTGAACGCCAAGTTGCAGACGGAGATCAACGCCGATCAGGCCAGGATCGAGCAACTGCAGAACCAGGTCAAGCTGACCCTGGTCGACCAGATCCTCTTCCCCGAGGGCGGTTGGGAGATCCACCGCCAGGGCGAGCAGACGCTGGCCAAGATTGCCCCAACGCTGAGCACGCTGCAAGGCAAGCGGATCGTCGTCGAGGGCTTTACCGACAACGTGCCGATCGGCCCGGCGCTGAAGAAGCGCTTCCCGTCGAACTGGGAGTTGTCCACCGCGCGGGCCACCGACGTCGTCAGATTCCTCGTCGCCAAAGGCGTGCCGCCCGGCATCCTGGCCGCGGAGGGCTTCGGCGATGCGCGTCCGGTAGCGTCGAACGACACGCCGCAGGGGCGGGCCAAGAACCGTCGGGTCGAAATCGTCATCAGCGGCGTGAACCAGTAGGCACCCGCAAGCACCCGTAACCCAGGCCGCGCTGACGCTCGGTGCGTCACCGCGGCCTGCCCGCCGGCTCGCGTTGGCGGGCAGGCCGACCTCCTGACGAGGCAGCGCTGGCCCGCTGCCTCGTCTTTCGCCAACTCGATGGATCCATGGCTCGGCGGTCCGCCGCCGCGCCCGAAAGACCCCCCGGAACATGCACTTCGCGTACCAGAAGGACCGGCCGGCCGTCCGGGGCGTGAGCGCCAGAGACCGTTTCACGCGGCTGCCTGGCCTCTTGCCCGCCGACGTTCAGGTGCTCCGCCAGTGCCCGTGATGCCGATCAACAAGTGGCTGTCGCTGCAAGCGCTCAGAGGTGTCGCGACGCTTGCCGTGGTGGCCTTTCACGCACTGGCCATCGAAAGGAAGTACGCGGGCGGCGACCTGCTGCTGCCAGATTTCCTTGTCCTTGGGCAATCCGGCGTCGATCTGTTCTTCGTGATCAGCGGCTTCGTCATGGTCTCGGTGACGACCGGGCGTTTTGGCCGCAGCAGAGAAATGACGCGCTTTCTCTGGGGCCGCCTGACCCGGATCTATCCGACCTACTGGTTCTACCTGTTGCTGACCCTTGCCGTGTTTCTGATCAGGCCAGGGTGGGTCAATTCGTCGCAAGGCGAGCAGGCCGGATTGTTGTCCTCCTTGCTGTTGCTGCCCGGCAATCCGCTCCTGGTAGCGGTCGCCTGGTCGCTCACGCACGAACTGTGGTTCTACCTCGTCTTCGCCGTGCTCCTGAGATTCAACGAAAAGTGTCTGCTGCCGTCGCTGCTGGTGTGGGCAGCAATCGTCATCGCGGCCAACGCCTCGTTGACGCTCGCCGACCTTCCGGCCGGCCTGGTGATCGCCCTGCACCCCTTTACGCTCGAGTTCATCGTCGGCGCACTGGTGGCGCTCTTCATTTCGAGCGCGTACGCGCCCCGATTCTCTGGCGGGATGTCGATCGGGGCCTCGGCGCTGATCGTCGCGGCCGGCTTCCCCTTGCTCTACGCGTTCGAGGTGCTAAACGGCGTCGGCCTGATTCGCGCGGGTGTCGTTGGCACGCTGTACGGATTGCTGGTGTTCGCGCTGGCGACCCTGGAGAAGGAGGAGCGAATCGTCATCCCGCGGTTCTTGCTGCTGATGGGCGATGCCTCGTACACCGTCTATCTCTCGCATGTGCTGGTCCTGTCGGTCATTGGTCGCCTGTGGGCCCTGGCGGGTCCCGCGCCGGACAGCCTGTTCGACAACCTGCTGGCCTGCCTGCTGATGTTCGCCGCCGTCGCGGTCTACGGTCGGCTGGGCTACCGTTTCCTTGAGGAGCCGATCCTGCGCTTCTCCCACGCGCTGCGGAAGCGCTGGTTTGACGCCTAGCGCTGCGCATCCGTGCTCCTGAACCAGGCGCCTTCACGATCACCAGCGGCAAGGCGATCGTCGGCCTGGCCGTCGCCGGTCACGGTACGAACCGGGTGTGCGGCGTGTCTCGACGCCGGTCGCGGCAGCCCGTCCGCCCGCCGGTTCTGCCCGTTCCGCTCCCTGCTATTCGTGCTCCCAGTAGAAGAACAGCTCGCTGCGGCGACCGGCGGCAAGCCTGACGGACTGGCTGAGCTGCTGGCCCTTGAATTCGGCGTCGACCCGGTACTGCCCCCGCGGCAGACTGACGAAGAAGAGCGGTCCGGGCGACGTGGTCGCGAGCACCCTTTCCCCCGCCGCATTTCGAATGCCGACCTTTACGTCGGCCAGGTAGGCTCCGCTGCCCTTGAGCGCGAAAACCAGCTGCAGGTTGTAGTCGTGCCGCATCGCTTCGAGCGCGATCGGGTCGTCGTCGCCGATTCCCCCGCTCGCATGGGCGACTTCCGCCTCGGCCAGGGCCAGCGGCGGCCTCACCAGGCCGAAGATTGCCAGGCCCAGGACCAGCACGGTCAAGACCAGCAGCGTGCGCGCGCCCGGCAAGGGCCGGCTTGACCATAGGCAATAGCAGCGTTTCATTTCCGTTCTCCTCCCTGTGCATGATCGAACTGCAGACCTTCGTCAGCAATGTCCGGAGCGATGCGTCGAAGCGGACGACGATCACTCCACCACCGCGCACCCGCCGCCGCTGCCATCGTGAGCCTGCACTCAGCGATCCGGCGGCTCGCCGGGCAAGGCCCCCGCGGCCTTCGGCAGCGCTCGTTCCGGCATCGCATTGCGCACGGCGTCGTCCACGTTCTCCAGAAAAACGAACTCGAGTCGCTCCTTCGCCTGCGTTGGCACTTCTTCGAGGTCCCGCCGGTTTCTGGCCGGCAACAGCACCCGCGCGATGCCGGCGCGCATCGCTGCGAGCACCTTGTCCTTGATGCCGCCGACCGGCAGCACCAGTCCCCGCAGGCTGATCTCGCCAGTCATCGCCGTGTCGTTGCGTACCGGCAGGTCGGTGAACAACGAGGCCATGGCGACGAACATCGCGACGCCGGCGCTCGGCCCATCCTTGGGGATCGCCCCTGCCGGCACATGCACGTGGACGTTGGTCTTCGCGAAGCAGGCGACCTCAATCCCGAGGCTCGCCGCCCGCGTCTTGACCAGCGTCAGAGCGGCCTGCGCCGACTCCTTCATCACCTCGCCCAGCTGGCCGGTAAGGATCAGCCGGCCGTCGCCGGCGGTGCGGCTCGCTTCGATGAACAGGATATCGCCACCGGCCGGCGTCCACGCCAGGCCGGTCGCGACGCCAGCCAGTCCGGTCCGCAGGGCGACTTCATTGTCGTAGCGAACCGGCCCGAGGATCCCGGCCAGCGCGCCCTCTTCGACGTGCATCGCCTGAATCGTTCCTTCGGCGATGTTCACCGCCGCGCGGCGACAGACGGCGCCGATCTGCCTCTCCAGCGAACGGACACCGGCTTCGCGGGTGTAATCGCGGATGATCGCCAGCAGCGCCGCATCGGCAAAGTCGATCTGTCCGTCCTTGAGGCCATTCTGGTCGATCTGGCGTGCGACGAGATAACGCCGGGCGATCTCCAGTTTCTCCTCTTGCGTGTAGCCGGGAAGTTCGATGATCTCCATGCGGTCGCGCAGCGGTCCGGGAATGCTGTCGAGGACGTTCGCGGTGGTGATGAACAGCATTCGCGACAGGTCGTAGGGCAGCGCCAGGTAGTTGTCGCGAAAACTGTTGTTCTGCTCGGGATCGAGCACCTCCAGGAGCGCGGCCGACGGGTCGCCCTGGAGGCCACTGCCGAGCTTGTCGATCTCGTCGAGCATCATCACACAGCCCCTCGAACCGGCCTTGCGGATGGCCTGGATGATGTTGCCGGGAAGGGCGCCGATGTAGGTGCGCCGATGGCCGCGGATTTCGGCCTCGTCGTGCACACCACCGAGCGAGGCGCGAACGAACTTTCGCCCGAGCGCCCTGGCGATCGACTGGCCGAGGGACGTCTTGCCGACTCCCGGCGGGCCGACGAAACACAGGATTGGCCCGTGCCCGCCCGGCTTCAGCTTGCGCACCGCGAGAAACTCGACGATGCGCCTCTTGACCTGATCGAGTCCGAAGTGGTCGTCGTCGAGGATCTTCCTTGCCGCGGCGATTTCGATGCGGTCCGCTTCGGGTTCCTTCCACGGCAGTTCGACCAGCCAGTCGAGATACGTGCGCAGCATCGAATACTCGGCCGAACCGTCCGACAGGTGCTCCAGGCGCTGCAACTCCTTGTGCGCCTGGGTGGCAACCTCGTCGGGCATTTGTGCCTCGGCGATTGCCTTGCGCAGCGATTCGATTTCGCGGGCGTTGCCGGCGTCTCCCTCGCCAAGCTCCTTCTGAATCGAGCGCAACTGCTCGCGCAGCAGGTACTCGCGCTGACGCTGGTCGATGTTCGCCTTGGTACGCTCGTCGATCTCGCGCGACAGGCGCAGCACTTCCAGGCGCTGAAGCAGGCAATCGAGCACGATGTCCAGGCGCGGCGCCAGGTTCACCGCCTCAAGGACGCGCTGCTGGTCGGCCGCCTTGATCTCGGTGACGCTGGCGACCAGATCGGCCAGGGCCCCCGCCTGGCTGATGCTGCGGACCGCGGTCAGCAGCTCCGGCGAAACCTGCGGCTGGTACTGCAGCACTTCGACGGCACGTTCCCTGAGGCGGAGCAATCGTGCTTCGATCTCGCTGTCCGTTTCTTCGGGCTCTTCGATGCGGACCATGGTGGCCACCGGGAAGGGGTAGCCTGGCAGGTACCCGGCGACGCGAAATCGCTGCTCGCCCTGGCAGACGATGACGTGCGCGCCGTCAGGCAGAGTGACGTAGCGGAGGATGCTGGCAAGCGTCCCGAGTTGGCACAGATCATCAGGCCCCGGGATCTCGATCTCGGCGTTGCGCTGCAGCAGGATTCCCACCGGTCGTCCCGTTTTCACCGCGTGCTGCGCCGCCAGTACGGACGGCTCGCGACTGATGGTCAGCGGCAGGATCATGCGCGGGAACAGCACCACGTTGCGGATCGGCACGATCACCAGTGCATCCGCAGGGACCACCAGGACAGCGCTGCTTGCTGCGGGTCGATCGCGCTGAGGCGTGGTCGTGTCAGCGGACATTTTGCGCGTGCTCAGGCCAGCTGCCGCAGAACCAGCACCAGGCAGCCATTCTCCAGAAACTGCTGGTGCAGGCTGAAGTGGCCTGGCGGCAGGGTAATCCGACGCTCGAACCGCCCGTAGGGGATCTCGAGGCGGTGGATCGCCGCCCTGTGACAGGGCGAAGGCATTGGCCGCTCGCCACCGACCAGCACGCCTGTGGCGTCGAGTTCCACTTCAATCAGCCGCGAATCGACTCCCGGCAAGGCGACCAGCAGGGTCACTTCGTCTCCGTCCTGAAAGAGGTCGACAGCCGGTTGCCAGCACGGCGGTGAATGCGACGTTTCGATGGCAAAAATCCGCCGCTGCAGCCGCTCCGAACCCTGCAGAAGGTCCAGTGCCTCGGCCCACACCCAGATGTTTCGCTCACCCGATCTCATCGACTGAATCCCTTGCTCGGCAAAGCGTGGCGTTCACTGCCCGACCCCGGAAGTATAGCGCCGCTGATCCCGTTTTCCAGGCCGGGCACGGCCTTCCGATTTTTCCAGGCCGGGGATGGCCTTCCGTTCTATCGCATGGCAGCGCCCGGGACGAGGCCCGCCACCGTGCGCAGGGCGGCGACGATCACGACGACGCCCGCCTGGCGGTCGGCGGCGAGACCATGCAAAATGCCCGAGACCCCGATGGGCAGCAAACGCAGGTCATCCAGCAGCGGAACGTCACCGCCAATCCCCCGCTGACGCCGCGCAAGCCCGCAAGGCGTCTGGTCAGGCGCCCGGCCCGCTGCCACTGTCAATCAGGAAACGGTGCTATCCTGCGCAACACCCCGCCATAAATCGAGATCCCATGGTCCGTTCGCACCTCGTCGAACTGATGCGCCGCCAGCAGCTGAAAACGACCGAGCTGGCACGGCTGGCGCACGTCAATCGCAGCACGGTGGCCGCATTGACGCGCGATCGCGCGACCCGCGTCGATCTCACCGCGCTGGAGAGAATCTGCACGGTCCTCGGCTGCGGGCTCGGTGATCTGCTGGAAATCGTCCCGGACGCGCCTCGGCAAAACGACAACCCGCCGACTGCCGGAGCGAGCTGAATGCCCATGAGTCTCAGCCGCTGGCAGGCCGTCTCACAGTCGCAGTTCGCCTGGGAGCGCGAGGCGCTGGACTGGCTGCGCAACCAGCTTCCCGATCGCGAGCCCTGGCACGCCTGGACCAACTTCGAATTCATCGACGACGAGGGCAAGGTCAACGAGGTTGACGCGCTGATCCTGACGCCGGCGGGTCTCTTCCTGATCGAGATCAAGAGCCGGCCCGGCGTCGTCACCGGCGACACCCACACCTGGCTGTGGGTCACCGATGGTCGCGAACGCGCCTACGACAACCCGCTGATCCTCGCCAACCGCAAGTCGAAGCGGCTGGCCAGCCTGCTGCGGCGGCAGCCGTCGGTATTCAGGGCGAAAGTGCGCTTGCCCTTCGTCGAGCCGCTGATCTTCCTGTCGGCCACCAGCCTTGACTGCCGGCTCAGTGGCACGGCCCGGGCAGGCACTTACCTGCGCGGTCAGCCGAACAGCGAGTCCGATACCGGCATCATCGGCGCGCTGCAGAACGGAACCGCCAGTGCCCGCGCGATCCAGCTCGGCCGCGTCGACCATCAACACGCCCGGGTGCTCGCCCGGGCCATCGCCGAGGCCGGCGTCAGGCCCTCGAACAAGCATCGCAAGGTGGCCGATTACCAGCTCGGCGCGCTGTTGGCGGAAGGCGGCTCGTACCAGGACTGGGAGGGCACGCACACCGCGATGGCGGCTGTACGCCGGCGTATTCGCATCTACACCGTCGCCGCCGCCACCACGCCCGATGCGCGCAGGTCGCTGGTTCGCCAGGCGCAGCGAGAGTTCCAGATCCTCGAAGGCATCGACCACCCGGGCATCGTCAAGGTCAAGGACTACCAGGACACCGAACTCGGCCCGGCGCTCATCTTCGATCACGACCCCAAGGCCATCCGGCTCGACTTCCTGCTGCGCGAAATGGGCCACCAGCGGGGCCAACCGCGGGACCAACAGCGGAGCCAACAGCTCAACGTTGACCAGAGCCTGCAGATCGTCCGTGACCTGGCAGAGACCCTGAAGTACGCCCATCAGAAGCGCCTGTACCACCGCGCCCTGTGCCCGCAGAGCATTCTGGTTCAGGATGTCGCCGGCGCAACGCCACGGCCGCGCATCATGAACTGGCAGACCGGCGCACGCGAGGGCACGCAAGGCACCGACACCGCCGATCCCGCGCGCCGCACGGTCGGCGGCACGATGCACGTCGAGGAGTACGTCGAGGACCCCGGCCTGGTCTATCTGGCGCCCGAAACCTCGCAGTCCGACGCGCAGCACGGCCCAAGCCTGGATGTCTTCAGCCTGGGTGCGATCACCTATCACGTCTTCTCCGGACAGCCACCGGCAAGCTCGGTGCTCGATCTCGCCGAAAAGTTGCGCATCGGGCAGGGCCTGCGGCTGTCGGACGTGCTCGACGGCTGTGGCAGGCAGCTGCAGGACCTCATCCAGCACAGCACCTGTCCCGACGTGATGGGCCGCTATGGCACCATCGACGAGTTCCTGCAGGACCTCGACAAGGTCGTCGATGAACTGACGACCCCGGAGCCCGAGGCCACCGTCGATCCGGCCGAAGCCAACCCCGACGAGCGCATCGAAGGGGGCTTCACGGTCATTCGCAAGATGGGCCGAGGCTCGTCGGCGGACGTGCTGCTGGTCCGCGAGGACGGCAGGAGCGACGAGATGATCCTCAAGGTCGCCCTCGACGCCAGCCTCAACGACCGCCTCACCGCCGAGGGCGAAGCACTCTCCAAACTACGCCATCCGAATATCGTCGAGTGGCAGCGCACGCTCACCGTCAATGGCCGGACCGCGCTGCTGATGCACAAGGCCGGCGAAAAGACCCTGGCCGACCGCATCCGCGACGGAGCCCGCCTGTCGCTCGACCTCCTGCAGCGCTTCGGCGAAGAGCTGATCCAGGCGGTCGACTACCTCGATCAGCAGGGCGTCGCCCACCGCGACATCAAGCCCGAAAACATTGGCATGTCGCAGGCCGGTACCCGGGGCAAGCTGCAACTGGTGCTGTTCGATTTCTCGCTCACCCGCACTCCGGCCGAGAACATCGCCGCCGGCACGCATCCCTATCTCGACCCTTTCCTCTCTCTGCGCAAACCGGCGCGCTGGGATCTCCAGGCCGAGCGCTTTGCGCTCGCCGTCACCCTGCACGAAATGGTCACCGGCGTCGCGCCGCGCTGGGGCGATGGCAAGACGCAAGCGTCGATGCTCGATTGCGAAGCCACCCTCGCCAGCGAGCGCTTCGACCCCTTGCTGCGTGACGGTTTCACCGCCTTCTTCGCCAGAGCGCTGAACCGCAACCCGCGCAAGCGCTTCGACAATGCCGAAGAGATGCTGCGCGACTGGCGCCGGATCTTCGAGGCCGGCGCGTCGGCAAGCCAGTCGTCGCCAGACCCCTTCGAAGCCGTCGCCCGCCTGGCCACCGCCAGCACCAACATGGCCGAGCTGGGCTACAGCGTCGAAGCGCAGAACGTGCTCGAAGCGATGGCCATCCACAACGCGCTCGAGCTGCTGGCCGTCGATCGCGTGCGCTTTCGCTACCTGCGCGGCGTCGGCGACCGCATCCGCAAGGAAATCCGCCTCAAGGCCAAAGCCCTGGCTGCCATCCGGCCGGACCTCGTGCAAGGCCGCCCGACGCTGCACGAGGTCGACGACGACGCGGCAGCGGCCGGCGCGATCAGCGTCAACGAACTGGCCGCGCAGCTCCTGCCGCGCCGGCCGGCCGGTGACGACCGTGTCGAAGAGACCGCACTGGCGATCTACCTTGGCCTGGAAGAGGCCGAAGGCTCGACGCTCTGGACACCGCTGGGCGTCGCCGCCAGCGCACTTGCGATCGACCGCAACGACCTTTCCGCCGCCTTGCTGAAAGCCCGCGAGCGCTGGCTGAAAACGCCGCAGCTCACCGAACTGCGTAACCACTTCGAAAGCCTGCTCTCCACCCAGGGCGGGGTGATGACCGTCCCCGAGCTGGCGTTGGCGCTGCTCGCCATGCGCGGCTGCGCGTCGCAGGACGACGCCGAGCGCCTGCGCCTGGCGACCGCCGTGGTTCGTGCCTGTTGCGAAGCCGAAGCCCATCTGGAGCGTCTGCGCTTTCAGGAATTCGAACACCGCCCCCTGCCGCTGATCGCCGTTTCCGCCGAATTGGCCGAATACGCCCGCCGGCTCGGCGCGTCGGCGGACGCCTGCGCGCAGGCCGAACCCTTGCTGACGCCGCAGCGAGCGCTCGAAACACTGGAGTCGGTGCCCGCGCCGGAGGTCAGTCCGGCGCTCTCGGCGCAGCGCCTGTTGCGCCTGGCCACCGCCGCAGCGCAGCGCGCGGCGCTGTCCAGCCGCCAGGAGATCTATCCACGCGGCATGGCCGCTGCTCTGGCCCTGCGCCAGTCGCTCGGCGCGCTGATGGGGGTGCGCTTCCTGAAGCCGAAGGATGTGCAGGATCGCGTCGCCGGCCGCTACCCCGAAGCACAGCCGCTGCCGCGACGCCCACTCCTCGACACCCTGCTGGCCGACGTCGGCGCGCTGCTGGTCTGGAGCGACGACACCCCGGCCGGCCCGGGCTACCTGCCCTCGACGCAAGCGCTCGGCCCGTCGGCGGGCACTACCACGCAATACTCCCGCGCCACCACGGCCATGGAGCGCGGCCTGCCGGGAGCGGATGCCGGCAGCGACGAGGCCTCCGCCGCCGCCATCGAGGCGCAGAAGCTGGAAGACCGCCTGGCGTACGCGCGCACGGCCGGCGGATTTCTCGTGCTCACCGTCGAGCCGCGGCTGGCGCACCATGTCGAAGCCGAGTTGCTGCGCCGTTTCGGCCACCGGCGGGTGAGCTTCGAGGCGCTGATGCTCAAGGCGCTGCGCCAGCAGGCCGAAGCGTTGAAGGTCAACTGGAACGTCGTTCTGATGGCTGATGCCGCCGCTCCCACCAGCACCGACTGGAGCCGCCTGATGCGCCTGGTGCACAAGGCGCTGCCGCTGGTGAAGCAGGCGCTCCTCGAAGCCACCGCCCCGGTGCTGCTGGTCAACTCGGGTCTGATCGCCCGCTACGGCCTGATGCCGCTCATCGACGAGCTGCGTGACGAGATCGGCCGGCCGGGCAGGCCCGCCAGCCTGTGGATGCTGCTGCCGATGGCGGCCACCGGACTGCCGACCATCGACGACGTCCCCGTGCCGATCATCACCTCAACCCAGTGGGCGAATGTTCCCGTCGCCTGGGCCAGGAACCTGCACCGCGCAGCCTCCGCGGCCTGAACACAGAACTTGCGAACGAATTGAAGCCTGCACATGATCGATGCCAAAGTCCTGCTCGCTGATCTGACCCGCCTGCTCAAGCGGCTGGAAGACGACCTGCGCGAACGCGTGCTCAGCCCGTCCAGCGAGGTACCGGAGCTGCGCACCCGGCTTCAGGCAGAGTGGCAGGCGGCGCGCGATGCCGGGCAAACGGCCGAGACCTTCGAATCCTGGGCCGAGCAGGTCATCACCCAGGCCGGCGTGCACTGGCTGTTGAGCGGCGTCTTCCTGCGCTTCATCGAAGACAACGGGCTGGTGGAACGGCCGTGGATCAGCGGCACGCCGCAATCAGGCCGGCTGGCCCTGGCACGCGACCGGCATGACGCGTACTTCCGTGAACATCCGCACCAGAACGATCGCGACTACCTGATGGGCTGCTTCCAGGAGGCCGGTGCCTTGCCGGGCCTGCACACCTTCTTCGACGGCGCCCACAACCCGGTCTTTCGCCTCGGCATCAGCGGCGATGCGGCGATGGCGGTGATGCAGTTCTGGCAGGAGGTCGCCGCCGATTCCGGGGCGCTGATTCGCGACTTCACCGACCCGACCTGGAACACGCGCTTCCTCGGCGATCTGTACCAGGACCTGAGCGAAGCCACGCGCAAGCGCTATGCGCTGCTGCAGACGCCCGAGTTCGTCGAGGAGTTCATCCTCGACCGGACGCTGACCCCGGCGATCAACGAGTTTGGCTATCGCGAAGTGCGGACGATCGATCCCACCTGCGGATCGGGGCACTTCCTGCTCGGCGGCTTCCATCGCCTGATCGACGAGTGGTCGAGCAACGAGCCGGGGCGCAACCGGCGCGACATCGCTCAGAAAGCGCTGGACGCGGTCGCTGGCGTTGACCTGAATCCGTTCGCGGTCGCCATCGCGCGTTTCCGCCTGTTGTTGGCGGCATTGCGGGCCAGCGACGTGCGCCGAATGGCCGAGGCGCCGGATTTCAGGATTCATGTCGCCATTGGCGACAGCCTGCTGCACGGCAAGCGCTTTGGACTGACTGCCACCGACGACATGTTCCAGGAAGCCGACCATTTTGCCGATACAGGCTTGGCGCATGCCTACGCCAGCGAAGACCTGGCTGAGGTGCAGGCGATTCTGGGTCGGCAGTACCACGCCGTGGTGGGCAACCCGCCCTATATCGTTGTCAAGGACGCTGCGCTCAATGCGGCCTATCGCAAGTACTACGCCAGTTGCCATCGGCAGTATTCGCTCGGCGCGCCGTTCACCGAGCGCTTCTTCGATCTGGCTGTCACTGGGCGCGATGCGCAGCCTGCCGGTTTCGTCGGGCTGATCACCGCCAACTCGTTCATGAAGCGCGAGTTCGGCAGCAAGCTGATCGAGCAGGTGCTGCCGCGACTGGATCTCACGCATGTGGTTGATACGTCTGGCGCCTACATACCGGGCTACGGCACGCCCACTGTCATCCTTTTTGGCCGCCATCGGCCACCCATCGGCGATGGCGTGCGCACGGTGATGGGCATCAAGGGCGAGCCCAGCACGCCGGAAACTCCGGCACATGGGATGGTGTGGTCGGCGATCGTGGGGCAGATCGACCGCACGGGTTCCGAGAGCGAGTTCGTTAGCGTGGCTGACACGGCGCGGGCGACGTTTGCAAAGCACCCGTGGAGCATCGGTGGCGGTGGGGCCGCTGAACTGCGCGAGCAACTCGAAGAGCCAGCAGGTGGAAGGCTTCGGGACCTTGGCGCCGATCTCGGATTCGGAGTGGTCACGCGAGAAGACGACGCTTACCTGCTCGGCGAAGCAGCGCTGCTGCGCTTAGGAATCGACCCGACCCACACGAAACCCGCCGTCGATGGCGAGTGCGTTCGCGATTGGTCTATTGACTCTCCGACTGTTGCGCTCTGGCCCTATGGCGCGCCTGGGCTCGATGCCACTGCCTCTTATGCAACCCAAAGCGCTCTCTGGGCCTACAAGACTGGGCTCTCGGGTCGCGTGGCATATGGGAAATCGCAGCTCGAGCGCGGCCTTGAGTGGTTCGAGTATTCGATGTTCTTCAAGAGCCGGTTTACTACACCGCTCACAATCACCTTCGCCGAAATCGCTACCCACAACCACTTCGTCCTCGATCGCGGCGGCAAGGTCTTCAAGCAGACGGCACCGGTGATCAAACTGCCCGCCGGGGCCGGCGAGGACGAGCACCTGGGCCTGCTCGGACTGCTCAACTCGTCGGTGGCGTGTTTCTGGCTGCAGCAGGTTTGTCACAACAAGGGCGGACCCGGTGGTGGATGCAGCAAGGATGAGAAGTGGCATGATTTCTACGCATTCAATTCAACCAAGGTCGCAGAGTTCCCACTAACCGACAAGCGCCCGCTGGACATCGCCCAAACGCTCGACCGACTCGCCCACGAACTGGCAGCCATCAGCCCGGCGGCCTTGCTCGATACCTCGCGCGTAGCCGAAGGAGACCACGATGCAAGTCCATAAAACCACTGCCCGCATTCAAGCCTCTGGCGAACTCACCATCACACACCTGCCTTTTGCGCCGGGGACTCTGGTCGAAGTCTTGGTCGTGCGCAGCGAACGCAGCGCTGCCGAGCGCGAGCAGGAATGGGCGCGCTTGATGCAAGCGGTGCACGCGCTGCCGCACGCGCAGACGATCAGGGAAGAAGACATCGCCGTTGAAATCCACCGTCAGACGGCAATTCGTCAGGCGCTGACCGCTGTCGCGCAAGCGGGAACTTTCGCCGCCGTCGATGATGCGTGTGCCTGGCAGCGCGAGTTGCGCGTCGACCGGGCGCAGCCGGGGCGCGAGGACTGAAACCATGACCCTCCCCACCCGCCAAAGCCTTGACGCTGCCCGCACCCAGTCCGCCCGCCTTCGCCGCCAGATGATCGCTGCCCAGGAAGAACTCGACTGGCGCTGCTACCGCCTCTACGGTCTGCTGCCCGCCGGCAGCAAGGAATCCGATTTTGAGCACTCTGCGCCACCCGAAGTGGCGCTCGGCGAGCGTCCCTTCGAGATCGTGATGGCTCGCCGTATCCTTGAAGGCGCTCTACAGACCAAGTGGTTTGAGTGGCTGGGCATAAAGCCCAAGACGGACATCCCTCCGCACTGGCCAGCGGACTATCAGGCATTGGTTCAGCGTCGGATTTCGCTGATCGAGACAGACCGCAGCATCGGTCTGATCGAAGCGCCCAGTTGCAAGCGCCGCTGGGAATCTACCCCGTGGGAGTCTCTTGAGCAGGCGGCGCTGCGCGACTGGCTGCTGGCCCGGATCGAGTCGCCGCGCTACTGGACGAGCAGCGCCGGGCAGCCGCCGCAGATGACCAGCACCAGCCGCCTCGCCGACGCGCTGCAGCGCGACTCCGACTTCATGCAGATTGCCGGGTTGTACGCGGGTCACGCCGACTTCCACACCGCCCAACTCGTTGCCGAACTGGTGGCGTCGGAAGCGGTTCCCTTCCTGCCGGTGCTGCGCTACGCCGACACCGGCCTGCGCAAACGTGCCCAGTGGGAAGACACCTGGGCTTTGCAGCGGCGCGAGGATGTCGGCGAAGCAGTCGGCAAGATCCCGGTGCCGCCCAAGTACCAGAGCAAGGACTTCCTGAAGACCGATTACTGGCGCCTGCGCGGCGGCCTGGACGTGCCCAAGGAGCGCTGGATCAGCTACCCCGGCTGCGAACGCGGCGCCGACGGCAGCCTGGTCATCGCCTGGGCCGGCTGGGACCATCTGCAGCAGGCCACGGCCCTGGCCACCTACTTCATCGACATGAAGGAACGCGAAGGCTGGAGCCGCGAACGGCTACAACCCTTGCTCGCCGGCCTGCTCGAACTGCTGCCCTGGCTGAAGCAATGGCACAACGACATGAACCCCGATTTCGGCGCACGCATGGGCGACTACTACGAGAGTTTCGTGACCGACGAAGTGCGAGCACTGCAATTCACGCTCGATGACCTGCGTGCCTGGAAACCGGCGGTTACGGCGGCCAGGCGCGGGCGCAAGAGATCTGCAGCATGACGCAATCGCCAGCAACGGTCCCGATGACCTACACGCACCTCTGCGCATGGTGCGTCATCGCTGGCATTGGCATGCCACGTGGCCTGGATACGGTGACTCTGGCGTCGGGTGAAGCCTGGTCGTATTCCCTGATCAGAGACATTGACAAGGCATTCGCAGTCAGCGACCGCGGCGCGGCGTCTGCGCCGGCCAGCGCAACGTAAGGAGGGCCGACATGTTCGACCGCAACAGGCCCTTCAACGACCTGCCCCCCCTGCCGCCGGCGGCAGAGGTGGAGACCGCCGCCGTTCTCAAGAAGGCGATCACGGCCAGCCGTGCCCTGGCCGAGTTGAAGGGCATGGCCGAGCGCATGCCGAACCAGGCGATGTTGATCGACAGCCTGGTGCTGCAGGAAGCGCGCGCGTCGTCGGAGATCGAGAACATCCTGACGACGAACGACGAGCTGTTCAAGGCGGCGTCGGACGAAGCCCTGCCGGCCAGCGCCGAAGCCAGGGAGGTGCTGCGCTACCGGCAGGCGCTGAACTACGGCTTCCGGCAGATCAGGGAACGGCCGCTGGCCACGGGCCTGTTCATCGAAATCGCGCAGCTCATCAAGCAGACCGACGTCAGCGTGCGTCGTACGCCCGGCACACGCATCACCAACGGCCGGGGTGAGACGATCTACACGCCGCCCGAAGGCGAAGCGGTCATCCGCGACAAGCTGCGTCACCTTGAGAACTTCATGCACGCCGAGGATGGGCCGGGAAGCGGGCCGGGAGGCGGGCCGGGAAGGGGGCCGGGAAGCGGGCTGGACGTGCTGGTGAAGATGGCGCTGGTGCACTACCAGTTCGAGGCCATCCACCCCTTCCCCGATGGCAACGGGCGCAGCGGGCGAATCGTGAACATCCTGTACCTGGTGGACCGGGGGCTGCTCAACCTGCCGGTGCTCTACCTGTCGCGCCACATCATCGACCACAAGCCGGCCTACTACGAAGGCCTGCGGCGGGTCACCGAGGAAGGCGCCTGGGGCGACTGGGTGCTATACATGCTGGACGCGGTGGAGCAGACCTCGCTGCGCACGCGCCAGCAGATCACCGACATCATGGCGCTGATGGAAGCGGTGCGCGAACGCGTGCAACGCGAGGCGCCCGGCGTCTACAGCAAGGACCTGATCGAGCAGATCTTCCGGCAGCCCTACTGCAAGATCCAGTTCCTCGAACGTGCCGGCATTGGCACGCGGCAGACCTGTGCCAAGTACCTGCGCGAACTGGAGCGCCTGGGCGTGCTGCACGGCGAGAAGATCGGCCGTGAGGTGTATTTCATCAACCAGGCGCTGTTCGCGCTGCTGACGCGATGAGCAAATCGGCCGACCGCACGACACGATCTGTTAAAAACATGATCGTATTTTTAACAGGTTGTCGCCACATGTTCGTTTGGACAACATGTCGGCCCCAAGGGGCGGGCCGCCGGAAAGGAAGCATTCGATGCCGCTGCTGAAAGACCTGATCGCCATCCCGGAGCGCGTGCACCAGGGCGACTTCGTCCTCAATCTGGCCGACGGCGTGGCGCATGCCGAGGCGACGCTGAGCGACTACGTGGTGACGCCGCAGCTCAACGCCTCCTTCAACGATGCGCTGAACTTCATCAAGCAGTCGGTCCAGGGCGGCACCAGCAAGGCCGCGTACCTGCACGGCAGTTTCGGCTCGGGCAAGAGCCACTTCATGGCGGTGCTCAACCTGCTGCTCGACAACAACGTGTCGGCGCGCTCGATGCCCGAGCTGGCCGACGTCGTCGCTCAGCACAACGGCTGGACGCAGGAGCGCAGGTTCCTGCTCGTCCCATATCACATGATCGGTGCGCGCAGCATGGAGTCGGCGATCCTCGGCGGCTACGCCGAGTTCGTGCGCAAGCGCCATCCGGAGGCGCCGATCCCGGGCTTCTACCTGTCGGAGCGCCTTTTTGAAGACGCGGTGCGCATGCGCGATCGCCTCGGCGACGAGGCTTTCTTCCGGGATCTGAACGCGGGGTCCGATGCCGACGACAACGGCGGCGGCGCTGACAGCGGCTGGGGTGAGCTGAGCGGCGGCTGGGATGCGACGAGCTTCGAAGCCGCGATGCTCGAGCCGCCGAGCGGGGACGACCGCGTGCGCCTGGTCGGCGACCTGATCAGCCGCTACTTCACGGCCATCGCCGATGTCGCCGAGAGCCGCGGCGAGGCCTTCGTGCCGCTCGACGACGGCCTGAGCATCATCAGCCGCCACGCTCACGCGCTCGGCTACGACGCGGTGATCCTGTTCCTCGACGAGCTGATCCTGTGGCTGGCCAGCCGGGCGGCCGATGTCAGCTTCGTCAGCAGCGAGGGCACCAAGCTCGTCAAGCTGGTCGAGGCCGGCAACGCTGACCGGCCGATTCCGCTGGTCAGCTTCGTCGCCCGGCAACGCGACCTGCGCGAACTGGTCGGCGAAAACCTCGCCGGCTCGCTGCAATTGCAGTTCAGCGACGTGCTGCGCCACTGGGAAGCGCGCTTCCACCGCATCACGCTCGAAGACCGCAACCTGCCGGCGATCGCCGAGAAGCGCGTGCTCCGGCCGTTGTCCGAAGCGGCCCGGCAGACTCTTGGCAACGCCTTCGATGAATTCCAGAAGGTCAGGCCCGAGGTCTGGAACACGCTGCTGACCGAGACCGCGGACAAGGAGATGTTCCGCAAGGTCTATCCGTTCAGCCCGGCACTGGTGCAGACCCTGATTGCCGTATCGGCGGCCTTGCAGCGCGAGCGCACGGCCTTGAAGCTGATGCTGCAACTGCTGGTCGATCGGCGCGACGACCTGGAACTGGGCCAGATCATCCCGGTCGGCGACCTCTTCGACGTGATCGCCGATGGCGACGAACCGTTTTCGGAAGCGATGCGCATCCACTTCGACAACGCCAAGCGGCTGTATCGGCGGAAGCTGCTGCCGCATCTGGAACGCCAGCACGGCGTGACCTGGGAAAACATCCGCATCGGCGACGCCGACCCGGCCAGGGCGCGAGCGCTGCGCAACGATGCGCGGCTGATCAAGACGCTGCTGCTGAGCGCGCTGGTGCCGGAAGTCGATTCCTTGAAGGCCCTGACGGCGCAACGCCTGGCCGCGCTGAACCACGGCACGATCCGCTCGCCGATCCCCGGCCGCGAAACCCAGGACGTGCTGCGCAAGTGCAAGGAGTGGGCGGCCGACATCGGCGAGATCAAGGTCACCGACGATACCAACTCGCTGATCTCGATCCAGGTCACCGGCGTCGACATCGAGCCCATCGTGCGCGGGCCGGCTGCCTCCAGCGACAACCCGGGCAACCGCCGGCGGCGCGTGAAAGAGATGCTGTTCGAGCAACTCGGCGTGACCGACACCAACGACCTCTTCGCCACCTACACGGTGCTGTGGCGCGGGACCCGGCGCGAGGTCGAGGTGCTGTTCGAGAACGTCCGCGAGATGTCGGACGAGAAGCTGCGCGGGCGCGCGGGCACCTGGAGCGTGGTCATCGACTTCCCGTTCGACGACCCGCAGTTCACCCCGGCCGACGATCTGGTCCGTTTGGCCGACTATCGCGGCGACGATACGCAGACCCTGGTGTGGCTGCCGTCGTTCTTCAGCGCCAGGGCGCAGCATGATCTGGGCCGGCTGGTGGTGCTGGACTACATCCTCACCGGGGAGCGCTTCAACGAGCTGGCCGCCCACCTGGCGCTGGTCGATCGCGGGCCGGCGCAGGCGCTGCTGCGCAACCAGCGCGACCAGTTGCAGCAGCGGGTTCGGCAATACCTGGAGGTGGCCTACGGCATCGCCGGCGACTCGCGCGACGCGGTGGTGAACCCGATGGCGCCCGAAGACCAGTTCCGCTCGCTGGACCGGACGCTGACGCCGCTGCCGCCGGTCGGGGCGAACCTGAAATCGGCGTTCGAGGCGCTGCTCGACCAGCTCTTCAGGCACCAATACCCGGCGCATCCGGTCTTCGATGCCGAGGTGAGGCCAGCGGTGGTGAAAAAAGTGTGGCCGGAACTGGAGCGGGCGATCGGCAGCGCCGACGGACGCGCGCCGGTCGGCGATCGCGTGCTGCGGCAACTGATCCGCTCGATCGCCGACCCGGTGCATTTGGGCAAGACGGGCGAGAGCCATTTTGTGCTGCTTGACCATTGGCGCTCGCACTTTCTCCGCGAGCAGGCCAAAGCGGGCGCCGCGATCACCGTCGCCGATCTGCGCAAGTGGATCGACCAGCCGCTGGCGATGGGGCTGCCGGCCGAGGTGCAGAACCTGATCATCCTGGCCTTCGCCGGGCATACGAATCGCCGTTTCGTGCGCGGCCATGTCCCCTACCTGGCGAGCATCGACCAGATGCCGGACGAACTGGAGCTGCGCGAGCAGATCCTGCCCGAACCCGGCGACTGGGAGGCCGCCTGCAAGCGTGCCGCCGCGCTGTTCGGTCTGACGATCCCGACATCGCGCCATGCGGGTAACGTCGCCAGGCTGGTCGAGGAAGTTCAGGCCAGGGCGCGTGAGGCCCGCGAGCCGATCAGCAGCCTGGTCAGGACGCTGAACGAGAAGTCGGCCTTGTTCCCGGCGGCGAGCGACAACCGTCGCCTGCAGACGGCACGTTCGGCGCTGGCCTTGCTCGCCGGGCTGCTGAGTGCCGAAAGCGCGGCGGTGGTCACGACCCTTGCCGGGGCAACGATAGAAACCTCCGAGGTCGCCATGCGCCAGACCCTGGCCAGGGCACGTGAACTGGATGAAGCGGTTCGCACCGCAGCGTGGGACATCTTCGAGGCGATGAAGGCGCTGAACGACGAGCGGCAAACCGCCGCGCGGGCGATCGTCGCCAGGGTGTGCGAGACACTGGCCGCCGACGAGCATGCGATCGGCTTGAAGGCGGCGCTCGACGACCAGCGCGGCAGGGCCGTGCGCTTGCTGACCGTGGCACCGCCGCCAGCGCCTCCCGGTCCGGTGTCGCCGCCGCTGCCGCCGGAAAAACCTGCGCCGGCACCCAGGCCACGGGTAATCGTGCAGGAATCCGCCGCGGCTGACCTTGACCGCACGCAGGCGCTGGCGCTGCTCGACGATCTGCACGCCAAACTCGACAAGGACACGGACCTGCGGCTGTCGATCTCGTGGCGGCTCGAAAGGCCGGGGAGCAGCAAGTGACCGGTGCCACCGGGCCTTTGTCCTTGCCGCAGCTCGAGGCACAGGCGCTCGCCGTGCTGGAGCGCGCGAGCGACGCCAAGGTCATCGCCATTCAGACCAGGACGCAGGCGGCGTGGCCGGATGCCATCAAGCTGTCGGGCCGGCCGTTCCGGCTGCGCTGGTGCGACAGCCCGTTGATGGTCCGCGAGGCGCTGTCCGCGCTGGAAGAGGGCGCTGAGGAGCAGGCCTGCCCCGGCCTGATCCTGTTGACGCCGCTGTCCGCACGCGATTTGGGCGGCGACGTGGTGGCCCGACTGGCCCGCGCTCAGGTTTTTCAGCCCGACGCCTGGGGAATGGTGCAGCAGCTCTTCAAGGCGCGCGAGATCGACGCGCGACTCGGCCGTTTCCGGTGGATGGCGCAACTGCTTGTCGAGCGGTCCGGCGTCGGTGCGTATCCGCCCGTGCCCAACGGCTTCCTCGATATGGACACGGCGTGGCGTCACGTCCTTGGCCGGTGCCTGAGTCTGGATGCCTCGACGCCGGATGCGGCAATGCTGTTGAACTGGTCTCTGGGTTCCGACGCGGCCGGGTATTTCAACGATCTGCCCGATCAGGCCAAACCGCAGGTCACCGCCTGGCTCGGCGATTCAGCCGGAGCGGTAGGCGCGCTGGTCATGTGTTGCGTAATGGCCGGCAACACGCGGGATGCCGTCCCGCTCGGACTGGTGTGCGGCGTGGTGCTGTCGGCACAGGGCGAAGGCGTGCATGAGCTTGCCGCCGCCGCGATACGTCTCGAACGCTTCATCGGCGGCAAGCGCATCGGCACCGCCGAGGGACGTCTTTGGGGCAATGACGCCGCGAAGTGTCTGAAGGCCTTGACGCCGGCCTTGCGTCACGAGGTGATCGAACGCGCCGAGTTGCTGCTGCGCGAGCTTCATGTTGATACCTGCGCGCGTCTGAGCGATGTGCTTCCGCTCGGCCTGGAGCAGCGGCTTGCACTACTCGCGGATGCGCTCAAGACCTTCATGGCCGGGCCAGCGACGGCACAACTTCAGGCCATCGAAGGCGCGGCCGATTCGGTAACGTGCCATGCCCATGCCGATCCGGCAAGCACACGGATGCTGCGGGTGAAGATGGCCGTTCGCCTGTGTCGATGGCTGATCGCCGAGCGGCCAGACAGCAAGGATTCGAGCGAAGGTCGGGCAAGCGGGTTCGCTGACCTCGCGCAACGGTATGCCCGCGAAGGCGCTTTCGTCGATTGGGCACGTTTCAAACTGCTCGGCGGCGACGACCTGCCGGGCCTTTCTTCAGCCTTCGTTGCCTTGCGCGAAGCGGCACGCACAAAGGCCGAGGCATTCAATCAACGCTTTGCGCAAGCCCTGCAGGTCTGGAACCGTGAGCCCCGGGCAGAACCCGCATGCATGCCGGTGGAAGCGATTGTCGAACGCTTGCTTGCCCCACTGGCAAAGCAAACCCCGGTGCTGTTGCTGGTGGCGGACGGACTGAGTTACCCCATCTTTCGGGAGCTTTTCGAGGGCCTGGAGGCCCTGGGATGGGACGAGCAGGTCACGGCTTCGCCGACGACACTGGCGGTCGGTATCGCCGCGCTACCGACGATTACCGAAGTGAGCCGCAGCAGCCTGTTGTCGGGCCGCCTGGTGGTCGGCGCAGCAGCGCAGGAGAAGAGCGCGTTCGCAACGCATCCTGCCCTGGTCGGCGCGTCGCGCGCCGGGAGCAGGCCGGTGGTGTTCCACAAGGGCGATCTCGCAGACGCCGAAGGTTTGTCGTCGACGGTTCGCGATGCGATCGCCTCGCCGCAGCAGCAGGTGGTGGCGGTCGTCTACAACGCCGTCGACGACCACCTGAGCGGCTCGAACCAGATCCGGGTGCGCTGGACGATCGATGATCTGCGGCTGCTTGGGCCCTTGTTGAGCGAAGCACGTCGAGCGCGGCGGGTGGTCGTGGTCACCGCCGACCATGGACATGTGATCGACGATGGCACGGTGCAGCGTGGCCAGGGGGAAGGCGACCGCTGGCGGTTGCCATCGGGTACGCCAGACGCAGGCGAGCTGCTCTTCGAGGGTGGTCGCGTGAAGACGCCATCCGGCAACGCGGTACTCTGCATCTGGTCGGAAGGCGTCCGCCACGGAGCCAGGAAGAACGGCTATCACGGCGGGGCATCGGCACAGGAAGTCGTCGTGCCGCTGAGCGTGTTTACGCCACGCAACATGGTGCTGAAGGGCTGGCAGGTGGCGGCTGCGCCACAACCGGATTGGTGGGCGCCGCTGGAGGCCGCATTGCCAGCAGGAGGCCCTGAAACGCCGGTGCTCCCGAAGAAGCCGCCGAGAGCGAAACCGCTGGCTTCGCCCACACCACAGATCGATCTGTTCGGTGGGACGCTACCCGTCGCGGCACCCGCGCCCGCAGTGAACTGGATCGACGCCCTTCAGGCGTCGCCCGCCTACACGGCGCAGAAGGCGCTGGCAGCGCGGGTGGCGCCGGCCGATGCCGAGGTGCGCTCCCTGTTGGAGGCACTGGCGGCTCGTGGCGGGAAGCTTTCCAAAGCCGCCCTCGCGCAGCGCCTTGGCATGCCCGCAATGCGCATCAGCGGCTTTGTCAATGCCGTCAAGCGCGTGCTCAACCTTGATCAAGCCGCGGTACTGGTGCTCGACGAGACGGCGGGTACGGTGGAGCTGAACCGGGAATTGCTGGGGCGTCAGTTTCTGGTGCCCGACGCAGCAAGAGTGGCGAGAGCCGCAACCTAAAAAATCGCGCTAGAGAACACAAATGGACATTCAGCCAGACACACAGAACCTTGATCCGGCGTTTGCGACGACGGTCTCCTTCAACGTCGTGATTGTTCCAGGAATCACGACGTTGAATTTCAGCCTAAAGGCTGCTCAATCCTTCGCCGAATGACGAGATGGCGAAGTACACAACCAACTACGTCAACCTGATCGCCGACAACCTTCGGGATCGGTACAAGAGTGGCTTTCCGATCCTGAAGGAACTGGTCCAGAACGCGGACGATGCGGGGGCGGGAAGCCTCGTCTTCGGACATCACGCTGGTTTTACCGCGGGTGCTGACCATCCGTTGCTCCAAGGCCCGGCGCTTTGGGTACTAAATGACGGACGTTTCCAGCCAAAGGATAAGCAGGCGATCAAGTCCTTCGGGCTGAACGGCAAGGCTGCCGATGACGGCGCGATCGGCAAGTTCGGCCTCGGCATGAAGAGCGTTTTCCACTTGTGCGAGAGCTTCTTCTACGTTGCTTTCGACGGGCGGGACGAGCACTGCGAGATTCTGAGCCCGTGGTTCGGTGACGACAACACCTCTGAAACCCACCAGCGCTGGGAGCAGATCAGCGAAGCTGATCGAACGAGCCTCTTGGCCGTGGCCCGCGATCAAGACGAAGCTCGCAACGGCAACACGTGGTTCATGCTTTGGGTGCCGCTTAGGCAGCATGACCATCTTGCCGAACTGGATGGCAAGAAGCTGCCAGGCATTATCGACCGATTCCCCGGTGATCGCGACGCTGAGGATCTGGACTTCCTGTCGGTCGCGGACGTTGACCAGCGTTTGGGACTGCTGCTGCCGCTGCTTCGGCACCTTCATACCGCTCGCTTTGCAGGCGCGGCGGGTGGGCGCGCATTCAGGGTCCAGCTGCAACTCAGCGACGACGGCACGCGCCGCTTGGACCACGAGAACGATCGTCTGCAATGCGCCGGGACCGCGGCTGATCAACGCCCAAGGCCGGAGCATTTGCGGTTCTTGGTGTCGCAACGCGTCGCCACCTCGTCGGAGCCATTCGCGTCGCTTCGTAGCAATGACAGCTGGCCCAAGTCCATAGCGATCCTGGATTCGGGAAAGTGGGGCAGCGTTCCGGACAAGGCGCGCCCGGAAGGTGCTGTGATGTTTGCACATGCAGACAAGCGCGTCGGACGCCTCGTGCTGCAGTGGGCTGTTTTCTTGCCGACCGAGGAGCTGCGTCTGAACTATGTCGCGCAGATGCCGAATACGTCCCGGGAGCACCGCGTCGTACTACATGGGCAGTTCTTTGTTGACGCCGGTCGGCGCGGCAGTGCGGACTACGAACAATTGCATGTGCCCCGTGAAAATCTGCCACGCCATGCCTCGCAGCAGCTGGTGTTGCAGCACTGGAACCAGTCCCGGGCGCAGGAGGTGGTGCTTCCGGAGTTCTTGCCCGCACTGGACGCCTACGCACGCGCGAATGGGTTGCGCGACGAGGAACTGACCGCGCTCACCGGCGCCATCGCAAAGTGTGCCCCTGATGGCGAATCCGCCGCGACGGGCTTTTTCAAGGCGTTTGGCGCACATGTTTGCAGGCAGGTTGCATGGGTTCGACGCTTGAGCGCGGATGGCCCATCTTGGACCTTGGTTCGGCTTGACGCCGCCAGGATGTTGCCTCTTCCAAATCCATCCATGCGAGACCACTCTCGGCCGTGGCAAGCGCTGCCCGGACTTGCAAAGCTTAGTGGTGTGGTCTTTATCGACAACGATGCGCCTTCTCTCGCACCTGCGCCATCGACTTGGGACGAAGCGGCGCTGCTTACCGCGCTGCAAGGCGTTGGCGCGAAGACCTTGGCGAGCGAGACCTTGCTCGGGTACCTCATCCAGTTCCTGGAGATGGAGCAGACGCCCTATGTCGGCACGAGCCGGGTCCAGGATGCGCTGGTGGCGTTGCTCAGGGGAGTGATGCTCCAGATCGAGTTGCCGGCTGTTCGCGCCAACCGCGCGCTTTTTCAGAAGCTGGTGTCGTTCCTCGCCCCGGATCGACGGCTGTCAATCGGCCCTCAAGGTGTGGCGGCGAAGGGTGCCATCCCAGAGCAACTCTACCGCAAGCTGGTGGCGGCTGACACCCATGCTGTGCTGCTCCCGGGTGATCTGGGCGCGCCCCCGGGCAAGCCTGCGACTGCTCCGCGAGAGAGCGATGTTGCAGCATGGCTGACCACCCTTCACCGTGAAATTGAGCGCCTGGAGCGCGGGGCAACGGCTGAGCACGGCACTGTGGAGTCCGTCTTGAAGGCGGCGGAACAGCTTATCGAGGCACTGGGCGATGACGGCAAGCAAGTGCCGTTCATGCTCAGCCATCGTGGGCTGCGGGTTCTACGCGCGACTAACGTCAGGGACCGTTCTGTTACCGGCGTGTCGCTGGAAGACCTGCTTGGGGTGCACCAGCGACGCCTGCTTTTCAAGGTCTCCGATGCCGTAAACCGATTCGGGCACCTCCCAGCGCTCGCGGCGGCATTGCCGAAGTCGGCGCCTTTGATTGTCGATCGTGCTGTCGTGGCGTTTGTACAAGCCGACGTGGAATCCTCGAAGCAGCTGGTGCCCGCCAGCTCGGATATCACGTCCATGCTGGTGGCGATCGGCGCTGCGAACGCGCCGCCCGCGCTCGGGGCGTTGGATGCGAGACGGGCCTTGGTCAGGTTGGCGACGGCGGGCGACTTGGCAGTTCCCGAGGCCGCGAAGGCCCTACGGTACCTCTTGCATGCTTCGCCAAGTCACTTCCTATCCACCAGCGATCCTCTTTGGCTGGAGCCTGGCGGTGGCACGACGCCATGGGTCAAGCTTTGGCGCATGGTCGATGCCGACACTTGGAACGTGTTGCCCAGCGACCTCGGTGATCAGATCCCGGGTGCGCTGTGGGTCGCTTTGGGTCTCCGACAGGTCGAGGAAAGCACTGTCACAAGTCGACTGCGGCACGCGACGGATTTCACGCGGGTGGAAGCGCGAGAATTTTCCACGGCTGAACGGGACCTGATCCTCGGGCAGGTGAAGGATCAGACGGCGTGGCATCGGTTGCCGCTGCATTTCGACACGGAAGGTACCTTCGGCGGCATAGATGAAAGATGCTATTTGGGTGCCTGCCCGAAACTGCCAGCAGGCGTATCCCACCGATTGAGGTTCATCGTCCCGTCCGATGGCGCCGACCACTATTCGAACCAGTCTCGTTGGATCCCTGCGTGGTCTGCAGTGGCCGCTGTCAATTTGGTACTGGCCGAGCCCAGGCCCGAAGAACACTGGCACTACATTCTCGATCAGTTGCCCGACCCGTCTCGGCACTCAAGTGAGTTACTTCCCTTGCTGCGCTCCAAACGATGGGTTCCGTTGCGGGCAGGCGGCTTCATTGCGCCCGACAGCGTGATTCGCGTTGCCGGCTTGGAGGCCGACATCGCCGCGCTTTCTGAGAAGTGCGACTTTGCCTACGCTGGCGAGGATTCGCTCGCTGACGCGGTTCGCGCCAGCGTAGGCTATAGCCGACTGCTGAAGCTCTTTCCCGAAGGCCAATCGGCCTTGCCGGTGCTGGCCCAGATGATGAGCGCCGTCGACCTGTCGGTCGGTGCCTGCGCATTGACGGCTCCAGAAGCTCTCGTGAACCACATTTCGTCATTAACGCGGCTGGAATCTCTGCCTGCGTGGGCGATCATCGAGCGCGCTTTGGTGTGCTTGGACCGAAACGCTGTGATTGCGGATCTGGTCAAGGGCATCGCGTCGCAGTTGCCGCAACTTCAGGCCGAGGCTGTGCTGAATGAAATCAGGGCTCTCGGCACAGAGAAAGTTGCTGTCGACCTCTTCTTGAGATACCTGGCAGAGTGGCGAAACTGTTCCACCTCGATCGAGAAGCTGCAGGCATCGCTGCCGGCTCTGCATCTACTCGCCATGAACGGCCAGTGGGCACGTGCAGACACCTTGGCCACGGATGTTTTCGGGGTCGAAGAATCGAGGCTCTTGGATGACCGCCAGACAGGCATCCTGAGCGGTGTCATCACTCGAAACATCGGCACGCCTCCGACGGATGCACTCGGGCCTGCAGCTGGCACGCCGGTGTACGACGCCAGTGCGCTGGTGCAGGAATTAACGAAACTGTTCGAGCCACTTTCCGCAACAAGCGCGCCAGGCGCGGTAGGGGCATTACTCGGCTTGATGGGGCCAGCCGCCCGTCCCATGGCGGAAACCTGGCTGCAGCCCTTGGCCTTTGAGGACTATTTGAACTTTCTTGGCTGGGTCGACCCAGGTTGGGAAGAAGGGCCTGAACGGCGTCGGCGGACGATGGGTGACATGACAGCCACACAAGCGCTGAATGTGGTGAAACCGGTAGTCAAAATCGCTGACGGAAACAAGGTTGCGGTCAAGTCGCTAGTCGGAAAGCGGCTTGAACTGACCTTGCTGCCCGACGACCAGGCGGACACATTGCTGGTCGGTGACCTCTCCTGGCAGATCAGCTACGGGGTCGTGATGACCTTTCGCCCACTGGAAGACCTGGCGACGCGAGGCGTCGAGGATGTCAAGCGGCTGCTCCAACAGACAGCCGAGCATCTGCTCGTGCGCGTGTTTAATCAACCGCATGCGAATCTTGACGCGCTTTGGGCATCATTCGCGGAAGCTGACCAGATCACGCTGTCGGTTGCACGCCAACTCATTTTGGAGAGTCTACAAAACTCGCTGCAGCAGCTTCCCAGGGTACGCAGGCATCCCACTATCGAGGCAGCACTTGGGCGGGTTGACAAGGCGCGTCGCGATCGCGCGAGCGCTCAGGAACATGGGCGCAGGGGCAGCAACGCCGAAGATGTCTACCGGTTGGCGGTCCAAGGGCTGGGTGAGGTGGTCGCCAGCGACGGTGACGTACAGAAGGTGATTCTGGATGGGATCCGCGAGCGCATTTCGGACAACCAGTATGAAATTTCAAGCATCCCCTTCGAGCTGTTCCAGAACGCGGACGATGCCGTCACTGAATTCCAGCAGCTGCAGGTGGCTGACGGACGTGCCCCGTTCGATCCAAGTGCGATAGGCCGCTTTGTCGTTGAACAAACCGACGGCGTAGCTCGCTTTCTGCACTGGGGGCGCCCGGTGAACTTCACCGGGCGCGGTATCAACGTCCGGTCAGAGTTCGGGAGCGACCTGGAGCGGATGTTGATGCTAGGAGCTACGGCCAAGAGCGATGCTGAAGAAGTGACGGGCAAGTTCGGGCTCGGCTTCAAGAGTGTGCTCCTTGCGACGGACTCTCCACGTGTTTGGAGCGGCGATCTTTCTTTCAGGGTGGTAGGTGGCTGCCTGCCAGAACGATGGGTGCCGGGCGGCCCGACCCGGGAATCGCAAGCAAGGCACCTGGGGACTGGGAAGGCGCTGCGTACGACGCTCGTAGAACTTGCTGTGCCTGACAGTTCCAAACGCAGTGAACTCGGGGAGCGATTCTCCACACTCGCTGGCCTGCTGCCAGTGTTCGCTCGCCAGATTCGTAAGGTAACCGTCGATGACGAGGTTCATCATTGGTTACCAAAGGTGATCGTTGCGGGCGAGTGTACGGTCTCAGTCGGCAGGTGCCGGCTTCCTGTTCGGAGCGGATTTGTCACCTCCCGAATCTTGGTCTTCGAGTCGTCGCTTGGTTCCGCGGTCTTGCGTCTCGGTAACGACGGCGTAGCTACCTTCGAACGCTCCGAGCGACACCCGGTACCCGCCATTTGGGTTACAGCGCCAACCGGTGGCACCTCCGCTCATGGACTTGTCCTGAACGCCCCTTTCCAGATCGACACTGGCCGCGCCAATCTCGCTTCCGGGCGCGCCGCGAGGCGAAACGCTGAGCAGGCCAAAAGGCTCGCGCAGGTAATTAGCATCGGGGTTGTCGCGTTGCTCAAAGAGAGCCGCAGCGATTGGTCCGTGTGTGGAGCCGATCTGGGTTGCACAGGGTCACAGAGTGCTGCCATTTTTTGGGCCAGCTTCTGGCAGTCGGTGAACCTCTCGGATCTACCTGACGATCCTTCGGAGGATGCTCGCCTGCTGCACGAGTTTTCGCTTGCCTTGTTCAGTGCGATTCTGGAGGCTACCGGCGATGTGCCCAATGGGCTCCCTGGCCCAGATGCGGCTTTCGCAAGGGTTCCGGCGCTTCGGCTGTCGGTCGATCTCGACCGGATGAGGGATGTTCTGCCTGTGGTCGCAGAGTGGCCCATCTTCGCTCAGACGCATCCAAAGTCCACGTGGTGCAGTGATGAGGTCGCGGCATGGCTGAAGTGCGCGGATCAGGGTGAGCAGCCAACACTGCTGCCGCTTGATCGAGCGGCGCTGTTCTCGCTGCTCCCCGAGGCGTGCATGTCTCCGGATGATATCAAGCACATCGCGGCTGTGATCGACAAGTGGCCATCAGGCCTGATGGAAGATTATGGCTGGCGCACCGGGTTCGAAAAGGTTCAGCTACGCGCTAAAGACGGCACGTGGCAAATGAGCCGACTCCTTCTGCGTGAGGGGCATTCTGGAGTAGACCTTCTGGCCTTGTTTGCACCACCTAATGCCAAACTCGATGATGAATATTGGGTTGCGCCGGCAGCGTGGGATACGGTACTGCAGTACCTGCCAAATGCGTCCTTTGATCCGTCCACTGTCGCAGGCTGGATCATGGCTGCCCGAGGTGTTGAGGTGCAGCAGGCCGCGGTGCGGTGGATCCTTGCGAACTTGTACAGTCATCAGACCATCGAATATTTGCTGTCGCGTCGGCATAACGCTGGTTGGTTGTTTGCGCTGGCACCCGACTCGGAAGCCATCAAGGAGCTCGACGAATCAGGTCGCACTATCTTGCTGACCCGGCTTGGCCTCGTGACCATCAGCGATGAAGAAATTGTCGACGACTACGCGATGTTTCCTGACCTGCATGCCATCCATGCTTGGTGGAAGCAAGAACAGCATGCGAGATTGCTGGCCTATGACAGAGATTTGTGGCCGGCACATGCCAATCGGGACGCACTGAGTTCCACCCCGTTCAACCGACAGGCTTGGATGATGGTGTTCAGCCTTGGTCTGATGCGCCGGATTGGTCGCGTCACCGATGCGCAGAACAAGGGATTTCTGGAGTATTTGCACTCGCGGGGGTGGTGGGCAACGATCTGTGAGGGTTCGCCGGATCTCAATGCAGAGGGCTGGATGGGCATCCTTCGAGAGTACGGCGAGATCCAGGAGGACTCACCGTTGTTCGAGCAGTGGATGGACCTTTTCCCGCGCCTCTATCGAGTTGCTCGGTGGCTGGATGTCTACGTCCACATCTTTTCAACGGTCGATCTTCGAGAGTCAAGCCAGACCCGGAGCCTTCTGGCCCCTAGCGCAGACGCCTCATTGAGCGGTTCGGGGATTGACGCGCCGACGATGCGCGGCATGCTTCGGTTGGGTCAACATCTGATCATCAGGGAGTTGCTACGCGCTGGTCTGCTTGGAGGGCCTGTCGCTCGGGCACTAGCGTATATGCCGAATGAGAGTCTCTGCGCCATGATGGAGGGCATGGGATACGATCGCCCGACTACTAGCCAGGAGATCTATCAGGCCCTGGTCGACGAGTTGGGAGAAGAGGCAGCGCATTTCGACGGTGCGTACGACATACCTCTTCAGCTTGTTGCGTCGGACGCTGCGTTGCGTGCCCGAGTGCTTGCGCTTAACGGGGGAGGACCGCTGTGAATGAACAACAAACTGTGGGTGAGGGCGAAAGAGCATGAGCGAAACACTGCGACCTCTCCACCCGGGTGCCAACGTCAGGCATCAACGCCATGGTATTGGCCAGGTGATGCTGACGGACAGAGATACCGCCGTCGTCAGATTCACCCATGGCATCGAGCAAGTCCTGGCGTCGGAACTGCTGGTCATTACCTCCCTCGACGATGCCATCCGAACCCAGGAGACAGCGCCCTCACTGGAGGTTGCCTTGCGAGTTCAGGCCGCTGCGATCCGATCGGTAAACGATTCCTGGGGTGTGTTCACCAGGTCGAGGATTTCGCTCCTGCCTCATCAACTTTGGGTTTGCCACCGCGCCCTTAAGACCTGGCCAATCCGGCTGCTGATTGCGGACGATGTCGGCATGGGGAAAACGATCGAAGCGGGTTTGATTTTGTGGCCGCTCTTGGCTAACCGCACCGTGCAACGACTCTTGATACTTGCCCCTGCAAAGCTGGTTGAGCAATGGCAACAGCGTCTCAAGAAGATGTTCGACATCCGGGCTGCCGTGTATCACCCCGACCTGGATACCCACAAGTCTGACTTTTGGGGCATCCATCAGATCGTCATTGCGTCGCTGCCCACACTCAGAGCGGACCACAAGGGAAGGCATGATCGTCTGTTGGAAGCTCCTCAGTGGGACATGCTCATCGTTGATGAGGCGCATCACCTGAACGCTGAGGAGGGCGCAACAAAGACCCACGGGTTTGAACTCGTAGAGAAGCTGCAAGCAGCTGGCAAGACGCCGTCATGTCTGCTGTTTAGCGGAACGCCTCACCGTGGAAAGGCTTACGGTTTTTGGTCACTTATGAGCTTGCTGGATCCCCAGGTATTTGGACCGAAGAGAAACGAAGGCTCTATGTTGGGAGCCTTGCCAAGGTTTCTTATCCGGAACGCGAAGCAAAAAGCAACGGATATGAAGGGTAATCGTCTCTTCGTGCCAATTGAACAGTTCCCGGAGACCTTCACCTATTCGCGGGAGGAGGAATCGTTCTACGAACTGATGTCCAGCTTCATCATGGCCGGTAAGGCGTATGCATCAAGCCTTGGAAAAGTGGAAGGCGGGCAGGTGATGCTGGTGTTGATTGCGCTGCAGAAACTCGCGTCGAGCTCTGTTGCCGCAGTCCTGTCGGCTTTGGAGACTCGACGCGGTCGGCTGGTCTCTATGGCCGCAAAGACCCGGGCCGAACTAGACAGTCAAGCTGACGATTCGTCTTCAGACGACGCTGGGCGCGTCTTCGAGGAGTGGCTCCGTAATGACAAGCGCAATCGCATCCAACTCATGGAAGACGAGGGGCGCCATCTTGACGATCTGTTGGCCGCTGGCCGCGCGGTAGTCAGCGAGACTAGAGTTGCAAGGGTTCTCGACGTCATCAGCAAGCGGTTCACAGATCAACCAGTCTTGCTCTTCACTGAGTACAAGCGAACGCAAGCTCTCGTTGTAGCGGCACTGATGGAACGATTCGGCAGACAGTCCGTTGGCTTTATGAATGGCGACAACAGGCTGGAAGATGTTCGCCACCCTGATCGTAGCGTGATTGCACTGTCGGCTCGGCGAGAAGATACCTGCGACGCATTTAACGCAGGGCGGCTGAGGTTCCTGGTGTCGACAGAGGCAGGCGGGGAGGGGATTGACCTTCAGGAGCGTTGCAGCGCGCTGATCCATGTCGATCTGCCTTGGAATCCGATGCGCCTGCATCAACGTGTGGGCCGATTGAATCGGTACGGTCAAACCAAGCCAGTTCGGGTCGTATCGCTTCGGAATCCCGATACGGTCGAATCGATGATCTGGGAAAAACTCGAGAGCAAGTTCAGATTTCCTGATCTCGGAGGAAACCCGGTTGGCACTTTAGACGAGGGCGAAGGTCATTCTTGCCCCGGTTTCCGGATGCGGGAAATCTTGCAGGGTGAGTTCCTCGCGGAGCGCGGCGATAGCGCGATCATGAGCTGGGCTGGCCATCCGGTGAATTTTGATGGTCAGGGTGTTGGCCAG